>CAYJMF010000069.1:0-6389 GCA_964370855.1 uncultured Planctomycetota bacterium | reverse complement strand
CCCCCCGCGGCGCGGCCCCCCCCCCCCCGGCCGCGCCCCCCCGCCCCCCCCCCCCCCCCCCCCCCCCCCCCGCCGGAGGCGCGCCACTCACGGGAGATCCCGCACGAACCAGCGAACCCCCCGGGTTCCGACCAATCTCCCCGTTCCAGGAACCCTCGCCTTAGAATGGCCCCCATGGCCCTCCCGCGCGTTTCACTCCTCCTCGCCGGCCTCCTTCTCCTCTCCCTCCTCCTCCCGACGCCCCTCCTCTCCGAGGAGCCGCCGAAGCCCGTCCCCGCCCCTCCCTCTCCTCCCCCTCCTTCCCTCCCGCCGCTGACGCTGGAGGAGATCGACACCCTCCTCAGCCGCGGCGAGGGGAACCTGATCCTCCACGCCCTCTCCCTCGACGAGAGGTACCTCGATCGCGCGGTCCAGGACTACCGCGCGGTCCACGATCGGATGCCGGAGGGTGCCGGGGCGCCGCGACGGGCCGCCTCCTCCTACTTCCTGGCATTCGCCCTCGCCCGGCAGGACTTCCCCGAGGAGGCGAAGCCGCGCCAGGAGAGGGCCGCCGAAGTCCTCCGGCTCCTCGACGCCTGTGCCGGGCTCGACGGCACCTTCCCCGGCCTCTGGATCGTGGACGGGCTCGTCCGCGAGCAGATGGCCGACTGGAAGCCCGCCATCGAGAACATCACGAAGGGGATCGAGGGCCTCGACGGGGTGGTCGGCCTCGACCCCTGGCAGGCCCACCAGCTGCGCTTCTTCGGCCTCCTCGCCCGCGCCCGCGCCCTCATGGATCCGGCGACGGGGCGCGAGGACCTCGCCCTCAAGGACGTCGACGCCGTGGAGGCCCTCGCCGCCGCGGCCCTCCGGGACCCGCGGGCCCCCCGCGACAACCGCCTGCGCCGCGTCGTCGCGACGCACAGGGCGGCCGCCCTCCAGAGGCTCGACCGCCTCGCCGAGGCCGAGAAGCTCCTGAAGGATCTCATCCGGGAGGACCCGGGGAGCTTCGTCCACTCCTACAACCTCGCCCTGGTCCTGGCGCAGCAGTTCCGGTTCCCCGAGGCCCTCGAGCACTACCGGAAATCCGCGGAGCTCTCCCCCGCGGATCCCCGGCCCCACCTGAAAATCGCCTTCATCCTCCTCAAGTACCCGGCCCCCGGGGGTTCGCCGGATCCCGCCGGCGCGGAGAAGGAGGCGTCCAAGGTGCTCAGCCTGACGGGGAAGGAGACCGACGAGTACTGCGCACTCCGCGGCGAGGCCGCCTTCGCCCGGGAGGACCGCCGGGAGGCGGAGCGCTGGTACCGCAGGTCCCTGAAGCTCAACCCCGAGTGCCGCACCTCCCTCAACGGCCTCGTCATGATCCTCGGGCAGGAGGAGGAGCGGAGCACGGAACGGCAGGAGGAGCTCGACGAGTTCCGCAGGCGGCTGTCGGCCCTGACCCGCGCGCGTAGCCTGGGCAAGGGGATGGAGAACGAGAAGCCGAACCTGACCTTCTGCTGACGGAACTTCCCGCGGGCCCCGCCGCGGGATAGCCTCCCGGCGTGCCCCCGATCCTCCCCGACCGGCCGATCCCCGATCCGCCGCCCCGCGGACCGAAGCGGGTGCTCTGGTGGATCGCCACGGCGGAGCCCCGCTTCCTCCTCCACGCCCCTCCCCGCGGCCCCCACGGACGGCTGTTCCGGGCCTCCCAGTCCGTCGTGCTGGCGGCGCGCCGCTACCGCGAGGACCACGCCGGGGACCGTGCGGCGGCGCTCGCCTTCACCAGCCTCCTCTCCCTCGTGCCGATCCTCATCCTCGCGCTGGCGGTCCTCGGGTTCATCGGGGTGGCGCCGAGCCGCATGGAGGTGATCCAGCGGTGGCTGCTCTCCAACCTGGTCCCGGAGACGGCGAAGGGCGCGGAGCACATGCTGCGGACCACCCTGGAGGCCCTGCGCACCGTGAGCACGGGCCTGGGCATCGTCGGCCTCATCGCCCTCGTTCCCGTCGCGTGGAAGCTCTTCGCGACCCTCGACCGGACCTTCCAGAAGATCGCCGGGGTCTCCTCCCTCGCGTCCCGCCTGCGCCGCCTGGCGGGGTTCTGGATGACCGTGGCCCTGGCCCCCTTCCTCGTGGTCGTGTCCCTCCTGCTCACGGCCGTCGTGGAGGGGCTGGAGGGGCGGGGGATGATGCCCGGGGAGGACGCGATCCTCGTCTTCCGCTACCTCATTCCCCTCGTCCCGGGCTGGCTCGGCCTCATCATCGCCTACCGGGTCTGCACCGGCTCCCGCATCCGGTGGAGGTCGGCGATCCTCGGGGGGACCGTCGCCGCGGTCCTCGTGGAGCTCCTCAAGGCGACCTTCGCGCTCTACCTCCGCCACGCCCTCGTCACGCGCACGGTGCTCTCGGGGATGGGGGTCCTGCCGGTGTTCCTGCTGTGGGTCTACCTGACCTGGGTGGTCTTCCTCGTCGGGGCGGAACTGACCCTCGTGGCCGACGACTACGACGCCACCCTCCGCCGCTCGGGGCTCGAGCCGGTCAGCCCCCCCTGAGGACGCGGCGGTCCCCGACCCGGACCGTGAAGCCCGTGGAGTCGAGGTGCTCGAGGAAGGGGATGCCGAACTTCCTCGTCGCACCGAGGAGCTCCTTGAGGTCCGCGGGGGCGATGGCGCCGGTCTCCCGGATGCGGGCGGCGATCTTCCCCTTGGCGTCCTCGACGGACTCCGCGTGGAGGAGCACGCCGTCCTTCAGCCGGAGCACGGTCCCCCTCTCCATGAGGAGCCCGACGAGGGCCGCCGCCCGGGCCGCGGGGAGCGAGAGGAGGGCGCCGATCTCGTCCTCCCGCGGCGTCGCGAACCCCCCCGTCCGGAGGGTGGCCTCGAGCCGATCGAGGGCGTCGCGGTCGCCGTCGGTGAGGCGCGGCCCCCGGCCCGCGAGGCGCACCCGGCCCCCGGGCAGGGCCTCGACGGCGCCCGCCGCCGCGAGCTCCCTCACGGCCCCGTCCACCACCGCCTCGGGCGCGGCCACGGCGGCGCGGAGCTCCGCGGCCCGCATGGAATCCCGGAGGGGCTGCGCGTCGTGGAAGGCGGCGAGGGCCGCGGCGACGGAGGAGCGCACCCCGGCCCAGGCCTCGGCCAGGAGGTGCAGGCCCCCGGGGAGGGCGACGGCCCCCCCGGCGGCGACGAGGGACTCGAGGAGCCCCTTCACGTCGGCGGGCCGCCGCTTGACCCGGGCCGCGAGCGACGCGGCGTCCCCGCCCCCGGTCCCCGCCGCCCGCAGAGCCGCCCGGAGGCCCGCCACGGGGTCCGCGAGCCCCGCCTCCAGCTCCCGGAGGGCGTCCAGGGTGGCGGGCTTGCGGCGGTGGCGGCGGCGCTCCGCCTCCCCGAGCACCACCCCACCTCCCACCGTGGCCGCGGGGGAGGGGACGCGGAGGATGAAGCGGTCCCCCGGGGCGGCCACGACGGGCTCGTCGAGGAGGAGCTGCGCGTAGACCTCCTCCCCCGGGGCCGCCTCGTCCCCCTCGAGGAGGAGGAGCCGCCCCGGGGCCTCGGCGGTCCCGAGGAGGAGCATGACGGGGAACCGGTGGGGCACGGGGCGGCGCTCCTCGAAGGTGCAGCGGAAGCGGACGTCGAGCATGCGCACGGCCTTGAAGATGCCCGCCTCCGCGAGCACGTCCCCGCGCCGCGCCTCCCGGTAGTCGATGTCGGCGAGGTTGAGGGCCGTGCGGTGGCCCGCCCCCGCCTCCTCGGCATCGTGGTGGTAGACCTGGACGCCGCGCACCCTGCAGGGCCTCCCCTCGGGCAGGAGCTCGAGGCGATCCTCCCTCCGGACCCTGCCGGAGACGGGCACTCCCGTGGCCACGGTCCCGTGGCCCTTGACCGTGAAGACCCGTTGTACCGGCATCCGGAAGGGGCCCGAGGCGTCCCGGGGGGGGATGGCGCGGAGGATCCCCTCTAGGCCGGCCCGCAGCTCCGGGATCCCCTCCCCCGTCGTGCTGCTCACGGGGAAGAGGGGAGCGCCCTCGAGGAAGGTCCCCGCGAGGAGGCCGCGCACGTCCTCCACGACCAGCTCCCGCATGTCGGCGTCGACGAGGTCGATCTTCGTCACCGCCACGGCCCCCACCTTCATGCCGAGGAGGGACATGATCTGGAGGTGCTCCCGCGTCTGGGGCATGGCCCCGTCGTCGGCGGCCACCACGAGGAGCACGCAGTCCATGCCCGTGGCGCCGGCCACCATGTTCCGGACGAACTTCTCGTGGCCCGGCACGTCCACGATGCCCACCTCGACGCCGTCGGGGAGGCGCCACTCGGCGTAGCCGATGTCGATGGTCAGCCCCCGCGCCCGCTCCTCCTTGAGCCGGTCCGTGTCCCCCTCGGTCCCCACGAGGGCGCGGACGAGGGAGGTCTTGCCGTGATCGATATGGCCCGCCGTGCCGAGGGTGAGCCGGAGGATGGAGGGGGAGGCCATGGCCGGGATCATAGGGCCCGCGCCGGGCCCCCCCTCGCGATCCCCGCGCCCCTCCACCGCCTGTCGCACCGCGGGCGTAGATTCACCCGGTGAGCAGGACCGCCGCCCCCGAAGGCCGCACCTACCCCCGCTGGCTCCTCCCCGAGGCCCCGCGGGAGGCCGCCGCCCTCCTGGCCGCGGAGCTGGAGCTCCCCCCCCTCGCGGCCCTCCTCCTCGCGCGGAGGGGGGTCACCGACCCCGGGGCGGCCCGCCGCTTCCTCCGCCCCGACATCTCCCACATGCACGAACCCGACCTCCTGCCCGGGATGGAGGCCGGGGCCGCCCGCATCGCCGCGGCCCTCCGCGGGAGGGAGCGGATCGCCGTCTACGGGGACTACGACGTGGACGGCATCTGCGGCACCGCCCTCCTCCTCTCCTTCTTCCGCGCCGCGGGGGGGGACGCCGTCCCCTATCTCCCGGACCGCAGGGCCGAGGGGTACGGGTTCAACGCCGACGCCGTCCGCCGCCTCGCCGCCGACGGGGTGAAGGTCATCTGCACCGTGGACCACGGATCGAAGTCCGTGGCGGAGATCACCCTCGCCCGGGAGCTCGGGCTGGACGTCGTCGTAACGGACCACCACCTCACCGGGGACGGCCCTCCCCCTCCCGCCGTGGCCATCGTGAACCCCCGCGCGCTGCGGCCCGACGGGACCTCCTACCCGTTCCCCTGGCTCTGCGGGACGGGGGTCGCCTTCAAGCTCGCCTGGGCCGTCGCCCGGAGGCTCGGCGGCGGGACCCGCGTGGCGTCGCCGCTGCGGGAGCGGCTCACCGAATCCCTCGCCCTCGTCGCCATGGCCACGGTGGCCGACGTGGTCCCCCTCGTGGACGAGAACCGCGTGGCCGTCGTCTACGGCCTCGCCCTCCTCCGCAGGAACCCCTCGCCGGGCATCCGCGCCCTCATGGAGGTGGCCCGCATCGCGGATCGCGAGCCCACCGTCGAGGACGTCGCCTTCCGCCTCGCCCCGCGCATCAACGCCGCGGGGCGGCTCGGGGACGCGGGCCGCGCCCTGGAGCTGCTGATCACCGAGGACCCGGACCGCGCCCGGGAGCTCGCCGAGGTGCTCGACGCCGAGAACACCTCCCGCCGCGTCATCGAGAAGAAGGTCCTCGACATCGCCCGCGGCGCCGTCGCCCTCGACGGGCGCGGCCTCCCCCCCGCGGGCATCGTGGTGGCCGGCGAGGGATGGAACGCCGGTGTCGTGGGCATCGTGGCGGCCCGCCTCGCCGAGGAGTTCCACCGGCCCTCCGTGGTCATCGCCATGGACGGGGAATCGGGGCGCGGCTCCGCCCGGACGGTGAACGGCTTCCACCTCGAGAGGGCCCTGGCGGCCTGCGGTGCGCACCTCGAGGCCCACGGCGGCCACGCCGCCGCCGCGGGCCTCACGGTGCGCCGGGACCGGCTCGCGGGCTTCATCGCCGCCTTCGAGGCGCGCGCCGCGGAGATGCTGGAGGGGGCCGACCTCCGCCCCTCCCTGGAACTCGACGCCCTCGTGCCCCTCGGCCACCTCGACGGTACGACGCTCCGCGTCCTGGAGAGGCTCGGCCCCTTCGGGAACGGCAATCCCGCGCCCCTCCTCGCCGCGGGGGGGCTCGAGCTCGTCGGAAGGCCCCGCACCATGGGCAAGGCCAACGACCACGTCTCCTTCCACGTGCGCGGCGCCGACGGGGTCGCCCGGCGGGCGGTCTGGTTCGGCGGGGCCGATCGCGTGGAGACCCTCTTCGCCGGCGGCCCCGGTCCCGTCTCCCTGGCCTTCCGCCCCGCCCTGAACCGGTTCCGCGGCACCGAGGAGCCTGAACTCATGATCGAGGACGGCATGAACGGCGCCGATCCCCTGGCCTGACGGGAGGGTTCGCCCGGGCGTTGGGGGGCGGGGGCCCCCCCGCCCGCCGCCCCGGGGGGGGGGGGGGGGGGGCGGCGCGGCGCC
>CAYJMF010000068.1:0-26507 GCA_964370855.1 uncultured Planctomycetota bacterium | reverse complement strand
GAGGCGTCCCCTCCGTTCGGGGACGCCTCCATTCCGGGACCCCCCCGCCGGAGGCGCGCAAGGCCAGCGACAACCCGCCCGAGACACCGAGGAACCCCGGGTTTTCCGTTCCGGCGGGAACACATCCCCCAACCCCGATGAATCGGGTCGGGTACCGTATCCCCCTACTCCTTCAGGTGCTGCTCCAGGAGCTTCCCCGCGACTTCCATCAGGGCGCCGTCGTTGATCATCCCGACGAGGCGGCCGTCCTTCACCACGGGGAGGCAGCCCACGGCGTGGCGCCGCATCAGCTCCATGGCGCGCAGCGTCGGCGTCTCCGGGGCCACGCTCCAGGGGTCGCGGACCATCACCTCGGAGACCGGGATTGGCGCCGAGGTCCCCTCCTGCAGCACCCGGGCGAGCACGCGGAGCAGGGCGCGATGGGAGACGAGCCCCACGAGCCGGTGCTGCGCGTCCTCCACGGGCACGTGCCGCGTCCGCTGCCAGATCATCATGTTGGCCACGAGGTCGATGGCGTCATCCTCGTGCACCGTGTAGAGGTCCGTCGTCATGTACTGCTCGACCTTGATGTAGTTGTTCCGCCAGCCGCCCCCCTCCTCGGCGCGGGCCGGGGACCAGCGCGCCACGGGGGTCCCGTCCCACTGGCGGGCGATGGTCCCCGCCGTCAGCGCGTTGAGGAGCTCCCCCTCCGTGCCCCGGCCAGCCATGGAGGCGAGGGACTTGAGCATCCAGGCCGCCCCCGTGAGCCCCGTCCGGACCCGCTCCTCGATGACGCCGAGGTACCGGTCCGCGTCGTCGCTGGAGACGGCGTGCAGCGCGAGCCCCTTCCGCGCCATGGGGAGCAGCTCCTCCAGGATCACCTTCCGGGCCGTCGTCTCCTTCCCGTCGAGCCAGTGGAACTCGGCGGCGATGCCGTGGCGGGCGGCGGAGACGAAATTGTGCCGCGCGTCGTCGAAGGACATCCGCCGGGTGACGTCCTCGCCGGAATCCGCCATGGCCAGCATGAGCCCGTACCAGAAGGCGGCGTTGGCCACCTCGTCGAGGGGCGTCGGTCCCGAGGGCATGACGCGGTTCTCGATGCGGAGGTGGGCCCGGCCCTCGAGGATCCCGTAACAGGCCCGGTTCCACTTGTAGATGGTCCCGTTGTGGAGCCGCAGCGCCTTGAGATCCGGCAGCTCCCCGCGGGCGAGCCGCGCCATGGGGTCCTCCTCGCGCTCCGTGGCGATGAGCACCCGGTGGCGCGAGATCCCGTCCTGGAAGAAGTCGAGCACGGAGCCCTTCACCCAGCGGCGGCCGAAGTCCACCCGGGGGACCCGCTCGCGGAAGTGGTGCTCCCCGGAGCGCGTGTCCACGGACTGCTGGAAGAGCGCGATGCGGGTCTCCCGCCAGAGGCGCCGCCCGAACATCAGGGGAGAGTTGCAGGCCGCCGCCAGCACAGGGGCGGCCACCACCTGGGCGACGTTGTAGAGCCGCGCGAACTCCTCCGCCCCCACCTGGAGGTGGGTCTGGAAGGAGGCGTTGCAGGCCTCCACCATCACGTTGTCGTGGCGCATGTGGAGCTCGTCCACGCCCTTGAGGTGGATCTCGAACTCCCCGCCCCGGAGCCGGTTCATGGCCTCGCTGAGGGCGTGGTAGCGGGGCAGCGGCGTCATGCTGTCGATGCCGAGGTCGCTCTTGCGGATGGTCGGCAGGATGCCCGTCAGGACGATGTCGGACTTCTCGGCGCGGGCCGCGGCCCTCGCCTTCCCGAGGAGGTCGAGGAGCTGTCGTTCCATCCGGGAGAAGCAGTCCCCCGCCAGGGGCAGGGGGTCGAGGTTCATCTCGAGGTTGAAGAGGCCGAGCTCCGTGGTGAAGTGGGCCGGATCGTCGAGGCGCCGGAGCATCTCCATGGCCACGGGCGCGGGCCGGAGGTTGCGGTCCACGAGGAAGACCTCCTGCTCGGCGCCGACGCGGCGCACCCCCTCCTCGAGGAGGCCGCCGGAGACCATCTTCCCGAGGGCGTGGAGGTCCTGGAGGAGGCTCCGGGTGAAGGCGCGGAGCTGCTCCTGCTCGTTGGGGCCGCCGATGACGTCCTTCTTCTCTCCCATGGCCCCCCCTACTCCGCCGTCATCCGGACGTCGGTGCCGACCCGGTCCGCCATCTCCATCGTGGTCCGGAGGTCCGGGTGGCGGACCATGATCCACCCGTCCGACAGGAGGGTCTTCTTCCAGTCCCTCCGCTCCGCCCCCACGGGCAGGAGATCCACGGCCACCACCCACTCCCCGAAGGAGGAGAGGATGCGGTCGAGCCCCTCGATGCGCCGGATCCGGCCCTTCCCCGAGGCCCGCTTGCAGATCATGGCCGCGTTGTAGCGGCGGCGGACGGGGCGGGAGAGTGCCCCCCGCACGGCGGCCTCGCCCCAGGCCTCCCGCGTGTCGAAGTCGCAGGCGAAGTTCATGATGTCCGTGGAGCGGGCCCCCGGCGGCCGCGCGCCGATCTCCCCGAACACCGCCTCGCCGTCGGCCTTGAGGAACCACTCCATGTGGGTGAAGCCGTCCCGGAAGCGGAGCGCCTCGAGGACCTTCATCCCCATGGCCCGCCCGGGGAGGAGTTCCGGGGCGTCCACGTCGCGGAGCGCCATGGTCTGCGGGCTCACCCACTCCCGCGTGCGCGCGACGAGGGGGCAGGGCCGGTACCAGGAGTGGTTGAAGTAGAGGACCTTCCCCCCGGCGCAGATGGTGTCGAAGGTGTACTCCTCCCCCTCGATGAACTCCTCGACGCTCAACTCCTCGACGTGGCGCACGAGCCGGAGCACGCGCTCGAGGTCGGCGGGGCCCTCGACCCGGTGGGTGTCGGCGGAGCCGGCGCCGGCGATGGGCTTGACGACGAGGGGGTACCCCACGGCCTCGGCGGCCTCGCGGACCCCGGACTCGCTCCCCGCGCGGCGGTGGCGCGGCGTGCGGATGCCGGCGCCGTCGAGCACCTGCTTCATGGCCTCCTTGTCCCGGAAGGGGACCGTCTCCCCGACGGTCATGCCGGGGACGCCGAGGGCCTCGCGGATCCGGGCGGCGAGGATCATCCCCGGCTCCCAGAGGCACTCGACGCGCTCCACGCCGCGGGCCCCGGGCCACGCCCGCACCGCCGCGGCGGTCTTCCCCTCGTCCCAGAGGTGGCCGAGGCGGAGGTAGCCGGAGAGCGCCTCCCGGGCCTCGGGGGGGAGGGCCTCCTCCGGGGAGTCGCCGACGCCGACGACCTCGGCCCCCGCGGCGGCCAGCCCGCGGACGAAGAACGGCATCTCCGGGGGGTACCCCGGCGAGAGGAAGAGCACCTTCATGCGTCCTCCGGTCCGAGCTCCACGCGCACGAGTTCCACGAGCCGCCGCAGCCCCCTCTCCACCACCGCCGTGTCCCGGTGGCGGAGCACCACGTACCCCTCCCCCTCGTAGGAGCCCGAGGGGCCCTGCCCGCGGGAGGGGATGCGCGCCTCCACGACGAGGGCGCCGAGCTCCGCCTGCGCGCGGTCGAGGCCGTGGACGGCGACGACCCGCCCCGTCCCCTGCCCGCGGAGGTAGGCGGCGCCGGCGGCGTACTTCCGCTCCGGCGCCTCGAAGCCGCCGAAGACCACGGAGCGGGCCCAGGCGGCGTAGAAGTCGAAGTCGTGGGCGAAGGAGATGAGGGAGCAGAACTGCGCCCCCGGGGGCCGCGCCGCCACCTCGCTCACGGCGATGGTGCCGTCGGGGCGCCGGAACCACTCCATGTGGGTCACCCCGGTTCCCATGCCCAGCACATCGAGGGAGCGGAAGGCGACGCGCCGGATGTCGTCGTAGCGGGGATCGTCGATCTCCCGGGGGACGAGGACGCACCACTGGATCCAGGGGTTCTCTATGACCGTGAGCGGGGAGGGGGCGTAGCGGCTGAGGGAGTGCCAGACCGGCCTCCCCTCGAGGGAGACGGTGTCGAAGGAGTGCTCCTCGCCGACGACGAACTCCTCGAGGAGGACCTCCCTCCCCGGGGAGGGGGGCGAGGCGGCGAGGGCCGCGGACAGCGCGTCGGGGCCGTCCACACGGTAGGTGGACTTCGCGCCGGCGCCGGCGGGGGGCTTGACCACGAGGGGGTAGCCGCTCTCGGCGCCGAAGCGCAGGGCCTCCCCGACGGAGGCGGCCAGGCGGTGCCGGGCGCAGGGGAGGCCCGCGGCGCGCAGCGTCTCCTTCATGAGGGCCTTGTCGCGGAAGCGCTCCGCCGCCTCCACGGAGAGGCCCGGTAGGCCGAGCTCCCGGCGGGCGAGGGCGAGGGGGACCTGGAGCTGTTCCAGGGTCCCCACGAGGCGGTCCACGCCGCCGAGTCCCTTCGCGAGGGCGCGGGTGCCCTCGGCGAGGGCCGCGGGGTCCATGCAGTCGCGGACCCTCCAGTGGGCGGCGAGGAGGCCGCGTAGATCCGCGGGGAGGGCCTCGACGGGTTCCTGCGTGAGGAGGCCGGTCCTCGCGCCGGGGAGGCGCACGACGGCGCGCAGGAAGCGGAGCGTCGCCTCCATGGCGAAGGGCGCGGCGAAGACGACCCCCGGCATCCCGTCCTCCTCCGGCCTCCACCGGCGACCTTTGAACCCGGACGGGCGTCAAGGTTAACCTGCGGGCCCCGGGGGACTCCGGAACGGCGGTCCGGGAGGGCGGGGGCGACCATGAACCAGGTGGTGACGGCCATCCTCGGCGGCGGGCAGGGGGCGCGGCTCTGGCCCCTCACCCGGGACCGGGCCAAGCCGGCGGTGCCCCTCGGCGGCAAGTTCCGGCTCATCGACGTCCCCATCTCCAACAGCCTGCACGCCGGCTTCGACCGCATCTTCGTGATGACGCAGTTCCAGAGCGCGAGCCTCCACCGCCACATCGCGCAGAGCTACCGGTTCGACGCCTTCCGCGGCGGCTTCGTGAACATCCTCGCCGCCGAGCAGAGGGAGGGGAACCGGGACTGGTACCAGGGGACCGCCGACGCGGTGCGCCAGAACCTCGAGTACCTCGACGAGCACGGGGCCCGGGACGTCGTGATCCTCTCCGGCGACCAGCTCTACCTGATGCACCTCCGCGAGTTCGTGGCCCTGCACCGGAAGAACCGGGCCGACTTCACGGTGGCGGTGACGCCGGTGACGCGGGCGGAGGCGCCGGGGCTGGGGATCCTCCGGGTGGACGCCACGGGGCGCATCGTGGAGTTCGTGGAGAAGCCGCGGGACGAGGGGGTGCTCGACCGCTTCGCCCTCGACGGGAAGACCCTGGCGCGGCTCGGCTTCGACGCCCCCGAGGGCTCCTTCCTCGCGAGCATGGGGATCTACGTCTTCCGCCGAGAGGTGATGCGCTCGCTGCTCCTCGGCTCCGACGCCGGGGACTTCGGCAAGGAGATCATCCCCGGGGCCATCCTCTCCCACCGCGCCTTCGCCTACAACCACTCCGGCTACTGGAGGGACATCGGGACGATCCCCGCCTTCCACCAGGCGAGCCTCGACCTCACCCTCCCCCTGCCCCCCCTCAACCTCTACAGCGCCGACCGCCCCATCTACACCCACCCCCGCTTCCTCCCCGGCGCGAAGGTGAACCGCTGCCGCGTGGAGCAGTCGATCCTCACGGAGGGGTCCATCATCTCGGACTCGACGGTGACCCGGTCCATCATCGGGATCCGGGCCATCGTGCGGGAGGGGGCGTCCGTCGAGGGGACCATCGTCATGGGCGCCACGCGCTTCGAACCGGCCCCGGGGAGCCGCGTGCCCCTCGGCATCGGGAGGGGCTGCTCCGTCCGCAACGCCATCATCGACCTCGACGCGCGCATCGGCGACGGGGCGCGCCTCCTGAACGAGGGGAACGTGCAGGAGGCGGACGGGGACAACTGGTGCATCCGCGGGGGGATCATCGTGGTGCCGCGCTCGGCGACGATCCCTCCGGGCACGGTGATCTGACCATGCCCCTGAAGATCGCCTTCCTCGCCGCCGAGACCGCCCCCTTCGCCAAGACCGGCGGCCTCGGCGACGTGGCCGGCGCGCTCCCCCGCTACCTCCACCGCGCGGGCCACGACGTGCGCCCCTTCCTGCCCTGGTACGGGAGCCTGGATCTCGCGGAGGAGCCACGCCCCGTCCCCTTCGCGCAGGACGTGCCGGTGCGGCTCGGGCGCTGGGACTTCCGGTTCTCCCTCTACGCGACGCCGCTGCCCGGGGAGGACCTGCCCGTCCACCTCGTCTCCTGCCCGCCGCTCTTCGGGCGGCGGGAGATCTACTCGTCGCAGGGGGACGAGCACCTGCGCTTCGCCCTGTTCACCCGGGCCGCCGTCGAGTCATGCCAGCGCATGGGCTTCTCCCCGCACGCCTTCCACGTGAACGACTGGCACACGGCGCTGCTGCCGCTCTACCTGCGGACCCACTACTCGTGGGACGCGCTGTTCCGGCGGACGCGGACCGTGCTGACGCTGCACAACCTGGCCTACCAGGGGGTGTTCCCGGAGTGGGCCGTGGACGACCTCGACCTGTCGGGGTTCCGCGGCCTCCTCCACCAGGAGGACCTGCGGGCCGGGAGGGTCTCCTTCCTCAAGACCGGGCTCCTCCATGCCGACACCGTCACCGCCGTGAGCGAGACCTACGCCCGCGAGATCCGCACCCCGGAGCACGGCTTCGGCCTCGACGGGATCCTCAGGGCGCGGGGCGCCTCCGTCGTCGGCATCGCCAACGGCATCGACACGGCGATCTGGTCCCCGGAGAGGGACACCCTCATCCCCTTCCCCTACTCGGCGACCCACATGGCGGGGAAGCGGCGCTGCCGGGCCGACCTCCTGCGCTCCCTCGGGCTCCTCCCCTCCCCGCGGGGGCCGGTCCTCGGGATGGTCACGCGGCTCACCGCGCAGAAGGGCATCGACCTCGTGGCCGCGGTGCTGCCGGACCTCATCGCCGCGGCGGACGTGCGCTTCGTCGTGCTCGGAGGCGGGGACCCGGACCACGTGGAGTTCTTCCGCGCCCTCCAGCGGCGGTTCCCGGGGAAGGCCGCCTTCCGGACGGGGCGGGACGAGGGGCTGGCCCACCGCATCGAGGCGGGGGCGGACCTCTTCCTCATGCCCTCCCTCTTCGAGCCCTGCGGTCTCAACCAGATGTACAGCCAGCGCTACGGGACGCCCCCCGTGGTGCGGAGGACCGGCGGCCTCGCGGACACGGTGACCCACTTCGACGCGCGCACGGGGACGGGGACCGGCTTCGTCTTCGAGCACCACACCCCGGCGGGCCTCGAGTGGGCGGTCAAGGAGGCGCTCCGTGTCTGGGGCGACCGAGCCGCCTGGGAGCGCCTCCAGGCCAACGCCATGGCCATGGACTTCTCGTGGGAGAAGCAGGCCGCGAAGTACGCGGCGTTGCTGGCGCCATACTGAACCCGACCCAGATTGGCGGCGAAAACGGGGACAATTCCACAGGGGTGGCCGGCGGCCACCCCTGTGGAATTTTCCCCGTTTTCGCCGCCAATCTGGGTCGGGTTCAGTATGGCGCCAGCAACTGCGGCAGCATCGTCCGCCAGGTGTTCCAGTCGTGGCGCCACTTCTTTCCCCAGGGATCGACGCGGTTGGGGATGCGCTTCGCGCCGAGGACGCCGGCCATGCGCCAGGACTCCGAGGGGTCCTCGTAGTCCCCCTCCCCCGTGGCCAGGGTGATGAAGCGCTCCCGGAGCTTCGCGAGCTGGGGGGATTCGGCGAGGTTGGGGAGGAAGTGCATGGGCGAGGAGAAGTAGAAGTCCGAGGTGAGGTCGGCGGGCTCCAGCCACTTGGAGACGTCGTAGGTCCCGCTCATCCCGAAGGCCCTGCTGAAGACCTCGGGATGGCGGCAGACGGAGGCCACGGCGTTGAAGGCCCCGATGGAGGCCCCCGCCGTCACGATCTCCGCGGAGGGGTCCCGGCAGTCCCGGCGGATCCAGGGCACGAACTCCTCCACCACGAACCGGTCGAAGGCGCACTGCATGGCCGCGAACCAGCCCGGCGGGTGTTCCCGCCGGTTGGTGAGCGCCTGCCCCCCCACGGAATCGCAGCAGTAGATCTTGACGCGCCCCGCGTCGAGGAGCGGCTTCAGCGCGTGGATCATCTTGAACCGCTCGCACTCCTCGGCGTCCCCCCCCGCCGTGGGGAAGAGGAGCACCGGCGGCCCGTAGTGCCCCCAGCGCGCGCAGAGGACCTCCCGCTTGAGGTGGCGGGAGAGGATGCGGACCGTCGTCTTGGCCTCCGCGCCCCTGGCCTCGCCGGAACCGGTCATGACGGCTTCCCCTCCTCCGCGCGCCACCGCTGCAGGGCCTGCCAGAAGTGCTCCGTGAACTCCTCCACCTCGTGGGAGGGGAACAGCGCCGCCACCTTGAGCCGCACCGCCTCCTTGGCCCGGGGCGTCCCGAAGAAGGTCCAGGCGACCTCGTCGAGGTGGGAGAGGTGCTCCGCGCAGAACTCCTCGAAGGCCGCCGCCTGGAGCCGCTCCCGCGCGATGCCCGCGTAGGCCGCCAGGCGCTCGCGGAAGGGCGTCCCCCGCTCGCCGGCGACGGCGAGGTAGGGCTCCCAGTCCATGTTCTTGCGCATCCTCCGCCCCGTGGCGGCGATGAAGATCGCCCAGCGCACCTTCGCCTTCACCAGCCAGGGGAAGTGGAAGTGCAGCGACGTCACCTGCGAGTCGGGGCAGGCGTTGGCGAAGTCGATGGGGTAGAAGGTCCCGTCCTTGCGGAGCGCCTCGCAGGAGTTGAAGTCCCAGTTGAAGAAGGTGTTGATGGTGAGGGTCATGTCCTCGATGAGGGAGGCCTCGCCGGCGTCCACGAAGCCCTTCTCCACGGTGTAGCGCGCGTGCAGCGGCGCCGCGGGGTCGTACTTGATGATGCGCGTCTGGGGCCCGACGCCGATGCAGCGGACGAAGAGGTCGAAGGGATCGACGGCCTTCTGCAGGTGCATCACCCGCTTCCCGCTCGCCTCGTAGGCCGCCCGCAGGGCCGCCTCGTCGGCGATGCGGCTCACACCCACCCAGGCCCCGCCGTCGTAGGGCTTCATGTACATCGGGTACCCGATCCGCGAACCGATCTCGCCGAGGTCGAAGAGGTTGGCGTAGCTGCGGAGCGTGATTTTCAGGTCGTCGGTCCAGTCGTATTCCTTGGGCGGGATCATCCACGTCTCGGGGATGGGGAAGCCGAGGCGCATCATGGCCGCGTAGGTGGAGTGCTTCTCCATGGACTGGATGGAGAACGGGTTGTTGAGCACGTAGAGGTCGTCCATGATGACGGCCTTCTTGATGTACTCCCGGCTCGTGCTGTACCAGTGCGTCACCCGGTCGAGGACGAGGTCGTAGCGGCACGGATCGCGGAGGCTGAAGGGGTCGATGGAGACCCGGGCCGTCTCGAAGGAGACGCGGTCCTTCCCCGAGGGGAGGTCCAGCCGGAGCGCCCTGACGATCTCCTCGAAGCAGATGGGCCAGCAGAGGTCGGCGCCCAGGGAGAGCCCGATCCGCCGCGTCACCTTCGCCATGGGGACTCCCTTCCTACTCGTAGACCAGCGCCATGGGCCCGGGGAAGAGCCACCCGAGCCCCTCGCGCAGGCGGTCGCGCCAGTTCTCCCAGTTGTGCCCGTCCCGCGACTCCACGAAGCGAACCTCCATCCCCGTGCGCTCGAGCAGGGGGACGAGGGAGCGGTTCTCGTAGATGAGCGACTCGTAGACCCCGCAGGACACGAAGATCCTCTCCGCGGGCATGCCCGGCTCCGCGCGGAATCCGTTCACGAACTCGACCACGGGCTCCAGCGCCGGGTGCTTCGCATCGCGTCCGATGTCGGTGAACGCGAAGGAGCCGGACTGGAGCAGGAGCCGGCCGAAGACCCCCTGGTGGCGCCAGGCCGCCGACAGCGCCGCCACGGCGCCGAGGCTCGCCCCCATGAGGCACCGGTCCGGGGCCGACCGGCGGAGGGGATAGCGCCCCTCCATGAAGGGGAGGAGGGAGTTCGCCACCCAGTCGGCGTGGTCGCGGCTCGCCCCGTAGTCGCGGAACCGGTCGTCGGACCGGGAGAAGGCCACCACCATGGGCGCGGCGTCGTAGCGGTGGACGAGGTTGTCGAGGACCGTCTTCATCCCCGCGAACCGGAGGTAGTCCTCGCCGTCGAAGACGACGAGCAGGGGGTACCGCCGGGTCCGCCGCATCCGGGCCGGGGTGTAGACCGTGACGGGCCGATCCCCGAGGGGGCCGGCGGAGGGAACGACGAGTTCCTCGAGGTCCCCGGGGCGCGCCTCGGGGTCGGGGCGGATCCAGTCGGGCTCCACGTAGCCGGAGCCGTGGCAGACGGAGTTGGCGCCGTAGGGGTCCCGTGCGATGCGGGGGTTGAGGGGATCGCGGAAGAGGCCGCGGCGGCCCCCCTCCTCGACCTCCAGCTTGTACTCGATGCGGGAGTTCCGCGGGACCTCGATGGAGCAGTACCAGAGGTCGGTCCCGAGGACGCGGTGGAAGGGCTGGGCCGAGGGGAGGCCGAACACGAAGTGGCGCAGGAAGACGGCGTCGGGCTCGCCCCGGTAGAGGAAGGTGATGGTCGGCCCCTCGACGATGGGCGACCCGTGCTCGGCGATGAAGCGGTCCACGTCCTCCCGGGAGAGGGTCTCGTGCCCCTCGACGAGCTGGAGGATGGCCAGGGTCATCGCGCGCCCCAGGGGACGACGGCGCCCGAGGGCTCGAGCACCGAGAACCCCTCCTCCAGCACGGTCCGCTTCCGCCCCCGCAGCGCCATGGCGCACCCGTCCTCCATGGCGAGGCAGAGGGCGGGGGCGAAGCGGCGGGCGAAGCCCGCCACGCGGACGCGGTCGCCAAGCCGGAGGCGGCGGTGGGCGTGGGGCAGTGCCACGACGCCGCGGACGAGGCCGAGCCCCGGCCCCATGACCTCGGCGTTGCCGACGGCGATGGGAGGGTCGTCGTGGAAGAGCACGACGCGCTCCGTGAGGGCCATGGCCCCCGCCGACCAGGCGAAAATCGGCTTCTCCCGCATGAGGTCCGGCAGCCCGAAGACCCGCATCCGGTTGAGGAGCACGGCCACGTTCCCCCCGGCCACGGCCACGGCGGCGGCGTCCTCCACGAGGGAGGCGACCTCCCGGCGGTGGCCGGCGACGGAGTCCCTCTCCCCGACCCGCCAGCGCTCCTCGAACTCCGCGTGGAACTCCTCGAGCCGGCGCACCCGGAAGTCGTCGAGGCGGCGGACGTCGTCGATGGCCGCCTCGCGCTCCGGGTCGAGGAGGTCGTCGTCCTCCCGGCGCCGCAGCAGCTCCCGCACGGCGCGCAGCAGGTGGGAGAGGCGGTGGCGGTAGATCTCCCCCATCTCGCGGAGCCGGTCCTTCCGGACGAGCCAGGCCTCGGTGAACTCCGGGTCGCTCTCGACGATGTCCTCGGAGCGGCGGTGGAGTTCGAGGTTGATGACGGGAGCCCCGAGGTGGGCCTCCAGCCGCTCGACCTCCCCCTCCCGCTCCTCCCATCCCACGGTCACCGCGGCCACGGGCCCGCGCACCCCGACCTTCTCCATGGAGGGGAGGAGGGTCGGCCTGTGGCGCTGTGGACCCAGAATGACGATGGCGGGGGAGGGCACGCGGGGGCATCCTATCCCCCGGCCCGGCCCTCCCGCAGGACCGCCGGGGGGAGGCCTCCATGCACGTCATCCTCGTCGAGCCGCGGTTCCCCGCCAACCAGCAGGAGTTCGTCCGGGCCCTCCACGCCGTGGGGGCCCGGGTGACGGGCATCGGCGAGGCCCCCGCCTCGGCGCTTGGGCCGGAACTCGAGGGCCGGCTTCACGGGTACGAGCAGGTGCGCTCCGTGGTGGACGAGGAGGCGCTCCTCGGCGCCGTCCGCCGTGTGCAGGCCCGCGAGTGGGTGGACCGGATGGAATCCACCGTCGAGGCCCACATCCTCGCCGCCGCCCGGGTGCGGGAGGCGACGGGGATCCCCGGCACCTCGGAGCGGACCGCCTTCCTCTGCCGGGACAAGCCGGCCATGAAGGAGGCCCTGCGGCGGGCCGGCGTCGCCACGGCGGAGTCCACGGGGGCGCAGTCCCCCGCCGAGGTGCGCGCCTTCGTGAAGCGGGTCGGCTACCCGGTCATCCTCAAGCCCTCGGCCTCGGCCGGCGCCGCGGGGACCTACAAGGTGGAGGACGACGCCGGCCTCGAGGCCGCCATGCGGGAGTCCCGCGTCGGGCACGGGCCCGCCGTGGCCGTGGAGGAGTTCGTCGAGGGGCACGAGGGGTTCTACGACACGCTCTCCATCGGCGGCGTCCCCGTGCACGACTTCGCGAGCCACTACTACCCCAACGTGCTCGAGGCCATGCGCACGCGCTGGATCTCCCCCCAGGTGATCACGACCAACCGCATCGGGGCGGAGGGCTACGACGAGGTGAAGGCGCTGGGGCGGAAGGTGATCGGGGCCCTCGGCATCGGGACCTCGGCGACGCACATGGAGTGGTTCTTCGGCCCGAAGGGGCTCCGGTTCTCGGAGATCGGCTGCCGGCCCCCGGGGGTCGGGGTCTGGGACCTCTACTGCGCGGCCAACGACTTCGACCTCTACCGGGAGTGGGCGTTCGCCGTGACCCGGGGCAGGCCGGAGCGCCCGCCCTCGCGGCGGTTCTCGGCGGGGATGATCGCGCTCCGCCCCGACCGGGACGGGCGCATCGCCGGCTACGAGGGGGCGGAGAGTATCATGTCACGATACAATGAGTGGATCATCGATTCCCGCCTGCCTCCGCCGGGGACGCCGACGCAGCCCGTGGAGGCGGGGTTCATGGCCAACGCCTGGATCCGGATGCGCCACCCGGACTACGACGCCCTCCGCGGGATGCTGGACGACGTGGGGCGGACGCTGAAGGTGCGGGCGACGGGGTAGGTGCCGGGCCCCGCCCCGTCGCGCGGGGCCGGGTCCGTCCTCAGCGGACCTCGAGGATCCACTTCCTCCAGCGGCCGTCGAGGACCGCCGGCTCCTCCCCGAAGGCCTTCTCCGCCAGCTCGCCCTCCTTCCCGTCGGTGTCCAGGAGGTCGAGGAAGCGGAGGAGACGCTCACGGCGGGTCTCGAGGAGCCAGAGGAGGACGCTTCCCGCCTTGGCGACATCGGACTTCTCCAGGGAGTTGAGATCCGAAGCGAAGATCGCCGCCAGGGCGCGGTCCTCCCCCGCCTCCACGAAGCTCGCGAGGCTCGGCCGCCAGAACCGGTAGTCGTCGAAGGAGGCCCTCTGGACGGCGGAGGTACTCCTGTTCACGCACCACCTGGTGGTGGTCCCGGCGGTCTCCCCCGATGCGAGGGTACCGAAGGCCTCGGCGAGCCACGGCCGGGACATTGCGGTTCCTCCGAAGCGGCGGGAGAGGAAGGACTCGCCGGCCTTGTGGGCGACGCAGTCCCTGCGTGAGGAGTAGTCCAGTCCACGGAGCATGTAGACGCCGTCGGTCAGGCTGAGCCCCGCCAGCCGCGCCCACCATTCCAGCTTCGCCGGACTCCCCTTCTCGAGGGCGAACACGGCATGGCGGAAGTCCTCCTTGTCCTTCACCACGAGGAAGGAGCGGATCACCCCCCTGCGGCGGCCGTCGTCGCGTCCGAAGACCCGGCCGAGGAATTCGTCCGCGACCTCGGCGTCCCTGCAGAGGGCGACTTCCTCGTCGATCACCGGATCCGCCGCGACCTGGTACCGCGGCCCCCGGGCCCTGCGGAAGGTCCACCCCAGGCGGTCCTCCTCCACGGTCCTCCCGGCCTCGGCGACGACGGGGATGGGCTCCTCCCGCGCTCCTTTCACCGCGGCATCCACCATCGCCCGGAACTCCATGTGGGATGCCTGCGTCGGCGTCCGCCAGTACCCGCCGATCTTCCGGTTCCCGAGGCCCTCGTTGGCCGCGACGTTCCTGCGATCGAAGCGGAGCGCTTTCCGGAAGGCGTCCAGGGCCCCGTCCTCCCGCCCCGCGTGCCGCAGGGCGAGGCCCAGGCGGGCGAAGGCCGCTGCCACCTCCTCGAACTCCTTCGCGAGGAGACTCTCGAGCCCCCACGGCAGGCGGGCACCCGCCCGGTCCTTCAGGACCGGCTCCTCCGCGGCCGTCCATCCCCCGGCCCCCTTCCGGAACCCCAGCCGCCCGCGGGCGATGGGCTCCTCCGGATCGAGTTCCAGGAGGTGCCGGTAGTGGCCGGCAGCCGTGAACCTGAGATTCGCCGACCAGGCGGCATCGGCCGCCTTCCGCAGGCTCTTGGCGGCGAGAGCCCGGCACTCCCTCTCCGCGACCGCGACGGCGTCGGGGGCCGGCTCCTCCTGCTGGGCGGCCAGGTTCCCCGGGAGGAGGGAGGCGAGGAGGAGCGCGAGGATCGGGAGGATCGAGAACACCCTTCGAACGGGGGGGAGGGGAACCGTCACGGAGGTGGATCCTAGGGGACCGCCCCGCCGGGATCCAGAGGACGGGACGGGACGGGACGGGACAGCCGGGCCGCTCCTCGCGCCCCCTCCCCGTGGTACCTTCCCCCCAGCCCTGGACGGCGCCTCAACGGGCGCGGGCCGACGCTTCGTCGGCCGGATTCACCCACGGTCCCGGCGAGACCGGGACGGTCGCGTCAGGCTTCGTCGCGCGCGACGAAGCGACGCGAGGCCGGGCGGCGGGGGCCGGGCCGCGAGGCCCGGCTCCCGCGTCTCTTCGCGGGGGGAGCGGGATGCCCTACGGAAAGCCGGACGGTGACCGGGAGACGCCCCGGGCCGCGCCTCGCAGGGGCGGATCCACGTGGGTGTCGCTCCTCGTGGTCCTGGGGGGCCTCATCGCCATCCTCGCCTGCGGGGGACTCGTCGGCCTCCTCAAGGACTGGGCCGGCGGCATCCTGCCCCTGCTCGCATGGGTGGGAGGATGCGTGTTCCTGCTCTTCGTCTGGTTCCGGCTCACGGCGAAGAAGACCCGCCTCGCCCTCCGCCGCGCCCTCGGCCTCTCCCCCGGCGTGAAGGAACTGGCCCGCCGCCTCGGCGTCCCCGAGGCGGAACTCCGCGCGCTCCGGCCCTCCTACCGCGAGATCCGCGTCCGCAAGAGGTGCGGGGGGACGCGGCTCCTCCACGCGCCCGACCCGCCGACGAAGGCGATGCAGCGGCGCATCCTCCGCCGCCTCCTGGCCCGCATGGACTCCCACCCCGCGGCCTACGGCTTCGAGGAGGGGCGCTCCATCGCCCACAACGCGGCGCAGCACGTCGGCCGCGCCATCGTGCTGCGCTTCGACGTGGTGGACTTCTTCCCTTCCACCCGCGCGGAGCGCATCGAGCGGATGTTCCTCCGCTTCGGCTGGGACGCCGAGGCCGCGGCCCTCCTCGTCCGCCTCGTCACCCACCAGGGCGGCCTCCCCCAGGGGGCCCCCACGAGCCCGCGCCTGTCGAATCTCGTCAACCGCGGCCTCGACGCCGACCTCGAGCGCTGGATCGGCCGCCGCCGCGGCCGCTGCACCCGCTACGCCGACGACGTGACGGTCTCCTTCCCCGAGGACTGGCGGGGCGAACCGGAGCGGACCCGGGCGGCGGTGGCCCGCGCCTTCTCGCTCCGCGGCTACCGGCTCCACGGGAAGGAGAAGTCCTCCGTCCGCCGCCGCCACCAGCGCCAGTTGGTGACGGGGCTGGTCGTGAACGGGAAGGTGGGGATCCCGAGGGAGACCCGCCGTCTCCTCCGGGCCGCGCGCCACCGGGTCGCCACGGGTCGCCCCGCCACCCTCACGGAGGAGCAGCTCCGGGGCTGGGCCGCCTTCGAGAACATGGTCGCGCTCCACGGGGCGGAGACGCCGGAGCCCTGGGTGCGGACGAGGAGGCCGGGGAACCGGGCGCGGTGGCGGCCGTGATCGCGGGTACCGTAGGCGGTGCCGTCGGATCGCAGGACCCCGCACCACGGAGAGCGCCATGAACCAGGGACTCCTCCTCGCCGGCTGCCTCCTCCTCGGCGCCGGCGGCGGGTTCGCCGCCGCCGTTCTGGCCTCCCCTCCCCCTCCGCCGGTGCCGATGCCGCCGCCTTCGGGGGCCCCCGCCGCGGCGCCGGCGCCGGACCTCGACCGCTTCGAACGCCGCCTCGAGGAGCTCTCGGCGGCGGTGGGCGCGCGGAACGCCGCGGCGCCCCTCCCGCCCGGCGCGCCGCCATCGGCCTCTCCCGCCGACGGTTCCCTCGCCGGCCGCGTGGCCGAACTCGAGAAGCGCGTCGCGGCCCTGGGCGCCGCACCGGCCAGGGCCGGCGCTCCCGCGGGCCCCGCGCTCCCCGAGAACCTCGGAGCCGTCGGCTCGAAGGACCTCGAGGGCCTCGCCCGCACCTTCATGGAGCTCAAGCGCTACGACGACGCGGGCAAGGCCCTGAAGGAGCTCCTCGCCCGCACCGACCTCTCCGAGGAGTCCCGGTTCGAGGCGGAACTCCAGTTCGGCTACTCCCTGCGGGGCGCGGGGAGGAACGCCGAGGCCGAGGCCCACTTCGTCGAGACCCTCGCCCGCGTCGGGGAGGACACCCGGCAGGGGGCCCAGGTCGGCTTCCAGCTCGGCTGGGAGAAGTTCTTCCAGAAGGACCTCGCCGGGGCGAGCGCCCGGATGGAGAAGACGGCCAACACGGCCGGGGTCGAGCCCTCCACCCGCTTCCACGCGCTCTACAACGCGGCCTACTTCGCCCGCGAGGCGGGGGACCGGGAGCGGGCGCTGGCGTTCCTCGAGCGGCTCTTCGCCGACCACGGGAACGAGTTCCCCGCCGGCGTCCCCGCGATGAAGGCCCAGGCCGAGGCGTGGCTGAAGGAGCTCCGCGGGAACTGAGCGGGAGGCCCCCGCGTCGAAACGGGGAGTAGGATCCACCCGGAGGTGTCCATGGGCCCGCGTTCCGCCGTCCTCGCCGCCGCGCTCCTGTTGGCGGCGCCGGCCGCGGTCCGGGGGGAGGAGCCCGCCCCTCTCACGGAGGCGGAGGCCGCCGCCGCCGTCGGCGCGGCCCTGCCGGAGGGATGGAAGGTCCTCCGCACCGCCGCCTCCTCCCTGCCCGACGGCTGGGTCTCCGACGACGGCGGCGGCGTCCTCGTCGAGGGGAGCGACGGGAAGACCCGCTTCCGCGCCTGGTTCCTGCCGCGGGCCTGGATCGGAGTCTGCCCGCGCCCGCCGGAGGACGTGCTGCGCCGCCACGGCGGCGGGATCCAGTCCCGTGACCCCTGGAAGTGTACCATACTATGCGACACTCCGGAGCTGGCCCCCGCCCTCTCCCGGGGACTCGGCGCGACGCCGGCCATGATCCGCGGCGGCGCCGCGACCGCGGGGGAGGTCTTCGGCGCCGACCTCGCCGCCGTGGACGCCCGTGCCCGGGCGCTGGTGGAGGAGCGCTGCATCGCGGACGTCGATCGGCAGGGGGCCGTCCAGTCCCTCCTCCTGCTAGGCGTGCCCGCCCCGTCGCTCTACCGCGAGGAGGCCCTCCGCGGCTGGGGTCCGGCCGCGGAGAACTGCGCGTGGGCCCTCGCGGAGTTTCCCGGGAGGGAGACGACGACCGCGCTCGGCACGGTCGTGGAGACCGCATCGAAGGACGAGGTCGTGAAGGCCGCCGCCATGGCGCTGGCCCGCCTCGGCGACCGGGAGGCGGGTCCCGCCCTCCTCCGGGGCCTGAAGCGGGTCCGCTGGGACGAGGCCGCCGACGCGCTGGCCGATGCCCTCGACCGGATCCGGTGGACCGAGGCGGGCCCCCTCCTGCTCCGGAAGATGCGGGAGACGGAGAGCCCGTATCTGAAGCCCCGGTACGCCCGGGTCCTCGCCTCCCTCCGGTACGGACCGGCGCTGGAGGAGATCCGGGCGCTCGCAGGGCCCGTGGAGTTCACGGCGGAGTGGATCCGGGAACAATGGAAGAGGGAGTACCTCGGCCGCGTCCCCGGGGTGGCGCTCCTCCGCATGACGGGCCCCTGGGGGGAGCCGGCTGGCGGTGTGCGGCTCCTCCTCCTCGGACCGGAAACGGTGGAGGGGGGGAAGAAACCGGAGGTCTCGCTCGTTGTCGAGAACGTGGGGGACGAGGACCGCATGGTGGTCGACGACCTCGCGGGGAACGCCGTCGTGGACGGCGTCCCCTTCCCCCAGGTGTTCGGCTGGGACGGGAACTCGACGCTGCGGGTGAACGACGTCTGGGTCTGGAACCTGCTGCTGCCCGACGCGGCGGCGGAGCCGGGGACGCACCGGATCCGGTTCGAGTCCGGGAAGGCGCGGTCCAACGAGATCGAGGTGGTGGTGCCGGTGAAGGAGGAGGAGCGATGACGTCGATCCGCGCGACGATCCTGGTCCTGACCCTGGTGGCGGCGGCCTGCGCCGCCGTGCCCGGCGACGCCCTCCCCCCGGATTCCGACGCCGTCCCCGCGCTGCGGTACCGGCGGCTCGCCTACGACTCCATGGCCTGGCACGACGGCGACGGGCGGATGATCGAGGAGATCTGGTTCCCCGCCCGGGGGATCATCTGCAACGTGACGGAGGAGTGGAGCATCTGGGAGAAGGAGGACGGGACGATGGACACCGGCTCCCGACCCGAACTCCACGCCTTCTTCTCCCCCATCCTCAACCGCTACCCGGAGACCTTCCTCTCGGGGACGCAGATCGAGGCACCGACGGAGGCTGTCCGCGTCCCGCGGGCGCTGGCGGAGAGGATCTTCCGGATGGCCGAGCTGGACCGGGAGTTGAAGGAGGGAAGGGAGGCGGTCGGGAGGGAGGCGATGGAGGGCGGCGTGCTGCGGTTCGTGAAGGGGGAGGAGGGCAGGTGAGCATTCCTGCATTCACGCGCTTCTCGTTTCTCTTCCCTGCACTCCTCCTCCTCGCCTGCGCGTCGAACCCCGCTCCTCCCCTCCTCCCCGACCCCGCCGTCTCCCCCACCGGGGAGCCCTGGCCCTGGCCCGTCGTCCGCTCGGCGGACGGGAGGTTCCAGCTCCGCATGGGCCCGACGCGGTGGAACGACGACCCCGCCGCGCCGGGCGGGTTCACGCTCTCCACCCAGGCGACGGTGGAGGGGCTCGACGCCGACACGCTGATCGGCGGCAGGACCCCCATGGCGGAGGTGCGGCTCCCCGGCGGCGGGATCCTGGACCCGGGGACCTACCACGGATCCGTGGACAGCCGCTGGGGGAGCATCTCCGTCCACGGGCTCACCGTGGATCCGGCGACGAGGACGCTCCCGCTGGTCGCCTTCGGGATTCCGGTCATCCACGTGCGTTCCTGGGAGACGCACACCTTCCCCGGCCTCGGGAAGGAGGGGGCGCAGGACCTGCCGGCGCCTCCCTTCCTCCTGAACGTCTCCGGGGATGAGGGGATGTGCCACGTCGGCGCGTACCTGCGGGGGAAACCGGAGGGAGCCGCACCTGCGATGGAGGATCTCCTCCCCCTCCTCGGCCACGGCTGGGCCGCCATGGGAGTGGCGGTGACCGATGCCGCGGGGAGGACACTGGAGTGCTGCGGGGGCAACGGCAGCGGGGGGTTCACGGACGGGCTCTACGTCGTGAACATGCCGAGTTCCGACGTCGGGGTCGATCAACCGATCTCCTGGCCCGTCACCGTCACCCTCCGCGTCCCGAAGGAGTACGACGTCGAGACGGTCCGCTTCGAGGTGCGCGACCTGGAACTTCCGGAGGCGCCGGCCCCGCTTCCCCATGCGGTGCCCGTGGTCGAGGAGGAGGAGAGGCGCGTGCGCGACCCCCGCGACATCCCCCACGACCCCTCCTGGTCGGCGTGGACGGATCCCGAGCGCGGGCTCTCGGCCCGGTTCTCCTTCCAGAAGAGGACTCCGCGCGGCGAACGACTCGCTTCCGGGTTGGCCCTGCGGTTCGATCCCGCGGGACTGCCCGCGGGGGTCACCCACTTCGACCCGTGGGGGCTGGAGCGGGACGTCCGCCTCCTGCTGACGAGCCCCGAGCGGAACACCACCGTGGAGATCGCCGCGGTCGATCCGCAGGAGGGGCCTCCCATGGGCCCGCGGACCCTGGAGGAGGAGTGGGGGCCGAAGGCCCTTCCCCTCGGGCCGGGGGCAGCGACGGAACTGCAACTGTGGTTCCCCCTGGCCGCGGCCTGGGAGACGCTCCTGCCCGGCACCTGGGAGGCGCGCCTCGCCGTGGCGGTGAAGGAGCATCCGCAGGACCCGCCCCCCCACGCAGAGGGGACACCGGCGCCGGTCCTCTGGACGGGCGCCTTCACCACGGGGCCGGTGCGGGTGATCGTGGACGAGGCGCCGCCGGTGATCCTTCGCCTGCACGTGCCGACGAGGCTGCGCATGGTCCCGTGGGCGGGGACAGGCGCGGGCGTCGCCGTCGGCTGCCTGGCCGAGGACCGCGAGGTCGTGGAGTTGCGGACGCGGAACGGGTTCACCGTAGGGGTCGAGGTGCGGACGGAGGGGCGGGGAGGGCGGGGCCAATCCGGAACCTCCCCCCGCCTCGAATACGTCGACGGCCTCGAGCACGACCACGAGGGCCCCTTCGCTGCGGGCTACATCATCGAGATCTACGAGACTGGCGAGGAGTACCGCTACCACGTCCCCTACTCGACGGACCATCCGACGTACCGCTCCCTCTGGAAGCGCGAATTCCGCGTCGAGGCCACCGCCGAGGAGATCGAAGCGCTCCAGCGTTGACGCCGCCCCCTATGCAGGCGCCCCGAAGGGGCGCCTGCCGCCTACCCCAACCCGGCCTCCGCCTCGGCCTTCTCCGAGGCCGTCGGGGCGCCGTCCTCGCGGTGGATCATCCGGTAGAGGGCCGGGAGCACGACCAGCGTGAGGAGGGTGGAGGAGAGGACCCCGCCGATCACCACCGTGGCCAGCGGCCTCTGCACCTCGGCCCCGGTCCCCGTCGCCAGCGCCATGGGGACGAAGCCGAGGGCCGCCACCAGCGCCGTCATGAGCACCGGCCGCAGGCGCGTCATGGAGCCCTCGCGGATGGACTCCTCGAGCCCCCTCCCCTCGAGCCGCAGCTGCCGGATGAAGGTCACCATCACGAGCCCGTTCAGCACCGCGACCCCCGACAGCGCGATGAACCCCACCGCCGCGGAGATGGAGAACGGGATCCCCCGCAGCCAGAGAGCGACGACCCCGCCCGTGAGGGCGAGGGGCACACCGGTGAAGACGAGGAGCGCGAGCTTCACCGATCCGAGCGTCGCGTAGAGGAGCCCGAGGATGAGGAGGAAGCAGACGGGCACCACGACGGAGAGCCGCTCCCGTGCCGCGACGAGGTTCTCGAACTGCCCGCCCCAGTCGAGCCAGAGCCCCGGCGCGAGCCGGACCTCCCGGTCGATGGCGGCCCGGGCCTCGTCCACGAAGCCGCCGATGTCCCGGCCCCGGACGTTGGCCTGCACCACGACGCGGCGCTTCCCGTTCTCCCGGCTCACCTGGTTGAGCCCCTCGGCGGCGTCGATGCGGGCCACCGCGGAGAGGGGCACGTAGGCCGCCCTCCCCGCCCCCGACGGGAGCGGGATGGGAAGATCCGCCAGCCCCGCCGGGTCGCGCCGCGAATCCTCGGGGAGCCGCACCACGAGATCGAACCGCCGGTCCCCCTCGAAGACGAGCCCCGCCTCCCGCCCCCCCACCGCCGTCGCGACCACGTCCTGCACGTCGGCCACGGAGAGCCCGTGGAGGGCGGCCGCCTCGCGGTCCACCACCACCGTGAGGGCCGGGAGCCCCGCCGTCTGCTCCACCTTCACGTCGGCGGCTCCGGGGATCCCCCGCAGCACCCGCGCGACCGCCTCCGCCGCCGGCGTCATCTCCCCGAACTCGTCGCCGTAGACCTTCACCGCCACGTCGCCGCGGACCCCGGCGACGAGCTCGTTGAAGCGCATCTGGATGGGCTGGGTGAACTCGTAGTTGTTCCCGGGGACCTCGGCCAGGGCCTGCCCCATGCGCGCCACGAGCCCGTCCTTCGGCTCCGCGGGATCGGGCCACTCCTCCCGGGGCTTGAGGATGATGAAGGCGTCGGAGACGTTGGGCGGCATCGGGTCCGAGGCCATCTCCGCGGTCCCCGTCTTCGAGAACACGAAGGCCACCTCGGGGAAGCGCGCCACCGCCCGCTCGACCTCCTTCTGCATCTCCGTGGACTGGGTGAGGGAGGTGGAGGGGATGCGCATCGCGTGCATGGCGATGTCCTTCTCGTCCAGGGTCGGCACGAACTCCTGCCCGAGGCCCCCGAACAGCGCGACGGCCCCGGCGAAGGCGAGGACCGCCGCGGGGACGACCACCCGGCGCAGGCGGAGCGAGGCGGAGAGCGTCGGTCCGTAGAGCCGTTTCGCGAGGAGGACGAGCCGGTTCTCCTTCTCCGCGACGATGCCGCCGAGGAGGACGGCGACGGCGGCGGGGACGAAGGTGACGGAGAGCACGAAGGCCGCCAGCAGGGCGAAGATGACGGTGGCGGCCATGGGATGGAACATCCTCCCCTCGACCCCGGTGAGGGCGAGGATGGGCACGTAGACGGTGATGATGATGGCCTGGCCGTAGAGCGAGGGCCGGATCATCTCCCGCGCCCCCTCCACGGTCTCGTGGAGCCGCTCCGCGAGGGTCAGCGCGCGGCCCCGCTCGTGCTGACGCTGGGCGAACCGCCGCAGGCAGTTCTCCACGATGATCACGGATCCGTCCACGACGAGGCCGAAGTCGATGGCGCCGAGGCTCATGAGGTTCCCGCTGATGCCGGCCCGCACCATGCCGATGGAGGTCAGCAGCATGGAGAGGGGGATCGCGGCGGCGGTGAGGAGGGCGGCGCGGACGTTCCCGAGGAGGAGGAGCAGGACGACCACCACCAGCAGCGCCCCCTCGAGGAGGTTCCGCGACACCGTCTCCACGGTCGCGTCCACGAGCTTCATGCGGTCGAGCACGACCCGGGCGACGACGTCCGGGGGGAGGGAGCGGTTCACCTCCTCCAGCCGCGCCACCACCCCCGCCGCCACGGTCCGGCTGTTGGCGCCAAGCAGCATCATCGCGGTCCCGACGACGACCTCCTCCCCGTCGGCCGAGGCCGAGCCGGTGCGGAGCTCCCTGCCGACGCCGACCCGCGCGAGGTCGCGGATGCGCACGGGCACGCCCCCCGGCGTCCCCACGACGACGGCGCCGATCTCCTCCGGGTTCCCGAGGCGCCCCGTGGCGCGCACCATCCAGGACTCCCCCTTGTGCTCGACGTACCCCGCGCCGGTGCTCACGTTGTTGCGCTCGAGGGCCTCGACGACGTCGGCGAAGGCGAGGCCGTGGGAGACGAGGCTCCGCGGGTCCGGCTCCACGTGGTACTGCTTCACGTAGCCGCCGATGGCCTCGACGCCGGCCACGTCCTCCACGGTGCGTAGCTGGGGGCGCACGATCCAGTCCTGCACGGTGCGGAGGAAGGCGGCCCGCTCGACCTCCGTCCCGAGCCGCTCCCCGGTGGAGGCGAGGTAGGAGCCGTCGGGCTGCCAGCCCGGCCGCCCCTCCCGCGCTTCGGCCCCAGCGCCGCCGGGGTGGGCGAACCCGACGGTCCACATGACGACCTCGCCGAGCCCGGTGGTGACGGCCCCCATGACCGGCTCCACGCCGGGAGGAAGGGACTCCCCCGCCTCGCGGAGGCGCTCCGCCACCTGCTGGCGGGCGAACCAGATGTCCACCGAGTCCTCGAAGACGGCGGTCACCTGGGAGAAGCCGTTCCGGGAGATGGACCGCGTGGACTCGAGGCCCGGGATGCCGGCGAGGGAGGTCTCCACGGGGAAGGTGACCTGGCGCTCGATCTCCGCCGGGGCGAGGGAGGCGGCCACGGTGTTGATGGCGACCTGGTTGTTGGTGATGTCCGGGACGGCGTCGATGGGCAGGCGGCGGAGCGCCGCGACCCCGACCCCGCCCGCGGCCAGGGTGAGGACGATCACCAGCCAGCGGTGGTGGACGGAGGCGCGGAGGATCTTCTCGAGCATGGCGGGACTCCGGGGGACGCGGGGCTAGTGCTCGTGGGACGCGGAGGACTTGCCGAGCTCCGCCTTGAGGAGGAAGCTCCCCTCGGCGACGTACTCCTCGCCCTCGGCGAGCCCCTCGAGGACGGGGACCCGCCCTCCCACGGCGGGCCCGACGCGAAGCGGGCGGAGCGCGAAGGCGTCGGGTTCGTCCTTCACCGGGACGAACACCGCCGGCCCCCCCTCCACGTTCTGGACCGCCTCCTCCGGGACGGCGACGACGGCGGGCGGCGGCGGGCCGGCCTCGGGGAAATCCACCTCGGCGAACATCCCCGGGAGGAGCCCCGTGCCCTTCCGCGGGAGGAGGATCCGGACCTTCACGGTGCGGCTCTCCCCGTCCACCCGGGACTCGATGCGGGCGACGGTCCCGGCGAAGGTCCGGCCCGGGAATGCCGGCGTCGTCGCGGCGGCGGGGCCGCCGACGCCGACGCGCCCCACGCGGGTTTCCGGGACGTCGGCGACGACCCAGAGGAATTCCGTCCCGGCGATCACGAGGAGGGCGTCCCGCTCCGGCCCCACGGATTCGCCGAGGGTGACCTCCCGCTCGACCACCTCCCCCGCGAGCGGCGCCCGGATCTCCATGGTGCGCCGGATCTCCCGGTCCGCCGCGAGGGCCGCGACCTCCTCCTGGGAGAGCCCGAAGATGTGGAGGCGGTTCTCGGCGGCGACGGCCGCCGCGCGGGCCGCCTCGCGGGCCGATTCCGCCTCGAGGGCGGAGCGCTCCCGGTCCTCCACGGCGGAGAGGGTCACGCTCCTCGACGCGTCGAAGGCCTCCCGCGCCCGCGCGGCCTGGCGGCGGGCGAGCTCCACGGGGGCATCGGCGAGGGCGAGGGCGTCCCGCCTCTCCAGGAACTCGATCTGGGCGGCGGCGAACTCGGGGCTCTCGACGGCGAAGAGGACGTCGCCCGCGGCGACGGCGTCCCCCCGGCGGACGCGCAGATCCCGGATCCTCCCCGCGAAGGGAGCCCCCACGTGGGCCATGGCGTCCTCGTCGAAGGAGACGCGGGCGGGGGCGCGGAAGGTGGGGTGGAGGACATCCTTCGCCGCCGCGGCGACGCGGATTCCGGCGGCCTGCCGCGCGTCGGCGGAGAGGTGGACCTCGTCGAGGTGGCCCTCCTCTTCGGCGGCGTCGTCGGCGTGGTCTTCGTGCCCGGCGTGGCCCCCGCCGCCGTCCGTCCCCCGGTCCACCCTGCAGGAGGAGAGGGCGAGGGCCGCCGCCAGGGCGGGAAGGAAGCCGAGGAGGAGGGTCGAGGGGATGCGCCGATCAGCGGTCGCCATGGGTGAAGCCTCCGTTGCTGGTGCCGGAAGGAGTCGAGCCGGGGGCGGCGCCCCCGGCGGCGCGCATCAGGCGGACCCGGGCCGCGGCGGCCCGGGCGTCGGCGTCGTGAAGGCGCAGCCGCGCCTCCTGCAGGGCGTTCCCGGCGAGGAGCACGTCCACGAGGTCGCTCTCGCCGCTGCGGTGGATGGCCTCGGCCTCGGCGCGGCGCTTCTCGGCGAGGGGGAGGAGGCGGCCGGCGGCGAGGTCGCGGGCGGCGGCCGCCGCCTCGAGGGCGGCCCGCTCCCGGCGGATCTCCTCGACGACTAGGCGAGCCGCGGCGAGCCGCCGGTGGCGGACCTCGGCCATGCTTGCGAGCACCGTCGCCGCCCGCTCGGAGCCGTCGTCGAGGAAGGGGAGCGGGATGGAGAAGGAGGGCCCCGCCTCCCAGTCCTCCGTCCCCTCGACCTCGACGCCGGCCTCCATCCCCTCCAGGGGCGAGAGGCCCGCGAGGCGCGCGTCGGCTTCGAGGGCCTGCAGTTCCATGGAAAGCGCCGCGATCTCCGGGCGGGCGGCCAGGGCCGCGGCGATCCACTCCCCCTCGGGAGCGGCGGGGCCCTCCGCGGGAAGCGACCCCACGGTCCACGCGGCGGCGTCGCCGGGACGGCCGATGCGCCGGGCGAGGGAGAGGCGGGCGGCCCGCGCCGCGGCCCGGGCATCGAGGAGGTCGAGTTCCGCCGCGGCCATCTCCTCCTCGACCACGGTGGCGTCGAGGGCCCGGCCCTCGCCGCTCGCGAAGCGCTCCCGCGATGCGTCGAGGAGGAGGCCCAGAACCTCCACCTTCCCCGCGAGGAGGGAGAGGCGGTCGTCGTGGGCGCGGACCTCCACGGCGAGGGAGGCGGCCTCGACGGCGACGTCGAGGGCGACGACGGAGGCCTCGGCGACGGCGGCGCGCAGGCGGGCGTCGGCGCCGTCGGCCCGGACGCCGCGGGTGAGGAGGGCGTGGAGGTCCCCGGCGAGGCCGAGGTCGAGGGCGGGGGTGCCCGCACCCTCCACGGCGCGCAGGGTGACGGAGAGGACGGGGTTGGGGAGGAGCCTCTCCTGGCGGGCCCCGGCGGCGGCGACCCGGACGCGGGCGAGAGCGGCCTGGAGCTCCGGGGAGGAGAGGAGGGCGCGGTGGAGGACGTCGGCGAGTTCGAGGGCGGCGGGCGGCGGACCGGGCTCGTCGAGGGGGCCCTCGCGGTCGCGGAACTCGACGGCGCGGACGGTGCCCAGGAACTCCACGGGAGGGAGAGCCTCGGAGGGGAGCGGACCGGGGGCGGCGCACGCGGCGGAGAGGAGGGCGGCTACGGAGAGGGAGAGGGATCGGGGGACGGACATGGGGCTTCCTC
>CAYJMF010000067.1:0-26530 GCA_964370855.1 uncultured Planctomycetota bacterium | reverse complement strand
GGACACCCGGCGTCAACACCCTACGTCGTGTCCAAGACATCCGGGGGCGGAGCAGAAACGGCGAGGGAGATCAGGGACAGGGTTCCTGCGGTACCGAGAAGGAGGGTTCCGAGGGCTGAGGCCCAGTACATCCAGCCACGCGACCACCCCGTACCATGCCGGCGGGGGCGGACGGCATGGATGGAGACCAGGAGACAGAGGACGGCGAATCCGCCCAGGGCACCGGTGACGAGGGTGGCAGACCGGTTGGTGGAGAACCTCGTCATGTGGGAAACGAAGGAGCCGATCGCGAACAGTGCGGCAAGGAGGAGAGAGACGAGGGGGACAATTCGAATCGGAACGCTGATCAACCTGTTCATCACGATGAACCAGGAAACGATGACGCCGAAGAAGGGGGGGAGCAGGAGGTAGACGACGGCCAGGGACCAACGGATGGCGTGGGGGCGGGGTGCTTCGCGCAGGGCGGCGGTGTACAGGAACCCGAGGACGCAGGCGCCGAACCACAGGAGTGCCGGCCAGCGGTGGGACCACCGCGCGATTTGCCATGCCCGTCGGGAGGGCAACGCGAGCGCCTCCCACTCCGTCGGGAGGGAGGGGGGGAACAGACGTCCAGACAGCAGGAGGGAGAAGACCGGGAAGACTGCAAGAAACACGAAGGTACTCGTGGTGAAGCCCCATTGCCACGCCGACACTCCGAACAGCAGCATCAACGGCGGCAGCACCCACTCCTTCCACCCCGGCAGCGCCGCCTCCTTGCGCGTCTCCTTCGACCCCGCGTGGAGCCGCTTCTCCCACGCGCGGCACTCGGCGACGTCCCGCCAGAGGGTCGCCAGGCTCACGCCGCCCCCTCCTCCGCGACGGCCGGGTCGGCGTCCCCGGTCAACTCGATGAACGCCGCCTCCAGGTTGAGCGGCTCCACCTCCACCCGGCCGCACCGCGCCGCCAGCGCCTCCTCGACCCCCGCCGTCCACGCCTCCGTCACCACCGTCACCGTCTCCCCGTCCACCGCCCGCGAGATCTCCCCCGGCACCACCACGTCCTCCGCCCGCACACCGTCCCGCAGTTCCACCACCACCCGCCGCATCCGCCCCTTGAGCGCGTCGATGTCGTCCACCACCCGCGTCTCCCCCCGCACCAGCAGCGCCACCCGGTCCGCCACCTTCTCCACGTCCGTCAGGATGTGGCTCGTGAAGAGGATCGTCCGCCCCCGCTCCCGCGCCCCCTCGAGGAGCGCCAGCAGGAACTCCCGCCGCACCCGGGCGTCCACCCCGAGCCACGGGTCGTCGAGCACCAGCACCTCCGGGTCCGGCGCCAGCACGAGGAACAGCTCCGCCCGACGCCGCTCCCCGAAGGACATCGCCAGGAGCGGCCGGTCCAGCGCCACCCGCATCCGCTTCGCCAGCGCCTCCACCCGCGCCCCGTCCCAGCGGTCCTGGAGCGACGCGATCATCCCGAGGAGGTCCGGCACCGCGAGGTCCTGCCACGGGAAGGGCTTCTCCGACAGGTAGCCGATGCGCCGCCGGCACTCCCGCGAGAGGGAGCGGGAGTCCTCGCCCCGCACCCGGCACTCCCCCTCGTCGGGCACCAGCAGCCCGAGCAGGCACTTGAGCGTCGTCGTCTTCCCCGACCCGTTGGGGCCGACGAGCCCGAGCACCGAACCGCGCTCCACGGAGAAGGAGACCCCGCGCACCGCCTCGTTGCCCCCGAGGGACTTGCGGAGCCCGCGCACCTCGACCACAGGACCGTCGCCGCTCATGGACGCACCTTCCGGGCCCCGAGGGCCCTCCGCCACTCCTCGAGGAGGATCCCCTCGGCCCGCTCCCCGTCCACCCCGGAGCCGGCGAGGTCCTCGGCCAGCCGCTCCAGGTGGGCCCGCACCAGGGCCCGGAACTCGGCGGGGGAGAGGAGCCGCGCCTTCTCCGTCACGAAGGTCCCGACCCCGTGGCGGGTGACGAGGAGCCCCTCCGATTCCAGGTCGGCGTAGGCCCGCCGCACCGTGTGGAAGTTGACCCCGAGGGAGGCCGCCAGTTCCCGGGAGCCGGGGAGGCGCTCGCCCGGGGAGAGCCGCCCGGCGGCGACGCCGAGGCGCACCTGCCGGGCGATCTGCAGGGCCAGGGGGATCCCGCTGTTCGGGTCGATGCGCAGGTGCACGACTTGTAGTGTTATAGAACAATAGAACTGTGTCAAGGGAATCCGGGCCCGCGTCCGGCGGAGTCAGGACTCCCGGCCCGCTCCTCCCACCGTCACGGTTTCGGTCGAGGCCGGCCCCGGTGGGCCTGGATCAGGCGGTCGAGGTCGACGGCGGAGGCGGGAAGCATTCCGCCATCGGGGGGGGGCGGGGGTTCTCCCGTGCGCAGTTCGAGGTCGAGGGCATTGAAAGTGCGGAGGATCAGCCCGAGCTGCGTGCGCTTCTTCCCCTTCTCGGCGTCGATGACCCACTGCCGGCTCACCCCGACGAGGCGGGCGAGGGTCTTCTGGTCGAGGCCCAGATTCCGACGGCGTTCGCGAATGGTCAGACCGACATCCGTCGCCGTTCGCAGTCTCATGTCGCCTCCAGGGAGGGGGACCGGGGAACCGATCATCGGATGTCGCCGCTCGCTGACAAATCAAATTGTCGCCGTTCGGCGACTTTCATCCATGTCAGGCAGCGCCGACTTCCCGCGCGGGGACCTCCCGCGGCGGGAACCTCCCGGGGCGCGGCGACGCCCAGGGGCGATCGTCGTCCATCCCCGTGCGGGAACCTTGGCCGGGAACCTCCCCGCCTCTTCTACACTCCCCGACCATGGTCAGGGTCGAGGGGCTGACGAAGATCTACCGCGAGGGACGCCCGGGCGAGGTCCGGGCGGTGGACGGCGTCTCCTTCGAGGCGCGGCCGGGCGAGGTGTTCGGCCTCCTCGGGCCCAACGGCGCGGGGAAGACGACGGCGCTGCGCATGCTCTCCACCATCCTCCGCCCGACGTCGGGCGTCATCGAGGTGGACGGCGTGGACGCCGTCGCCCGCCCCGACGAGGTGCGCCGCCGCATCGGGTTCCTCTCCGGCGCCACCGGGGTCTACGACCGCCTCACCCCCCGCGAGCAGGCGCGGTACTACGCGGAGCTCCACGGTCTGACGGGAAAGGTGCTCGAGGAGGCCGTCAATCGCACCCTCCACGTCCTCAAGGCCGAGGACTTCGCCGACCGTCCCTGCGGCACCCTCTCCAGCGGCCAGAAGCAGAAGGCCTCCCTCGCCCGCACCGTCGTCCACGACCCGCCGGTCCTCGTGCTGGACGAGCCCACGGCCAACCTCGACGTCCTCGTCGCCCGCTCCGTCACCGAGTTCATCCGCCACGCCCGCGAATCCGGCCGCACCGTCCTCCTCTCCACCCACGACATGGGCGAGGCGGAGCGCCTCTGCGACCGCCTCGCCGTCATCCACCGCGGCCGCGTCCGCGCCGCCGGCACCGTGGCCGAGGTCCGCGCCGCCGCCGGAGGGGCGCCGGACCTCGAGACAGCCTTCTTCGCCCTCGTTGGGGAGGAGGCGGAGTGAACGGCCGCCGCGTCCTGCTCGTCCTCCAGAAGGAGGTCCGCGAGGCGCTCCGCGACCGCCGCACCCTCTTCGTCACCCTCGTCCTCCCCATCCTCCTCTACCCCATGCTCATGATCGGCCTCGGCACCGTCACCGCCCGCCAGCAGGGGAAGCTCCGGGACGCGGTCCAGTCCTACTCCCTGCAGGGTCCCGTCCCCGCGGCGCTCCGGGACGCGCTCCACGGGGCGAAGGGCCTCCGCCTCTCCGAGGGCTCCGACCCCGAGGGGGACCTCCGCGCGGGGAGGATCCAGATCGTGCTCCGCGCCGCCCCGGACTTCGAGGAGGTCCTCTCCGCCGGGGGCAGCGCCCGCCTCGAACTCCTCCACGATTCCGCCAACGAGCCCTCGGCGGAGGCGCGGCGCAAGGCCATGGAGGTCGTCGGGGCCTACCGCGACGCCATCCTCGCCGAGCGCCTCGGGAAGCGCGGCATCGACCCCGCCTACATCGTCCCCGTGGACGTCCCCGCCGCCTCCGCCACGGACGTCGCCAGCCCCACCCGCCGCGGCGCCCACATCTTCGGCCGCCTCCTCTCCTTCATGCTCGTGCTGATGGTCGTCACCGGCGCCTTCACCCCGGCCGTGGACGCCGTGGCCGGGGAGAAGGAGCGGGGGACCATGGAGACCCTCCTCATCAGCCCGGCCACGCGCCTCGAGATCGTGATGGGGAAGTTCCTCTCCGTGTTCGCCGTCTCCGTGGCGACGGCGCTCGGCAACCTCGCCTCCATGGGGGTCACCTTCGGCCAGTTCGCCTCCTCCCTCGGCGTGAAGGGGAAGGTGGACTTCACCCTCGACATCGGCACGGCGGCCACCATCTTCCTCGTGCTGCTGCCGCTGGCGGCCCTGTTCTCGGCGCTGGCGCTGGCGCTCTCGACGCTGGCCCGCTCGACGAAGGAGGCGCAGACCTACCTCACGCCGTTGATGCTGCTCGCGATGCCGCTCTCCATGGTGGCGGTGGTGCCCAACATCGAACTCTCCTTCGGCCTCGCCACGGTGCCCGTGGCCGGCGCGGTGCTCCTCTTCCGCGACCTCATGCTCGCCCAGGGGGAGCCGGCGCTTCTGGCGAAGGTGATCCCCATGGTGCCCGTGGTGCTCGGCGCCACGGCGCTCGCCGCCGGCCTCGCCATCCGCTGGGCGGTCTGGATGTTCGGGCGGGAGGAGGTCCTCTTCCGGGACCCCGGCGACGCCTTCTCGTGGAAGGACCTCCGGGCGAGGAGGCGGAAGGGCTCCGTGCCGGGGCCCGGCGGCGCCTTCTTCCTGCCGGTGGCGGCCCTGGCGGCGACCTTCCTCGTCGCCCAGGCGCTGATGAGGCCGGAGTGGCTCACCTCGCCCTGGCTCCTCGTCGCGCAGCAGGCGCTCCTCCTCGGGGCGGTCTTCGCCGGCATCGCCGCGGGGGGCCTCGACCTCCGGGCGACCCTCGGCCTCCGGGCCCCCGGCGCGGCGTCCCTCCTCGGGGCGGTGCTGCTCGGCTGCGGGAGCGTCGCCGCCACGCCCTGGCTCTCCCACGCGCTCGGCGTCGTGCCCGAGGGGGAGAGCGCGATGGCGGACTTCCTCGAACGGCTCGTGCGGGGGCAGTCCGGGCCGATGCTGGTGCTGCTGGCGGGGGTCCTGCCGGCGGTGGCCGAGGAGGCGCTCTTCCGCGGCTGGGTCTTCCGGGGGCTCCGCTCGGAGATGACCGGGCTCTCCGCCGTCGTCCTCTCGGCGGTCATCTTCGGCGTCTTCCACATGGAGCCGGAGCGCATCGCCTTCACGACGGCCCTCGGCCTCGGGCTCGGTTTCCTGGCGCTGCGGTCCGGCTCCCTCTGGCCGGGGATCGTGGCCCACGCCCTCCACAACGGGATCACCGTGTGGCTGGCCAAGGCCGGCATCGACGCGACGACGGAGACCTTCCCCGTCCGGGTCCTCTCCGGGGGGGATGCCGCCCTCGGCGCCGCGGGCCTCGCCGCGGCGGGGGCGGGGATCCTGCTCGTCGCGTTGGCGGTGAAGGGCGGGCGGGATTCCTTGGCCGGGGCGCCGCCCACCGGATAACTACTGGGGTTTGGCCGCTCCGCGCGCCCGTAGCTCAATTGGATAGAGCACTAGACTACGGATCTGGGGGTTGGGGGTTCGACTCCTCCCGGGCGCGCCACTTCCTCCCGTCGGCGGGGCTCACTCCTCCTCCCCGCCGGGGTCCCCCGTCAGGAAGCGATGCGCTGCCCTTTTCCCTTTCGGAGATCCCTCAGGGTCCGGGTCGTGAGGGTGGTCTCGCACCGCCGGCAGGTGACCAGGTAGAGGCGCCAGTCCTTCGACGGGGACTTCTGGATTCCGATGCGCAGGACACGCTCGTGGGGGCAGGTCCCCGGATCCGGCGTCCGCATGGTGATGTCCGTCATGATCGAGTTCCTTTCGACCCCGTGGTACCAGGGAACAGTAGCACGGGCCTCCGAGTTCTGTCGGCCTTCCGCCTCTACTCCATTGAAGTCAACGGGTTATGGCATCATCGTGGAGAAGGTGTGATGGATTCTTCATGGCCCGAGGCTGCCTCCCCGGATTCCCTGACGGGAGGCCGTTACAGGCGGACCTCGGCGGTCCCGGGGAGGTCGAACTCCGCCGACTTCTGCCCGCACTGGACCTGGTAGGCACCCTCGGGAAGTCCGTCGAAGGCCACCCTCCCCTCGGCGTCGGCGGTGGCGGACATCGTCCAGTAGGGCTCCCCCTTCTTCGAGAGCCGCGCCGACCCGTCCACCCCGGACACCGCCACCCGGTAAAGGACCGGCACCGGGACCGCGAGGGGGTTGCGGCCGGCACGCACCGTCACGGGGATGCGGGCCAGGGCCCGCATCCCCGACCGGTCGCCGGCGGTGGTGAGCACGAGCACGTACTCCCCGGGCTGCAGGCCGGGGAGGGTCATCCTCCCCTCGGCGTCGAGCTTCGGCCCCCTCCCCCGGTTACCGGCGTAGCGGTTCGAATCGGAGGCGTGCACGAGGTTCGCCTGGAGAACCCCCTCGAGGGGGGAGCCCTTGAACCCCGTGACCGTCACGTCGAGGAAGGCCGGCTCCTCGAAGGCCACCATCAGCCGGGTGTGCGGCCCGCGACGGTACTCCTCCCGCCGCGTGCCGTGGGCCGCGGTCTGGACCTCCACCCACCAGACGGCGTCCTCCGGCGCCGCGGCGCCGCCGCCCCCGCCGATGCCGCTCGTGTCCTGGTGCTCGATGAGGTAGGCCCCGTCGTCGCGCCGGAGCCAGGAGCCGCCGCCGGAGGAGGAGGAGGTGCCGGAGCGGTAGCCCGTCGTGATCCCCGTGACCTCGACGGGGGCGCCGCCGGGCCCCTGCACGAGGACCACGGCGAAGTCGGCGGCGTCGAGCCGGGTGATGCGGAGGTCCCGGGTCACGAGGTCGCCGGCGACCTCCACCTCCTCCGCGACCACGGGCGAAGAGCGCCGCCCCATGGATGCGCCGAGCAGGTACCGCCCCGGCGCGAGCTCGCCGAAGAGGAACTCCCCGTCCCGGTTCGTCCACGCCGTCTCCCGGAGCGCCGTGGCCCCGGAGAGGAGAACGGGGTCGGCCTTCCCGTCGGGCGGGATCCGGGCGACGGCGACCTCGACGCCCCTCGTGGAGGTGTACCCCTCGAGGATCACCTTCCCCCGGATCCCCGGGGAGCCGCGCACGACGAAGCGCAGCGCCGGCGGCTCCTTTCCCTGCTCCAGCACGACGGTCTCAGCCTCCGACTTCAGCTCCTGCCGCTCCCCGACGGTGGCCGAGACCTGCCAGGTGCCGGGCTTGACCTGGATCACCGCCCCGGGGCTCCATCCCATCCCCATGTTCTGGTTCCCCGCGACGAACTGGATCTGGGCCTCCTCGGGGACGCTCCCGTCGGCCCGAACCACCTCGACGGTCCACTCGACCTGGGGGAACGCCGTGAACTCGATGTCGGCCCCGGGCCGCACGCGGCGGGCGAGCTTCCAGTCCTTCGGCTGAATCCGCCAGCCCCGGAGGCGGAGCTGGAGGCCGTGGCCGACGTCGGCGACGCCGTCGAACCGGAAGCGGCCGTCGGGGTCGGAGAGCGCCGTCTTCCGGGCCTCCCGGTACCACCGCGACTGGAGGGCGCTCTCGACGACGGTGGCCTCCAGGTTCGGCTCCGGATCCCACATCGTCCGGGCGGGAACGATGCCGGGGGGGCGTTCCGGGGAGAGGGAGGCCAGGACGCCGGGGAGGGGCGTGCCGTCCTCCCGGACGACCCGGCCGGTGACGACGCCGGTCCCCTCGGGGAAGGCGGGCGGAGGGAGCGCGTCGAGGAGGGCGCGGGCGGCGGCGGCGGCCCCGGGTGCGGGAGCGGAAGCGGAAGCAGGAGCGGGGGAGGGGGAAGGGGAGGAGGAGGCCTCGGGAGCCGGCGCCGCGACCGCCCCCGCGGAGCGGTCCCCGGAGGCGATGTGCTTCACGACCTTCTCCGTCGGCCCGGCCCCGGCGACGATGACCCCCAGCCCGAATCCGGCGCCGAGGAGGATCACGCCCGCCGCCGCGGCGGTCACGGAGTTCACGCGCGCCATGGGACCTCCTCCCTTTCCCGCTTCCCGCGGACAGGGTGCCCCCGCGGCCGCGCCCTGTCAATGGTCCGGCCCGGGCATCGCATTTCCTCCGGGGCGCCGGGGGCGGGGCTCCTATCCTCGCGGGACCGCCGGAGGTGGAGGATGCTGGAGCCGAGGGACGACGCCTCCTACATGAAGGACGCCCTCAAGGAGGCGCGGCGCGCCGCCCTCGAGGGGGAGGTGCCCGTCGGCGCCGTCGTCGTGAAGGGCGGGCGCATCATCGGGCGGGGGCACAACCAGCGGGAGCGGCTCCACGATCCGACGGCCCACGCGGAGATGATCGCGGTGACGCAGGCCGCCGCGGCGGTGGGCTCCTGGCGCCTGGACGGGACGACGATGTTCGTGACGCTGGAGCCCTGCCCGATGTGCGCCGGCGCGCTGGTGAACGGGCGCGTGGGGCGTCTCGTCTACGGCGCTGACGATCCCAAGGCCGGCGCCTGCGGGACGCTCATGGACGTCGTGAACGACCGGCGGCTCAACCACCGCATGCCGGTCACCCGCGGCGTCCTCGCCGAGGAGTGCGGCGGGCTCCTCCGCGAGTTCTTCCGCGCGCGGCGGCGCAAGGGCGGCGAGGAGGAGTAGAATCCCGGCAGGAGGATCCCCATGGCCGGAGCCCAGGGTCCGCGCCGCCTCGCGCTGCTCGCCGCCCTCGCCGCCACAGCCCTCGCCCTCCCGGCAAGTGAGTCCGCCGCGGAGCCCGCCTCCCCCGCGCCCCCCCTTCGGCCCGTGGACGCGCGCCTGACGGGGGGATCGAAGTACGACTACCTCCACTGCGTGGCCGCCGGTCCCGACGGGACCGTGGCGGCGGGGGGGATGACGGGGGATCGCGACCTCCCCCTCCGTCGCGCCCTTCAGGTCCGGTGGTCGGACACCTCCGACGGCTACCTCCTCCAGGTCGACGGGACGGGAGCGCGTGTGCTCTTCTGCACGTGGCTCGGGGGATCCCGGTGGGACTCCGTGCACTCCTGCGCGGTGGGGCCCGACGGCTCTCTCTACGCGGCGGGCGCGACCTGGTCCCCGGACTTCCCCGCCACCGACGGCGCGCTGCAGGAAGGGAACCCGGAGGAGGGCCGTGCCTTCCTCGCGCGCATCGACCCGCGGAAGGGGGAGTTCCTCTTCTCCGCCCTGCTGGACGTGCGGGAGACCATGAACATCGACGCCCGGACGCCCATGGCCGTGGCCGGCGACGGCTCCGTCGTCCTCGCGGGACGCACCACCGCTTCGCGCATCGGCGCGAGCCCCGACGGCCCCGACTTCCACCCCGGCGCGGATGTTGCCTTCGTCGGGCGGGTCGCCGCCGACGGCCGGTCCTTCCTCTGGCGGGTCCCCCTCCCTTCCCACGAGGGGACGGTGGAGCCCGCCGCCGTCGCGCTCTCCCCCGACGGCTCGGTCCTGGTCACCGGCACGGTCGGCCGCTGGAGGGACAACCGGTCCCCCGCGGGCCCCCCGCGCATGCTGGAGAGGAACGCCTTCGCCGCGCGGCTCACCGCCGGCGGGACACTGGCCTGGTTCCGGGTTCCCGAGAGGGAGGGATTCTCCCAGGGGGACGCCCTCGTGGTGGACGCGGAGGGCGTCGCCTGGATCGCGGGCACCGCGGCCCTCAAGGGCGGCTTCCCGAGCCGGCGGGAGGAGCCCGGCCCGACGGGCATCCGCCCGGGCTCGCGCATCTTCCTCCTGCGCCTCGACCCGGCGGGGAAGGAGCTGTCCCGGTGCGTGATCGAGGGGAGCGTGCACGAGGATCGGCCCTCGCTGGCGCTGCGGCCGGGGGGCGGCGTCTTCGTCGCCGGGCGGACCGGGTCCCCGGAACTGGGGGCGGACGCCTCCGGGGACGACGGCGATCCCGCCGGACCCATGGGGCGGCGATTCGTCGTGGAGGTGGATGCGGAGGGGGAGGTCGGGGAGCCCTTCCTGCTCCGCCTTCCCCCGACGGAGTTCGAGGGCCCCGCGGCGGCGGCGCCGGACGGGGACCTCTTCGTGGCGACGACCCTGACGACGCCCCGGACCCGCGGGGTGCTTGTGCGCTGCTCCTCCCGCCCCGGCGCGGCCGCCGGGAAGGGGAAGGGCCGGGGGCCGGTGCTCCCCCGGCTTCCGGGATGGGGGCCGACCTTCGACCTCCCCGGCGTCGACGTGGCCGAGGAGGAGGGGAAGGGCCGGGAGGGGAGCGGCGCGGGGGAGGCGGGGGAGCCGGGCTCCCCCGGCGGGGAGGGGGGCCCGGCGGCGGCCGGCGGCGGGGAGGCGGCGGGGGGCGGTCCCGTGGACGGCGGCGGGGGCGTCGCGGCGGAGGACACCCTCGAGGTCCACCGGGGCATCCTCCGCGACCGGCTCGAGGCGGAGCGGGACTTCTTCCTCCTGGAGGCGCGGCTCCGGGGCGAGGCGGAGCCGGGGGAGGGGCTCGACGCCTTCGATCCGGGGACCATGCGGCTCTGCGTCACGGCGGGGGACAGGCTGTACCCGCTGGTCATCGAGATCCCCCCCGGGGACCCGGGCTGGAAGGAGCGGAAGGAGGTCCTCCTGTGGGAGTCGCCGGAGGACGGGAAGTTCCGGGTGAGTCTCCGGCTGCAACGGGACACGGGGCGCTTCACGCTCACCGCCCGGGGCTTCGACTTCCCCGGGCCACAGGCCAATCCCGTCGCGGTGACCGTGGAGGGGCTCTCGAACCTCGGCACCCACGCGGCGCGGTGGAAGGTCCGTGGGGAGGGGCGCCTGGAGTTCAAGTAGCGCGCTGACCGCCATACTGAACCCGACCCAGATTGGCGGCGGGGGCGGGGGCGAGACCTCCCCTCCCTGGCCATGATGGTTCGCCCCTGCCCCCGCCGCCAATCTGGGTCGGGTTCAGTATGGCGGTCAGGCCATGGGGCGGAGCATCAGCTCCAGGCCCGCCGCGTGGTCGGTCTCCGTGGCCACCATGGCGCGCGCGAACTCCTCGAGGGGGATGTCCCCCGCCGCGACCTCCAGGAGGGCCCGGTAGCGGTCCACGGCCCCGCGCTCGTGGGCGAGGCTGACGGTGAGGATCTCCTTCAGTGTCTCCGGGGACTTCGGAGGCTCCGCCGTCACGCGGACGAGGGGGAGCGCGCCGAGCCGGACCATGCGATCGCCCACGGTCTCGGCGTGCTTCAGGGACTCGGCGGCCTGGGACCTGAGGAACGCGATGATGCCGTGCATCTGCGGTCCGTGGACGCGGAGTGCGAGGTGGGTGTAGAGGGCGACGCCGGCCATCTCGGCGTCCATGGCCGCCTGCAGGGCGGCCGCCGCCTGATCGGACTTCGGGGACGTGCGGGGCATGGGTGTTCTCCTCGGGGTTGCCCCCACCCTACGGAAGCCCGGGGAGGGGGGGAACCTTCTGCACCGCGGACGCGGCGTCCTTCTCCTTCACTCGCCGTCCGGGGAGGCCGGCCGGCGCCGCCGCGCCCACCAGAGGCCGAGCCCCAACAGCAGCCCGACGGGGAGGGTCACGTGGAGGTGCTCGACGCTGAGGGCGGCGAGGAGGAAGGACGCTGGGAACTGCGACACGATTCTCTTTCCCGAGAGAAGGACCCAGCCCAGCATCAACAGGCCGGCGGAGGCGGGCGCGGCCAGGAGCCCCGCGTAGAGGCCCCGCAACGGCGATGGCAGCCGGCGCGCGAGATCCCACCGCCTCCTCCTCGGGATCCACTCCCAGTATCCGAGGAAGGCCCCGGTCACGGCTCCGGAGACGGCGCCCACGACGACGGCTTCCGAGGCATCACGGCCGATCCACCCGGGGATCCCGGCGACGCAGAGCCCGAGAAGGCCGCCCAGCGCGACTCCGGCTCCGACGAGGGACGGTCCCCTCACGCCCGCCTCCCTTCCGCCGCATCCAGGAAGCGATCCTACGCGAGGATCGCTTCCCCCGGAGGGGGAAGCGCCCGCTACCAGTAGATGACCTGGAAGTTGCAGACGTCGAAGGAGCCCGAGGTGACGGAGACGGGGAGGGCGCCGCAGGTGTCCGACCCGGCCCAGAGGGTGCACCCGTTGAAGGCGAATGTGCCGGAGAGCTTCCCGGCGACGAACTGCGGCTCGACGCCGACGGGGTCGAAGGAGAACTCCGAGACGGTGACGGTGCCGGCGAGGGACTGGAACCAGTTCGGGGACTTGATGTAGGACATCGAGACGAGGCCGCCGGCGGAGGTGTTGAAGGGGAAGGTCCCCGGGCCCGTGAAGGCGCCGAGGTCGAAGTGGAACTCGAGGGTGTCGATGACCCCGCCGAGCTCGTTCTTGTGCTCGGCGCTGAGCCCGAGCTGGATGATCTCCATCGTCTCGGAGTCGAGGATGAGGGTCACCTCGACATCGGTGGAGGTCCATGGTTCGCCGGCGACGGTCGCTGACATGAACCCGATGTTGACGTCCTCCAGGTAGGTCGGGGGATCACAGGGGCCGCCGGGCGGGTCGCCGGCGAGGGCCTCCTTCAGCGGGGCGGTCTTCTTGAAGGCCTTGGCGAGGATCCCGGCCCGCGCGGAGAGGACCGTCGCCGCCGCCTCCTTGGCGAGGAGGTTCCTCACGCCGTCGAGCTTCTTCCCGATTTTCACGGCGGCGGAGCCGTCGGGGAAGTCGGCGAGGAGCCCGTCGCACTCGGACATCGCGTCGTCGGCCTCGGTGCGGTAGGCGTCGAGGGCCCCGTCCATGGCGGCGAGGAGGGGGGCGTCGGCGGCGAAGGTCTTCTGCACGGCGGCGGCGGCCTTCTTCGCGAGGACGAGATCCGTGGCGCGATCGATGGAGGGGAGGAGGAGGGCGGCCTGCGCCTTGAGCAGGGCCTTCCTCTGCTTCGCCTCGGTCTTCGTGCCCCCCGTCTCCGGGAGCGCGGCGAGGCGCCCGGCGACGGCGGTCTCGAAGTCGTCGAGGTGGGCCTCGTAGAGCGCCCCGGCGGGGGAGGCGAGGGCCAGGAGGACGAGAAGGGCGAGGGGGCGGGATCCGTTCATGGGGGGAACCCTACGGGATCCCGGGGGAGGGGTTCCGGATATAGGGGCGGGGTCCGAAACTGGCGGACTCCCTTCCCGCTCCAGCCTGTTCAGCGACTCCAACGGTCTCCATCCAACTCCGGCGGACTCGGCGCGCCCCGCGCTATCGAGGTCGGTGGCGCACCTAAGGGCCGAGAGGGTCCCTCAACTCGTCCTTGGAGAGTGCCGCCGCGTCCATCAATTCCTGGATGGACTTGCCGTGCCGCTTGGCAAGAAGACCGAAGAGGTCCCTGGGGCTCGCCGGTCTGGCGGACCGCGGATGCAGGCGGAAGACCTGCGGGCTATCCAACTTCATCCGCTTGACCACGCCCGGAAGTTCCAGCAGCAACGCGCCGGTCGCGATGAGCGGGTCATGCCCCGCCGCATCGATGGACACCACCCGGAATCTCGTCTGGTGAATGGCCGACAACACGCGCGGCACCACGGAAGGGTCGTAGTCGCAGGTGATGAGGCCTGCCCACTTCCTCGCCGCCAGGGAGACGACCAACTCGTGGTCCTCGAGTGTCTCCATCCGGTGGTCGATTCTGCGAACGGGTACGAGTTCGGTTTCCGTGACCCATTCGCCGAGGACATCGAGAATCGGCGTCGGGAAGTTGTGGTCCAGCGCCAGCTTGATTCGCGTCCCCACTGTCCCCACTCGGCTCCCTATGCCGCTACCGGATCGACTCCGGCAAGGGCCATCTCAAGGTCGATGGCCTCGGCCAGACCGACGGCCGCATCGTCCGGGTAGAGCCTGGCGATCTGCTCGGTGGTGAAGCCCCGGACGTGCAACGCGTACAACGCGCGCGTGGCAAGGCGCGTCCCTTCGAGGTGGGGTTGTCCGCCCAACTTTCCCGGAATGATGCGCAGATGGTCCCGGGGGCTGACGAGGTTCGGACCCCACTTGCCGCTGTCCGGCTCTCCTTCGAACGGAGCAAGGAGGTTCAGGTAGTCGGGGTGGACATGCTGGCCCCCCAGGTCCTGGACCGGGTTCTCGCTGAGATGGATGGTGCCCTCGCAGTCAACCAGGAGGGCACAGTCGGTCCTGCTTCGAGGTCGTTCCGGCCAGAGATCGAGTCCTCGCCTCGAAAGTTCCGCCAGTGCCATTCGCACCTGCTTCATCGAGGTCGCACCGACCGTCCTGTCCTCCGTGACCTTCTTCTTCCGGAGCCAGGCGACCGTGCGGAGGGCCATGAGGTCGGCGTAGGACCACAACTTCTCCTGGACCGGAGAGACGGAAGGAACCAGGATGCCCTTCCTCGCCCAGTAGTAGACCGTGGACTTCGGGACTCCCGCGAGCGCGGCGGCGCGCGCGGCATCGTAGGCCCCCTCGAAGGTCGCGGACAGGTTCATGCCGGGATCCTACCCTCGGGGGGTCCCGTGCAGCGAGACCCGACCCCTGCAGGCAAGGCGGTGTCGCCCGGCTCCCCATGGCGTCTCCGCGGGACCTTCGAACCGGAGGGTGCTTCCATGCCCGCCCGCGGGAGCGGCGGGTCCAGCCCCTGGTCCGAACGGGAGGGCGGTGTGCCGGAGTGGTCTCCTCCGTCATCGACCGGGGAACTCCGGCCTCCGGGACCCCCGGTCGAGGGCCCGGGCGACGGCCTCCCGCACGTCCCAGTTCAGATCATCCCGGTAGGGACCCAGCAGCTCGGCCGCCTCCGAGGGCAGGCTCTCCGCGATGGCCTCGATGGTCTCGAAGATCGGCACCCTGCGCTTCAGGTCCGCGAGGAGGAGCGTGCGGTAGGCCGCGGGGTCCTTCTCGTGGAAGAGGCGCCGCGTCCACCTCACGAGGTCGATCCGGTACCCCATCGTGGACGGTTCCTCGTGGAGGATCCTCTCCGCTTCCCCGGGATCCCAGGCCCACCGGAGCCGGAGCCTCGTACGGGTGAGGTCCGCCTCCTGGCGGAGATCGCGGACGGAGTAGAACCTCCACCCGTCCTCCTTCGGGACCGCCGCCACCTTCGCGTCCACGCGTTCGAGCAGGGCCCGGTCGGGAGCCTCCCCGATCTCCCCCAGGGCCCGGAGGCACAGTTCCACGAGGAGCAGCGCGTCGTCCCCGGGGACCACGGGGCGTTCCGGCTCCAGGAACCGCTCCAGCTCCCGCCGGAGGAAGGGCCGCCATGCGGCGGCACCGGCCACGGGGTCCTCCAGGGGCGCGAGCCCCTCCCCGTTCTGGGCCGCCTGCACGAGGTCGTCGAGGATCCCGTGGACGACCTCCGCCCGGACATCCTCGAAGTCGGGGACCCCGCGGCCGTCCCAGGAGGAGACGCGTTCGTTGGCGAGGAACAGGGGCTCCCGGTCCCGGGGCGCGCCGACCCGGACCCAGGACTCCGGCTGGTGGGTCCCGCCAATGAAAGTCCACGCGTCGTCTTCCTCGTCACCGGGAGGGTCGGGCTTCCGTTCCGCCCGCGCCCGGATGACGCGGTCCGCGGCGGCCCAGGACAGGGCGAAGGACCCTGGCGGGATCGAGAGCTTCCTGAAGGTCCACTTCTCCCCCTTCCCGTTCAAGTACCAGGTCCGTCCCATCCCGAGGGAGCGTGCTTCCACCTCCCTGCCGGTCCATCGGAGCACCCGGAGGGAGTTGGAGATGTAGCCGCCGATGAGGACCACCTCCGCGCCGGGCTCCGGCGGGCGGGGCTCTCCCTCGGGCCACACGACGCGGACCCATTCCCGGCTCGCCTTGCCGCCGACCCTGTCGACGCGCGTCTCCGCCAGCTTCCTGGCCGCCGCTCCGTCGAGGACGGGGGGCGGACTCTCCGCGGGATCCTCCGCGTGCAGGGCGTCGGTCCGGGCGAAGAGGAGGGCCGCCGCGGCGAAGAGGAGCGGGATCCGGTTGCCCATGCACTGCTCAACGGGCCCGGCCGCGGGGGGTTCGGTGCCCGGTCACCCGGGATGGCCTGCGGCCGGGGTTCGACATCGCGAGGCGGCGCGCCATTCCTTCCCCGCGCCCGTGGACCCTCCTAGGATGCGAGGTTCTCGCCCCCGGAGGGGTGCCAGAGCGGCCGAATGGGCCGGTTTCGAAAACCGGTGTAGTTGCAAGACTACCCAGGGTTCAAATCCCTGCCCCTCCGCCAACTCCCGCAGGGGGTTGCGTCGATCCGCGGGGCCCGCGGACGGAGGCCCGCCGGCACCGGCGCCCCTCCCTCGATGAGTTCATGGAGCACGGCCGCTTCGTCGAGGGTCCGGAGCCGGGCGCCGCCGGGGGCACGGGGTTGACGGGGACCCGGTGATCTCCGAGAATGCGACGGCCATGACGGAAAGGGAACGGTCGCTGGTAATCCTCCTCGGGGTCGGCCTCGTCGCCGGCATCCTCGAGATGCTGCACGCCCCGCGGTGGCTCGAGTGCCCCCTGCTGCTCGCCGCCGTCCTCCTCTCTCCCCCCGATCGCCGTCCGCGGAGCCCGGAGGAAACGCCTTTCAACATCGGGCGCCGCGGATCCTCCCGTTGAGGCCCCGGGCTGCCCGGTCCGCGTCCCCGGGCCCCCCGCGGCGCCGCCTCCCTCCCCTGCTCCTCGGGCCCCTCCTCCTCGGCCTCGGACTCTTCGCCGGGCCCGGTCCCGTGGCGTCGGCGGAGGAGGGGGCCCGCACCGTCACCGGGGCCGTGATGGACATGAAGGGGCATCCGATCCGGGGGGCGCGGGTCCTTCTCCGCGGTTCCGAGCGCGCGGGCGCTCCCACGGCCGGGGTGACCAGCGGCGATCCGATCCTCACCGACGGGGAGGGGGCCTTCGCATGGGAGGCGCCGAAGGCGGGCGACTACAGGCTGCACATCTCCGCGAGGGGTTTCCAGCCCGTGGAGAAGGAGGTGACGACGGGGGGGCCGGAGTGCCTCGTCCTGCTGTCCCCGCTCCTCGAGATCCGGGGCGTGATCCTCGACGAGGCGACGAAGGAACCGGTGAAGGGGGTGCCCGTCACGGCCACGGCGGAGGGAACGCTGGACCTGGGCTTCCTGGGGCGCCAGGTCCTGTCCGGTGCGGACGGCACCTTCGTCGTCGGGGGGCTCGTGAAGGGGAAGTACTCCGTGGAGGTCGGGATCGGCCTCGGGGACGGGAGGGATGACTACGCTCCCAGGACGGTCGCGGGCGTGACGGCGGGGACCAGGGAACTCCGTATCGAGGTGGCCCGGGGACGGGCCATCGCGGGACGGGTCGTCGACGAGGACGGGCATCCGGTGGCCGGGAAGGTGGTGTCCCTCGAGCCGCTCCCCGCCGCGGTGGTGGATGATGTCTGGATCCCGGGGCCCTTCTTCAGCCGCTCGATGAGAACCGGCCCCGATGGCGCCTTCCGGCTGGAAGGACTGCCCCCGGGCACCTACTCGGTCCACGCGGGAGGCGGGAGTCCCCCCGAGGACGCGTACTTCCACTGGGCCCGTCACGACATTCCGGCGGGGAAGGAGGACCTCGAGATCCGGCTCCGGAGGGGGACCTCGATCCGCGGTCGCGTCCTCGACGAGGCCGGGAAGCCCGTGGACCTCGGCGTCCGCTACCGGGAGCGGGTCTCCGTGCAGGTGCGGCGGGAGGGGGAGGTTCCCGCCGACGACCCCACCCGGGACGCCCGTCCGTCTCCGGAAGGGGGAGGGCTCCAATCGATGATGGACGGCCCACGGTGGGAGCACGCGTGGTTCCTCGACGGCGGGAGGTTCGAGATGCGTCTCGCCGTCCCCGGGGCGACCTACGAGATCCGCGCCCGCCACGAGGACGGTCGGGAGGGGAGGGCCGCTGGGATCGCGGCGGGCACCGAAGATGCCGAGGTGCGCCTCCTGCCGGGAAAGGCCATCCGGGGGCGTCTCCTCGAGTCCGACGGCCGGCCGGTCCCCGCGGGCCTGGTCGTGAGGGCCGCCGTCTGGAACCCGCACCGGGGCGTTCCCTCGGCGGAGACCGACGCGGAGGGGAGGTTCCGGATCGAGAACCTCCACGGCGAGGGCATCGAGTTGATGGCCGGCGGGGGGACCACCGAGTACCTCGAGACGCGCCTCGGGGGACCGTGGAAGCCCGGCGACGACGTCGGCGACGTCCGGCTCCGGCGCGGGCAGATCCTCGAGGGGCGCATCGTGGATCGCCGCCGGGTACCGCGGGGGAGTGCCGTCTCCATCACGGCCAGTGCCGGAGAGACGGAGGGCGGGAGCCCGGTCGCGGCGGACGGGACCTTCCGGATCCGGTGCCTGCCGCCGGGTCCGGTCCTACTCTCTCTCTGGGTGGAGCACGTGGAAGTCGACGGGGCCACCGAGGGGACCCTGGTGGACGCGGGCTCCGCCGTGGTCCCTGCCTCCGGGGTCGAGGTGATCCTCGAGTGAGAAGCGGCGTGCGGGGGGGGCGGCGCGGCGCGCCCGCCCCCGGGAACGCGTCACCCGGGTCCCTTCCCGCCCGTCCGCCGCCTCCGCCCGAGTGCCTGAATCACGTCCCGCGACCCGTGCAGCACGCGGACGACTTCCACCGGCGAGGAGGGCCGGTAGACCACGAGGTAGCTCCACACCACCACGAACCGCAGGGGCTCGTCGGCCAGGTCCTCCCGCGGATGCCCGATCCCGGGCGTCTTCGCGATGCGCCGCATGGCGTCCCGGAGGCCCGTGAGCACCGCCCCCCTGGCGTGGGGGGCATGCTCCTCCAGGAACGCGGCGATCCCCTCGAGGTCCGCCGTCGCGGCCGGCGAGAGGAGCCAGCGCTTCAAGGCTGCCGTGCGACCCCGGTCCGGCGGCGGGGGCCGATGCCGCGGAAGAACGCCTCCCCGTCCACGCCCTCGCCGCGGCGCAGCTGGGCCAGGCCCGCTTCGATGGCCCGCTTCACCTCCTCGATGCTCTCGACGGGGGCCCGGTCCCGGGCCTCGAGCAGGCGGAGGGCCTCGCGGACGACCTCGCTCGCCGTCTGGTACCTGCCCGACTTCAGGCGGCCCTCCACGAAGCGGTGGAGTTCCGGCGTCAGGGAGACGTTCATGGTGGAGCGGTTGACCACGGGGGCATTCTGGCCCGGTTGCCACATTGTGTCAAGAGCGGAACGCGGCAGGCGTCGGCATCATGGGGAACATGCCCGGTCCCGGGCGGAGGAGACTCGTTCAAGGGCATCGCCGTCAAGTTGGCGGCTCCTCTCTCGGCGGCGCGATGCGGTGAAGTGGTGGAGGGAGACCGCACGGCGCCTTGCCGCACAGTAGCGCCGTTTGCGCCGACGCCCCTTCCGAGGTTCCACGAGGATCGAGGCAAGGTGGACGCGGTGCACCGACGATTTCACCCCTCACCCGAAAGGGGCCCGGCTAACTTGACGGCGATGCCGTTTAGAATGGTGGAATGACCTCGCGGAACCGGCTTCTCATCGCCCTGGTGGTGGTCATCGGAGTCGGTGCGGCGGTCTCCTACCTCGCCGGTCTTTCGACTCTCGCCCTTTGCCTTGCCATCACCCTTGCGGCCCTGCGGCCGTGGATCATGATGAGGGAGGCGATGGAGTCCCGGAGGACCGTGGTACATCCCCGGGTACGAACCGATCCGGAACGGTAATGTCCTCCGGGGGGTGGCGGACGGGAGCATGGTCCACGACCAGGAGGATCGGGGGAGGTGTCCCATGGCTTCCGAGGATCGCAAGTGCACGCGGTGCGGTGGTGAAACCGCCTCCGGGAGCCTCCGGGACTCCCGTGGCCTGACGGACCGCGCAGTCAAGGCGACCTGGCTCCCTCCCGAGCACCGGGTGGGCTTCATGCCGTACAGCACGCCGGGTGAACGTCCCGTCGTCGCCGCCCGGTGCCTCTCCTGCGGGCATGTGGACCTTTGGACCTAGGCACCGCCTTCCCGCGACCATTCCGGCCCTTCCTCGGGGCGATGGTCCTCCTGCTGCTCGCCCTCGCCGTCGCCCATGGGACCCTCGAGGGCCCGAGGGGTGCCGCGCCTCCTCCTGGAACGGTCGATTCCATCGGCGTCCCGCCGGCTTCGAGATCGGGCCGAAGCCCGTCGAGGGCGCCCCCTCCTGGAACGGTCGTCTCCGTCGGCGTCCCGCTGGGGGACGAGCCCGAAGGATGGGAGGACCTGCGAGGCGTCCCCTTCGAGCTGCGCTACGTCGGAACCGGGACCCCCGCGATCGGCGACCTGGAACTCCTCTTCGAAATCCGCCCGGGAGGCCGGCGGGTGACCGAGTTCGACGGCTCACTGGCCCTCCCGTTCCACCTCTACCGGGAGGGGACGCCGCACGATGGCGTCGTGGAGGTGGAATTCGGCCGGGGCGTCCGATCGCGTCTCATTTCCCCCTACAGCGGCTGGTCCCCGAGCCTCCCCCTCTGGCTCTCCCCCGGGGAGGAGACGCGCATCTCCGAGATGTCCATCGAGGTTCCCTTCGTCCGGATGGTGGAGGGAAGGGACCGGAGGTTCACCGTCGGGAAGGACGGCCTCCCCGGGGACATCCCCCTTCCCGGCGGTGGGGAGGTGGGGGCGGGGGACACGGCCCTCTACATCGTCCGGAACCTCCACAGGGGCGGGGAGTGGGAGGGGGTCCCCTCCAACACCCTGAGCACGACGGCGGGAGGGGAGACGCTTCGCTTCATCGGGAACCGCGCCCCCCTCGCCGGGGAGGCGGCGGAGTCGACGGCGACGCCCGGCCCCCTCCCCTTCGATTCCCCGATGGAGCTCGTCCTGGCCAGGGACGCCGCGGGCGCCTCGATCCGCTGGACCGGGAGTTCGTTGTTCGGGGGCATGATGATGGACACGTTCCAGGTGGCCGACGCCGTCGATGCCCCCATCCGGTACCCCGTGGAGGTGAGGTTCCGCTACCCGATCCGGTGGACGCGCCGCACCTACCGGTTCGTGCTCCGGGACTTCCCGCTGCCCTAGGCGGGGGACGGCCGTCCCCGGAGGGGGCGCCGGGAACTCAGGCCCGCCCCTCGCGCCGGGCATGGCGGCGGATCCAGGGGAGGAGGCGCCCGTAGTCGCAGGTCCCCCCTTCAAGGTGCCCGACGAGGAACCGGTGGGCGGACTTCGCATCGACATCCAGGCGCCACCCGTTCATCCGCAGGAACACGTCCGTCGCGAAGAACGCCACCCGCTTGTTGCCGTCCACGAAGGCGTGGTTCATCAGGAGGGATTCGAACAGCGCCGCGCCCATGGAGGCGAGGTCGGGGTAGTAGCCGGAACGGGGCCGGTGCAGGGCGCTCTCGAGGAGCCCGGGATCCCGGAGCCCGCCGGCGCCGCCGAAGCGCACGAGCAGCCGCTCGTGGATGGCGAGGACCTCGTCGAAGGTGAGGAAGACGACCTCCCTACTCGGCAAGGAGGCGCCCCAGCGCGTCGTTGCGGTCCATGGACGCGTCGAGGCGGCCGAGGACCTCGGGCCGGACGCGGCGGCGGAGCAGGTACTCGCGGATCGCCTCCGTGAGCAGGCCGGAGATGCTGCGATCCGTCTCCTCCGCGGCGGCCTGGAGCTCCTTCCAGACCTTCTCGTCCACCTTCGAGCTCACCTTGATGGCGGCCATGGGACCTCCTGACTTGACATGTCATGATACGTCAGGACACGGACGTAGTCAACCCGCCGCCCACTACGATCCCCGTGGAGGTGGGCCATGACCATCGAAGACCTCGCCCGGGACGTCGCGTCCCTCAAGTCGGAGAACCGCCGCCTTCGCACGTGGGGAGGGGCGGTGGCGCTCCTTGCCCCTGCCCTCGGCGCCATGGCCATGGCGCAGGAGGAAAAGGTGCCGGAGGTGGTGAGGGCGAAGTCGTTCCGGGGGGAGTCCTTCGAGCTGGTGACCGGGTCGGGCAGCGTGGTGGCGACCCTCAGCAGGGACTCAAGGGCAGGTGGGGGAGGGTTGCTGAGTTTCAATGGGCCCGGGAACCAACGCCTCGAGGTGGGCAGGTTGGGAGAGTGGAGCGTGGGGATGATGATCCTCGGGGAATCGTCCCGGATCCTCACCATCGGAACGAACACGACCACCGGGACCGTCCGGCTGAAGTTCACGGATGGCGAGAACGACAGGGGCGGAGAGCTGGGCCTGCTCGAGGACGGCAGGACGGGGTTGATCGTCCGGGACGGCGGGACGAACACCACCGCGGAAGTCGGGCACGGGCCCCGGCTCGGGATGGGCGTCCGGGTCACCGACAAGGACGGCAAGGTGGTCGACCGGATGCCGAAGTGAGCCGGTAGAGAAGGGAAGCGGCGGAAGGCGGGTGACCCTCCCCGACCCCCCGGACCCGGTGCTAGGATCCCGCCCCGTGGACGCCATCGCCCTCTCCTGCGAGAAGTGCGGCGCCGCCCTGCAGGCGGTGGAGGGCGTCCGATTCCTCACCTGCGGTTTCTGCAAATCGCGGCTCGAGATCGTGCGGAGCCCCGACTCCTGGCGCACGAAGCTCGTCGAGGAGCTGGAGCGGAAGAACGCCGACCTCGCGCGGGACCTGGAGGCGGCGAACCTCCGCCTCGAGATCGTGGACCTCGACCGCGAGTGGGAGGAGGAGAGCAGGGAGTACGTCCTGCGGGACGAGGGGGGAAACCTCCACAGGCCGACGAAGACCTGGGGGATCTTCACCGCCGTGTTCGGAGTGGCGACCGGGGCCCTCTGGATCTACGTCGTGGGGAGGATGCGCGTCCCACGGGGCTTCCCCGGGGGGGACGGACCGCCGGAGGGACTGCCCCCCTTCGCCTACGTCGGCCTCCTCCCCATGGCCTTCGGCCTCGTCATGGGGTTCGTGATGATGCGCCGGGCCGGCGCCTACGAGAGGGCCCTCGCCCGCCACGCGGCGGGGCGAGGGCGCCTGGTGGCCCGCCTGCGCGCGGCGGGCGGGTAGGGGGTGCCTCCCACGTCACGCCCGGCCGAAGGACAGCCCCTGCGCCTCGTCGAGCCACACCCGCCCCGCGCGCGCACGCGCCTCCCGGTCGAGGAAGGTCCAGGCCCGCCGGTGGAGCGTTGCGCCGAGGGTCGCGTCGGGGGCCTGCATCGCCACCACGAGCCGCTCCAGCGCGCCGAGATCCTCCGGCCCCCGGGCCCGGAGGAGGACGTCCAGGGAGGCGAAGGGGTTCCGCGCGAGCCAGGGGGGAAGCGCCTCCGCGAGCCCGAGGGCCGCCTCGCCGAAGGGCGCCCCCCGCGCGTCCATCGCGAGGAAGTTGCGGCGGTGGCGCGACAGCGCCGCCGCCGCCTCCTCCGCGACGGTGCCCGCGCCCCGGAGGAGAATCCGCTCCTCACCCCGGAACCGCCGGAGGCGCGGCGCCGGCGTCCACCGCACCCCGAAGCGATCCTCGGAGTAGGCCACCGCCTCCGCGATCTCCTCCCCCGTCATCGTCGGCGTGCGGAGCACCGTGTAGGGGGGACGCGGCAGGTGCTCGATGCCGAGCCCCGCCGCCTGTCCCGCCAGGGCGGTGCCCGGGAGCACCATCAGCTCGAAGACCTGGATGTCCTCCCCGATCCCCTCGTCGGCGACGAAGTCGATGCCCGCCCGGGCGCTGGCCGGCGTCTCCAGCGGAAGCCCGAGGATGAGGTCCACCCGCACCCGGATGCCGCGCGCCTTCAGGAGCCGCACCCCGCGGAGGAACTTCTCACGGTGGTGGAAGCGCTGGATGGCGCGCAGCGTCCCCGGGTTCACCGACTGGAGCCCGACCTCCACGGTGTGGAAGCCGGCCGCCGCGAGGAGATCGGCGATCTCCTCCTCGACCAGCTCCGCCACCAGTTCCCCGCCGTACCGGAAGGGCCGCCCCCCCGCGGGCCGCGCGGCGGCCAGGAGCCGCAGCAGGTCGGGCAGGTCTTTCCGCTGGTTGAGCGTCGGGTCGAGGAGGAACACCTCCTCCACCCCGCGGTCCACGCCGTGGCGCACCGCGTCGGCCACGCGGGGGAGGGAGAGGGACTTCAGCGGCCCGCCGGCGTCGGCGTCGTAGCGGCAGAAGGAGCAGCGGAAGCGGCAGCCGCGGGTCGTCTCGAGGTAGAGGAAGCGATCCCGCCCCGCGTCCACGAGGCCCGCGGCGTAGGGATCCTCGAGGAGATCGAGGGAGGCGACGCCGGCGGAGGGCCCGGTGGTGATGGGGGGGCCGCCGGGAACGGCGGGGGGGAGGAGGAGGCCGGGGACCCCGCGCAGCGTCTCCGGGCGGCGGAGGTCGGCGCCGGCGGCCAGCGCGGCGAGGAGGGCCGCGAAGGGGACCTCCCCCTCGCCCTGAACGCCGATGTCCACGCCGAGGGCGAAGAGGTCGGATCGCCCGGCCACCACCTCGGGGCCGCCGGCGAGGACCGAAAGGCCGGGGAGCCGGCGGCGGGCCTCCCGCGCGAGGTGGAGCGCCCGCACGATGTTCCAGACGTAGAGCGTGAGCCCGAGCGCGTCGGGCCTGGCCGCCTCCACGGCGTCGAGGATCGCCTCGTCGGAGCCGGCGTCGGCGGTCTCCCGGTCGAGGAGGGAGAGGTCGTGGACGGCCCCCGTGGCGCGGCGGCCGGCGAGGACGAGGTGGGCCGCCCCGAGGGGGTGGTTCTCCCGGGCGGGGAGGCCGTCGGGGGCGATGGGAGGGAGCTGGAGGAAGAGGATCTTCACCGGCGCACCTTAGCCCGGCAAAGCCGGGGCGGGGGAGCGCATTCCGCAGTCCGGTGCCGGCACCGCGCGTCCCGGCGGGAGCTCCCCGGAGCCAAATCCCTGCCCCACCGGGACGCGCGCGGGGAGAATCCCCCCGTTCCGTGGGCCAGGACCGGGGAGGGGCGATGACCGAAGTGCCGCCCCCCGGCCCCCCGACGCGGCGGTGGCGGAACTTCCTCCTCGCGATCCTCGCCGCCGGCCTCCTCCTCCGCGTCGCCGCCTGGCGCGCGCTCGCCGCCCACGACCCGGGCCCCCTCGAGCCCGACCTCGACGCCCTCGTCTTCCTCCGGTGGGCCGCGCGCATCGCCGGCGGCGATCTCGCCGGCGAGGGGGCCTTCTTCTTCAACCCCCTGTACGCCTACTTCCTCGCGCCCCTCGTCGCCGTCTTCGGGGATGCCCCCCTCGCCGCCCTCCGCGTCGTCCAGCTCCTCCTCGGCCTCGCCACCGTCCTCCTCGTCGCCGACGGGGCCCGCCGCCTCCTCGACGAGAACGTCTCCCTCCTCGCCGCCGCCCTCGCCGCCGCCTGGCCCCTGCTCCTCTTCTACGGGCCCGTCGTCCACGGCGTCACCCTCGGCGTCTTCCTCGGGGCGCTCTCCCTCTGGACCCTCGCCCGGTTCGCCGCATCGCGGACCGCGGCGGCCGCCTTCCTCGCGGGGATCCCCCTCGGCCTCGCCGTCCTCGCCCGCCCCAACGTCCTCCCCTTCGCCCTCCTCCTCCCCGCCTGGTTCGCGCTCCTCGCCCCGGCGGGGAGCCGGCTCCGCTTCGCCGCCGCGCGGGGAGGGCTGCTGCTCGCCGGCGTCGCCCTCTGCCTCCTCCCCTCGCTCCTCCGCAACGTCGCCGTCCTCGGGCGCCCCGTCCTCACCACGACGAGCATGGGCATCAACCTCCACCTCTGCAACAACCCCGCCGCGTGGGACTCCGGCGCCATGCAGACCCGGGAATTCCCCTTCACCCCCGGGACCCTGGAGGCCGACAGCAGGGCCGTGGCGGAGAGGGCCGAGGGGCGCACCCTCGGGCCGACGGAGGTCTCCGACTGGTGGACGGGGCGCGCCGCCGCCGATGTCGCCGCGGCGCCGGGGCGGGCGCTCCTGTTCACGGCGCGCAAGCTCCTCTACTTCTTCGCCGGCTTCGAGATCCCCTCCTCGTACTACTTCGATGCCTGGAGGGCGGAGACCCCGGTGCTCCGGATCCTCCCCCTCTCCTTCGCCCTCCTCGCCCCCTTCCTCGCCGTCGGCGTCCTGGCGGCGTTCCGGAGGACCGGCGCCGTCCCCTTCGCGATGCTCGTCGCCGTCTACGCGGGCGGCCTCGCCATCTTCCTCCCCCTCGACCACTATCGCGCTCCCGTCCTCCCCGCGGCGTTCCCGCTGGCGGCCCTGGGGGCGGCGGAGGCGTGGCGGGCGTGGCGGTCGCCCTCCCAGCGGGGGAGGGGGCGCGTCGCGGCCGCCCTCGCCGTCGGCCTCCTCCTCGGGTTCGGAAACCGCATCGCCGGGGCCGTCGGGATCGCCTCCCTCGGGGCTCCGGGGAACGACCTCGTCTTCCACCACGTCACCCGCGCCCTCGGCCAGCTCGCGCGGGGGCCCGCGGGCCTCGCCGAGGCGGAGCGGCGGGCGCGGCTCGCGGTGGAGGCCGACGACGGGCGCTCCCCGGACGCCTGGATCGCCCGGTCGGTGCTGGCGGAGGTCGCCCTCGCGAGGGGGGACGCCGAGGGGGAGGCGCGGGAGCTGGAGGAGGCGCTGCGGCGGCGGCCGGGCGAGCCGGGCCTCCTCCTGCGATCCGGGAGGAACCTGCTGCGGCGGGGACGGGGCGGGGAGGGGCTGGCGGCCCTGGAGCGGGCCGTCGCCGCGGCCCCCCCCCCCCCCCCCCACCCCCGCAACCGGGCCGCCCGGCGCGACGCCATCCACGCGGCGTCGCCCCATGCATAGTCGAGACCCCAGACCACAGACCCGGT
>CAYJMF010000066.1:0-26722 GCA_964370855.1 uncultured Planctomycetota bacterium | reverse complement strand
CCCCTTGCCCCCGCCCCTCTTCCCGCCGCCGCGCATCCACGGCTTCCCGGGCTTCCCGCCGCCGCCCGCGGCGGGCGCCGGCGTGTAGACCGGCACCGAGGGCCCCTCCTCCTCGTTGAGGGTCTCCGGGGCGAGCCGCTCGCGGAGGAACAGCAGGGTCCGCCGCCAGGCGTCCTCGGCGTCGTCCTCGCGGAACTCCTCCGAGGCGGGATCGAGGAAGGAGTGGCCGGCGCGGGGATAGGCGATGACGTGGCCCCTCCCGGCGAGGGCCTCCTTCAGGGCGAGCACGTCGGCGAGGGGGACGAGGGGATCGGAGCCGCCGAAGATCCCGAGCACGTGGGCGTTGAGCTCCGCCACGCGGTCCAGGGGGCCCCGCGGGTGGTTCGGGGTGGGGGCCCCGTAGCGGACGCGGCCGCAGATGTCCACGCAGGCCCGGACCGGCGCGCCCCGCTCGCAGGCGAGGTGGAAGGCGAAGATGCCCCCCATCGAGAACCCCACGGTGCCGACCGCCCGCGGCCCCGTCTCGGGGCGCTCGAGGAGCCAGCGGCAGGCGGCGGCGAGATCGCCCACGATGCGGGCGTGGTGGACGGTCTCCACGAAGGCGGTCCACGCGGCGAGGTCGGCGTCCTCCGCGGGGAGGCGCCCCGCGGCGCGCTCCCGCGACCAGAGGTCGGGGACGAGGGCGACGAAGCCCTCCTCGGCGAGCGAGCGGGCGGCGTCGAGCACGTGCCGCGCGGGGCCCCGCACCTCGTGGACCACCACCACCGCGGGCCAGGGCCCGATCCCCTCGGGGACGAGGAGGACGCCGCCCACCTCCTGGCCGCCGTTGCCCGGGAAGCGCACCTCGTTGTCGTTCATCGCGGTACTGTACCCGGGGAGCGGCCGGGGGAAACCGCCCTCAACGGGCGGCCTTCAACGCCACGAGCCTCCGCACGGCGGCGGCGTCCCCCGCGCTCCGCACCTCCATCCGGACGGCCCGCCCCTCGGGGTACTTCTTCGCCTCCGCGAGGAGGCCGAGGACCTTCGCCGGCAGCCCCGCATCCCCCGCCGCGCGGAAGGCCGCCTCGCCGAGGGCGAGGGCGGCGGTGAAGCCCCCCTTCCCGGGGATGAGGTAGAGGAGGGTCCGCTTCCCGCGTTGGAGGCGCAGCGACCAGCCGTAGGCCTTCCCCCCGAAGGACCACCCCGCGACGAGGGGGCCCGACTCCCTCTCCACGTCCTCCCGCAGGCGGTTCCATCGCGGGGCGGCGGGGCCGAGGGCGGAGGCGACCGCCTCCTCCGACGGCGGCGCGGCGCGATCGAGGAAGACGCTGGGCACGGGGATCCCTCCGGGTTCCCGGAGATGGTACCCCCCGCGGGAGGGGGGTCCGGATTCGGCCCGATCCCCGTCAATTTGGGACGGTTCCGGCGAGGCGGGCGCCCTACAATCCGGGGAGACCCCCGGAGGAAGGCCCACCGTGATCAAGACCCTGATCAACCCCCAGACGCTGGCTGAGCCGAGCGGCTACACCCACGCGGTCCGCGCGTGGCCCTGCGGGCGGATGCTCTTCATCTCCGGGCAGGTGGGCTGGACGGGGGAGAAGCAGTTCGTCTCCAAGGACATCCTCGGGCAGTTCTCCCAGGCGCTGGCGAACCTGCAGATCGCCTGCAAGGCCGGCGGCGGGCGCATGGACGACATCGTGCAGATGCGCATCTACGTCACCGACATGGCGGGCTACAAGAAGGCGGCCAAGAGCCTCGGCAAGGTCTGGCGGGAGTTCTTCGGCGGGTACTACCCCTCCATCACGCTGCTCGAGGTGAAGGGGCTCTACGACCCGGGCGCCAGGGTCGAGATCGAGGCCATGGCGGTCCTCCCCCTCCCCCACGACCCCGACGACCGGCAGATCGACATCGAGATGCCGGAGTCAGCGAAGCACCCGGGAGCGGCGGCGAAGGCGCCGGCGCCGAAGAAGAAGTAGCGGAGCCGCCTTCGGCGGCTCCGTTACTCCTTTTCCGCGGGTACTTCCTTCCGGCGGAGTTCCACGTCGAGGGATTCCCCCGGTCGCGCGGGAGCGGTGAAGGTGACGGGGAGGATCTCGAAGCTGACGGAAGGAGCCGCCGGCTCCAGGACCGTGACGGCTTCGCCGGAGCCGTCGGACTCCACGAGGACGGGCACCTCGATCACCTTCTCATCCTCCAGGAAGCGGTAGTCCCCCCCGGGATCGAGGCCGCCGATCTCGAGCCAGCCGTCGTCACCCTCGGGCGTGGTGCACCCCATCATGGAGCCGACCGGGCCCTCCGTCACCCACCCGTTGGTACCCTCCACCGTGAATTGCAGTCCGGGGCGCTCGGCGGCGTCGATGTGGAGGGTCGCGCCTCCCACGGGATCCCCCCGCTCGTCCAGCACCCGGACGCGGACGGACACCGGTTCCACCAGCTCGATGAGGCCGAGGTCGACGATCCCCTCCCCCTTCTCGAGCACGCGACGGGCGACCCGACTCTCGTCCCACCGCTCCCCCGGGACGCGGGACCGCACCGCCGCCCGCAGCACCCAGGTGCCCGGCGGAAGTCCGCGGATCTCGAACCGCCCGTCCCGCCCGAGGAAGCCGTCGGCCCTCGCGAGCATCTCCCGCCCCGTCCCCGCCGCGGGGAACACCTCGATGAGGGCGCTCGAGGGCTCCTCCCCGGGGAACAGCAGCCTCCCCGCGACGGAGATCTCCAGGGGCTGGAGCGGGAGATCGACGGGGCCGCGGATCGCTTCCAACGGAAGCCGCGCGATCTCCCACCCCGGGAGTTCCACCTCGAGGAACCGCGGATCCCCGGCCGCCGGATCCCGGTCCGCCGGGAGGGGGAAGTCGACGGGGAATCCACCCCTGGCATCGGGGCCCCGCCGCTCCTTCGGTGGCGGCTCCCACCTTCCGTCGGGCCACTGGAGACGGAACGCGGGCCACTCGTAGGTGATGTCGATGGGCTCCCCCGTGCGGCCGTCCACGATCCGCACCGAGGGGGGATCGGCGGCGGGCGGAGAGGAGGGATCGGGAGCGGAGCCGATTGCCGGCGTCGCTAGAGATGCGGGCGGAGGTGGACCGGTCGGTTCCGGATCCGGTCGCGAAGGCTCCTCGGGCGATGGCGGCGCCGCTGCGATCCCCTCCGCGGGCATCGGCCCCGCCGGGGACGGGAATACGTGGGTGAGGATCAGGAGCAGGGCGACGAGGACCGCCGCCGGGACGACCACAACAAGCGCCCGGATCCCCATCCGGCGGAGGGCGCTCATCGCTGCCTCCCCCTGGTCCCGTGCATGGCCCCAGTGTACTCCCCGCCGCGGGGCACCGCCCGCCGCCGGGGCGCCCCCTACTTCTCCTCCTTCGCCGGCACCGGCTCCCTCCGCCGCAGCTCCACCTCCACCCAGCCGCCGTTCTCCGCGGGGGTGGTGATCTCCGCGAAGAGGCCGCCCCGGCCCATGTCCTGCACCCGGTAGCGGGTCCCCGGCGCCAGATCGGGAATCTCGTACCAGCCCTCGGGATCCCTCGCCTCCGCCCCGGGCTGGATCCAGAGGACGTCGCTCCTGAGGAGGATGTGCCCGCCCCTCGGCCCCGGCCGCTCCAGGAGGCTGAAGACGGCCTCCCGCCCGACCTCCCGCTCCTCCATCCGCGTCACGCTGAGGGAGGCCTGGGGCATGGGCCGCCCCTCCTCGTCGAGGAGGCGCATGCGCACCCCCGCGTACCCGTTCGCCTCGACGAGGCCGAGGTCGAGGGGCCCCGCCTCCTTCCGGACGGCCCTGCGCCCCCACCGCAGGCCCTCGGGCGTCCCGCGCATGACGTGCAGGGCCCACTCACCCTCGGGGAGGTCGAAGATCCGGAGCGTCCCGTCCTCGGCAAGGGACCGTCGGATGGAGAGGCTCTCCGTGACCCCGGACGCCGCCTCCCCCGCGCGGGCGATGGCGAGCCCGGCGGGGAGCCCCGGCACCGGCGGCGGGGAGAGGAGGCCCGTCACTGTGGGGCGGAGGGGGACCAGGGGAATCCGCATCCCGTCCTTCAGGTCGGCCACGAGGAGGTGCAGAGGCTCGTGGAAGGGCACCGTCACCACGGCGACGCGCCTATCCCCCGCCGCCCGCTTCGTTCGGTCGAGGACGGGCAGTTCGAGGGCGGCCGTGGCCACGGTCCTTCCCGGCTCCACGGCCTCGACGCCCACCAGGCGAATCGAGGATCCGGCGGAAGTCGGGGGGTTCCCGTCCCCGTCGAGGAGCGCGATGCCGGGGCTCCCGGAGGCCCCCGCGGGAGACCACTCCCCGACCTCCAGCAGAAGCCGCACCGGCCCCCCGGGGAGGTCCCGGAAGACGAGGCGGGCCGGTACGCCGGGGGTGAACCGGACGACCTCGCCGCGTTCCTCGAGACCGACGATGGCGGCTCCCTCGGCGGCGACGCACTCCGCCGTGCGGCCGAGGACGAGGAGCACGACCTCGGCCCGCGGCTTCTTCCACCGGACCCGGAACTCCCCGGGGACGGCGGAGCGATCGACGGGGAGGTCGGCGTCGAGGTCGATCTCCCAGTTTCCTTCCCCTCCCGGCCCCCCCTCCTCGGCGGGCATCATCTCGAGGAAGAGGACCCCGGGGAAGGGAGTGCCGTCCTCGAGGACCGCGACCCCCTCGAGGACGGAGCCCGGGGGGAAGGGGCCCTCCTCGTCGGCGGGCTCCGCGGGATCCGCGGCCGCCTCTTCGGCGGGGGGGGCGGGCGGCGGATCCTGCGCCGGGGGGAGTTCCACCGTGGGCGTCTCCGGACGGGGTTTCGCGGCGGGGGTCCGCGGCGCCGGGGCCGGCCGGGCCCCCGAGACGAGGAGGAGCCCCGCGAGGAACGCCGCCAGGAGCCCGGCGACAAGGACCGCGAGCACCGTCATGCGGCGGTCCCCGGTCACGGGCGGAGCCGCTCCATCAGCACGCAGTCCCGCATCGCGCCCTCGTGCATCTCGTGGGCCGGGAGGATCCGCACGCGGCGGAACCCGGCCTTCTCGAGGACGCGCACGGAGCGGGGGTTGTCGGCCCGCGGGTCGCTCACCACCCGGGAGGCGCCCCGCTCCACGAAGAGGAGTTGCACCATGGCTTCGATCATGCGGACGCCGAGCCCCCGGTGCCAGCGCTCCGGATCGAGGAAGTAGTCGATGCCCCACGCGCCGGCGGGATCCGGGAGCAGCGGCCGGGTCTCCGGCCACCCCTCCTCCGGCCAGCACTGGATGTAGCCGACGGGGACGCCCGCCTCCTCGGCGATGCGGGCCTCCGCGGGGTCCTCCCCCCGCGCGAGGGGGCCGTACGCCTCGCGGACCCGCGCCTCGTCGTGGGGGTCGTCGCGGCCGTGGTACCACTCGAGGAGGCGGGGGTCGGTGAGCCAGCGGGCAAGGAGGCTGTGGTCGGAAGGGTCGTCGCGGAGGGGGCGCAACCGGAGGGGAGGATCGGACTCGCTCTCTTGTGTATCACATTCTGATACACTCTCCGGGTTCAAGGGACCCTCATCTCCAGCCGCGTCTCGAACGCCTCCCCCGCGGGGACCGTCACCTCCCCGGCGAACAGCACGAGCCCGCCCCCGTCCTTCGCCGTGGCGAAGGCGCTGAAGCGGTAGGTCCCCGGCACGAGTTCCGCCGAGAAGGTCCCGTCGGCCCCCCAGGCGCCGCGATCGCGCGGGAGGGGGGACTCCTTGATGGTGGCGGGGATGGTGCGGCTCCCGTCGGGGTTGGCGACGACCTTCCCGTCCACGACCAGCGTGATGCGGCAGGGGACGAGCTTCTCCGGCCAGCGGAACTCGAGGGTGGGCGGGTACTTCTCCTCCCCCTCCTTCCTGGCCTCCGCCCGCACCGGCTCCTCGAGGACCCGCGGGAGCCCCCGCACCTGCACCCGGTAGTCGGCCCCCGGCGCGAGGCCGTCCACGGTGACCCGCCCCCCGTCGTCGGGGAGGAGGGGGCTCGCCCCGTCACCCGATTCCCCGGCGCGCAGGACGACCACGGAGGCCTGCGGCATGGGGCGGCCGTCGGCGTCGGTCACGTGGACGGAGAGGGCGGCGCCGCCCTCCGCCTCGAGCTGGATCTTCCCGAGGTCCACGGGTGCGCCGCGCTTCTCGAAGGCGCGCCTTGCGCGGAAGGTCCCGAAACCACCGGATATCTCCTGGGTCAGCAGGAGTTCCCACGAGCCGTCGGGGAGTCCATGGAGACCGAAGGGGCCCTCCTTGCGTGGAAGCCCGAGGAGTCGCTCCGGCACCGGTTGGGGGTCCGGATCCAGGGACCGCAGGGAGGCCGCGAGTGTGTCGTCGCCGATACCTCTGGAGTCGATGTAGAGGGCGAACACAACCTCACCCCTCACGTCGGCCTCCACCGGCTCCACCCGCTCCTCGCGCCGGCCGCGCACCTCTGGGAGCGGGAGGCGCGCCGCGGCGTACCCCGGCATCGTGAGGACGACGGTGACCTTCGCCGGGTCGGCACGGAGCATCGCCGGGTCCACGCCGAGGTTGTCCGGGAGCCGCCCCTCGGTGATCGGGATCCAGCCGCCGAGGCCGGGGTCGGCGGGCACGTCGGCGGTGAGCACGGCCCCGGGGAATTCCCACTCCATGCGGAGCCCGGTAACGTCGGTGATCGGAAGCCCGCTGGACGCGTCCACGAGCCGCACGTGGGCGGTGCCGGGGCGGTCGCGGAAGGTGAGGAGGAGGCGATCCGCGTCGGGGGCGCCGCAGATGACGTCCCCCTCCAGCGTCCCCCCCGCCGCCGCCACGGGTACCGCCCATGGATGGTGTACCGAGGCATTCAAGCCCGGAATGACAGCGAAGGAGCCGTCGGCCAGGCTGGTCTTGAGGATTGGAGTCTTCATTCCGTTCCCGTTCACGTAGAAGAACTCCACCCCCGCGAGCGGCGTCCCGTCCTCGAGCGACGCGAGCCCGGGGAGGGTCGCACCCTCCGGCTCCTCGACGGGGAGGTCGAACCCACCGCCCGGGGCGCTCCCGGCCGCCATCGGAGCCTCCCCCCGGTTCGGCGTGGAAGAGGGAAGGGTCGGCTCCTCGCGGGGAACCTCGACGGCGGGCCGCTCCCCGGTGGCGGCCTCCCCCTTCCCGCCCCGATCCTCCCTCCCCCCGCCGAGTACGAGCCACGCCAGCAGCCCGAGAACCGCCGCAGCGGCGAGGGAGGCGAGGAGCAGGAACCGTGGCCGGGTCATCGCACCAGTGTAGCGGTCGTGCCGGTCTGGGTGGCGGGTCGGAGGCAGACCGTTCCAGGCAACGCTCGCCGCCGGTTCACGAATCGCGAGGACGCCGAACCGCCTCCTACCCCGCCCCGACTGACCGGGACACCATGCAGGCAGTCCGCGCCTGCGCCACCTGCAGACGCATCCTCCGCCGCGTCATCCCCGCCAGTTCCCCCTTGAAGCCGTCCACGCACCGGAGGTTGCACTTCCTCTTTGCGATCCGAGGCATGCGGGGACGTCAGTTCAGCGGACCTCCTCCTCCCGCCCCCGGGAGAACGGGAGGGTACAGGGGGGGTATCGGCTGGCGCCGGAGAGGTGGCGGGAAGTCGCTTGTCCCGATTGTCCCGATCGGATCCTTCTGGGACTACCTGCGAGCGTACAAGGACTCGGGTTGGAGACTCCCATCGAGACCGCGCGTACGAGACCACGCCGTTGGCCCTCCTCCCCGCAGCCGCCACCCCGTGTCAGAATGATCGCATGCGAGGGAGGGCAGTCGTCGGGCTGGCGGTTCTCGCGTTGGCGGGGGCAGGGGCGTGGCTCCTCCTCGGGCGTGGAGTGCCGGAGGGGCCCTCGCCACCGCACAGTCATGCGCCCGCTCTGATCGTTCCGGAAGGTGCCGCCCAGCCCGGGGAGCCGATCCCGCGGAAGCCCCTTGCTGCCGACGCCCTCGAGGGGGTCGTCCTCCGGAGCGGGAGCCCCGCCGCGGCGACAGTGAGCGCCACCCTCCTCCGGAGGTGGTCCTCCCCGCCGGACTCGTGGGAGGAGTGGCAGGAGTCTCGGAGACACCCCGACCTTCACGAGGGGATCGACCTGGCACGGCGGGCGGAGGCGTCGGCGGGTGAAGACGGAAAGTGGTCGCTCCGGGGGCTCGGCCCCGGAGAGTTCCTCTTCGAGGCGAGGGCGGCGGACGGGTGGAGGGGGCGCGCGACGGTCGTCCTCGGCGCGGACGGCACGCCGGTCCCCTGGCAGGACCGGTGGGCGCGGCCGCTGAAGATCGCGCTCCGCCCGTGGACCTGCGTCCTCCGCGGTCGGGCGACGAACCCCGACGGCTCCCCCTTCGACGGGCTCATCCTCGCCTGGAAAGGCGAGGACGCCCTCCTCGAGAAGACCGACACCGAGGGGCGCTTCGCCTTCGACGGCCTCCCGGCCGCCACGGTCCGCCTCGCCGCGGTCCTCCCCGGAGTGCGTGAGGTCCCCGGACCCGCGGTCATCCTCCCGACCGACGCGGAGGTCCCCTTTGTCGTCGGCGCCGGGGTGGAGACGGTGGAGGGGCGCCTCGTCGATGACGCCACGGGGGCGCCCGTCACGGGAGCCGCGCTGACGATCTGGTTCGGAAGGCCGACGGTCCAGGGCTCCGAATCGAGCCGGACGGATCACGAGGGGAGGTTCCCCCTCCCCTACTGCGCCGGGGCATGGACCACGGTCCGCGTGGAGGTCCCGGGGTTCCTCACGCTGGAGCAGGAGTTCGAGGACCCGGGGCCAGGACGCCGCCAGCCCGTGGTCCTCCGGCTCCGCCGGCCTGCAGTGCTCTCGGGGCGGGTCCTCACGCCGGAGGGCGGCCCGGCAACGGGGGCGGAGGTCGTGGCCATTCCGGAATCGGAAGCCCGCGCCTGGCCGGGGCGGGTCAGGCGCGCGACGGCGGACGTCGAGGGCCGCTACGGCCTCGACGGCCTCCCCTGGGGCCCTGCGGTGGTCCTCGTCAAGGGGGGCGGCTTCGTCTCGAGGAGCCTCGCGGGGCCCGAGCCCTGGTCCCGGGTTGGGGACACGGTCCTCCTCGCCGAGGGCAAGCCCGCGACGCGGGACCTCGTCGCTGTCCCCTGCGCGCGCCTCCGCGGGCGCGTCGTGGATGCCGAGGGCCACGGCCTTCCGGACGCGAGGGTCCGTTACTGGCAGGAGGGTTCGGCCTCCGAGGGGTGCGGCCATGGCGAGGCGGCGGCCGACGCCGAGGGAGCCTTCGTCGTCCCCTACCTCCTCCCCGGCGCCCTGTCGAGGTTCGCCGCCTACGAGAAGGACCGAGTGCGGGCGGTTGGGGAGGCGCCCCCTCTGGCTCCCGGAACCGAAGGCGAAGTCCTGCTGCGGGCTCCCGCGGAGAGGACGCTGGAGGTGCGCGTCCAGGAGGCCGGGAGCGGCCGGCCGATCCCGGGGGCCATCGTCACCGTCGGTGAGCGCTTCGACCCCAAGAGCCACCACGGGGACCAGCGCAAGGAGGAGTGGATCACCGGGGCCGACGGGACGGCGCTGGTCGGCCCCCTCGCAGCGGTCCCGCTCGTCCTCCGGTGCATCGGCCGGAACCCGGCCTGGTGGGGAGGGGAGCTCGTGGCCGGGGCCGAGGACGCGGGACCGCTCGTGTTCGAGGTGGACCCCCTCCGACTGCCGGGGACCCTGACGATCGAGGGCCGGGCAGTCCTCCCGGACGGATCCCCCGCCGTCTGGGCCGAGGTGAGTTGCGAGAGCCTGGAAAAGCCGGGCGGCTATCCGGCCTGGGGGGAGACCGGCCCCACGGATCCCGAGGGGCGCTTCCGGGTGGCGGCGCTCCGACCGGCGAAGTACGCGGTCGGTGCCACCCTCTCCCGGACCGGGCACTCCTTCACCGGGAAGGTCGAGGTCGACGCCGGCGCACGGGAGGTCGTCGTCGCGCTCCAGGACGAGTCCCTCGCCAGGACCATGGAGAGGGCGGGACTCGCCCCCGGCGACACCACGCCGCGGTTCCGGGTGCGGGTCCTCGGACCCTCGCGGAAGCCCGTGGCCAGCGGGAGCATCGCATTGCACATCCCCGGCACGGGGCAGCCCGGCTCGCTCCCGCTCTGCGACGGTGTCGCTGCCGTCCCCGTCGCCAAGGGGGAGGGCGCCGCCAGCGCATGGGTCGAGGTCTTCGAAGCGACCGACGCGGACGACCCGTCCCTCCGACTCGCCCACGGGCTCTTCGGCCCCTTCCCGGGTGCGGCGGGCGAGGAGGTCGAGGTCGTGCTCTCCCCCGCCCTTGCCCTGGAGGGTCGCGTCGTGGACGGGCAGGGACGAGGCGTCCCTGGCGCCAACGTGGAACTCCGTTTCCGCGCCGAGGTGCCGACGCCGGACGGGAGCCCCCTGTGGGGATCCTTCGGGGCCCGAGCCGTCGCGGGCGCCGAGGGGCGCTTCCGCTTCGAGGGGGCGGGCGACGGGGAGTACGGCCTCCAGGCCTCCTCGCCGCCGCTCTGGTGCCGGTCGGAAGGTGTGGCTGTCCGCGGGGGCACGAAGGATGCGACCCTCGTCCTCCGGCCCGCCGCGTCGGTGCTCGTCACCGTCCAGAATCCCGAGGGCCGCCCGGTGCCCCAGGCATGGCTGGAGGCGCGGCACCGGGGCGGAGTGATCACGGGGCAGACCAACGCCGCCGGGATGGCCCGCCTAGAGGGCCTGGACCCATCGGCACCGGCGGTCCTCTCGGTCCGAGCACCCGGCGACTACCTCCCGGAGACCCTGAAGGACTGGACGCCCGCCGACACGGTCGTCCGGGTCCGGGCGGGGCTCGCCCTCGAGGTCCTCGTGCAGGACCCCGCGGGCCGGCCGGTCCCCGAGGCCTGCGTGGACCTGAAGTGGGAGGACCGTCGGGGCCGGGGCGACGGGAGGCAGACGGACGCGAACGGCATCGCACAATTCGCACCGCTCATGGCGGGCCGGATAACCGTGCAGGCGCGGTTCCCGGAGAACCATCTCCGCGAGCGCCGGTCGGAGGAGATCGCCGCGGACACCGCCTCCGGCCGCGTCGTCCTCGTCCTCGACCCCGGCCTGGAGATCCGGGCCGCGGTGCGGGAGGGCGGCAAGCCCGCGGAGGGGCAGGTTACGCTCGCCGCCGCCGGGGAGGAGCAGCCTTGCGGATCGTCCGCGACCAAGGGCGGGGAGGTCCGGTTCCGGGGGCTGCGCGCGGGGGTGGCCTACGACCTCTACGCCTGCTCCGGGAACGCCGGCGCCGCGGCCGTCCTCCTGGGCCTCCGGGCGGGCGACCCTCTCTTCGAGGTGGACCTCGCGCCGGCCGGGCAGATCTCCGGGAAGATCCTCCTCCCCGAGGGCGACCGGTCCGGTGGAGTCCACCTTCTCGTCGGGAAAGCCTCGATGCCCGGCGAGGGGAGGTGGCGGCCAGACGGGTCCTTCGTCCTCCCCGGCGTCCCCCCAGGCCGCTGGACCCTCCGGGCACGCGTCTACGCCGGCGGGAAGTGGAAGGAGGTCTTCGCCGAGGCCGAATCGGGCGGCACCGTCGAGATCGACGCGCGGTGATCGAGGGTCGCATGGACTGAACTCGAACCTCCAGCGGTGCTACGCACCACGACATCCAGGCGAGTTCTCACGTCCCGGCGTCATCCCCCGCCCGCTTCCGAAAGGACATTCCGGCTGTCGCCACGGGGAGTCCACACTTCCCGCTCCACTCCCCAGCTGGCGGCGGAGTCCCAAGACGGGTCACCGCTGGCGTCGTCGACGGAAGGCGCCACGGTTCACGAACGCCGCAATGACGAGGAGCGTGGCACGACGAGCCGGATGGCGAGGGTCGCGTTCCCCGTCTCCAGGGCGGGGGCGACGAGAGGGTGGTCGTACCGGCGGGGGGTGGGGCGGGTGGGCATCCCGCGGAGCATGGCGGGGCGGCCGGGGCCCCGGAACGGGTCGGATGCCGGTTCCGTGTGTTACTATATGTCTGTGCTTGCATGAAACAGTCAACGAACAGAAACCCACGGTCCCCGGCCGACCGGGTCCTCGGCCTCGCCCGCCGGGCCGGCATCCTCCGCGCCCGGGATCTCGCGCCCCTCGGCCTCCCGCGGACCTACCTCTCGCGCCTCGTGGAGAAGGGGCTCCTCGAGCGCGTCGGACGGGGGCTCTACGTCGCCGAGGGGTCGGAGGCGACCGAGCACCGCGACCTCGCCGCCGTCGGCCGGCGCGTGCCCGGCGGGGTCGTCTGCCTCGTCTCGGCCCTCCGGTTCCACGGCCTGGGCACGCAGATCCCCCACGAAGTCTGGCTGGCCATCGCCCCCTCGGCACGGGCCCCGCGCCGCGACTGGCCCCCGCTCCGCATCGTGCGCATGGCCGACGAGGCACGGTCCGCGGGGATCGAGGAGCACGTCCTCGAAGGCGTCCCCGTGAGGGTCTTCTGCCCGGCCAAGACCGTGGCCGACTGCTTCAAGTTCCGCAACAGCGTCGGGCTGGACGTCGCGCTGGAGGCCCTGAAGGAGTTCCTCCGCGACCGCGGGGACATCGACGCCCTCTGGCGTTTCGCGGGGGTCTGCCGCGTGGCCCGCGTCCTCCGCCCCTACCTCGAGGCCCTCGTGTGAGGGGAAAGGGGCGCGACCTCGCGGCGTCCGTGAAGCAGCGGCTGCCGGACCTGCCCGGCCCGGGCGATGGCCCTTCTCGCCGCGGACCGTACCGCCGCCGCTCCCCTCCCTCCCCGCTCCCTCCTCACGGCCTGTCGGTGAGGTCCACCTTCCCCTCCCACGCGGGCTGGTCGGGGACCTTGAACCTCGCGAAGTAGCGCACCATCTTCTCCGACCCCGCGACCTGGGCGAGGATGCCGAAGGCGTACTCCCCGGGTGCCATCTCCTGCTCGAGGAGGCCGTCCTTCCTCCAGGCGGTCTCGTCCAGCGTCGGCCCGTCGAAGATCGCCCCCCACTTCAGCGGCTCCTCCCCGAGCACCGTGAACCGGATGCGGCAGCGCACCCCGCGGATCTCCGAGCGGAGCTCCACCACGAGCGGCGCGCCCGCGCCGGGGGGCGTGTGCACCGTCTCCGCGAGCCCCTCGAGGGAGCAGAGGACCTCGTAGTCCGCGTCCGGCTCGAGCCCGCGAAACTCGACCCAGCCCTCCGCGTCCGGCTCCCCCGCCGGAGGGGATTCCGCCGACGCCTCCCCGGCCTTCCGCACCCGGAGCCCCTGGTCGAGCAGCCCCGTCCCGTCGGCGCCGATCCCGCGCCCCGGGAGCGGCGCCGCCGCCCGCCCCACCCGCGCCCCTCGCCCCCCCGCCCCCGCCCCGGCCTCCGTGGCGGCCGTCGCCCGCGCCTGCACGCCGCCGGCCTGCTGGTGGCGGACCACCAGCGTCCAGGGACCCGGCGCGAGGGAGGGGATCTCGAAGGGCCCGAACTCCCGGGGTAGTGCCGGGGCGCGGACCGCGGGGCCGTCGTTGAAGAAGTTCGATTCCTGGAGTCGCGGCCCCTCCCCTCCCGGAACCAGTTCGCACCGGAGGACCCCCTTGCCCAGTCCCTCCCCCGCCTCGAGAACGCCGCGCACCGCCGGAGGAACCGGGACGAGCCGGAGGTCGCGCTCCCCCTCGAGATCCGAGCGCCGGAGATCCGCGAGGGGCGCGTAGCCGAAGGCGAGGACCTCGTAGCGGTGGGCCTCCGCCTCCTCCTTCGTGAAGTAGAGGTTCTCCCCGGGCCGCGCGCCCGGGGGATAGAGGGAGACCACCGCCGCCCGCCCGTCCCTCCCCGCGTAGAGGCGCTCCGGCAGGCGGAGCGTCCCCCGGTCGGTCCTCGCGACGAGGACCACGGCCGGCCGCGCCGACGCCGGCACCGGCTCCCCCGTCGCGTCGTCGAGGAAGCGGAGGCGGGCCCAGGGCGCGGCGCGGGGGGGGAGCGGCGGGAGGTTCCAGGGGCCGGAGGAGAAGGAGAAATCCGATTCCCCATCGGGGGCGGGCGGCGGCGGCGCGGGGACCGGAGGATCGGCGGGAACGGCGCCTTCCCCCGGCGGCTCCACCGGCGGCGCCGGGATCGGCGGCGCGGTGCCGGGAACTGCTGGCTTCCTCCCCCCCTCCCCCGCCAGGAACCACGCCCCCGCCGCCAGCAGCACCCCGGCGGCGGCCAGGGCGGCCGGCAGCGCGGAGGAACGGCCGCCGCTCATGCCGCGGGCTGCGGAAGGGTCGCGAGGAAGGCCCGCAGGTCCGCCGCCGCCTCGGCCACGGTGGCGTAGCGCTCGATCTGCACCCGCGCGATCATCTTCTGGATGATGGCCCAGAGCTCCGGCGGCGTGCCCGGGCGCATCTCCGTGAGGGGCTTCGGCGGCGTCGTCAGGATGGAGAAGACGATCTGCATGGACGTCTTCCCCTCGTAGGGGAACTGGTGGGAGAGCAGGTAGTAGAGCGTGATGCCGAGCCCGTAGATGTCGGTGCGGCGATCCATCCCCTTGCCCTCGAACTGCTCCGGGGCCATGAAGTGGGGCGTCCCCATCACCTTCGTCGTCTTCACGTTCCGGTCCATCTGGCGGGCGAGCCCGAGGTCGGTGATCTTCACCACCCCCTCGGCGGAGATCATGATGTTGTCCGGCTTGAGGTCGCGGTGGAGGATCGACTTCTCGTGGGCCGCGTGGAGCCCCTCCGCCGCCTGGAGGACCCAGGGGATGACCTCCTGCGGCGGGAGGGGGCCCCGCTCGTCGAGGACCACCTGGAGGGTGCGCCCCTTCAGGTGCTCCATGACGATGTAGTGGCGCTTGAACCGCTCGTCGCGGCCGATGCGGTAGATGCCCACGACGTTCCTGTGCTCGATCTGGGCCGCGGCGATGGCGCCGCGGAGGAACTTCCGGATGACCTCCTCGTTGGAGGCGCGCTCGGGCTTGACGATCTTCACCGCGACGGGGCGCTTCGTCTCCTCGTCGATGGCCCGGTAGACCGTCCCGAAGCCCCCCTCGCCGAGCTTGGCGACGATCCAGCAGTTCCCGACCCGCTGCCCGATGAACGGATCCTCCTCCGGGCCCTGGACGGGCGCCTCCTCGGGCGGGGAATCGGACGGGTTCTCGGGATCGTTCAGGGCGACGACCGGGGAGTCCCGGCCCTCTCGGCGGGTTCCGCTCATTCTGCCCCTCCACCCCACCCTACCGCACAGGATCCGCCCCCGGGAGGCGGGACGGGGTCACTCGGGAGTGCGGCGGGTCAGGGCGCGCCGTCGGGCCGGCGCACGTTCTTCCCGGGCCCGGCCGGGCGGTGGAGCAGTCGCTCCACGGGGCGGCCGCCGACGAGGTCCGTGGCGGCGATCTCCGCCGCGTCGGCGGGGGCCACCCCCGCGTACCAGCGGTTCTCCGGGAAGACGGCGATCATCGGACCGTGGCCGCACTGCGCGAGGCAGCCCCCCTTGTTCACGCGCACCCGGTCGCCGAGCCCCGCGGCGAAGCAGGCCTCCTTGAGGGCGGCGTGGACCGCCTCGGAGCCCTGGCCCGGGCAGGTCTTCCCGCCGGTGCAGACGAGGAACAGCCGCTCGAAGGGCGCGTTCACGCCCCCTCCTTCCCGAGAAGCTCCCGCGCGAGGATGATCCTCTGCACGAGGCTCGTCCCCTCGTAGATGCGCAGCCCCTGGGCGTCCCGGTAGTGGCGCTCCACGGGGTTCTCGCTGGAGTAGCCCCGGGAGCCGAGCAGCAGCACCGCCTCCGACGCCGCCCGCTGCGCCGCCTCCGTCGCGAAGAGCTTCGCCGCCGCCACGGCCCCGCTCCGCCGCGCCCCGCCGGCCCCGGCGAGGGCGGCGCGGAAGACGAGGAGCCGGGCCGCCTCCAGCTCCACGGCCATGTCGGCGATGCGCTCCTGCACCATCTGGAAGTCGCCGATGCGCTTCCCGAACTGGCGGCGGGAGCGGGCGAAGGCGACGACGGCCTCGAGGCAGGCACGGTGGAGCCCCACGGCCCCCGCCGCCACCCCGAGGCGCCCGTGGTCGAGCGCCCCCATGGCGGCCTTGAACCCGCCGCCCACGGGGCCGAGGACGTTCCCCTTCGGCACCCGGACCCCGCGCAGCACGAGCCGGGCGTGGTCGGCGCCCCGGTGGCCGAGCTCCACGCCGGGCATGGGAAGGCGCTCGAGCCCCGCGGCGCCGGGCTCGAGGACGAAGGCCGTCACCCCCCGGTGGCCGAGGGAGCGGTCCACGGTGGCGTAGACGAGGAGGAGACCGGCCACGTTCCCGTTGGTGATCCAGATCTTCTCCCCGTCGAGGACGTAGCCGTCCCCGTCCTCGCGGGCCGTGGTCGCCAGGGCCGCGGCGTCGGAGCCGGCCCCCTCCTCGGTGAGGGCGTAGGCGCCGAGCCACTCCCCCCGGGCGAGGCGCGGGAGCCACCGGGTCCTCTGCTCCTCCGTCCCGTGATCGAGGATGCAGCGGGCGACGAGCCCCACGTGGACGCAGACGAGGCCCCGCACGGAGGCGTCCACGGCGCCGAGCTCTTCGCAGCAGAGCGCGAAGGAGAGGTCGTCCCACTCCCCGCCCCCGTACTTCGCGGGCAGGGGCCCGCCGAGGATCCCCTCCGCGGCGAGGGCGTCGATCACGGAGCGGTCGAAGCGGCGCTCCTCGTCGGCGCGCCGGGCCGCTGGCCCGACGACCCCGAGGGCGAGGCGGCGGGTCCGGTCCCGGACCTCCTCCTGCTCCTTCGAGAGGGCGAAGTCCACGGGTCAGGCCTCCCCGCCGCGGCGGAAGACGGGCTTTCGCTTCTCGTTGAAGGCCCGGTGGTACTCCCTGTGGTCGTCGGCGCCCAGCAGCACCGCCTGGCCCGCCGCCTCGGCGTCCAGCGCCGTGTCGAAGTCCATCTCCATCTCCTGCTGGAGGAGCCGCTTGGTGGCCCGGATGCCGGCCCCCGCCCCGTCGGCGAGGCGCCGCGCCCACTCCCCCGTCGCCGCGGGGAGGTCCCCGTCGGGGACGACGAGGTTCACGAGGCCGATGCGCTCCGCCCGCTCCGCGGGGACCGGGTCGCCGAGGAGGAGGATCTCGCTCGCCCTCCCCAGGCCCACGACCCGGGGGAGGAGCCACGCCGCCCCCATGTCCGCCCCCGTGAGGCCGACCTTCGTGAAGAGGAAGGAGAACTTCGCCGAGGCCGCCGCCACGCGGAGGTCGCAGGCGAGGGAGACCACCGCCCCCGCCCCCGCCACGGCCCCGTGGAGGGAGGCGATGACGGGCTGCGGGCAGCGGCGGATGTTCCGGACGAGGGCGCAGGTGACCCGGGTGAAGGCGAGCCTGTCCTCCACGGGCTTCTCGAGGAGGTTGCCGATGATCTCGTTGACGTCCCCGCCGGAGCAGAAGGCCCGGCCCTCGCCGCGGAGCACGATGCAGCGGACGGCGGGATCGGCGCCGACCTCGCCGAAGAGCCGCGTCAGCTCGTCGTAGATGCCGAAGGTGAGCGCGTTGAGCTTCTCGGGGCGGGAGAGGGTGACGGTGCCGACGCCGTCGGCGACCTCCCAGCGGAATCCCTTGTACGGGGCGGCCATGGGCGGGTCCTCCTGGAGCGGAGGTCCCATGGTAGCGGGAGCGGCCGGTTCGTCAGAGGACCACGGCCTGCCCGTTCACCGCCCCGGCGTCCTCGCGGACGAGCCAGGCCACGGCGTCGGCGACCTCCTCGGGGCGGAGCAGGCGCCCCCGGGGGCTCGTGGCCTCCAGCGCCGCCCGCGCCGCGGCCTCGCTCCGGCCGGTCTTCTCCACGATGCGCCGGAGGGAGGCCGCCGTCATGGGGGTGTCCACGAAGCCCGGGCAGACGGCGTTCACGGTGATGTCCTTGCGGGCCGTCTCCGCCGCGAGCGCCCGCACGAACCCGAGCACACCGTGCTTGGAGGCGGTGTAGGCGGACACGTAGGGCGCCCCCTCGAGGGAGGCCGTGGACCCGATGACCACGATGCGCCCGAAGTTGCGCTCGATCATCCCGTGGAGGACGGCCCGGGCGCAGTGGACCGGGCCCATGAGGTTGACGGCGAGGGCCTCCCTCCAGGCGGCGGCGTCGGTCTCGAGGAACTTCGCCGAGGAGGAGACCCCGGCGGCGCAGACGAGCACGTCCACGGGCCCGAGGGCCGTCTCGGCGGATTCGAAGGCGGCGTGGACGGATTCCGGGTCGGAGACGTCGAGGCGCACGGCCATGGCGGCGCCGCCGGCGCGGGTGATCTCGAGGGAGGCCGCCCGCCCGTCGGCCTCGGTCCGGCAGCCGATGGCGACGGCGAGGCCCTCCCGCGCCAGCCGCGCGGCGCAGGCGCGCCCGATGCCCTTCCCGCCTCCCGTCACGAACGCCACGCGCGCCCGAGCCATGGTGCAGGGCCCTCCGGGGTCAGCCCGGAGTCTAAGGGGCCGGGGGGTCGCGGGCAACCTGTAGGATGCCCGCCATGCGCCACCCCCTGCCCGATCCCCGCTGGCCCACGGAGGAGGAGGCCGCCGCCTCCCTGCTCTTCTCCCCCGTCCGGCTCGGGCGGCGGCTGGTCGCGGAGCAGCGCACCTGGGTCCCCGCCATGGTCCCCTGGCGCTCCACGGAGGAGGGCTTCGCCACGCCCGACGTGCTCGACTGGTACGGGCGGTTCGCCCGGGGCCGGCCCGGGGTCGTCGTCGTGGAGGCCACGGGGATCCGGGACGTCCCGAGCGGGCCGCTCCTGCGCATCGGCCACGACCGGTTCCTGCCGGGTCTCCGCGGGATCGTGGAGCGCGTCCGGGGGGAGAGCGGCGGCGCCACGCGGCTCCTCGTCCAGGTCATCGACTTCCTCTCCATCCGGCGCCGGCCGGAGCCGGGGACGTTCCTCCGCCGGTTCCTCGCCATCGACGGCGCCCTCCGGGAGCGGCTCGCCGCCCGCCTCGGCGAGGATCGGTGGCGGACGGCCCCGGAGGCGGACGCGCGGGAGCGGCTGGCCGCCGCCGACCGGCCCCTGCTGGAGGCCGTCCTCGCCCCCCGGGACCTCGAGTCCATGGACTTCGGACACCGGGAGCGGGTCACGGACCTCCACCTCCCCGCCGTCCGGGAGCTCCCCCGCGTCCTCCCCGGCCTCTTCGCCGACGCCGCGGACCGCGCCCGCCGCGCCGGCTTCGACGGGGTGGAGCTCCACTACGCCCACGCCTACACCATGGCCTCCTTCCTCTCCCCCCTCAACACCCGCGACGACGGGTACGGCGGGAGCCGCGAGGAGCGGGCGCGCCTGCCCCTCGAGGTGCTCGCCGCGGTCCGGGAGCGGACGGGCCCGGACTTCTGCGTCGGCATCCGGTTCCTCGGGGACGAGGTGATCCGCGGGGGAATGCGGGCCGACGAGGCGGCCTGGTTCGGGGCCCGCTTCGCGGAGGCCGGCGCCGACGTCCTCTCCGTGAGCAAGGGGGGGAAGTTCGAGGACGCGCGGCAGCCCGTCGTCGGCGAGGCGGCCTACCCCTACACCGGGCCGAGCGGCCACGAGTGCATGCCCACGGTCCGCGCCGACGGCGCCGGCCCCTTCGGCCGCAACGTCCCCCTGGCGGCGGCGGTGCGGAGGGCGGTGCGGGAGGCGGGGAGGGAGACGCCCGTCGTGGCGGCGGGGGGCATCTCCACCTTCGCCCTCGCCGAGGGGATCCTCCGCCGCGGCGAGGCCGACGTCGTCGCCGCCGCGCGCCAGTCCCTGGCGGATCCCGACTGGTGGCTCAAGATGCGGCGGGGCCGCGGCGCGGAGACGCGCCGCTGCGAGTTCACGAACTACTGCGAGGGGCTCGACCAGCGCCACCGCCAGGTGACCTGCAAGCTGTGGGATCGGGACTTCGATCCCGGGGACGGCGCCGTCGCACGATCCTCCGACGGGAAGCGGCGGCTCGTCGCGCCGGAATGGGACGGCGGCGGCGCGGGATCCTGACGCCGCGCGCCGCGTCGCCCGCGCGCGAATCGCGCGCCGCTCTCCCGATTCCGTGGAACGTGTCGCCGGTGCGATCTAAAATGAGTCTGTTCCGCGATGCAGGTCGCCGTTGTTTGGGTGCGCAACGATGCAGGGCGCCGCAGACCGACTCCATGGAAGACGCCCCGCACCCGGGAGATGTGATGGCCGACGCGACGCTCGTTGGTTACGAAGCGGACGGGGGCATCGCCGTTCTCACGCTCCGGAACCCTCCCGCGAACACCTACTCCTACGAGATGAACCGCGCGCTGGACGAGTCCATCCTGCGCGCGCGGTTCGACGACTCCGTCCACGTCCTCGTCCTGCGCGGCGCCGGCGACCGGTTCTTCTGCGCCGGCGCGGACATCGCGATGCTCGACGGGGCCGCGCCCTCCTTCAAGTACTACTTCTGCCTCCACGCCAACGAGACCCTCCTCCGCCTCGAGCAGACGCCGAAGCTCGTCATCGCCGCCCTCAACGGGCACGCCGTGGGCGGCGGGCTCGAGGTCGCCATGGCGGCGGACCTCCGCATCGGCTGGCGCAACACGGCGGCGGGCGCGAAGGCCTCCCTGGTCGGACTGCCCGAGGTGACCCTCGGCGTCCTCCCCGGGACCGGCGGGACCCAGCGCCTCGCCCGGCTTGTCGGCAAGTCGAGGGCCATCGAGCTCATGACCACGGGCCGCAACCTGGACATGGCCGAGGCGGAGCGGCTCGGCATCGTCAACCAGGTCGTCGAGGCGGACTCCGTGGACGGCTTCATGGCGCGCGTGGCGGAGTACGCGAGGGGCTTCTGCCCCCCCCACCGCGCGTCCATGGCCGTCGGCCACATCAAGAGGGCCGTGCAGGGGGGCGCCGAGATCCCCCTGGAATCGGGCCTCGCCCTCGAGCGGGAGCTCCAGCAGCGGCTCTTCCAGAGCGAGGACGCGCGGGAGGGCATCGGGGCCTACAACCAGAAGCGCAAGCCGGCTTTTCGCGGGAAGTGAACCTCTCATGACAGAGACGAAGCCGCAGGGCGTGCAGGTCGAGGATCGCGGGTCCGTGGTCGTGATCCGCATCGACCGGCCGCCGCTGAACGTGCTCGACATCCCCGCCATCGCGGCCCTCGACGGGGCCCTGGCCGCCGCGGAGGAATCCGCCGCCGCCGTGGTCGTCCTCTCCTCCACGGGGTCGAAGGCCTTCTCCGCGGGCGTGGACGTCAGGGACCACACGCCGGACAAGCTCGAGTCGATGCTCGTCGGCTTCCACCGCCTCTTCCGCCGGCTCCAGTCCTCCCGCCTCGTCTCCGTGGCGGCGGTCCGCGGGGCCTGCCTCGGCGGCGGCATGGAGCTCGCCCTCTCCTGCGACCTCGTCGTCGCCGAGGAGAACGCGAAGTTCGCCCTCCCCGAGATCAAGCTCGCCTGCTTCCCCCCCGTGGGCATCGCCGTGCTGGCGGACCGCTACGGTCCCCGGCTCGCCGAGCTCTGCCTCACGGGCGAGGCCGTCTCCGGGGCCGAGGCCCACCGGCGGGGCTTCCTCTCCCGGCTCGTCCCCGCGGGGAAGGCGGAGGAGTCCGCCCTCGAGATGGCCGACGCCATGGGCTCCGGGAGCCGCGCGGTCCTCGGCATGACGGTCCGCCACCTGCGCCGGATGGCCCTCCCCCACTTCGAGAAGTCCCTGGAGAGGGCCGAGAAGGCCTACCTCGAGGAGCTCGCCCGGACGCCGGACATGAACGAGGGCATCCGGGCCTTCATGGAGAAGCGGCCGCCCCGCTACGGCGCCGCTCCCGAGGGAGGTGTCTCGTGAAGTCCCGCAGGCTCCGCCGCCACCGCAACCTCCAGCGCCAGGCGAGGAGCGTCGTGGACACGTACCGGAACTCCAGCCGCGGCCTCATGCGCGTGTTCTCCTCCATCCTCGCCGCCGGCGATCCCTCCGGCGGCGCCGCCGCCGCGCGCGCCGCCCATCACCTCGCCGAGGTCGAGGCCCACATCCCGAAGATCCGCGAGGCGATCCGCTCCTGCCGCTACCCCGGAGCGGAGCACGGGGACACCAACGCCCTCCTCTGGGGCCTGTGGGGCCAGCTCTCCGAGGCGCAGCTGCACCTGCGCGGCGCCCTCGAATCCCTCCAGGCGCTCGGCCGCCTGTCGCGGCCCCCGTCGCCGCCCTCCGGGATCAAGGATCCGGCCGCCGCCAAACGCGCCCGGAAGAAGCCGGGGGCCGCGAAACGCGCGCCGAAAACCGCGAAAAAGGCCGGGAAACCGGCGGGAAGGCGAAAGTCCGGGCCCCGGTCCGGGCGATAGAGAGGCAGGGGATCTCGGGGTCCGCTCCTGCGGACTGCGGGCCCTCCCCTGCCGCGGCACCGCGAAACGGAACGACGGACGCGCGAGAGGAAGTTCGAAGCGGAAGGGCCGCAGTGCGGGAACGAGGAGGCGGAAGCGGGTCGCGACGACGCCGGGGACGCGGGAGGGGCGCCGCACGGTCGGCCCTCCCTCCGCATCACCGGACGCAACGGCCCGGCCTTCATCACCACGGTGGGAGGTGAAGGCCCCGTCGAGTCCCGGGTACCGGCGGAGTCCGGGCCCGTCGTTCAGGGAGCTTGTGCTCCCGGAAAGGAGTCTCACCATGGCCGCGAAGAAGAAGGCGAAGAAGGCGAAGAAGCCCGCCAAGAAGAAGGCCGCGAAGAAGAAGAAGCGCTAGCAGTCCTACTCGACGCAGATCAGCAGACCCCCGGGCGCCGGGCATCCGTTCCGGTGACCCGGGGGTCACCATTTCGGGGCCCCCCTCCTTCCGGTACCATTCCTCCGCCCGCGGCCGCCGGGAGGGCCCCGGTCCGAAAGGAAGGACACCCGTGAAGGCCGTCGTGATCCGCTCCCACGGAGGGCCCGAGGCCCTCCTCATGGAGGAGAAGCCGGTCCCCGCGCCGGGACCGGGCCAGGTTCGCGTGAGGGTCACCGCCGTCGCCCTCAACCACCTCGACATCTGGGTCCGCCGCGGCGTGCCCGGACACCCCTTCCCCCTGCCCCTGACCCCGGGCTGCGACATCGCCGGCGTCCTGGACGACCCGGGCCCCGGCGGCGCGGGGGAGTTCAAGGCCGGGGATCCCGTGCTCGTCGCCCCCGGCGTCTCCTGCGGGGCCTGCGAGGCCTGCGCCCGCGGCCGGGACCACCTCTGCCGGCACTACGGGATCCTCGGCGAGACCCGGGACGGGGGCTGCTCCGGGTACGCCGTGGTCCCCGCCGTGAACCTGCTGCCCTTCCCGAAGGGGCTCCCCCCGGAGCAGGCCGCAGCCCTCCCCCTGGTCTTCCTCACGGCCTGGCACATGCTCGTGGAGCGGGCCGGCGTCCGGCCCGGGGACGACGTCCTCGTGCACGCCGCCGGGAGCGGGGTCTCCTCCGCCGCCATCCAGATCGCGCGGACCTTCGGAGCCCGGGTCATCACCACCGTCGGCTCCGACGCCAAGAGGGAGAGGGCCCTCGCCCTCGGCGCCGACGAGGTCGTGAACTACCGGGAGCAGGACTTCGCGAAGGAGGTGCGCCGCTTCACCGGGAAGCGGGGCGCCGACGTCATCATCGATCACGTCGGGCCCGACACCTGGGAGGGGAACATCCGCTCCCTGGCGAAGGGGGGGCGGCTCGTGTTGTGCGGATCGACGAGCGGATTCGAGGTGAAGACCGACACCCGCTTCCTCTTCTTCAAGAACCTCTCCATCCTCGGCTCCACCATGGGGAGCCGCGGTGAACTGCACGAGATCCTCCGCCTCGTGGAGCGCGGTCTCCTCAGGCCCGTCGTGGACTCCGTCCTCCCCCTGGCCGACGTGGCCGAGGGCCACCGGCGGCTCGAGGCGCGGGAGGTCTTCGGCAAGGTCGTGCTGGTCCCCTGACCGGGAGGTCGTCGTGGACGCCTTCACCGAGATCCGCTTCGAGCCGCCGGGCCCCGACGGCGTCGCCGTCCTGACGCTCCACCGCCCGGAGAGGAGGAACGCCATCGGCCTCCGGATGGTCGAGGAGATGCACGCAGTCCTCGCCCTCCTCGAGCGGGACCCCGCCGCCGGCGCCCTCGTGGTGGCCGGCGCCGGCGGGAAGGTCTTCGCGGCGGGGGCCGACATCGCCGAGCTCCGCGACCGCACGCCTGCGGACGCCGAGCGATCCATCAACCAGGCCCTCTTCACCCGCATCGAGAACCTCCCCCTCCCGGTGGTGGCCGCGGTGGCGGGGTGGGCCCTCGGCGGCGGCTGCGAGCTGGCCCTCGCCTGCGACGTCCGGGTGGCGGGGGAATCGGCCCGCTTCGGACAGCCCGAGACGGGCCTCGGCATCCTCCCCGGCGCCGGGGGGACGCAGCGCCTGGCCCGCATCGTCGGTCTCGGCCGCGCCAAGGAGATCATCCTCACGGGCCGCGTCCTCGACGCCGCCGAGGCGGAGCGCATCGGTCTCGTGAACCGCGTCGTCCCCGACGCGGCGGTGCCCGCCGAGGCCCGGGCCATGGCGGCCCTCATGGCGTCCAAGGGGCGGACCGCCCAGGCCCTGGCCAAGGCGGCGCTCAACGCGGGAACGCGGTCCGGGGCCTCCGCCGGCATGGCCCTCGAGATCGCCGCCCAGGGGGTCCTCTTCGAGTCCTCGGACAAGCGCGCGCGCATGACGGCGTTCCTCGAGAGAGGGAAGGGCGGCGGTCAGGGTCCCGCCGCGAGGTAGCGCGTCGCCGGCCCCCGGCCCCCGCGCCGGACCTCGCCGCACCGGACGAGTTCCGCCAGCGCACGCTGGACGGTGCGCCGCGGGAGGCCCGTCTCCCGGACGAGGAACGAGGTGGGCGCCGGGCCGGCGGAGCGCAGGGCCACGAGGACGGCCTCACCCGCCGCGGGGCGGGGATCGCCGGGACCGGCGCGCGCCGGCCGGGACGGGGGACCGCACGGGGGGAGTTCCCCGCCGGCCCCCTCGCTGAGGTCCTCGAGCCGGATCACCCCGTCCCCGGAGAGAGCGGCGGCTCCGAGCACCAGGCACTTGAGCTCCCGCACGTTCCCCGGGAATGGATGGCGGAGGAGCCACCGCTCCGCCCCCGGGTCGAGGACGGGGCCGGGTCCGCTCCCGCCTCCCGCCTCGCGAAGGAAGGCCCGGGCCAGGAGGAGCACGTCCCCGGGGCGCTCCCGGAGCGGCGGGAGGCGGAGGACCCGGCCGAGGCGGAAGAGGAGGTCATGGCGGAACCGGCCCTCCCCCGCCATGGCGTGGAGGTCCCGGTGCGTCGCGGCGACGATGCGGAGATCCACGCGCCGCTCCTCGGTCTCGCCGATGCGCCGGGTGACCCCGTCCTCCAGCACGCGCAGGAGGGCCGCCTGGAGGGCGGGGGGCATGTCCCCGATCTCGTCGAGGAGGAGCGTCCCCCCGTGGGCCGCCTCGAGGAGTCCGCCCCGTCCCTCCACGGCCCCCGTGTAGGCGCCGCGGGCCGCCCCGAAGATCTCCCCCTCGAGGAGGCCCGCCGGAAGCGACGCGCAGTTGATCGCCCGGAAGGGCCCGCGGGCCCTGCGGGATTCGTGGTGCACCGTGCGCGCCACGAGCTCCTTCCCCGTGCCCGTCTCCCCGAGGAGCAGCACCGGCTGGTCGCTGCGGGCGAGGCGCCTCGCGGCCTCGAGCATCCGGTGGACCCCGGGATCGGCGCCGAGGAACACGGGGGGGAGGTCCGAAGGGGGTGGGAGGCGCCACGGGTCCCTTCGAGGCTCTTCCCGGGTACGGATCGACGCCGGCTCTCGCATGGGACCCTCTCCCTGCAGAAAGGTCGGGGCCCCGTCGTCGAGTCCCCGCGTCCGGGGGGATAACGCGCGGGGAGGCGGAATCTGTCGCGGGATTCCCGGATTCCCGGGAAGGAGGGGTCAGCGGACCGCGGCGATCTCCTTCGCGTGCTCCCGGGCCCAGGCCCTCCAGCCCTTCGCGTCGTCGCCGATCTCCGCCCCCGTCAGGCGGCGGAGCCCGCCCACCAGGGCCTGGCGCTCGACCCGGGTGGAGTACCACTCGGAGGCCACCACCTGCGCGTCGAGGACCGCCCCGTCCTGCAGGGTGCCGATCTGGGGGTCGGCGATGAAGGCGGTCTGGGCGACCTCAACGTCGAAGTCCTGCACGAAGGAGAGCTGGTTCGCGGTGTAGATGTAGGCCCGCCCGCCGCCCCCGTGGCCCTCGATGGCGTAGACGAGGTAGGTCACCCCGCGGAGATCCCCGAGGCGGCCGACGGCCTCCGCCGCGGCGGCGCGGACCGCCGGGGCCTTCGCGTCGAGGAGGGCGGTCGCGAAGGGGGCGAGGAGCTCGGGATCGCCCACGGCCCGCGCGGCGTCCACGCAGGCGGCGCGGACCTCCCCGTCGGCGTCGTGGAGGGCGCGGTGGACGAGGGGGCGGAGGGCGCGGCGGTCCTTCATGCGGCCGAGCTCCGCGGCGGCGAGGAACTGCACGTCCCGGTTCGAGGAGCGGAGCGCGAAGCAGAGGGGGGCGAACTTGGCGGCGTCCTCCACGCCCTCGAGGGCCTTCACGGCGGCCCGTTGGGCGGCCTCCCCCTTCTTCGCGGCGGCGGCGGCCTCGATGAGCTTCCGCGCCCGGTCCCCCTCCCGGGCGAGCCGCTCCCGCTCCGCGGCGGGCTTCTCGAGGAGGGCCTTCTCCTCGGGCAGCACCCACCGCCCGTCGTGGCGCACGAGCCCCTTCGCGGCCATGGCCTCCACGGGAGAGACCCAGCGGCCGTCCACCTTCCGCTCGCCGAGCTCCTCGCGGGCGGCGTCCATCCCCGGGTCGATGCGCAGGGCCTCGCGGAACTGGGCGGCGGCCTCGAGCACCAGCCCCTCCCCGCGGCACCACAGCCCGAGGGCGTAGCGGTCGCGGGCGGTCTTCGCCGCCACGGAGCGGGCGACGTAGGCCTCCTGCGGATCCGCCGCGGGCGCGGAGGCGGAGGCGGCGGCGGAGGGGCCGTCCTCCCCGGCGGCGAAGGCCGAGGGCGCGAGGGCTGCGAGGAGGGCGGCGGCGAGGGCGCGTCGGGTCATGGTCTGCC
>CAYJMF010000065.1:4021-27070 GCA_964370855.1 uncultured Planctomycetota bacterium | reverse complement strand
TTACCTTACCCCGGGGCGCCCCCCGCCCCCCCCCCGCCCCCCCCCGGCCCCCCCCCGCCCCCCCCCCCCCGCCCCCCCCGGCCCCCCCCGGGGGGCAGCCTCTACAACCACGCCCGGGAGTCCACCATCGGGGGGAGGGGAGGAGCGGGAGGCCGGCCGGGTGCGAAGGGGAAGGATACGAACAAAACACGAACAACGCAAGGAGGAGATCGTTGGAGGGGAGAGGGCACTCCCCCGCCCCGCTCCGCCCTCCCCCGCAACCCGGGTCCGGGGAGCGTACCTCCTCCCGCCAAGGGCGGATACCATGGGGGTTCCGGCGGTTCCCGCGGGTGGGATCGCCCCACGGAGTCTCCATGCAACGCCTCGCCACCGCCGTCGCCCTTCCCCTCCTCCTCGCCGCCGGCCTCCTCCTCCCCGGGCTCCCCCGGGCGGCGTCCGCTCCGTCCACGGGCGTATTCGAGGACCTCCTCGTCGAGATGAACGCCCGGGACGCCTCCCTCCCGACCTCGGGGCTGACGAAGGAGCAGAGGAGGTGGAAGAGCGCCCTGGCGAAGTCCTTCAAGGCCCTGGCCTCGGTCTCCACGGATCTCGCCGGGGACCTGAGGATCGCCGGGAAGATCGCGAGGGCGCTGGAGAAGGGCTACCCGGGCGACACCGGCTTCGCCTCCCTCCTCGACGGGGCCGGCGACGACCTCGAGGCGCTCGTGGTCCTCGGCCGGGACCAGCTCGAGGTGACGGCCTCCCTCCTGGCCGACGGCGCGCCGAAGACGAAGGCCCTCGCGAAGCTCGCCCTCGCCGACGCGCGCCTGGAACTCTCCCGCGGCTCGGCCACGGCGACGCTCCGCGCGAAGGAGCTCGGCCGGACCCACCGCTACGTCCTCCAGGGCACGGCGGCGGCGGAGAAGGGGGAGCCCGGCGGGCCCGCGGGGGATTCCAGGATGACGGCGACCATCAAGGGGCAGCCCTGGGCCGCCAACTCCGACTTCGGCACCGCGGTGTCGGGCCTGGCCACTGTGGGCGAGGCCTCCGGGGGGCTGCGGAAGCTCCTCGTCCGGGGCCGCCGCATCCTCCCCGTGGGGGAGCCGCCGCTGCCCGGGGACGAGAGCACCCTCGAGCTCTCGCTCCAGGCCGTGACGGGGACCCTCGAGCCGGGCACCTACTCCGTGGGCAACTCCGGCGGGTTCTCCGCCGGGGCGAGCTGGATCGAGGAGACCGACGCGGGGTTCAGCAACGGCCTGGCGATCTCCGGCACCATCACCCTCTCCACGGTGGACGTGAAGCTCGGCTCCGTGACGGTGACGGGGGGCTTCTCCCTGACCATCTGGGACGGGATCACCGGCGGCACCTTCTCCGCCGCCTCGGGGCTCTTCGAGGCCTACGACCTCCCGCGGAACACGGAATAGGCCCCCCCTCCGAACCCCCCGGGGGTCCGCCGGTTGCACGGGACTCTTGCGCGGCCGGGCCCCGTTGGCTAGCCTGATCCGGCGGCAAGGGCAAGGAGGATTTCCATGTTCCAGCGGATGTCGCGCACGTGGACGCTCTTCAGGGCGTCCTGGGAAGTGCTGAAGTCGGACAAGGAGCTCGCGCTCTTCCCCGTCCTGTCCTCCCTGGCGTGCCTGCTCCTGCTGGCGTCCTTCATCGTGCCCGCGGTGATCTCCGGGGCCTTCGACTCCGCGGGTCCGGGGACGACCGGCGACGATCCTCCGGGCCTGGTCCTCCTCCTCTCCTTCGCCTTCTACTTCGGCTCCTTCTTCATCGTGACCTTCTTCAACACGGCGCTCGTCGCCTGCGCCGTGAAGCGGCTGGAGGGCGGGGACCCGACCATCGGCTACGGGATCTCCGAGGCGTCGAGCCGCCTCGGGATCATCCTGCAGTGGACGCTGATGGCCTCCCTCGTGGGGATGCTGCTCCGGGCCCTGGAGGAGCGGGCCGGGTTCCTCGGGAGGATCGTCATCTCCCTCATCGGGGCCCTCTGGTCGCTCGCCACCTTCTTCGTGGTGCCCATCCTCGTGGTGGAGCGCCTCGGGCCCGTGGACGCGCTGAAGAGGTCCGTCTTCCTGCTGAAGAGGACCTGGGGGGAGCAGATCGCCTCGGGCATCGGCTTCGGGATGATCGGGATGCTCCTCGGCATCCCCGGCATCCTCCTCGTCTTCGGCGGGTTCATGATGGCCGGCGCGGGGATGCCCCTCTTCCTCGCCGTCAGCGTGGGGCTCCTCGGCGTGGCCTGGTTCATCGCCCTGGCCGTCGTCTCGGCGACGCTCCAGACCATCTTCCAGGCGGCCCTGTACCTCTACGCGACGGACGGGAAGGCCCGGGGGCCGTTCACGGAGGAGGCGCTGCGGGCGTCGGTGGTCAGGAAGTAGCCCCCCCCTCGCCTACGGCACCGTTCAGGAATAACTGGTGCATTCGGCCGGCTGCGGCGGCCGGTGGCGGCGTTGCTCGTCGCTTGTGGCCCCAGAGGGCCACGGCGCTCCTCGCGCCTTGCCACCGACCGCCTCGCTCGGCCTCGGTGCTTCCAGTTATTCCTGAACGGTGCCTACGCCCACACCACCAGGTCCGCCAGCGCCGGGTCCGGAGGGGAGCCGTCCCGGACGCGCACGCGGACGCCGCAGGAGAACCGCCCCGCCTCCCCCATGCAGCAGGAGGCGCGGTAGGTCCGCCGCGACCCCTCCCCCGCCACCGAGGGCTCCATCTCCAGCACCGCCGTGGTCGCGAGCCCCCCGCCGTGCTCCGGCCGGGCCAGCACCATCTCCACGAGGAGGTCCGCGGGGTCCATGGTGCCGAGCTCCACCTCGACCTCCACGAGCAGCTCGTCCCGCACCTCCATGCGCCCCGCCTCGGGAAGCGCCGCCGAGAGGATCCTCACGCCGTCGAAGCGGCGCCGCATCCGGCGCTTGCGGCCCACGGCTTCCCGCGTGCCGGCGAAATCGTCGGCGATCAGCGCCTCGTGGGCCCGCGCGAGGGGCAGGTAGGCCCGGTCCCGGTATTCCGCCACCATGCGGTCGGTCCCGAACACCGGGGGGACCGTCGCGAGGCAGTGCATCGCCCGCTCGAGCCAGCGCCGCGGCACCCCCGCGTCGTCGCGGTCGAAGAAGAGGGGCGCGATCTCCCGATCGAGCTTCCGCAGGATGTCCTCGGCGTCGAGGGCATTGCGGGACTCGTGCGTCTCCCCCGTCTCCCCCCCCGTCACGGCCCAGCCGTTGCGACCGTCAAAGGCCTCGGGCCACCAGCCGTCGAGCACCGAGAGGTTGAGCACCCCGTTGGCCGCCGCCTTCATCCCCGACGTCCCGCAGGCTTCCAGCGGCCGGTCGGGGTTGTTGAGCCAGACGTCCACGCCCTGCGTGAGCAGCGCGCCGAGGGCCATGTCGTAGTCCTCGAGGAAGTAGACCTTCCCGCGGAACTCCTCGGAGCGGGCCTTGGCCGCCACGTGGCGGAGGATCTCCTGCCCGTGCACGTCGCGGGGGTGGGCCTTGCCGGCGTAGAACAGCCGCACCGGCCGGTCCTCGCGCCCGAGCACCCGGAGCAGCGCCGCCGGGTCCCGGAAGAGGAGGTCGGCCCGCTTGTAGGGCGCGAACCGCCGCGCGAACCCCACGAGGAGGGCGTTCTCGTCGAGCCCCTCCAGGCTCCGGCGCAGATCCGCGGGGGACTCCTTCAGGGCCGCCGAGGCGGCCTGCACCCGGGCGCGCACCTCGTCCATGAGCCGGTGGCGGCAGGCGGTCCGCGCCTCCCAGAGCGCCGCCGGGTCCACGGCCGAGGCCCGCTCCCGGAAGTCCTGCCCGAAGGGCCCGCCGCCCCCGGGCCGCATCAGGCGGCCCACCTCCGGGGAGGTCCACGTGGGGAGGTGGACCCCGTTGGTGACGGCCACCACGGGGATCTCCTCGCGGAGGAAGGAGGGCCAGACGGAGGAGAGGATGGAGCGCGAGACCCCGGCGTGGATGACGCTGACCCCGTTCACGAAGGAGGCGAGCCGGGCCGCCAGCCGCGTCATCATGAAGCCGCCCCGGTCCTCCTCCGAGGTGCCGAGATCGAAGAACCTCTGCCAGGGGAGGCCGACCCAGGACTCGACGCCGGAAAAGTATCTTCTCATGAGACTCTCCGGGAAGCAGTCGTGCCCCGCGGGGACCGGCGTGTGGGTGGTGAAGACCGTGCCCGCCCGGACCACCTCGCGGGCCTCGTCGAAGGTGAGGCCGCGGTGCCGGACGAAGCCGGCGATGCGGGTGAGGGGCGCGAAGGCGGCGTGCCCCTCGTTGAGGTGGATGACCGCGGGCTCGATGCCGAGCCGGTGGAGGAGGTTCGGACCGCCCCTCCCGAGCACCACCTCCTGGCGCAGGCGCATCTCCTCGTCGCCCCCGTAGAGGTGGTGGGTGATGGTGCGGTCCTCGGCCCGGTTCGCGGGGATGTCGGCGTCGAGGAGGTAGAGGGGCACGCGGCCCACCATGGCCCGCCAGGCGTGGAGGAGGAGCCGGCCGCCGGGGAGGAGCACGGGCACCTCGAGGGGGGCGCCGGAGGCGTTCCGCACGAGGTCGAGGGCGTGGCCGTCGGGGGCGTTGTCCGCGGGGGACCAGAGCTGGGAGCCGTCGGGCCCGATGCGCTGGCGGAGGTAGCCGCGGTGGTAGAAGAGGCCCACGCCCACGAGGGGGATGCCGAGGTCGCTGGCCGCCTTGAGGTGGTCCCCGGCCAGCATGCCGAGGCCGCCGGTGTAGGTCTGGAGCGTGGACTCGATGCCGAACTCGGCGCTGAAGTAGGCCACGGGCCGCTGGGGGGTGATGCCCGCCGCCATGGAGGCGCCGTCGAGGGGGGCGGCGAGCTGGCCGCGGAGCCGCGCCACGGCCTGGCGCACGCGCTCGGCGAGGTTCGTGCCCCTCGCCCGCTTCCGGATCTCGGAGATCTGCACGTCCCTGAGCAGCCGGGCCGGGTTGCGGCCGCACTTCTCCCAGCGCTCCGGGTCGATCTCCCGGAAGAGCGAGCGCATCTCCGGGTCCCAGGTCCAGAGGTAGTTCCTCGAGATCTCCTTCAGCCCGTCCAGCTCCGCGGGGAGGGACCCCGTGACCTCGAACTCGCGCAGCCGCGGGCGGCCCGAGGGGAGGCGCGGCGCGCCCCCTCCCCCGGGGGCGGCGGCGGCGGCGCGAACGGGAGCGTGGCCCGGCACCGGCGCCCGGCGGGAGGCCTCGTCCCGGGCGATCTCGAAGGCCTCGGCGTAGCGCCCGACCAGCTCCGACCAGGCGACCTCGGCGGCGGCGTCCCGGCAGAGGGCGGTGCGGCGCGCGGGATCGAGCCCGCCCGCGATGTGACCCTCCACGCTCAGGAGCAGGGCCGCCGTCACGGCGGCGTCCTCCACCCCCTCCCGCAGCAGCACCGTGAGCCCGCGGTCCTCACCCACCCCGTGCTCCCGCATCCAGCGGCCGAAGCCGGCGTAGTCCGTGGTGACCGTGGGGACGCCCGCCACGAGGCTCTCCACGGGGGTCAGGCCCCAGGGCTCGTAGAAGGAGGGGAAGCAGGTGAGGTCGAGGCCCTTCAGGACCCCCTCGTAGGGGAGGTCGAGGATCCCGTCGCCGCGCCGAAGGTAGGCGGGCACGTGGATGACGCGGACGCGGGAGCCCGGGGAGTTGTCGAGCCCGAGCCCGGCGCAGGTGCGCTGTATGACGTCCTTCTCCTCCTCGAAGAGGTGGTGCGTCGAGACGACGGAGGCGGAGCGCCGCCCCCCGGCGGCCCCCTCCCCCACCATGCTCAGGCGGGGCCCGGCGGCGCCGGCGGGGACGAAGAGGAACAGCACCACGGGCCGCCCCGGCCGCCGGTTCAGCTCGGCGAAGGCCTGGAGCAGGACGTCGATGCCCTTGTTGTGGAACTCGTAGCGCCCCGAGGTCCCGACGAGGAAGGAGCCCTCCACGGGCTCGCCGAGGAACCGCGAGGCCAGGCGGACGAGGGCCGTCCTCGCGTCGGCGGGGGCGACGTCGGAGGAGAGCGCGTCGGCCACGGCGAGGTCGATGCCGTTGGGGGTGATGGGGGAGGGCCTGCGCCCGAGGAAGTTCCCCGCCTCCTGGGCCGTCACCTCGCTCACCGTCGTGAAGACGTCGGCGGCCCGGGCCACGGCGGCCTCGATGGAGTGCTTCGAGGAGACGAGGAGCGCCCGGGCCTCCTCCTCGGGGGTGCGGTCCGCGAGGGGCTCCGTCGGGGACCGCCCGCGGGAGGCGAGAGCACGACCGAGCACCGTGGCGTGGGTGGTGAAGACCGTGCCCACGGGGGGGACGAACTCCTTGAGGTGGAGGAGCCCCGAGCCCGTCATCCACTCGTGGAAGTGGGCCACGGCCTCGCGGCGGGCGGGCGCCGTGAAGTCCTTCCACCACTGCTCGATGACCATGCCCGCGGCGCGCCCGAACATGACGGGCTCGATGTAGTCCCACCCGCCGGTGAGGGAATCCACGGAGTGCTTCTCCCAGAGGTGGGCGAGCACCGCGTCCTTGCCCGCCAGGAGGCCCGTGAACTCCACGAGGATCGCCCGGGGCCGGCCGGGGATGCGCCAGCGCCCCACCCGCACCGGCACGCCGAGGCGGCGGCAGGATTCGGAGAACTCCTCGAAGCCGGCCTCCTCCTGGAACTGGGAGTCCCGGTCCGTGGCGGCGAGCAGCCAGGGCCCGATGCAGACGTACTCGTCGCCGAGCCTCTCCACGAGGGACTTCGCCTTGGAGGAGACCACGGTGTAGATGCCCCCCACCTTGTTGCAGACCTCCCAGCTCACCTCGAAGAGGGTGAAGGGGGCGGCGGCGGTGCGGCGGGCGGCGTCGCTCTCGGGCATCGATCTCACCTTCTCCCGCGGGATCGGCGGGGGGCGCTCTTCGCGCGGGCCTGGGGCTTCTTCCTCTTCACGGGGGGCGCCTTCGCCGTCCCCTTCGCGGGCGGGGCCGCCGCCGCCGCCGCCGCCGCGGCCGCCCTGTGCGGGAGCGCGGCTCCCTCCGAGGAGCGGGCCACGGCCCGGCGGTGGAGGTCGTCGAGGACGTTCATGAAGGCGATGAAGGCGTCGTGGGGGGTGGCGTAGGGGCTGAAGTACTTGTGGACGTCGCCGTCGGAGAACCACTTGGTGCACATGTAGTAGGCGTGGTCGGAGGTCGTGAGGCGCTTCCACGCCCGCAGCAGGTCCGGGTCCCCCGCGGCGCGGACCTCCCGGCCGATCTCGTAGAGGGCCTGTTGTGCCGCCCTCTGCATGTCGTTGCCGATCCACGCGGTGAGGTCCCGCTCGGCGTCGGCCCAGGAGACGGGCCAGGGGATGTCGAGGCGGGCCACGGGGTCGGCGCGGGCGGCCTCCGCGGGCGTGGCGAAGGCGAGCCCGGCGCGGAGCATCGCCCCGGGGAGGTCCGCCATGAAGCGGAAGATCCCCGTCGCCTCCCACTGGTGCTCGCCGAAGGTCTCGTAGTCCATGAAGAGCCCCACGACGCCGTCCTCCTCGGGCAGCGCCGCGGCGCGGGCCGCGAAGCCGTCGGGGGTGAGGCCCTGCCCGTCGGGGCCGCGGTGCCCGAAGCGGAAGGCGATGTCGTCGGAGAGGAGGTAGGTGCGCAGCAGCAGGCGGATGCGGTCGCAGCCCTCGGGCCGGTAGACGTGGCGGGGGCTCCTCCACCCGAGCAGGTGGTCGGCGCCCTCCCCGAGGATGCAGTCGAAGCCGAGGTCCTCGGCACGGCGCGCGATGTCGTTGGAGACGATGAGCTCCGTGTTCCGGAAGGTGGTCGGCCGCCGGCCGAAGAGGGCCTCGACGCGATCCGCCTGCTCCCGCACCTGGAGGTCGAACTCCTCCGGGTCGAGGACCGAGGCGAGGGAGTGCTGCGAGGTCTCGGCGAGGAACTCGACGCAGCCCGTGTCGGCGAGGCGGCGGAAGGTGTCCAGGACCTCCGGCGCCCAGGCCTCCATCTGGTCCAGCGCGGTCCCCGTCACGGAGTACGCGCAGCGGAACCTCCCCCCGTGGGCCTTCACCGCGGCGAGGACGAGGCGGTTCATGGGGAGGTAGCACTTCGCGGCCACGCGGCGGAGGATCCCCGCGTTGGTCTCGTCGTCGAAGTAGCGGTCGCTCCGGCCGATGTCGAAGAAGGTGTACCGCCGCAGCCGGAAGGGCTGGTGGACCTGGAAGTAGGGGACCACGGTCTTCACGGGGCGACCTCCCGGTAGACGTCGCGGAGGATCCGCCCCCGCATCTCCCAGCGCATGGCGGCGACCTCCGCGCGCCCGTCCTCCACGAGGTGGCGGCGCAGGACCGGGTAGCGCAGGAGCGCGATGATCTTGTTCGCGATGTCCTTCACGTCCCAGAAATCCACCTTGAGGGCGCTGCGGAGCACCTCCGCCACGCCGCTCTGGCGGGAGACGATGACGGGGACGTCCAGCGCCATGGCCTCCAGCGGGGCGATGCCGAAGGGCTCCGACACCGAGGGCATGACGTAGATGTCGGCCATGGCGTACATCCTCTCCACGTCGGCCCCGGAGAGGAAGCCCGTGAAGTGGACGTGCCGCGCGAGCCCCATCCGCGCCGCCGTCTCGATCATGCGGGGGAGCATGTCCCCGCGGCCTCCGAGGACGAAGCGGACCCCGGGCTCCTCGCCCACGACGAGCCGGGCCGCCTCGAGGAAGTAGTCCGGCCCCTTCTGGAAGGTGACCCGGCCGAGGAAGAGGACCACGGGCTCCGGGATCGCCTTCTCCTGGTGCCAGTCGCGCCTCTGCTCCTCGTGGGTGACGGCGTTGTGGACGACCCGCACCCGCGCGGGGTCGAGGCGGTACCGGGAGGAGAGGACCCCCTCGGTGTAGTGGCTCACGCAGACGACGCGGGCCGCGGCGTCGAGGCCCTCCTGCTCGATGGCGACGATGCGCCCGTCGGCCCCCTCCCCGGACCGGTCGTACTCGCAGGAGTGGACGTGGACGACCAGCGGCTTCCCCGACGCGCGGGAGGCGAGGATGGCCGCGGGATACGTCATCCAGTCGTGGGCGTGGACGACGTCGAAGCCGCCCCGCCGCGCGACGTGCTCCACGGCGGCGGCGTAGCGGGCGACCTCGGAGAAGAGGTCGCGGCCGTAGCGCCTCGCGGGGGAAGGCTCGTGGAGCCCGAGGTCGACGGGAGGAGCGGGGTGCGACCATGAACCCTCCCCCTCCATCCTCCCCTCCCCCCGCCCCTCTCCCGCCGCCCCCCGCGGCCCTCCCCTTCCCCCTCCCTCCCCGGGTGAGGATCCAGGGGCCATCGAGCCCGCCCCGCCATGGGGAGTCCCTCCCCGCCGCGCCATCGGAACCGATCCCCCCCCTCCCCCCGCGAGGCGATCCCTCACCTCCCTGTACGCCCTCGCGTCGAGGTAGGGGGAGAGGGGGCTGTCGAGGCCGAGCACCTCGACCCGGCCCGGGGGAGGGGAGGGGGGATCCAGGGGAGCAGGGGGAAGGAGGGCGACGGCGGAGAGGGGCGACGCTGCCGGGGCGGAAAGCGGAGGAGGTGCGGAAGGAGAAGGAGAGGGAGGAGGAGGAGACGCGTAGAAAGCCGGAGCCGGCGGGGCCTGGGGCAGGGGAGAACCCCACTCCTCCTCCGCCGCGATCAGCCTCGCCCCCCCCGTGTCCTCGTCGCCGAAGACCCTGGGCACGACGAAGGTGACGTCCACGCCCTCGTGGACGAGGCCGCGGACGATGCCCTGGCAGGCGGTGCCGAGGCCGCCGGAGATGTGCGGCGGGAACTCCCATCCGATCATGAGGACGCGCAGCGGCTTCACTCCCGGAGAAGCGCGAAGGCGCGGAGCACCTCCGCGTCGCTCCATGCCTGGGCGATGCACCCCCCGGGCCGGTGCGGGGGGTCGCCGTCGTGGACCTCGGCCAGGTGGCCGAGGCCGTGGGACGGGAGCGATCCGGCGAAGCCGGCGAGGTGCTCCCGGAGGCGCTCCTTCTCCGACCTCCGCCGCGAGCGGGCGCGGAGGCAGGCCTCGACGTAGAAGCCCGCGAGCCAGGGCCACACGGTGCCCTGGTGGTAGGCGTGGTCCCGGTCCGCGGGGGGGCCGGCGTAGCGGCCGCGGTAGTCGGGGTGGCGGGGGCTGAGGGTCCGGAGCCCCATCGGCGTGAGCAGCTCCGCCTCGGCCCACTCGACGACCCCCTCCCGCTGCGAGCGGTGGAGGGGGCTGTCGGCGAGGGCCGCGGCGATGACCATGTTGGGCCGGACGGCGCCGTCGCGGACCCCGTCCCTCCATGCGTCCGCGAGGCGGCCCTCCTCGGGCATCCAGAACCGATCGAGGAAGGAGACCCCCGCCCTCCTCCGGAGCCCCCCCCACTCCCGCGCCTCGCGGGTCCTGCCCGCGGCCTTCGCGCCCTGTTCCCGGCGGGCCAGGGCGGCGTACCAGAGGGCGTTGACCTCCACGGGGCAGCCCGTGCGCGGCGTGACGGGGGCGCCGTTGATGCGGGCATCCATCCAGGAGAGGGCCTCGCCGCTCCCGTCCACGACGAGGAGGCCGCCGTCGTCCATGGTGATCCCCGGGATCCGGCCCTCGACGTGGGCCCTGAGGATCTCGGTGCAGGCGGGGCGGAGGCGCCGCTCTAGGAGGTGGGGATCGCCGCCGGCGTCCTCGAAGAGGCCCACGGCCCGGAGGAACCAGAGGCCGGTGTCCGAGGAGGCGTAGGCGCTGCCGGCGCCGTCGGCGCCGTAGACGTTGGGGAGGGCTCCGTCGCGGAGGAAGGCGAGGGCCCCCTCGAGGACCTCGCCGCACTCCTCGACGCGCCCCCGCGCCAGGGTGAGGCCGGGGAGCGCGATGAAGGTGTCCCTCCCCCACTCCCCGAACCAGGGGAACCCGGCGACGACGCCGCGCCGCCCGAGATCGTCGCTCGCGAGGTAGGCGTCGGCGCCGAGGCCGAGCACCCCCTCGAGTCCCGGCGGCGCGGCCTCCATGGCGGCGACGCGGGCCGAGGCCTCGCGGCTCCAGAGGGCGGGGGCGTCCTCGACGGGCTCGTGGAGGGAGGCGGCGACGACGACGTCGGTGACGGGGTGGAGGGGGAAGGTGAACCAGCCGGGGCTGAACTGGTCCTCCTCGCCGTCGTAGCCGCGGGCGATGTCGCGGCGGTACTCGATGCGGCGGTACCAGACGGGGTCGGCCTCGAAGCGGGCCTCGACGCCGGAGACGGTGATGCAGAGGGGAGGGAGGCCGGCGTAGGGGTGGAGGAGGACGCCGCCGGGGATGCGGCGCACGCGGGGATCGAGGTCGAGGTTGGCGGAGGTGAGGGCGTCGGCCTCCCGGAAGGTGAGGAGGGGGCGCAGGCGCATCTCCAGGTCGTCGTGGGGATGGGCGGCGGTGTACCGCACGAGGGTGGCGCGCTCGGTGCGTGCGGCGAGGATCTCGCGGGTCAGGCCGACGCGGCCCACGCGGTAGCGGGCCCTCGGGAAGGGGCCGAGCTCGAACCCCTCGATGGCGTTGTGGCCGTGGGGGGACCAGACGCCGGGGTAGGCGGCCATGGAGACGGCGAAGGAGCGGCCGGGGCCGTGGATGGTCTCCTCGAAGCGGGAGAGGAAGGAGTGGCGCTTCGCGGTGCCGGGGAGGGTGGAGACGAGGAGGCCGTGGTAGCGGCGGGTCGGGCACATGAGGATCGTCGAGGAGGCGTAGCCGCCCCGTCCGTCGGTTTCCAGCCATTCGCGGCGCAGCGCGGTCTCGAGGTGGAGGCACTCCTCGCGGTCGAACCGGACGATGGATTCCACGGAAGTTCCCTTCGGGGCCTCGCCCACTCCATGGGGAAGACCCGGGCCTCGGGGGCCGGACCCGTCGATTCTCGCGGTTTTGGGGCGGGATCCGTCTCGGAAAAGCGGTACGGGGGCGTGAGCGGACGTCTCCCCGTCACCGCCCGACGACGGCGACGGTCTCCCCCCCCTCGCGCACGACGGCATCGGTGGTCGAGGAACCTCCGGGGGTCTCCACCCGCACGTCGTAGGAACCCGGCAGGAGGTAGGAAGCGAACAGCGAGGTCCTCCCGGGCCCCACCTCGACCCGGAGGTCGGCCTGGACGACGCCGGAAGAGCCCGTCACCACGAGCCGCCCCGGCCCCCTCTCCTTCGCCGTGTCCTCCCCACGGACCACCAGCGTCCCCGCCGGCACCGCCACGAGCGGAAACCGTACCTCCCTCTCCCCCTCCTCCACGCGCAGGAGGACCCCGCCCCCGGGAACGAGGGACCGGCGCGTACGCCCCGCCCAGAGAGCGAGCGGCCGATAGGCTCCCGGAGGAACGCCCTCCACCCGGAACAAACCGTCCTTCTCCACCTCCCCCGACAGGCTCGTCTCGAGCGCGTCTCCCGCCGTCACGGGGAAGAAGTAGACCCGTCCCCCTTCTGCGGCGCCCCCGTCCTGCGGCACCACCGTCCCCGTCACCGTCGCCCCACGGACGACCTGAACCTCGATGGCGGCCGGCACCGTCCCCTCCCGCACCTCGACGAGGGCTGAGCCTCGGCCGAAGCCGCGCGCCTCCACAATCACCCGCCACTCCCCTGCCGGCACTCCCTCGAACCGGATCCTGCCCGGGGCCGTCGCCGTCCCCGTGAACCCGCGGTCCGCCCCGGACAACCGGGCCGAGGCCCCGTCCACCGGCAGTCCCGTGTCCACGGCGCGCACCACCACCTCCACGACCGCTCCCGGGGATGTCGAGAGGGCCAGGACCAGCTCCACGTCCAGCGCCCCCGGCGCCACCGGGGTGGCCGTCCCCTGGGCCGCGACCCGGGGGCGGAAGTCGGAGGGCCCCGCCGCCTCCATCACGCGCGCCGTGACATGGCAGGCTCCATCGGGCAGATCCTCGATGAGGAAGGAGCCGTCCGCCGCCGTCCGTGCCGAGCCGAGGAGGGCCGACGTCCCGTCCGGCTTGAGGGGCGGCTTCTCCGTTCCGATGGCATCGAGGGCCGCCGTCCCGTCGAGGATCGCGACCTCCGCCCCTGCCAACGGATTCCCCGCTCCGTCGAGCACCCTCCCACCGATCCGCCCTCCGGTCGCGAGAACCACGCGGACCTCATCCGCCGACGTCCCCTCGCGGAGGATCTCCGGGGTCACGGGGACCCGTACGGACGCGAAACCGCGCGCCTGCACGGTGAGTGCGCGAAGTGAGTCCTCCCCGGGACCCCCTCCGGTCTCGACCTCGCCATCCGCCTGCCGCAGCGACTTCTTCCGGAGGTACTCCCGCGGTATGAGACACCGTCCCGTCCCGTCGCTCCTCCAGCCTCCCGAGGGGTCGTACCCCAGGTCCTCCCGCCGGAGGGAGGCCCCCGCGATGCCGCGTCCCTCGCCGTCCACGACGAGGAAGGGAACGAGGGCCGCCGGATCGGGATCCGGGAGCGCGAGGTCGCCGACCACCGTCGTCTCCCCGGGACGCAGATCGACCGGGGCGACCGCGTCCCACCGCCCCCCGTAACCGCGGTCCGCCCGCCGCTGGGCCCCGACCCTCCCCGCCGCCGGAACTCCTCCGTCGAGAGGCACCCCGCCGACCCGGAACCGACCGTCCCGCCCGGTCCATGCGAATCCAGAGGGGAAACCCGCCTCCGGCATGGAGGTCCCGAACATGTGCGCGGCTCCCTGGACTCCCGGGGCTCCCTCTCCCGAGGACGCCGCCACGAAGATCCCTGCGGCCGGGGCGCCCCGCGCGTCCACGACCCGCCCCTCCACGACCGCCGCCTGGAGCAGGGACACCGTCACATCGAGGGTCTCCCCGTCCCCGCGCACGGGAATGCGGGCGGTGCCGAGGCTCCACCCGTCCTTCCATGCACCGACGAACCCGATGGGAACCTTGCTGTTGACCATCACCCCCTGGGGCCCCTCCACGGGAAGGTGCTCCAGGACGAAGGTCCCGTCGGGGCTGGACACCGCCCGCGCCAGGAATCGGGGATCCGCAGCGGAGGTCGCGTCGGCCATGATCATGGACGATTCGAAGGAGAGGAAGGCGACGGAGGCGCCGGGCACCGGATCACCGGTCGCCTCCTCCACCACCTTCCCGAGGATCCGGAGGCCGCGGAGGAGGACGAGGTCGAGGCGGGAGACCCGTCCCGGCCCGAGGGAAGGGAGGAGGCGGAGATAGGAGAGGTTCCCGAGGAGAAGCGGGGCGAACCCATCGGCCCGCACGTCGAGGACCGCGGTCAGCGCCCCCCGAATGCCGACGCCCGGGTCCGTCGGGAGCCCCGTGAGGCGATACCCGCCATCGGGGCCGGAGAGGGCCTCGGCCCGGGCCCGGATCCCCGTGGTGAGGACGCAGGAGAACCGGAGGCAGGCGCCCTCCACGGGCCGTCCATCGCGGTCGCGAACGGTTCCCTCGAGGACGGCTTCGCGGGAGAGGACCAGGCGCAGATCCTCGCCGGGCCTCGCCGGGCCGGCCACACGCGGGGCGAATCCCGGGGCGCGCACGCCGATGCGGACGAGGGGAACCCCCTCCTCCAGCGCCAGCGAGAACCGTCCCCCGGCGTCCGCCGCCACGGCGGTCCCCGGGCCGGCGTCGATACCGACGGCGTCGAGGGGGATGCCGGAGATGCTCTGGCCCTCCCGCTCGGGGATCGCGACCACGGCGGCCCCGGCGATGCCCGCACCTTCGGGATCGACGACGAGGCCCACGATCCGCGGCCCCGGGGAAGACGCACGGGGGGCGGACGGCGGAAGGTCCACCCCCTTCGGGTCCACCGGGGTCGGCGCCGACGGGGTGCGGGAGGCGGACGCCGAAGGTGCGCCGCTCCCGCCATCTCCCCCCACGGGCCCCACCTCCCGGAGGAACAACCAGGCGGCGAGCCCCAGAACGACGACGACACCGGCCGCGACGGCCTTCTTCGCCATGAGGACACCTCCGAGAACGACCGCCGCCCCGGCTCCCGCCATCGCCACCGGCGGCCCGGGTCTCCGCAGAAGCGGGAGCAGGAGGAGGCTCCACTCCTTCCGGTTCCCTCCGCTCTCCCCGTCGAAGCGCTCCCTCAGGAGCGCGACACCCCGCCGGACCCGGGTCCGCACGGTCTCGACGGGGATGCCCCGACGCGCGGCGATGTCCCCCGGGCCGAGGTCCTCGAAGAAACGGAGCAGGATGGTCTCCCGGTAGGGCTCCGGAAGGTCGAGTACCGCATGGACGAGTCGATCGAGGGTCTCGGCGCGCGCGACGAGGTCGGAGGGGGAATCCTCCACGCGATCGGGACGGGCGGCGGCCACCTCGTGGCGGCGGCGGGTGGCGTCGGCGCGGAGGCGATCCACGGCGGTGAACCGCAGGAGGGTGCGCAGCCAGGCCCGGGGAGACCTGGGGGTCTCCGCCGGCGGGTGCTCCAGGGCACGGAGCCAGACCTCCTGCTCCGCGTCCCCCGCGTCGGCGTCGGACCGGACGAGTGCGCGGGCGAGGCGTGCCACCCACTCGCGATGGACCAGGAGGTCCTCGATGCGAAAGCCGTTCACGTTGCGTTCCCCCGGCATGGGTGTATGCCGGATGCCGAGTGTGAACCGGTTCAGGCGGCGGGGAGCACACGATTCCGGGTCCCGGGCCGAGGGCTCCGGGAAACACCTCCCGCCCCATCCCCTGCCTTCACCGATCCAGCGCGTACCCCCGGTAGGACCGCTCGCGGAGCCGCCGCGCCATCCGCTTCTGATGGTCGAGTTCGGGCGCCTCCTCGAGGGCGAGGACCGACCCGTACCACGTCATGGCCTCCTGCCGCCGCCCCGCGAGGTCGGCGATGCAGCCGAGGCGGAGCCAGGCCCAGGAGCGCGTGAAGGGGCCGAACCCGCCCCACCCGAGCCCCTCCTCCAGCGCGACCTTCGCCTCGTCGAGCCTGCCGAGACGGAAGAGGCAGCGCCCGATGCCGACCCGGCACTGGCCTTCCCGCTGTCCGGCGGCCACGAGCCCGCGGAGGAGTTCCAGGGCCCGGTCGAGGTGGGCCGGATCCGCGTCCCCCGGGTTGTTCACGATGGCGAAGGCCTCCTCGAAGGACGCCGCGTCCTCCGCGGGCGCCCCCGCGGGAGGCGCGGCAGGCGCGGCCGCCGGGACCGATCCACCGGGCTCCTCGGCATCGTCGCGGAAGGGGGGCCTGGCCGGGGACGAGGGCACTCCGGGTTGCGGCCGGTGGAAATCCGCGGCCCCGTCTCCCCTCCCCGGGGGAACCGCCTTGGTCACACCTCCCCTCCCCCCGTCGGCCCCGGAGAGCGCGCCCACTACCTCCCCTTCCGCCCGCTCCCAGCCTCCGCCCCCGAGCAGCGCGACCCCGCCCGCGACCCCGACCACCACCACCACCGCCGCCGCCGCGCCGACCGTCGCGAGGGAGAATCCCGCCCCGGCCCCCGCCGCCTCCGGCGCGGATCCGCGGAGGAGGGGCAGGAACGCCACTGCCCAGGCCCGCCCGTCGCCGCCGCTCTCCCCGTCGAGCCGCTCCCGGAGCCGCGCCCTGGCCCGACGGAGGCGGGTCCGCACCGTCTCCTCGGGGACCCCCTCGCGGGCGGCGACGGCGGCCGCGGTGAGGCCGTGGAAGTAGTGGAGCACGACGGCGGACCGGCAGGGCTCCTCCAGCCCCATCACCGCCTCCACGACCCGCCGGTGCGTCTCCGCCTCGGCCACGAGATCCGCCGTCGGGACCGCGGGTCCCGGGGGAACCGCCTCCATCTCGCGCCGCCGTCGCCGCTCCCTCGACCGGTGCTGGTCCACGGCGGCCCGCCGCATCACCGTGCGGAGCCACCCCTTCACCGCCCCCCCGGTCCGAGGGCGGTGCTCCAGGGCGCGGAGCCAGGTCTCCTGTTCCAGGTCCTCCGCGTCGGCGGCGTCCGCCACGAGGGCGCGTGCCACCCGCCGCACCCACTCCCGGTGGGAGAGCAGCGACTCGAGCGGGATCCCGGCGTCGCTCACTTGTCGACCGCGTACCCCCGGTAGGGCCGCTCGAGGAACGCCCGCGCCCGGCCCTTCTGGAACTTGAGGTTCCCGGCGTCGGGGAGGGCGAGGACCGCCTCGTAACGGGAGACCGCCTCCTCCCGCTTCTTCCCGAGGTCGGCGATGCAGCCGAGCCGCAGTTGCGCCCAGCTCCGGAAGAAGGGGCCGAAGCCGCCGATGCGCAGCCCCGCCTCCAGCTCCTCCCGCGCCTCGTCGAGCTTCCCGAGGCGGAAGAGGCAGCGCCCGATCCCGACGTGGCAGGCGCCCTGGTTCTGCCCCGCGGCCAGCACCGCCCGGAGCTTCCCCATGGCCTCCTCGAGCTTCCCCGGGTCCGCCTCCCCGGGATCGTTGACCACGACCAGCGCCTCCTCGTAGGCCTTCGCCGGGTCCGCCGCCCCGGCCCCCCGGCGGTCCGCCAGCAGGAGCCAGTCCGGGTCCACGGTCACCGCGATCGGCTCCGCGGGGGTCTTGAGGGTGAAGGAGGCCTCGGCCCCCTTCATCCGGACCGTGGTCGCCACCCTCTTCCCGCCGCCGTCCGCCGCCACGGGGACCTCCATCCGGAAGGGGGTCTTCGTGCCCGTCTGGACGAGGCGGCCGCTCACGGCCCAGGAGGAGCCGGCCTTCTTCGCCGTGAACTCCACCGTGAGGGTCGGGATCCCCGGGACCTCCCACTGATCGAGGATCGTCCGGACCTCGGACCCGGCGGCGGCGAGCGCCGCCCGGAGATCGGTCCAGCCCGCCCGCTTCCCGCGGTGCTCCGCGAAGAACCGGGAGAGCAGTTTCCCCATCCCCTCGCGGCCGACCGACTCCTCGACCATGGAGAGGAGCATCATCCCCTTCTCGTAGGCGTGGACCCGGTAGGTCCCCGGGTCCATGCCGGAACCTCCCCCCCGGATGTCGGCGAAGGCCGCCTCCCGGCCCGCGGCGGCGGCGGCGGCCACGCGCACCACGGCCGCCTCCCGCATCCCGCGCGCGGCCTCCTCCCCCTTCGCCTCGCGGAGGGCGAGCAGCGAGGAGAACTCCGCCAGGGACTCGGAGGCGAAGTCGGAGACGGGGACCGCGTGGCCCCACCACGCGTGGGCGACCTCGTGGGCGATCCCCTGCGGGACCCAGGCCGCGGCCCCGGCCGGTTCGAAGGGGTCGGGGCCGAGGAGGATGTAGCCCTCCTCGCAGTAGCCGCTGGAGGGCCCGAACTCCTTCGGCATCTCCACCAGGGTGAGCCGCTTCCAGGGGAGGGGGCCGAGCCGCTTCCCGTAGAACTCGAAGGCCGCCCCGGCCGCGGCGAGCAGCGCCTCGGCCCCCTTCTCGTGGCCCGCGGTGTACAGGGCGTCGAAGAGGACGCCGCCCCGGGGGCGCTCCAGGGACTTCCACGCGCCGGCCGCGAGTCCCGCCCGGTCCACGGGGTCCTTCGTCTCGAAGGTCCAGAGGGCACGGTCGCCCTTCGCCTCCGGCGGGGCGAAGGAGCCCGCCGCCCGGACCTGGAGGTTCGCGGGCGCGTCCACGACGGTGCGCACGATGGCGGGGTCGTCGGGAACGCGCGGGTACCAGGGGACCTGGCTGCGGATGTGGACGAGGCCGGGGGCGACGGCGCTCCGGACGAAGCCCATGGAGCGGTTCTCCTCCCGCGGGCTCCCCTCGAGGCGGAGGGTGACGGCGAAGGAGCCGCCGTCGGCGCCGGCGCCGGCGGAGAGGTCGAGGAGGAGGCCGCTCCCGGAGACGCGGAAGGGGACGGCCTTCCCGCCCGCCTCCGCCGAGAGGACCTTCATCTCGGGGACGAGGTCGAGGGACCACTCCGACGGGACCAGCCCCTCCGCCCGGATCGTCACCGTCTCGAGGAGGTCCTTCTCCCGGATCGCGACCTCGAGGTCGTACCGGACGACGTCCGGTCCCCCCGGCGGCGGGGCCCCGAGGGCGCCGCCGGACGTCACCGCGAGGACCCCGAGAACGAACGCCGCGCCGCGTCCCATGGCCGCCTCCCTCCCGCCAGCCGCCGCGAGCGGGTCCGCGGCGGGTCCGGGGACGTCCTCTTCCGTGGATCCTAGACGGCGCGGAGGAGGGGAGAGGGTTCAGGGGGGCGGGGGCGGTCACAGGCCTGGAGGGGCGGCACCCGCCCGTGGCATGGGCACCTCCACGTGCTAGATTGGTCCCCATGAAGAAGCTCCGCTACACCGCGATCTTCGAACCCCAGCCGGAGGGCGGCTACGTCGTCACCGTCCCCGCGCTTCCGGGGTGCGTCACCCAGGGGGAGAACCTCCGGGAGGCCCGCCGGATGGCCGGCGACGCCATCCAGGCCTTCTGCGAGAGCCTGCTCAAGGACGGGATTCCCCTTCCCCGGGACATCCGCACCGCCCCGGTCCACGAGCGCATCGACGTCACCCTCGCCACCGCCTGAGTCGTGGCCGAGCTGCCCGTCCTCCGGCCGAGGGAAGTCATCAGGGCCCTGGAGAGGGCCGGGTTCTTCCTCCATCACCAGACCGGCAGCCACGCCGTTCTTCGCCACGCCACCGATCCGGTGCTCAGGATCACGGTCCCGATGCATGCCCGGGACCTGAAACGCGGAACTCTCCGCTCCATCGTGCGATCAGCGGGAATGAGCGTCGAGGAGTTCTCCAAGCTCCTGTAGCGGCACCCCTCCCGCCACCCGATGCTAGGATGCCCCCGGGCCGGGGGGGTCGGGCGGGGCGGGGGGGGGCGGCCCCCCCCCCCCCACCCCCCCCCCCCCCCCGCGTGCGGGGGCGCCCGGGGCGGGGGGGGGGGGGCCCCCGCCCCCCCCCCCCCTCCCCGGAGATCCCCGTGTCCGCCAGCGACCGACTGCCCGCCGCCTCCCTCGCCTTCCTCCGCGACCTCGCCGCCCACAACGACAAGAGGTGGTACGAGGCGAACCGCGAGCGCTGCGAGGAGGACCTCTGGGTCCCCTGCCGCGCGCTGGTGCGGGAGATCGTCGCCGGCCTCGCGAAGCCCTTCCCGCAGGTGACCGGCTCCGACAAGGGGGTCGGCGGCTCCCTCACGCGGCTCCACCGGGACACCCGCTTCGGCAAGGACAAGAGCCCCTTCCACTCCCACGTCGGGATGCACTTCTGGCACCGGGCTGGCAAGAAGATGGAGGTGCCAGGCTTCTTCCTGCGCATCGACCCCGACGAGGTCCTCGTCGCCACGGGGATGCACGGGCCGGAGCCCGGGGACCTCGCGAAGATCCGCAGGGCCATCGACGGGGATCCGAAGGGCTGGGAGAAGGCGTCGCGCAATCCGAAGTTCCTGAAGGCGTGGGGCGGCCTCGAGGGCGAGGCGCTCAAGCGCGTCCCCGCCCCCTTCGCGGCGGATCACCGGAACGGCGAGGATCTCAAGCGCAAGGACTTCACCGCCTTCGCGCGCTGGAAGGCGTCGGAGGCGACGAAGCCCGGCTTCGCGGGCCGCGTCGTCGGACAGTGGGAGGCCTCGGAGCCCCTCATGGGCTTCCTCTGCGGGACCCTGGGGATGGAGTGGTAGGGGAGGCTCCGGTCAGCCCCGCGAGAAGGGATCCGGATTCCCGCCACGCTTGTTCCAGTCCCGGCCCGCCCTCATCAACAGCAGCATGAAGTGGATGATGAGGTAGAGCAGAACGAAGGTGCCGGCGCCGAGGAGCAGGGAGGTGCCCAGGCGGCCGAGTGGAGCCACCGATCCGGAGCCGGCCAGGAGGGGCGCCACAGCCACCGGGATCGCCGGGATGGCCGCGGCCCACGCCACCATCCTCCGATCCCGGGAGGAGAGTCGCGCCCTGAGGTTCTCGGGAACCCCCGTCGGGAGTTTCGCCATGGGCGGAATCCTACCGGCGCGAGAGCGTCGGACATCGGATGGAGATTCCGCATCCGGCAAGCGGCGCTCCTCACTCCTTCAGCAGGAACCGCGCCTCCAGCACCTTCCCGCCGGAGAAGACCGAGGGCCCCTGCCCCTCGGGCCGCGGGAAGACGACCATCCCGTGCACGCGCGCCGCGCCGCCCCAGGTCTCGACGGCCGCCGTCGGGTAGAGGAAGGGGAGGGGCTTCCCGTCCTTCGTCACGGCCACGACGGAGAACCGCCGCAGGCGGCGCGCCTCCTCCAGGGGGAGATTGAACCGGAACCGGATGCGGTGGGTCCATCCCCCGGAGGCGCGGAAGACGTCCACCGGGGACCAGCGGCTGCCGAGGCTCCCCTCGTGGCGCCACGTCACGAGGAGCCCCTCCTTCGTCCGCTCCGTCCCCACCGCGTAGAACTCCGGGCCCGCCGCCTCGAAGGGGGCCCAGGAGGGATCCCCGAAGAGGGCGCGGCACGCGCCGCCGGAGATCATCTGGTCGTGGATGTCCCTGAAGGGGCGTCCCCTCCCCTCCTGGTATCGGGGGAGGACCAGCCGCTCCCGCCGGTAGGCGAGCACGGCGTCGTCCCAGGTGGACTTGGCCACGAGGCCGAGCGGCTCGCCCGTGGAGAGGAGGTGCTCCAGTTCGTGGTGGGCGCTCTCCCCCCGGTCGGGGTCCATTCCGGCGAGCACGCCGGCGGAGCGGGCCTTGAGGAGCGCGAGGAGGAAGGACGCCTCCGGCGCCACCTTCTCCGCCCGCACGCCCCCCTTCGAGGTGTCGAACCACCGGCCCGTCACCCCGGCCCAGCAGGGGCCGCTCACGTAGAGGGTGGAGGAGAGGTCGAGGCCGGCGGCGCGGATCTCCGCCCCGGTGAGCCCCTCGTCCACGCGGTCCGGGATGCCGTGCCCCCAGGCCTGGAGGATGCCCACGCCCTCGAGGCCGGCCAGGGTCGCCGCCACGCGGGGGTCGTTGGAGGCGTGGCCGAGGCGCCGCTCCCGGAAGCCCGCCGCCCAGGGGTGGGCCCCGCCCGCCGTCACGGGATGGGGCCGATCCGTCGGGCCGAACTCGAGGATCGTGCGCGGGATCCCGCCCCTGCGGGCGGCCGCGATCCCCGCGGCGAAGGCGGCGGCCTCCTCCGGCGTCGCGCCGGTGACGTACCCGAAGGCGAAGTCCACGAAGGGGTCGTCGTCGAGGCGGGAGGCCCGCTCCAGGATCTCCCAGTGGAGGTTCACGTCCAGCGTGTCCGGGCGGACGAGCACCACCACGAACCCCGGGCGCAGTTCGCCGAGGCGGCGGAAGGCCGGCTCGAGCCGGCCCGCGCGGAAGGTCACGACCTCCTTCACGGCGGGGAGTTCGAGGGCCTTCACGGCCGCGTACCAGGGGTCGGTCTCGGCGACCTCGCTGAGGACGACGACCTCCGCGGCCCCCTCCTTCGAGGGGGCACCGCCGTCCTTCCCCGCGCCGGGGAGGAACACCACCGCGTCGGCCTTCTCCGCCGCGCGGTCGTCGGCCGCCGCGGGAACGGCGGGGAGCAGGGACAGGAGGAGGAGAAGGGGAATCGCCCGGGTCCGCTCCATGCGCCCTCCTTGCGCGGGCCCGGCGAAGGACCCGGTGGCGCCAGTCTAGCCGGGGTTGCCGCGGGAAGCCGGTGCCAGGCACTTTCCTCCCGCACTCCCGCCGCGAGGGGAACGTGGCGGGCATGGACCAGGGGTCCCTTGACAGGTCCTCCATCGCGGGGTTCGCCTTGCCGTCTGTACGCCAATGGCTTATACTCCCGTCATGCGCTTCGATTGGGACCCGGGCAAGGCGGAGTCCAACCTCCGCAAGCACGGGGTCTCCTTCGAGCAGGCGCAGTCCCTGTTCACCTCGGGGACGGACTACCTGGAGGTCTATGACGCTCCGCACAGCGATGACGAGGATCGATTCATCGCCATCGGCCCCGCCCCGAAGGGGCTCCTGTGGGTGGTGTTCGTGGAGCGCGGCGAGGACCTTGTCCGGATCCTCGGCGCCAGGCGGGCCACCAGGGGCGAGGCGGAGATGTTCCACCGGACCATGAAGGGAAGGCCATGATCGACGACCTGCGTGAACTCACGGCGAAGGACTTCGTCCGCTCCCTTCCGCGGAGCCTCCGGGAGCGCCTCATCCGGGGCGAGGTCCGGGAGGGGAGGGAGATCGCCGCCTTCCGGAAGTTCGTCCACCTGAGCCAGCGGGAGTTCGCGACGGCCCTCGGCATCAGCGTGCATACGCTCCGCAATTGGGAGCAGGGCCGCCGCCACCCCGAGGGCCCGGCGCTGGCGCTGCTGCGGGTCGCCGCCCGCCACCCCGGGGTCCTCCGCGAGAACCTCGCCGTCACGGGGTGGGGGGGGGGGGGGGGGGGGGGGGGGGGGGGGGGGGGGGGGGGGGGGGG
>CAYJMF010000065.1:0-4011 GCA_964370855.1 uncultured Planctomycetota bacterium | reverse complement strand
GCCCCGCCCCGCCCCGGAGGGCCTCGACGCCGGGCGGCCCCCGCACCGGGCCCGCCCCCGGCTGGCGGCGGCGGCCCCGCTCCTCCTCCGCCGCCGTGAAGAGCCCCCCCTGCCGCCCCCCCGCGGGCAGGAGATCCAGCAGCGACACCCCCACGCGCCGCACCATCACCCGCCGCTCCCGCACCGCCCGGAACAGGCCGCGCACCGCCGCCCACATCGCCCGCGCGTCGTCGGAGGGCTCCGCCAGGGTCGCCGAGCGGTGGGCCCCCGCGAAGTCGGCGTAGGCGAGCCGCACCTCCACCCGCCGCGCCCGGAACCCCCGGGCCCGGCACTCCCCCGCCGCCCGGTCGAGGAGGTAGTGGAGGAGCCCCTCGAGGAACCGCCCGTCGGCGGTGTCCTCGGCCAGCGACGTCTCCCGCGACACCGATCGGGGCGGCGCATCGGGCACCACGGGGTCGTCGTCGAGCCCCCGCGCGGCGTCGAAGAGCACGCCCCCCTGGTGGCGCCCGAAGGTCTCCTCCAGCAGGCCCCGCTCCACCCGCTGGAGATCCCCCACGGTCTCGATCCGGAAGGACTCGAGCAGGCGCGCCGTGCGGTGCCCGACCCCGGGGAGCGCCGTCACGGGGAGCGGCGCGAGGAACTCCGCCCCCCCGCCGGGGGGCGCCGCGCGCACCCCGCCGGGCTTGGCGAGATCCCCCGCCACCCGGGCCAGCACCTTGCTGTCGCCGAGGCCGAGGGAGACGGAGAAGCCCACCTCGGCCCGCACCGCCGCCCGCAGGCGGACGGCCACCTGCAGCGGGGCGCCGCGCAGCGCCGTCGTGCCGGCGAGGTCGAGGAAGGCGTCGTCCAGGGAGGTGATCTGGACCAGGGGGGTCTCGCGGCGGGCGATCTCCCAGGTCCTCTCCGCCAGCGCCATGGCCGCGTGCACGTCGCCGCGGCGGAAGACCGCGGCGGGGCAGACCCGGTGGGCGTCCCGCAGCAGCATCCCGTTGCGCACCCCCAGCGCCCGGGCTTCCCAGGAGGAGGAGATCACGATGCCGCGATCCCGCGGGAGCCCCCCCACCACGACGGGCCGGCCGCGGAGGGAGGGGTCGACCACCTGCTCCGCGGAGGCGAGGAAGGCGTCCACGTCGAGGTGTACGATGGTGCTGCGGGCGGGGGCGTAGAGGTCGTCCACGGTGTCCTCGGGGCGTGCACTAACTAAATACTAACATACCGCGAGAGGCAGGGACGTTCCTAACTAAGTAACTAACTCGGGGGAACTGGCATCCGCCCGGGAGTGGAAACCCCGCATCCCCCGAGTTAGTTACTTAGTTAGGAACGTCCCTGCCTTTGCGCGATTCTGTGGTATCCGTGGGGGCTTCACCTTCAGGGGGAAAGACATGACACGGTCCGTGATCCGGGCTTCCGTCGTGGCGCTGGCCGTGGTGCTGGCGGCCTCGGAACTGCCCGCCTACCTCGTCCGCGTCTCCTCCGCCGCCGCGGAGATCACCTGGAACCTCGACTCCTCCGCGCCCAACGTCGTCGGCGGGAAGGTCACCTACTACGTGGACGCCGCCTCCTCCGTGGACGTCACCGGCCCGCAGTTCGCCGGCGCCGTCGGCGGCGCCATCCAGTCATGGGAGGACGTGGAGGGCTCCGTCATCGCCTTCACGGAGGACGCGGGGCGGCCGGCCACCGCCAAGAACGCCTCGGACAAGATCAACCGCTTCGGCTTCACCCCCGGCGTCCTCCCCCCCTTCGCCTTCGCCTCCGCCTTCACGGCGACCACCAACAACAGGATCTCCGACGTGGACGTCGTCTTCAACCCGGAGATGGACTGGTCCGTGCAGTTCCCCGGCGACGACGAGAAGGCCGACCTCCAGGGCGTGGCCGTCCACGAGTGGGGCCACGGCCTCGGCCTCGACCACATCCCCCTCTCCCGGTCCACGATGTTCTGGGCCGCCTCCTTCGGCGCCGTGAGCCTGCGCTCCCCGGAAGCCGACGACGCCGCCGCGGTCATCCACGCCTACCCCGACGCCGAGGCGGCCGCCTCCTTCGCCTCCGTGGCAGGGGACGTGGACATCGTCGGCGCCCCCGACGACCGCGGCGTGCAGGTGACGGCCATCGACTTCGCCACGGGACTCCCCGCGGTCTCCGCCCTCACCGCCGCCGACGGGACCTACCTCGTCGAGGGGCTCCCTCCCGGCGTCTACCGCCTCGTCGCCTCCCACATCGGCACGGAGAAGAGGGACGGCGGCGTCTACAGCACCTACTGGCTCGACGCCGTCACGACGTACTTCCCCGCGGTGCGCGGGCAGGACGGCGCCACGGACGGGTCCACGGGTGTGGTGGCGGTGGAGGCGGGGGACGCCGTGTCCGGGGCGGACTTCCTGGTCTCCACCGTGGACCCGAGCGGCGAGCCCAACGACGCCTTCTCCCAGGCGAAACCCCTCGCCGTCGGCGACTCCGTCGCCGGCCGCATCTCGAACTCCAACGACCACGACTGGTTCACCTTCTCCGGGACGGCGGGCGAGACCGTATCCATCCAGCTCCACGCCCGCCAGATCGGGTCCGACCTCGACCCCCGCATCTACCTGAGGGACGCCGCCCGGCTCCAGATCGCCATCAGCCAGGACATCAGCCAGGCCTACACCGGCGCCGACGGGGCCGACCTCGACTGCCGCATCCTCGACTTCGAGCTCCCCGACACGGGGACCTACTACGTCGAGGTCGAGGCCGAGTCCTCCCCCGACACCAGCCGCCCCGAGGACTACTTCTACGTCCTCACCCTCCTGGCCGGCGGCGGGACGCCGGACCCCCTGACGAGCGTCATGACGGCGAGCCCCGCCGTCGTCCCCGCCGACGGGGCCTCCTCGTCCACCGTCACCTTCGAGCCCCGCTCCCTGACGGGAGGGCTCTCCGGCGAGGGCCTCGACGTCACCTTCGAGCTCCTCGCCGACGGGAACGCCGACGGCGCCCTCTCCGGAGTCACGGACAACGGCGACGGCACCTACGAAGCCGTCCTCACCGCCCCCGCTTCCGCGGGGAGCGACGTCGTGCGCGCGAGGGTGGACGGGACGCCGGTCTCCTCGGTGACCGTGTCCTGGCTCGGCGCGGCCGCCTTCGCCACCTCCGACCTCTCGGCCTCGCCCCGCCGCCTGCGCCCCGACGGCACCTCGACCTCCACCGTCACCTTCGTGCCGCGGGACGCCCAGGGCCTCCCCCTCGGGACGGGGCACGCGGTGGTCTTCGACGTCGAGGAAGGCGACACCGCCGTCGGGCCGGCGACGGACGGCGGGGACGGCTCCTACGCCGCCGTGGCCACGGCGGGGACGGAGAAGGGGGCCGTGGGCCTCGACGTCCTGACGAACGGCGAGGACCTCGGGCAGACCGTCCACCCCCTCGTCATCGGGTTCCCCGTGGCCGACGTGATGGACGACGTCCTCGACGACCTCGACGCGCTCCTCGCGGGCGCCTCCCTCCCCCCGAAGTCCGTGTCGAAGGTGCAGAAGGCCCGCGACCTCCTGGCCGTCGCGGCGGGCGAGGCGGACCTCCTCGTGAAGGGGATCGCCAAGGCCGTCAAGCAGCTCGAGGCGGCGGCGAAGAAGGGGGCCCCCGTGGCGGCCCTCGCGTCGGAGTGCGTCGAGGCCTGCCGCGAGCTCGCCGTGGACGCCGTCGCGGAGGCCGGTCCCGACGCCGACGAGGCGAAGGAGCAGGCGGCCCTGGCGAAGGCGCAGGCGTTCATCGACGCCGGCGACCTCCTCGTGGACGCCCTCAAGGGGTCCAAGGCCTGCGCCAAGTACGCGGGCTCCCTGAAGCAGGCGGCGAAGATCCTCCCCTGAGCCCCTGAGCGCCGCCCGCGGGACCGTGTAGAATGCACCCGCCGCCCCGCGGAAGGCGGCGGACCTCCATGAACCCGCCCTCCCGATCGACGCCTCGCGCCGCCGCGGCCCCCAGAGGATGCGAGCCCATCCCTCGCGCCCCCTGCGTGCCCCGGCGCGGCGGGGGGGGGGGGTGGGGGGGGGGGGG
>CAYJMF010000064.1:8939-28391 GCA_964370855.1 uncultured Planctomycetota bacterium | reverse complement strand
GCACCGACGATCTCACCCCTCACCCGAAAGGGGCCCGGCTAACTTGACGGCGATGCCAGTAACGTCCCCATGAACCCAAGTGTCCGGTGCAGTCTCATTTTCAATCTCCCGATTCCCGCGGCTACTCGGACTTGTAGACCCGCTTCTTGATCTCGGCAAAATGGGCTTTGAGGGCGTCGTTGGACTCGCACTTGCCCTCGAGGTAGCTCATGTCGCCGGAGTCCTTCCAATGCTCAGCGATTGCGCTCGCGGCGGCGGTCCGCACATGGACGCCGAGGGTCGACTTCTCCAGAAGGGTCTTGAGTTCCCCCTTGGAACCCGACGTCTTGACGCGCCCGAGCTGGGCGCAAGCAGCGATGGCGATCTTGAGGTCCCCGTTTTCGGCGATGTCGGCAAGGGCGTCAATGGCCACGTTGCTGCCCTTCTCCTTCAGCGCCTCCACGGCCATGAGCCTCTGGCTCAGCGCCGCATCGCTGAGGGCCACCTTCTTGAGGTCGTCTACCGCCTCGTCCGCCTGGGCGGGCCCGGGCTTCAGGAAGGTCGTCCCGTACCCCACCACGAGGAACACCGCGAGGATGGTGAACCCGTGCTGGCAGGACCACACGAACACCCGACGCAGGGAACGGAACATGGACGCCTCCTCATCGCTGGCATGATGCGCAGCGAGTCTGCATACCGATTGACTCCACCGGTCCCCATGCACCTACCCCGGGGGCCGGTCCATCGTCTTTCGTCCCTTCCGCCGGGGCCCTAAGCCTCGGCGGCACGTCCCTTGCCATTCGTCCTTGGAGGGGCCCGATCATCGCCCCCTATAAGAACAGAGTCACGAGGGGTCGATTCTTCGCCATGGATTCTGGAAAAGCATGATCGATCTCAAATTTCCAAGATGGCATGGAGGGAGGCCAGGACATCCTCCATCTCCTCCCAGCCGAGGCCCTCCCCAACCCACACCTTGAGTAGCGCCGCTTTCTCCTCCCTCCAGTGCCGGTCCTGGGTACGCGTGGACGGCCCTCCAGGATGACGGGGGGTACCCCTGCCCTTTCGGCCTCCCCGCTCTCCTTCGAGGCGCCGGCGCAGGTCTGCCAACGCCTCGTCGTCCAGCATCGACCGGACTCTCTCGGCCAGAGCGTGCGCGTCGGACGCGAGAAGCCGCGGAGCTCCGTTTCGAGTTGCCGGCAGGCCGTCCGGGGCGATGTCTCCGAGGATCTCAAGCCTGGAGTTCCTCTTCCTGTCACGGAGTAGCCGGTTCCTGACCGACGTCAGGAGGTAGGTGCGGGATCCGTTTCCGTTCAGGCCGTCAGGGAACTTCGCGAGGAAGGCCTCACTCTGTGAGATCTCGTACGCGATCGAAACCCCCCTGTCGATGTCCTCCTGAGTCCATTCCTCTCCCCCCAGGGGTGCCAACCATGACCACGTCCCTGCTGCAGTGCGGGCGATGCTGAGGAGGGCCCCCATATCGGGGTCCTGCCTGTTCGCCCGCTGCTGTTCCATATGCGGGGTCATCTGCGGTTCCATCATCGCCCTCCCTCGACCCCGCCGGTGCCCGGTAACCAGACACCCTCGGTAGCCACCTCTGCCCCTTGGCTCGCCTCCCTGGCGGCACGCCCGATGCGCCCCACCAGGGGGAGAACGCTCGAGATCCACGGATCTGTCGCGGGAATCCGAGAATTTCCCACAAGCCTCCCGTCCTCCGGGCCGGCCCCGTTCACCCCCGGGGCCCCCACACCCCCCCCGAGGGCCTCGAAGCCGCCCCGGAATCGAAAAGGGCCGTTGACCACAGACCGTCCCCCCTGCCGAGGCGGATCGCCACCCCGGCGAGGAGGAACCGCTGCCTGTGTTCAGCGGCCCTTCACCGACATCTGGAGCCTACCGCAGGGAATCCACGGTGGCCCTTCGGCTGGATGCCGGACGTGATGCCCGTCACCAATCTCTTGTGATGGAGTCCGGGCCTCCTTCTGCTGCCTGTTGCGGATCACCCCGGAGCGGTCCCCCCTGGACCGGCGCGCTTGTTCCCTCCCCGAGGAAGCAGGAACGTCCGCCACCCCGGTACGCAGGTCTCGACGAAATCCACGGGCAGCGGCGATGCGGCCTCCCTGCGCTTCCGGGACCGCCGGCCCCGCCCTTCCCTCCCCGAGTAGAGTCCCCACACCTCAAGCGCCCACCCCGCCGACTCCACCGCGAAGTCGGGAGCATGCTCGAGGAGGGGGCAGTTCCCTCCGCTGGATGCCCGGTAGAGGCCGAGGACGATCCCCATCAGGACCTGCCGCGCACGGTCGGGAAGCCCCGCCCTCAGGAAGCACCCCAGCTGCTCGTGGAACGGGGCCATGGCCCCCTCGAGGACCTCCGTGGCGGCCTCCACGGGCTCGACGTAGCCGAACTCCCTCCGCCCGGCCGCCCTCCATGAGTCCTCCGGCGATAGGGCCGAGAGGGCCGCGACCACGCTCCCGGCGATCCCCTCGAACTTCCCCTCCGACAGGAGCCGCCGGGCGAAGGACTCCGCCCCGGGGAGAAGCTCGGGATGCCCCTCGAGCACGCTGAAGAGCACCTGGGATCCCTCGCTCGGCTTCAGGGCGAGGAGGTAGGGCCCCCAGGCGGTCTTCGCGGGACCATCCTCCCCGGCGGCTTCCCGTCCGGCCTCCACGGGCACGCGGCGACGATCGGCCTCACCCTTCATCCTCGTCCTCCTCCGGATACTGGGGCGGGCTCTCCCCCACCCGGGCCGTCGGCCGCGGGAAGCGCCCGCGGGGAGATCGCGCGGCGATGGCCTTCACGTTCACCTGGTGCCACCAGTCGTCGCCGAAGTCGAACCAGTAGCCGAAGGCGTCGCCCACCTTCAGCCCGAGGGAGCCGACGGACGTTCGGGAGACGAGGCCCGACTCCGCCGGCAGCACTCCTGCCCCCTCGTCGGCCGGGTGGATGGTGTACCGCCGCGACTTCAGATCCATGGGGCCCTTCCCCCCCACCTGGAACTCGTAGTAGTGGTGGTCCCACCGGTCGAAGGCGGCGAAGAGCGCCTCGTGGAGTTCCTCCAGGGTCTGCCCCGCCCGGATCTCGATGGTCCGGGAGACCACCGGGTTCCGCTTCCTGAACGACTCCTCGACGGGGCCCCCTACGAGGAAGGCCTCCAGGGTGAACAAACGGGGATCGGCGGGCACGGGAGCCTCCTCCGATCGAACGCCCGTGATACCCGCTTCCGGAGGTGCCGGGCAAGACCTCGCGGACCGGGATGCGGCTTGGCACCCCCGACGGCGGACGGGATGATGGCCTCAAAGCCATGCCCCCTCGATCCCCCCGCGACCGCGATCCACTCGAAGCAGACATCGAGGCCTCCCTGCGTCCGGGGGCCTTCGTCCACTGGCGCGGCGCCGACGACCTCGTCGAGGAGCTGGAGAGGGTCGCCGCGCGCATCGTGGCGCTCGCGAAGTCCGACGCGCCCCGGGCCGCCGCCCTCTTCGAGATCTTCCTCGCTGGCTGCTATGAGAAGGCCGACGCGGTCCACGACTCGGGGAACGTGTACGGGACCTTCGTGGAGGACCTCCACGCCCTGTGGATCCGGGCCCGCGTGGCCGCGCGGGCCGATCCCATGGAAACCGCCGACCGGATACTCCGGTGGGTGGACGAGGACCCCTACGGCTACTGCCATAGCATGGAGAAGAGGTTCGCGGAGTCGCTGGACAGGAAGGGCCTGGCCGCCTTCGAGAGCCGGGTGCGGGAGCGGTTCGAGGCCGCGGGCGCTCCTATCGGCGGGGGTTCACCGGCGAACCCGAGGAGAGACTACGACCGCCGGCGCTGGGGCGACTTCCTCCGGGCGATCCACGAGCGGCGCGGCGACGTGGACGCCTACGTCGCCCTCTGCGGCCTGGTGAGCCCCTCCCCGGACGACTGCGAGCGATTGGCGCGGATCCTCCGCCGGAAGCACCGCCCTGAGGAGGCCCTCGCCTGGGTGGACCGCGGCCTCGCCCTGACGGGGGAAGACGCCCTTGACCGTGCGGGCGCCGGCGATCTCACCGCCCTCCGCCTCACGCTTCTCCAGGATCTCGGACGGGGAGAGGAGGCCCTCCATGCAGCCTGGGCGGAGTTCGTCGCGCTGCCGGCGTCCTTCACCTACGCCGCCCTGATGAGATTCGTCCCGAAGGCCGAGCGCAAGGCCTGGCGAGGGAAGGCGGTGGAGGCGGCCTCCCTGGCCGACTCCCTGTACGCCGCCGTCGACTTCCTGTTGGAGATGAAGGCGACGGGGCTGGTCACCCGGCGACTCGAGGCCGCATCGGCCCGGGACCTGGAGGACCTCCCCGAACACATCGCGGAGGCGGCCGCGGTGAAGGTGGAGAGGGCCCGCCCCGAACTCGCGGCACGCCTATACCGGCAGTTGGCCCTGCGCATCCTCGTCCGGAAGTCGAGCCGGTCCTACGACCTGGCCCTCGGGTACCTGGAGAACGTCCGAACCTGCTACCGCCGTGCCGGCCAGGTTCCTGCCTGGGAAGCGCTCGTGGCGGAGATCCGTCGGGACCACGCCCGGAAGTACGCCTTCATGCCCGGGTTCGAACAGCTCCTCGCCGGGAGCGGGCCGGGAAGGACACCGACCTTCCTCGAGCAGGCGCGGAGACGCTGGCTCGCGACGAAGGGCGGGGCACCTGGCGCGGAGGAGGAGTAGGACCCCACCTGCCCCACACACCGCGGGGGGTAGCGACGAGACCTTGACGAGTGGCTGCTCGAGAGAGTCTGCTTCGTGGGACCTCGGAGGGCTCGCGAACTTCACTGCCAATGCCGGGCTGCGTAGGTCAACTTCGTGTCCAAGGAACCGGGCGCGGTACACCTCAATGCGCCCCGAAGCCATGGAGAGCCTCGAAGTGCAGCTCCACCCGCCGCCCGAGGGCGGCGGGCAGACAGACCATCTGGTCGAGGGACTTTCGCGCGTTGGCGGGGTCGAGGAGGCGCGCTGGAGGCGGCCACGACGGGGCAGGGTGCATCCGGCGGGACGGGGGTGGCGGCGGAGACGACGGATGCGGCCGGCGCCAACGAGGAAGGGCGGGCGCGGCCGGCGGAATCCCCGTCCTCGCCCTGCCCATGCCGTCACTCGATCTCTGCGTACGCCAGCGGCCTGACGACGATTGTCACTTCGCCTGCGTCGGCGGGAACGGTGACGGGATCCGCGCCCGATGCCAGTCCGAGCGCGGCCGAAGAGACGGTCGCGGCCCCGGTAGCGGGCAGCGTCACCCTCACCTTCCCGTCGAGTCCGGTCACCCAGTCGAAGTCGCACGACACATCGGCCCTCCGGACATCAGCACCGACCACGGGCGAGCCGTCGGTGCGTGTGACCTGAACCAGCACCGTGCGTCCGCGATGGAGGGATACCGATGTCGCCCCCCGGCCCGGCACCATGTGCTGGATGCGTGCGACGTCGGTCCAGTTCGCCTCGAACCTCCCCGCGACGATCAGCGTGTAGGAGTGGTCCGGAAACAGCGACGGGAACGTGAGCGTGCTTCCCTCCACGGTGAACGCGGTGCGGCGTCGTTCGCTCATGGGTCCCGTCTCGTCGACGAGATGCGCCTCGTAACCGTCGAGGACTGTCCCGTCGGGAGGCACAAGCGAGACGACGAGAGGCGCACCACGGCTCATCGCAATCTCGACCCCACGCGTCCCTGCGTCGACGACGACCTCGGCGGGAAGGGGCACATCGACGCCCTCGGGTTGCCAGATGTCCTCGCCACTGGCCCGAAGTCGCCACCGCCCGGGGCGCGGCGGCGTGAACTCGAACCGGCCACTGCAGTGGAGGGAACCGACGACACGCAGGGCGTCCGTCGGGTCGCCGTCCAGCGGCGAGACCTCCATCCGGAGCCCCGCGCCCCGGTTCGTGCCGTAGCAATGTCGGACCCGCTGCCACTCGACGGGCTTGCCGTCGCAGGCGACGATGCCATCGATTCGAAGGTCGGGATTGAGCCGCTCGAGGCGCACTTCATACGGTTCGTCGCGCTGCACGACCGCGACCACGGCTTCGCGGAAGCCCTCGGCCGACACTTGCAGTTCGAGCGGCGGGACGCCCCACCCCTCGCCGACACCGACTCCGCCACGCGCCTCGAAGCTGTACCCGAACCAATCGTTCATCACTGCGCCACGGAAGACGGGGATGGGCGCACCCTCCGGATCCACGGCGCGGACGCGTACGTCCACCTTTCGCGGCGTCGCCTCGGGCGGAAGCCGGAACTCCAGCCGAATCGTGCCGTTCCCGGTCGGCGGGACGGTGGCGCGTTCCGACAGCGACGGCGTGGAGTCGTTCCTGTTCGGCCGGTAGACGTCGAACCGGTAGGTGCCCGGCGGAAGCCACTCGTAGTCGAAACCGCCGCGGCCGTTGAAGACGTAGGTCTTCGTCTCGCGGAAGTGCCCCGCGCGCCGCAGGAGCGCCCACAGTTCCGGATCCACCCCGGACTCCGGCATGATCGTCACGCGTGCGTCCTGGACGAGTTCGCCGTCCGGGTCCGCGATTTCTCCATGAACGGTCCAGGACGGTGGCTGCAACCTGACGCCGATGTCGACCATGGAGCCAGCCTTCACATCGAACCACGGCGACACTCCCAGGCCGTAGCCGGTGGCGTAGGCGACGACTCGTGCCGGACCTGACCGTGCTTCCGCGATGAGGTCGTTCGCACCCTGCGGGGCCGGATCGGTGGCTGCGCGTTCCCACAGTCCGTCGCCGGGTCTGCGGCGTGCGGTCACGACATCGGCGTACGGATCATCCACGGGCTTGCCAATGGCGTCCGTGACGAAGACCCTCACGCGGCCCAAGTCCGGTTCATTGCCCCCGGCCGCGAGTCCAGCGAGCGCCACGCCGAGAAGGAGCCAGGCTAGGCGCATGGTCCCACTCCAATGTCACCACCCGGGAACGCCCACGGTTCTACGGAACGTGGAGGGAACAGTACCCCCGCCGCCATCTTCCTTCCGGGACTCACCGTGGAGTGAGGTGTGGTCCGCATGGTGGTAGCGACGCAAGTGGCGGGCCGGTGTGAGGATGACCTGCAGACCTGCGAGTCCCTGGCGGGAAGGGGAGTGGATTTCTCCAGGCCCGCCATTCCTGGGGTGGGCTCGCGTCACTTCTCCTCGTTGGACCTTCCCCCGCGCACCCGCGGCGGGGCCGCGATAGGATGGGCCCCATGAGGGTGGTCCGGTTCGCGGCGGCGGTTCTCTTCATGGCCTCCACTGCGCTGGCGGGGCCGGGGGGGACCCTGGTGGTCCACGTCGTGGACGGGGCGGGGAACCCCGTCGCCGGCGCCGCCGTCCTTCTCCTCCCGGCGTCGGAAGGGGAAGAGGAACCCCCGGCGGCGTTCACCCCCCCCGCGGTGGTGCGGCCCGGTGACCCGGGGGACCGCGTCCCGGTCTGGCGGCGCACGAAGGAGCGGGCCGACGCGGCGGGGGTCTTCCGGGCCGAGGGACTCGAGGATCGCGACTGGTGGGTCCTGGTCTCGCTGGAGGGCATGGAGGAGGCCTGGCTCCGGGCGCGGCCCGGGCAGGAGGCGCTTGTCCTGCGCGTCCCCGGACTGCGGGAGATCGCCGGGACCTGCGTGGACGACGAGACGGGCGAGCCCGTCGCCAACATCCCCGTCTGGATCGGTGAGGACTACCCCCGGGGCATGGTGACCCTCCAGCCCTCCCCCACGGACCCTCGCGGGCGGTTTCACGCGCGGGGCCTCCTGCCCGGGCCCTACCGGATCACCATCGGCGGAGAACCCGAGCCCTTCGGGGAGCGGGAGGCGAGCGACTACGACCGGGACCACCTGGGCAAGTACCTGGAAGGGGTCGCCGCGGGGACCACGGACCTCGTCGTCCGCCTCTCCCGGGGGCTGTCCATCGAGGGCCGACTCGTGGACGACCTCGGCAAGGCCGCCGCCGGGGTCACCGTGGAGGCGGTCCGCCAGAGCGCCACGGGCGGGGAGTACCTGGGCGGAGGGTCGGGCTCCGTCGTTTCCGGACCCGACGGCGCCTTCCGCATCGCCCCCCTGCCCCCGGGACTATTCGGCCTCAAGGTGGGCAGGTCCTCGGACCACGGGCGGTCCCTGGAGACCTTCGGCGACATGCGGAGCAGGTTCCCGGACGACGCGAAGGAGAAGGCGCCGGAGCCCCCCGGGGAACTCCTCGCCAACCGCCGGTACGCGGGGACGACCGTAGACCATGTGAAGGCGGGGACGAAGGGCCTCGAGGTCCGCGTGGTCCGCGACGTCCGGATCCTGGGCCGCCTCGTGGACGGGAAGGGAGGTCCACACCGTCCCGGGGAGGAGCTGCCCCTCTACGTCATCCCCGCCGACGGCCCCTTCGTCGGCTCGAGCCACGGGTTCGAGGGGACCGTTCGTGCCGACGGGACCTTCGAGACCGACCCGCTCGATCCCGGGGGCACCTACGACCTCGCCTTCTTCCGGGGGCAGGGGAAGGGCTCGGGCGCGGCGCGTGGCGTGAAGGCCGGCCAGGCGGACGTGACCATCACCGTCACCCCGGGGACGTCCATCTCCGGCCGGGTCCTGGACGGGGACGGGAAGCCCGTGGGGCCCGGCGTCCCCGTGGAGAGCGTGGCGACCGGTCTCGCCGAGGGCAGGCCCGGGGGATACGTCCGGACGATGACGAGGGAGGGCGGGACCTTCGACCTCGACGTGGCGGACGGGATGAGCGTGCTGCTCTTCACCGGTGGAGGCGGGTCCGCGTTCCTCCGCACGCAGGGGGGCGGCGGGGAGTACCTCCCCGGGGAGGCGGGGGTGGAGCTCCGGGCCCGCCGAGGGGCGGTGCTCGCCGGGCGTCTCCTCGACGCCCCCGGCGCGGTCTACGTCGCGGCGGGTGCGGGGCCGACCTTCCCCGTGGCGGCCGACGGCTCCTTCCGCATCCGCGGCCTGGAGCCCGGGAAGGTCCTGCTGCGGGCATGGGTCGGGGACGGGGAGCGGGTGCTCGGCACCTTCGAGGCGCCCGCCGAGGACGTTGAGATCCCACTCCCGCGCTGATTACCGCCTCCGGGCCTCCGCCGCGCGGAGGAGGGAGGCCGCGGGGGAGCGGAGGGGGGCGTCGGCTGGGCCCGCCGCCAGGACACCGAGGACCTCCATCCCCTCCTCCGTCCCCGACCGGACGAGGGCCCGCAGCGCCCGCAGCGCCCGGAGGTCGGCCGGCGGGGGCTCCCCCCCGCCGGAGGCGACGAGGCGCTCTCGCGAAAAGGCCGCCGCCGGGGCGCCGAGGGCCGCGAAGGCCTCCTCCGCCTGCAGCCCCTCCTCCAGGCGGGGGTCCCCCAGGCGGTTCCAGAGCCGACCCAGGAACGCCCCCCGCTCCGGTCCCGGGGGCGGAAGGGGAGGGCGGGAGGGGTCCGGGCGGGGCGCGGGATAGAGGTCCCAGACCATGGGGGCCTCGGTGCCCGCGGCCGAGGCCAGGCGATCCCCGGCCGGGGACCAGGCGACGATCCCGACCTCACTTCCGTGGGCCTGGAAGGCGAAGAGCCTCGCCAGCGTGGCCGTGTCGTAGAGGACCAGGAGCCCCGAGGCGCACCCCGTGGCGATCCAGGCTCCATCGTGGGAGAAGGCGGCCGCCGACCCGCCCCCCAGGGGCCCGTTGAGGTGACGGAGGCAGCGCCCCGTGGCAGCCTCCCACAGGCGCACCGTCCCGTCCTCCTCCTGGGTGACCCCCCGGGCGCCGTCGGGCGACCAGGCCGCGCACATCACCCCCAGACGCCGCGTCCCCGCCTCCTTCCAGGGGCACGGGGCGCCGGAGGCGGCGTCCCAGGCGAGCAGGTCCCCCGACGAGGAGAGGGAGGCCACCGATCCTTGGCCGTGGGCCCGGAGGACCTTCCCGTCGGGCGACCAGGCCGGACCGTCCACGGACCCCGCCGTGGACTCCAGGACGCGGAGCAGCCCCATCGCCGGGACGTCCCACAGACGGACCTGCGGGTCCTCCCCGCAGACGGCCAGGACGCGGCCATCGGGCGACCACGCCAGGGTCCCGGAGGCGCCGACTCCTCTCTCCCCCTCGACGGGAGGGGGAAGGAGCAGGGCGACCTCGGCCCCGGTCGCGGGGTCGAAGACGGAGACCCCGCCGTCGGAGCGGGAGGCCGCCAGGCGCGCCCCCTCCGGCGCCCACGCGACGCCCCGGAAGGTGCAGGCCGTGGGGCTCCGGAGGGGCCGCAGGAGGGCGAAGGAGGTGCCGTCCCAGAGGAGGACCGCGCCGTCCTCCCCCGCCGTGGCCAGGGTGCGGCCGTTCGGGGACCAGGCCGCGCCGTGGACCTGGCCCGTGTGGCCGCCGTGGGGGGAGAGGACCCTCCCGGTCTCCGCGTCGTGGATCCAGAGGGCCCCCTGGAACCCGCCCGAGGCGATCCGATCGCCCCCGTGGGACCAGGCGAACCCCGGGGCCCCTCCGGGGACTTCCATCTCCCCCTGGAGGGCGCCGGTGACCCCGTCGAAGACCCGCAGCCGGTCCCGGTTCCCTCCCGTCAGGATCCGCTTCCCGTCGGGCGACCAGAGGCCGTTCGCCACGGAACGGTATCCCTTTCCCGCCTCCAGGTCGGCGACGAGCCGGCCGTCGGAGGGGTCCCAGAGGCGCGCCTCGCCCTCGCTCCAGGAGAGCAGTCGGGTCCCGTCGGGCGACCACGCGACGCCGTCCACGCTGCGCTCGTGGCCCTTCAGGGTGAACAGTTCCTTCCCGTCCGCCGCCGCGTAGATCCGCACGATCCCGTCGTCGCCGCCGGAGTTCTCCGTGGCCCAGACGAACTTCCCCGACCCGCCCGTGGCGATCCGCTTCCCATCGGGCGACCATGCCAACCCCGGCATGCGGGAGTCGCAGGAGCGCCTCTGGTAGAGGAGGGCCCCGGTGCGGCCGTCGCAGACCGAGAGGACGCCGTCGTCGCCTCCCACGGCCACGAGGGCGCCGTCGGGGGACCAGGCGAGCCGGGCGGGGTCCCAGGTGACGTTGTAGGTGGTCGGGATCCTCCCGGAGTCCCTCGTCTCGCCGGACTTCCGGTCGAGAATCCGGAGGGGGGCGTTCCTCCCCACGGACGCACGCCGCGTGCCGTCGGGGGAATCGACCTCCAGGGACTCCCCCTCGCCGAACCGGGAGCGCCGCGGGTCCTTCCAGGGGGAGCGCCCGAGGATGCGCCCCGTCGAGGCGTCCACCACGACCGCTTCCTCCCAGCTCCGGACGGTGACGCGCGCGTCGTCGGCGGACCACTCGACCCCGTCGATGGCGACTCCAGGCTTCCAGGCGCTCCCGCCCAGCCGGGCGACCGCGGGCCGGGGGAGCGGCGCAGCCTCCTCCCCCACCTCCTGCGCGGGGCAGAGGAAGGCCCCCCCCAGGAGGAAGGCCATGCACCCAGCGCCCCGGGTCCTTCCCATGGCACACCTCCACCCCCATGATACAGGCCGCGAACCGGGTACCATGTCCCCATGAGGTTCGCACCGGCCGCGTGGCTCTTCTCGTGCTTCCTCCTGCTGCCGGGCCCCCCGGCCCGCGCCCAGGAGGCGGGACCGAAGGCGGAACTCCGCAAGGCCCTCCGGGACCGGGTGCGCGACCTCGAGCGCACCATCGAGGTCATCCGCATGGCGGGCATGGGGGGCGGGGTCCCCTCCGACGCGCCGGGGCTCACGGACCAGGTGAACGCCCTCCTCGCCAGCCCCCGGGCCGACCTGGCCGCGGTCCTGGGAGAGATTCTCGCCCCGGGTGACGAGGAGGACCGGGGCGAGAGGGGGATCGCGCCGGTGGCGGCCTTCCTCCTCGGCATCCCGCCCGTGGCCGGGAAGCAGTTCAACGGCGAGCAGCTCGTGGAGATGCAGGGCTTCTCGCTGGTCGCCTGGATCGGGATGACCGGCTGGGGCAGCCCGGGGCCGTCCCCGCCCCCGACCCCCGAGGTGAAGGTCCTCCCCGACGCCACGTTCCGTCCGCCGCTCCGTCCCCGGCCCTTCGACCTCCTCAAGGAGATCCTGGGGGGGTCGGAGACCGTGCGGTTCTACGAGGAGGGGATCGAGAGCACCTTCCGATCTTCGGCGGGCCTCGAACTGGGGGAGGCCGCCCGCAAGGACCCGGAGTTCGCGAAGTTCCTACGGGCCGTGGCCGCGGAGGAACCCCGGGACCCCTGCGCCGCCGCCGTTGTCAGGACGGCCGTCCGGCGCCTGGAGAGCGCGGGGGCGTCACCCCGGGACGAGGACGCCCGGAGGGACGCCGAGGCGCGTCCCCTGCTCGAGGCCGTCCGCAAGGACCCGAGCCCCCCGAACCTCGGGGCCCTGGCCAACCTGCTCAACGACGCCATGGCGGCGAAGGAGTCGGTGGGGCTCCGCATGGAGGCCTTCGAGGAGGCCCGGAAGGCACGGGAGGCGGCGGAGGACCCCCAGGTCCGCGGCTGGGCCTTCGCCCTCATGCAGACCTCCCTGTGGCCGGGGCTGTACTGGCGGTTCGGCTACATGCAGGGCAAGAACTTCCCCGAGGATGCCGACCGCGAAGCTCCCCTCCCCGACGGCAGTCGACCGGAGCAGGAGCGGGACTACTTCCTCGGGGCCTGGCCGGACCCGGACGCCCAGGGGGCGGCGCTGAAGGCCGACCTGGCGGCCGGCCTCGTGAAGCCCGCGAGGAAGTGGGGAGGACTGGCGGGACGGGACCCGGGCCGGAAGGGCATCGACATCTGGGCCGACCGCGCCCCGGAGAAGGACCGGCGGATCGATCTCGAGGGTCGGTACGAGCCGGGGAGGGTGGTCCTCAAGGTGACGAACCGGCGCGACGGCCCCATCGCCATGAACAGCGTCGCCGCCCGGTATGCCGTCGCGATGATGGTTCCCCTCAAGGGGGAACCGGAGGGGCGTGTCGAGCTCGACCTCCAGCCGGGCCGCGTCCTCCAGGGCTACCGCCTCCTCGTCCCCGCGTCCGCCCTGAAGGTCATCCTCCCCGGGGAGTCCCACGAGGTCGCCTTCGCCTGCGGCGCCCTCCGCTCCGGAAGCCGCATCCTCATCTCCTACCGGGACGAGTTCGAGGTGGACGGGGACTCCGACGTCCCCGTCCTCTCGGACATCAGGGGACTGCTGATCCAGGTTCGCTAGGTCGGGGTCCGGTTCCAGCGCGACCCTCCATGGCAGGCCCGTCCGGGTACCATGGCCCGCGGAGGGAGCCCATGGCCCTGTCGAAACCAATCCAGTTGGGGCTCGCCGCCGCTTTCTTGACCATCGTGGGCGCCGCCGCCTGGTTCTACGGATCCGCCTCCGCTCCAGCGCCGGGGCCCGGCTCGACGACTCCACTCCCCGCAGCAGTGCCCGCACCTCCGGCGCCGTCCACCCCCACCGAGGGGAAGGCCAGGGCACCGTCCCCGGGTGGGACCGGACTCGTCACAGGCCGCCTGGTTCGTGGCGCGGCGACACATCCGGTGTCCGGGGAAGTGGCGGTGTCCTTCACCGGGGTGGCGCCGGTCGTCATTCGAACCGCGGGCCGGGGGTACTTCCGCGTCGAGGGACTTCGGGTGGAGAGCCCCTTCACCCTGACCGCATCATCGATCGGACTGCTCTCCGCTCGGATACGGGACCTGCGAATCCCCTGGAGCGGAATCCTGGACCTCGGTGATCTGGAACTCGGGACGGGCGCCACCCTCGAAGTCATCGTCACCAGGGGTGCCGTGCAGCCCGCCGTGGGGATCGTCGCCACCCTGCATCGACGATTCCCGGATCGGGATGATGACCAGGAGGAAGTGGACGGGCCCGGTGCGGAGCAACCCGCGGCCCCCATGGGAACCTCGACTACGGACGCCGCGGGTCGAGCGCTGTTCCGAGAGACGCCTCCTGGAGTCTGGATCGTGAGAGTCGAGTGCCCGGGCTTCGCCGCCGCCGAGGCAGGGACCTCCTTCCGCGATGGAGAGTCCCTGGAGCCCATGCGGATTCACCTCATGCCCGCACATTCCCTCACGGGGACGGTCCGTGAGGCGGGGGGCCTGCCGGCCCCCGGCGTGGATGTCCTGGCGCGCACCACCGGTTGGCACCTGCCGGGGAGCTTTCGCGAACTTCGGGGGGTCTCGGGCCCCGATGGCCGCTATCGCATCGAGGGGCTCACGGAGTCATCGATCGACATTCTCGTGAGACCACCGAGTGGGTGCATCCGGCGGGTGACGAAGGTGATGATCCCGGACCTGGCTGTCCTCGACATCGCACTCGAGAAGGGGGAGATGCAGGGGGAGGGGATCACTCTCAAGGGACGCATCGTGGAGGGGTCCGGCGGAGCGGCGGTGGCCGGAGCCCGGATTCACGCCGAGGTGTTTCAGCGCGGGTGGGGAGACGGGCCGGCTTCGGCACCGGCCGTGTCGGGGCCCGGCGGGGAGTTCGAAGTCCGCGGGTTCCCCTGCGGGGCGAGGGCCAGTGCCCGTGTTCGCGCCGTCGGCTATCTCCCCGCCGAGATCGACGGATTGGAGGCGTTCGAATCCCTGGGTCCGGGAAAGGTCCTCGACAGGGAGGTGCGCCTCCACCGGGGGGGAACCGTGCGTGGAACGGTGAAGGACATCGAGGGAACCCCGTTGCCCGGCGTGGATGTGAGGTTGAGGGCGAGTCGGGACAGCATGGACGACATCCTCCGCCTCCTCGAGGGTACCTCGGTGACCCGGACGAGAGAGGATGGAACTTACCTCCTCGGTCCTTGCTTCCCCGGGAAGGGAACCATGTCCATCACCTCGCCAGGCTACCTGCTCGCTGACGGACCAGGGGACACCGCGGGTGCCGGGGAGGAGGAGCCGGTGGCGCCTTCCAGGACGGTGGAGGTCGTCGAGGGAGTGGAAGTGACCAGGGACTTCGTGCTCTCGGCCGCCGGCGTCGTGGAGGGCACCGTCCGGAACGCAAAAGGCGAGCCCCGGGTCGGCTTCACGGTCTGGATCAAGAAGAAGGACACCTACGACATGGAGGCGGAGGGGCCGGCCACCGATGGGGAGGGGAAGTTCCGGGTGGAAGGCGTGGGCCCGGGGAAGTCCCTGGTGGTGTCCGTCCGGGGCCCCCGGGAGGAGGGCGAATCGGCGGCGTTCGACATCGACCGGGGCGCCACGGTTCGAGACGTCGACGTGACGGTAGGGGCGACCAATGCCATCACGGGGACGGTAAGGACCAGGGACGGATCCCCGCTTGTCGATCCCAGGCTCCACCTGGTGATGGGGAATCTGGACCACACGACGATGCCCTGGCAGATGTTGACGGCCACATGGATCGGCAGCGTGTGCATTCCCGAGCCGGACGGTTCGTTCACGTTCGAGGACGTCTACCCATCCGAGCACGGCATCGTGGCGTTCGCGCGCGGCTGCAGTCCGACCGTCGTCCCCTCGGTTACCGTGGAGAAGACCGGCATCGTCTCGGGGATCGAGATCGTCCTCGGCCCGGGGCGCTCGCTGGGGGGGACGGTCGTCGATGAAGCGGGGGAGCCCGTTGCAGGTGCCGAGGTCTTCCTGGATGCCCACCCGAGGAGTTTCAAGACGGATGACGATCTCCGGCAGGTGACCGGAGCCGATGGGCGGTTCGCCCTGACCGACCTTGCGGAGGGTCCCGTTGAACTCATCGTACGAAGCGCGGGACGACCCGAGGTCAGGATGGCGGTGGAGACGGGGACGACGGACGTCGTCCTCACGCTGGAAGAGGGGCGACGGATTGCCGGGATCGTCGTGGACGCCGCCACCGGCAAGGGAGTCTCCGGGGTCGAGATTCTCGTCAAGGAGCCCGGGGCCAGGCGGGAAGCCATTCTCGACTTCCTCGAAGGGAAGCGGCCCCACAGCGCGACAAGCGATGGGGAAGGCAGGTTCTCCGTGGTCAACCTGGCGTCGGGAACCTACACCGTCTCCATCGGGAAGTCGGGGGACCGGGAGGCATCCGCCCCCGCGTACACGCCTCTGGAAGTCAAGGGAGTGAAGGCGGGGACGGAGGACCTCCGGCTTCAGCTTGAGACCGGGCTCTCGATCTCGGGAAGCCTCGTGGACACGGACGGCAAGCCCATCCTGGAGTCGCTTCCGATCGAGGTGGTCCCCATCGACGAGGACGGCAGGTTCGCGCGCAAGAGGAGCACGGAGTCGAGTTCGGAGACCGACGGGACCTTCCGAATCCCGGGTCTTCCCGCGGGGACCTACGAGTTGACCTTCAATGCGGGGCGCGGATCGCTCGCATCCCGTCATGAGACCCCGAGCCCCTTCGCCGAGACCGTGGTTCCGGAGGTCCCAGCGGGAACGGATGGACTGGTCGTCAGGATTGCCCGGGGACTGCCCATCTCGGGGAAGGTCATGGACGAGGACGGGAACCCGCCCGTCGAATTCGGGATGTTGCGGATCTACCCGTCCAGGCAGGAGGAGGGCGAAGCCTTCGTCAGGCTCTACGCCACCGTGGACAAGGACGGCGGTTTCATCACCCCCGCACTCGCCCCGGGAAGAACCTACGACATCCATGCGGACGGTTTCGAGGGGCTGACGGACGGCGCGGCAAGAGGGTTGGAGCCCGGAGCGAAAGGGGTGGTCCTCCGTCTGACCAAGGGCTCGGCGATTTCCGGCCGTCTCCTTCTTCCCGATGGCCGCCCGGCACCCGAGGGAATCCACGTGGAGGCGAAGGCCAGTGGAGGCGGGAGCAGCCGTGGTGACCGCTCCCGGAGCAAGACGGCGAAGGACGGAGGTTTCCGAATCACGGGGTTGGAAGGCTCCGAGTACGTCATCGTGGGGGGAGGCGATGGCTCCGACTTCGCCCCCACGCGCGCATCCGGCACCTTCAAGCCCGGGGACGCCGGCGTCGAGATCCTGCTCGAACCCGGTTTCACGGTTTCCGGAGTCCTGGTGGATGCCGACGGGAAGCCCGTGAAGGCCCGGTCCCTCACGGCCAGGCAGGACGAGCCATTCGACAACCACTGCTGGGGCGAGTCCTACGGTGACGGGACCTTTCTCGTGAAGGGACTCGCCCGCGGGAGAGTCCAGTTGGGGGTCTTCTTCGGGGAAGGCCACGTCGAACTCGGCGAGTTCGACGTCCCGGCCAAGGACCTGCGGATCACGGTGAAGCCGGAGTGAGATACCGCATCCTGAGGACAACTCGGGCTCCATCAGAGACCTAGGGCACCCTTCAATTCCAGGTCTGATGGCGGCTCGGCCCGAGTGGATGCTTCTGGGAAGTTTCGCTGGTGATCAGGTGCCGGGGTCAAGGGACGGTCTTTCCACCCTCTGCTGTCGAGAGCTCGAACAGAAGGTCGAGAGTGTCTTGGCGCGGAGCAGGGCGGGGGACTCGACTTCAATCGCCAGTGTGTGGTGGTGGACAGGCTGGTCTCCGGCGAGACGACCGCCCATGTCCTGCTCGGGGAATCCCGCTGACCGCGCCCGCCGGACCTACTTCGTCAGCCGGACCTCCACGTCCACGATGGTCTTCGGGGCGACGATGACCGTGTTGGTCCCGAGGACCTCCTGGTTCTCCGGCGGACGTACGACCTCGACGGTATAGCGTCCTGGAGCCAGGGGACTCCCATGGACCACCGGGCCGGCCGTCTCCGAGGGCCACGACCACTCCCCTTCCTTCGACTCCCCCCAGAAGCCGCCCCGACGAACTCCCCCTGTTCGTCCCGGAGACGTACGGTGCCAGGCACGACGATCGTCCCGTGCAGGTCGCGGACGGTGACCCGCAGCCAGCCTCCCGAGTGGAGGAGGAACTCCACAGGGATCTCCTTCCCGGAGTCCACCTGGACCTCCTTCTCGGTGGAGATCCCGAAGGCCGTCATGTCCCATGGCTTCCCGTGGCTCTCGACCTTGAGCCGGTACGTCCCGGCTTGTAGATTCTCCAGCCTGCAGCGCCCCCCGGCGTCGAGTTCCACCTTCTCCTTGTAGAACCCCTCAATCAGCCCGCCGCCGGTGTCCTCGATTGTCACCGTGATCGCCTTCGGGGACTTTCCTCCGTCGTCCACGACGAAGAGACTCAGGGTCCCGGGCACTCCCGGTTCCGATAGGACGACGGTGATGTCGTGGAGCGCGGGGTCCCCTTCCACCAGGAACTCCCCGGCCTTCTGCGCCTTCCCCGGGGACTTGATGGAGTAGAGGAGCCGCATGCCCGTCCGGGGGCAGATGGTCAGGACGCCATCGAGGGAGTCCAGCCCACCGCCTCCACCCATGTGCGAGCCGCCACCTTCGCCGTTGAAGCTGAACCTGCCTTCGAGGACGTCATTCCCCTCCTCGTCCACGATGTGGATGCGGACAACGTGCTTCTCCATGACGAAGTCCACGTCCGTATCGCCGGCTTCGACGGCCCGTTCCTGGCCCGCATCGAAACTCCAGACGGTCACGGGGCCCTGGTCCAGCCCGGAGAGGACGTACCGTCCCGTCTCGTCCGAGGCGGTGCGGTCCCGACCATCCTTGACCTGGATCCTCATCCCGGGAACGGGGGAGCCGTCGGGGAAGGAGACCCGTCCAGAGACCGCGTATCCCGCTTCCATCCGGATCTCGATCCCCTCGGAGGGGACACCCAGTTCGACCGAACCAGGAACCTGCCCCGGATGGAAGGCGGTCAGCCTCGTCCTTCCCGCTGGCTGGCTGAGAACAAAGCGGCCGTCGGCGTCCGTCCAGGCCCGGATCCCCTCGGTGGACTCGACGGTGACCCCCTCGAGGGGCAGGCCATCCGCTCCCAGGACCCGTCCCCGCACCGCCGGAGACGTCGGGGGTCCGGGGGGCGGCGGGCCAGGCTCCACCGCGGGGCGGGGTTCCGGGGGTGGAGGTTCCTCTTGTTCGGCTGGCGGCCCGGTCGCTGGTCTTGTGGCGTGGTCCGGTGGCCCCCCTTCGTGGGGGCCGGGTTCCTCCGGGGGGGCCCCTGGCAGGACGAGGAAGACCACCAGCGCGAGAAGGGCTACTCCCCCAAAGGCTGCGGTTCGCCCGCGGTTGGCCATTTGCCCATTCTAGGCGGTGGGGAGGCGAGGGGATCCTGATAGCTCCCGTGATAGTGGGCGCCGAGGCTGCGACACGCACGGAACACTCCCCGGCGTGGCCATCATCTGCAACCTGGCCCCCGTCGGCAGGATGGGGCGCCGCCTCCCGTTGAACCCGTGCCGGTGGTCTTGAACGCGACCGCAACGGTGCGACAGTGGGCGACAACCGACCCGTCCCCTATGGGAGGCCGTCCCGGCTCCGCCCTTGATGATAGCAAGCGATGCTATCGTGCGAATGCCCGGGGGTGCATTCCAGTGGCCGCCAGTGCACGCTGCGCGTGCAAGGGAGGGTCGCGTTCCCCTATGGCGGGAGCTCCTTCCCATAGGGGAAAGGAGGTTGGTACCCCTTCACCGCGCGACTGCGGGAGTTGTTCCTCTTCCCGCCGCCCGAGGTGCGGGCGGTCTTCCATGACCTCCGGGAGCTGGGCCTTGCGAGTTGGCGGGCGGTCCGCCGGATGGCCCTCCGCCGCGTTCTGCGGCCCGACAGCGCCCTCGTAAGTCGTCCGGCTCGTCCGCGGGCCCGCGCCGCCAGGCCCGGCCCGCGGCGGCACCAGCCCGGGACGGGCTAAG
>CAYJMF010000064.1:0-8929 GCA_964370855.1 uncultured Planctomycetota bacterium | reverse complement strand
CCGGCCCCCCCCCGCCCGCGGGGGGGGGGGGGGGGCGCGCCGCCGCCCCCCCCCCCCCCCCCCCCCCCCGCGGAGGCACCTGCACGTCACGGGCTACGTCGGCGGGCGCTTGTGGAGTCTGCGGGCCACGGGCCCGAGAAGTCCTTCGAGGACAAGGGGCCCGTCGCTGAGAAGGAAGCAGGCGACCCCGACGAGGAGTCGGTCCCTACCGGCGAGTCCCGGGATGAAGCAAGCGATCATGACCCCGACGACGGACCCCATCAGCGGCATCGGGGATGGGCTGCTCGTGTCGTTCCGCACGATGGAGCGGAAGGCGTACCAGAGGTTGCAAGCGGCAATCGGGAGCCAAGCGAGCGCGAGGATGGGGGCCACAATCCAGCCGACGATGTCCAAGAAGGTCACGGGCTCCATCGTACTCCGCCTTCGGCGGGCGCTGCGGTCCTCGCCGTCGCCTCCAAGGGACTTGATACAGGCCCTCCTGACGGTCGCCTCGGCCCTCTCGGGGAGGCGGATGGTCCAGCCGTTCGGGGGGGACCGGGCCCACGACGAGGAGGCCGGGCACGTCGTCTGCCCCTGCTGCGAGGAGCCCTACAACCACAGCCAGTTCGACCAGGAGTGGGTGCGGACGTGGGTTCCGAAGGAGGATGTCCAGGCGTACGCGTTCGGGCCGAGGTGGGCGGATTGGAAGCCGGTGGGGTGGAAGCGTGGCGGTACGGGTAGACTCGCCGCCCATGCAGTCAGCGCCGCCGGAGTTCTTGGTGGCCCTTCGGGAGGCCGCCAGCTGGTGTGAGCTGCGCGTCCGGATGCACAGCGGCGTGGAGGTTCGATAGCCATGACAGACATGGATGCTGCCTTGATGCGCGAAGCAATTCGACTTGAGGGCGGGGGGGCTGACACCTCCCCGAGAGGTGTGGGCAAAGCGCGCTTCGTAGTACGCACTTCAACACCGAGTGCTGTGGCCACTCTAGAGAAGGTCCGCGAGAGTCTGCGCATCGTCAACGCGGAGTCGCGCGGTGATTGGCCTACGGAGGAGCATTGGAGGCGAGTCCTGCCGAAATGGTTCCTGGACCAGTGCGCGAAGGAGAGGACGAAGGCTGAGGCAGACGCCTGGCTTGCCCGATGGAAGAAGCTCTCGATGAGGGAGAAGGAAGAGGAAGAGCGCGACAAGAAGTGGTCCCTGAGGAACTGGCTCTATTGGATGAACCCTGACCAAAGGGCGTGGTACTGGTGGGATGCGGTTGTGGTCACCGACAGCAAGCTCCTCGTTGCCATTGAGGTCGAGGGTTGGCCGTTCCCCTGGGGAGCGTTCACTTGGTTGTTCCGCGCGGCTGGGGCCGCAGAAGTGTCGCTGGAGCAAGATGCCATCGGGGACGATGGGTGAGTCGTACGCGGCTGCTCCTGGGCGAGGCGTTTCGGTCGAAGGGGGGAGCGTTCCTCTTCGACAAGTCGGTCCTCCCCGTGCGAGGCGGTCCGTAGGTCCTGCGTGACCACCTACGACGAGGGGCACGGTCCGGAGTGCAGGGGCGAGCGGCGGGGGTGCGGGCCCGCCGCGAGTGTCTGCGTTGTCCTGGCCGCCTGCCTGCCATGGATCGGCATCTACGTCCTGAAGCTACATCCTCTGCTACTCATCGGGCTGATGGTCGGCCTGGTTGTCCTGGGAGTCTGGCTGTCCATTCGCCGCGGTAGAAAACTCGACCGCGAGGAGAAGGCGCTTCACGAAGACGCTGTGCGCGCGCAGTCATGCACGGAGTGCGGAGCCCCGTACTCGGACGGGGGCACGGTGACGTGGTGCAAGTTCTCGGGGTCACCGTTGCTCGGCTGGACGAACGCGAAGTGCGGCCGGTGCGGAACGGAGTCCATCTACGGGATGAAGGACACCTTCGCTGACTTCGAGCCGCCGAAGTCCTGACGACTCCAAGAACGACTCCAATCCCCCTCCAATCGGCACCCTCTCGAACATGGGACAATATGGGGGATGTCGAAGCCCTCTCCGATGGTCCAGCGCGCCCAGGAGTTCCTCTCCAGGAAGTCCGGGCGACCGGTCTGCGCCGAGGACGCACGGCAGGCCGCGGAGGGCCTCCTCGGGCTCTTCCGGCTGCTGCTGGAGTGGGACGAGAAGGCCCGCGCCACCTCCCCCGAGTTCGAGAACGGCAAGGTTAGGGGGGTTGCCCCCGTCGCAGCGGCGGCGTACCCCTAACCGGATTTGAACCGGTCTCGCAGCCTTGAGAGGGCGGTGTCATCTCCATGAAACAGGAGACCCCCATCCCCGCGACCTTCCCTCTCTACCCACTCCAAGGCCCCACCCGGTACTCTTCCCCCATGGAACCCCGCCTGCCCACCATTCCCCGCCTTGCCGCCCTGGCCTTCAGGACCCAGAAGCCCCTCGTCGAACACCTGGCCACCGCCCGCACGACGAAGGAGCGGAACGCCATCCCTCTGGCCGCCGACGAGGACCGGACCGCCCACACCCACATCGAGCAGGCCCGCCGGAACCCCACCCCCACCAGGCTCCTCGACGCCCTCGTCCAGGTTCTCCGCCGCGCCGAGCCCCCCGCCTCCCAGCGCCTCGTCCGGGCCGCCTGGGCGGAAGCCCTCCTCTGCGACGCCGCCGACTCCGTCATGCGCCGGCTCCGCATCCCCGAGGCCTCCCGGTTCGACCTCGCCCTCCGCCTGGCCGGCGAGTACGAGGGCGGCACCCTCTACGGCTCCCCTCCGCCACGCCCCTGGCTCGTCCCCTACCTCCGGGCCCTCGACCAGCACCTCTCCCCGTGGGGGGACCCGGACCAGGCCCGGGAGGCGGCCCGCGAGGCCCTCCTCGACGCGAGGCGGCTCCGGGAGCACCCCTCCGTCCTGGCCGTCCTGGAGGAACTCGGACGGGCCCTCGAAGAGGACGGCTCCGGCCGGGAGTACCCCTCGCCCCCGGCGGAGCGGGCCCGCACCCTGGCGGACCTCGGCGACTGGCCCGACCGGAAGACCCCCCTCACCGTGGAGGAGGGGATGCTCATCCTCGACGCCTGCCGCGAAACCGTACTCCGCAAGTGCCGCGACGGCACCTACCCCGCCCGCAAGGTCGGGCGGGAGTGGCTCATCGATCCTGCCGGTCTCGCCGCCCTCCTGCGGCCGGCTCCACCGGGACCTCCCCCCGGAACCGCGCCAGCACCTCAATCGCCTGATCCCCCGCGTTCGAAGGGGCGTGCTTCCCGTACCGGGTCAGCACCAGCTCCGGGGACGAGTGCCCCATCAGGTCGGAGACGGCTGGAATCGGCACTCCGGCTCTTACAAGGGAAGAAGCGAAGGCGTGGCGCAGGTCCTGGAGACGGAGCTTCTCGAAGCCGGCCTTCCTGACCGCCTCGTGGAAGTGCTTCCGCACCCCGGACACCTCGAACCCCTCCCCGAAGACCGGCTGGAGCCCGATGAGCGGCACCGGCCCCCGGCGCGTCTCCATCTCCCGGAGCGCCTCCCGCCCGAGCGGCGTCAAGGGGACGACCCGGACCCGGCGGGACTTGGAGCGGCGGACCGTGATGCGGTCGATCCCCCTGGACACGTCCTGCCAGGTGATGGAGCGCAGCTCCCCCAGCCGGAGCCCCGTCTCCCCCAGAAGCTGGATGAAGGGCCGGTGGAGGGGGACGGTGGCGGCGTAGATCCGCCGCAGGTCCTCGGGCTCGAGGTAGGGGACCGGGTACTCCTGCGCGCGCGGGAGGCGGATGCCCCGGCAGGGGTTCGCCTCGAGGAACCCCCGCCCGATGAGGTCCTCGAAGCAGACCGAGAGCGTGCTCAGGTGGCGCCGCAGCGTGAGCGGCTTGAGGCCGCCCGTGGCGGCGATGCGGGCGAGCCATTCCTCCACGTCGGCCCGCCGGACCTCATCCACCGGCTTCTCCCCGAAGAAGCGCGCGGCGCTCAGGAGGTTCGTCCGATGCGTCCCCAGCGTGGTCGGCGCCACGCGCATCTCGAGGATGGGGAAGTAGTCGAGCAGGAACTCCGCGAGGAGGGGGCGCCGCACGCGGTCCTCGGGGGGGAGCGCCTTCTCCTCCTCGACCTCGGTGAGGCGCTTCTTCGCGAAGGCCGCGGCTTCCCTGTAGGAGTCGCCGGCGAAGGCCATGGTGCGCTTGCCGTCGGCCTTGAAGTAGCGGTAGTACCACCCATCGAGGACCCGGCCGTCGGGGCCCTTCCGTCGGAAGACTCCGACCTTCCGTCGTCGTCCCGCCATGGCCACCTCCGTGATCCCGTTGGACTCAAACATGGTATCACGGCCGATTCCGGCGATCCCGGTGGCGGAGTCCTTGCGCCGTAAGCCCTTTCAGACAAGGAGGTTGGAGTGGAGCCCGCGGTCGGATTTGAACCGACATCCTTCGCTTTACGAAAGCGACGCTCCACCGTTGAGCTACGCGGGCCCGGGGAAGAACCGCGAGTGTACGACGGGGGCGCGACCGCGGGGGAAGGAATCGGGGGCCGCGGACGGGCCGCCCCCCCGTCCCGCTCCTCGGGTAGAATCAGGGGGTGATGAACGCCGTCCCCGGGGGGACAACGACCGCCGCGGTGGCCGAGGGCACCGAGTGCCCGCGGTGCGCGCACCGGCTCCGGCCGGACTGGAACTTCTGCCCCACCTGCTCCCTGCCGTCGCACCCCGGCAAGGAGGTCCTCTCGAGCCAGATCCAGGTCCTCCGCACCCCCGGCGCCGCCCCCTCCGCGCGGACCCCGGCGCCGCTGCGGTGGGCGGTCATCGCCGCCGCCGCCGCCCTCGTCCTCGGGACCGCCGCCGTCGGAATGCTGGTCCTCGACCCCGAGGGGGCCCGGCGGATCTTCCCCGCGGAGACCCTGCCCGACCCCGACGGCGGAAGCGGGGGCGCCGGGGCCTTCCGCCTCGACTGGGTCGCCGTGCCCGAGGGCCCCTTCAAGTTCGGCCCCCCCGTCGACGCGGCCCACCGCTGGTCCGAGGAGGTGGACGTCCCGGCCTTCGAGATCCTCCGCACGGAGATCTCCAACGCACAGTGGCGGGAGTACCTCCTCGACCGCCGCGACTACCTCGAGGTCCACCAGCAGTGGATCCCCTCCGTCCCCTCCTACTGGACCTGGGACAAGGACCCCGCCGACCCCGAGGGGCGGCGGGAGCTCCCCATGTTCCCCTGGACCGACGGCGGCCTCCCCGTGCGCGGCGTCTCCTGCCTCATGGCCGAGGACTTCTGCACGTGGCTCCGCGCCACGGGCCGCGCCCCCGGGGCCCGGCTCCCCCGCGAGGAGGAGTGGGAGAAGGCCGCCCGCGGCACCGACGGCCGCACCTACCCCTGGGGCGAGGGCTTCGAGGAGGAGGTCAGCGTCCTCGGACGCCCCGTCCGGCGGACCCGCGCCGTCGTCCACGACCTCACGCCGCTTCCCGTGGATTTCACGACGACGGACATCAGCCCCTACGACATCCTCCACATGGGCGGCAACGTGTCCGAGTGGACGGACCACGCCGCCTGGAAGGTGGACATGGAACCCGGCGAGTGGATGCGATACCGCGTCATCCGGGGCGCCTCCTTCCAGGAGCAGGAGGAGGACGGCGCCATCTCCGCCCGCACCTGGAACGCCGACTTCAAGATGGAGGCCCGCTTCACCTCCCCCCTCGTGGGCTTCCGCATCGCCCGCGATTCCCGGCTCGCGGGGAATCCCGGGCCGGCGCCGTCCAACACGGGGACGGGGGACGGGTCCGGGGCCGGCGGCGAGCCGGCGGGCGGGAGGTAGCCGTGGGCATCGCCGACGGAGAGGTCGTGGCGCGGGTCCTCGGCGGCGACGCCGAGGCCTACACCCTCCTCTTCCGGAAGTACGCCCGCACGGTCCACGCCCTGGCCCTGGCCCGGACCACGCGGCGGGAGGCCGCCGCGGGGGTCACCCGGAAGGCCTTCGAGGCGGCCTACGAGCGCCTCGAGGCGAAGCCGGCGGAGCTCCCCTTCCGGGCCTTCCTCCTCGGCGTGGCCCGCGAGGAATCGGCGGCCTACGTGAGGGACCACGGCCGGAGCATGCAGATGCTGCGGGTCGGGAGCCGGGAGGCGAAGCGGGTCGCCGGCGGCCTCCACCTCTCCACCGTGATGAAGGACCTCCGGAAGGAGGACGCCGCCCTCGTCCTGCTGGAGGTGCTCGGGCGCCTCCCCCAGACCTACGAGGTCCCGATGCTGCTCCACTACCTCGAGGGGATGGGAGCCGCGGCCATCGCCGAGGTGACGGACCAGACGGCGGCGGAGGTGCGCACCGCGCTCGACGGCGGGCGGCGGCTCTTCGAGCGGGAGCTCCGGCACGGGCTCGAGTCGGCGGGATAGGTCGAAGGACCGGGAGGTCGCGCCTTGGCCGGTTGCCAGGAAGTCGCGGGGCTGCTGCAGGGGCTCGCCGACGGGGACCTCCCCGCCGGCGACCGCACCGCCGTCGAGGCCCACATCTCTGGCTGCCCCTCCTGCACGAAGGAGGCCGCGCGGCTCCGGGAGAACGCCGCCTACCTGCAGGAGGTGCTCGGCTCCTTCCGGATGCCCCCGGAGTTCCCCGCGGAGTTCCTCCTCGCCCTCCCCCGGAAGGACGGGAAGCGGCGGGGCGCGGCGGGTCCGGCGGCGCCGCCGAAGTCCGTCGTCATGGGCGCGACCAGCGCGCGGGGGCTCCGGATGGGGCCCATCCTCGCGGGGGCGGCGCTCCTCTGCGGCGCCGGGTTCCTCGGCTGGCTCTTCCTCGGCAGGGACAAGCCCGTGGAGAAGCGGGAATGGAAGTCGAGCCAGCTTCCCGACGTCCAGGAGCGGGAGGATCAGGGCAAGGGTGCCGCCGACGGGAGGAAAGGCACCACCCCCCCTCCCCCCGTGAAGGGGGGGAAGACCGGGGATCCCGCACAACCCCCGCCTCCGGCCTGGCAGGCCATGCGGACGGCGCAGGAGTTCCTCGCCGCGGTGCGGGCCGCGAAGGGGGACGGCTTCGGGGCCATCGTCGCCCGGGGCTGGGACCTCCTCGCGGGGACCCCCGCCGAGGCCGCCGCCGTCCGGGATGCCGCCTCCGCGGAGAAGGACGCGCGCCTCCGCGCCGCCATGGTCCTCGCCCTGGCCGCCGACGGGCGGGAGGAGACGCGCACGGCCCTCCGCGGCTTCCTCGCCGACGGCGCGCCGGAGGTGCGCACCGCCGCCGCCCTCGGCCTCGCCCGGTCCCTCTCCTACGAGAACCCGGCCAAGCGGGCGGTGCCCTCGGGCCCGCCCCTCTCCATGGCCGTGCAGGTCGGCGCCCTCGAGGACGACCCGGCCCGGGCGGAGCTCGCCGGCCGCCTCGCCCTCGAGTCCGAGGACGCCGTCCGGAGGATCCTCGTGCAGGTCCTCGGGCCCTCCGCGGGCGCCGACGCCCGGGTGCTGGAGTCCCTCCTCGACGGTGTGAAGGGGGCCTACGGGGACGAGATGCGGGAGACCTGCGTCCGGGCCCTCTCCGGGGTGCAGGACAAGGCCATCGTTGCGGGTTTCGCCGAGGCCCTCGGGAACGCCGCCACGCCGAAGGCCCTCCACGGGCCCCTCGTCGAGGGGATGTTGGCCGCCGATCGGGAGGCCGCCGTCGAGGCCCTGACGGCGCTCCTCCCCTCCGCCGACGGCACCGAGTTCCGGCGCTCCCTCGTGGAGGCCGTGGGCCGGGCCGGAGGCGGCAGCGCCGAGGGGACCCTCCTCCAGGTCCTCGCCAACGACGCCGAACCCTCCGTGCGCGTCACCGCGGCGGCCGCCCTCCAGCGCTTCCCCAGCCGGGCCGTCCTCGACGCCCTCCAGGCCGCCGTGGACAACGACGCCGACCAGATGGTCCGGGTGGAGGCGGAGCGCGTGGCGAGGATCGTGCGCCCCACGGTGGAGAAGGCCGAGGGCGGGAGCGGCGAAGGGGACGGAGGGGGCGGGGATCCCCCGGCTCCCGAGCCACAGCCGCAGCCGGAACCTCCCCCCGACGACACCGTGAAGTGAAAAAGGGGACGCGCACCACTCTTCACTTTTCGCCGGCGCCCGCGAAAAGTGGAAAGTGGTGCGCGTCCCCTTTTTCGCCTACTTCCGCCGGCGGGAGGGGGTCGCCGCGGGGACGGGGTGGGTGGCGTCGTCGGGAGGGAGCGCGATGGGCTCCACCCGGCGCGGGCGCATCCGGGTGATCATCCGGGAGACCTTCTTGTCCCAGACCACCTTGATGCAGTCGGCCATGTAGGGGCAGTCCTTCGTCAGGCAGACGAAGTCCTCGCGGCCGAAGCACCACTTCTTCTTGCCCATCGGTGCGCCCTCCGGTGGCCGGGCGAGCGTCGGCCCCGCCGCCGGAATCCTACCCCGAAGGGGATGGGACCACAACCGGTGGTGGAGGATCGGGATACCCCGACCCCAGGCACCGGTCTCCGGTGACGGCTTCGCCCATGGATTCGTCGGTCCGTGGGCAGGATCTCTTGAGACAAATCCATCATCTCAAGTCATTGATACCTAATGACTTACACTCACTGCGAACCCTCCCGGACAGGACCCTCCCCGGGTCCAGGTATTTCGCGAAGGTCCTCCCCGGGCGTGGGGGGGGGGGCGCCCCGCCGCGCGCCCCCGGGGGGGGGGGGGGGGGGGGGGGCGGGGGGGCCCCGGAGGGGTTCGCACGGGTAATGGCCCCGTTGCGACCCCGTCGGGAGCGTTGGAGAGGCGGCGGGGTCGGGACGACTTCCGGCGCACCGGGATTGGGTCCGGGATCGGAGCCATGGATCCTTGGGGACGGCGGGCACCCAAGCGGAGTTCCGGTTGCTCAAGGCACGAGGGATGAACGCCGTTCCCCAAGATCCATGGTCCCGATTCCTGCGATTCTCCCGCAGCGCCGGAGGCTGTCTCGACTTCCCTTCCTCCCCTCGGTCCCGGAAGGAGGGGTATACGGTACCCGACCCGATTCATCGGGGTTGGGAGAAGGGCTCCTGCCTGGCCGGAAGTCGCGAGCCCAACCC
>CAYJMF010000063.1:25083-28742 GCA_964370855.1 uncultured Planctomycetota bacterium | reverse complement strand
GTGTTGGGAGAGGCAGCCCACCGGGAGGGCCGTGGAGCCCCGGATGGGGGGGCGGGTTCGCACCCCGGGGGCAGGGGGGGAAGCGGGCGATTCCCGCGAACATGAGGAGAGGGAACGGCGGCCGGATGGAGTTCCGTAGGGGGATGGAGGAGCAAGGGCCCCTCCCCTCCTCCCCCCTCCCCTCCCCCCCCCTTGAACAAGTGCAACCGTACGGATCTCCTGGCCTCTGGGTTCTCCTGGCCTCTGCCTCTCCTGTCCGTTGACTCTCCCACGCGCCCGTTTCGAGAGGGTCCGGTCCGATCCTTTCCGGACCGGACCCGACCGAAACGGGCGCCACCGCGGCGCCGCAGGCGCCGCGGAATTTTCCCCGGATTCCCACTCCACCCTGTGCCAGGCACCTACAGTTCCTCCACCCTGTGCCAGGCACCTACAGTTCGCCGGCGTACCTCGGGGTGGACCTCGGATCGGCGAAGAGGAACGCCGCCCGCCCCGCCGCGGGAGCGACGGCCAGCACCAGGGTGACCCGCGACGGGGAGACGCGGATCGGGATCGACGCCATGGCCCCCGCGGGCCGTCCGGCGTCGTCCACGGGGGTGAGGTCGAGGATCGAATCCCCCTCCGGCACCTCCACGCGCAGGAACTCGACCCGCTTCGGCAGGAAGGACCAGCAGCGGGTGTCCGCCCTCTCCATGCCGGTCCAGAGGAGGCCGGCGACGTCGGCCAGGAGGCCGACCCACGCGCGGTCGTCGCCCCCCACGCCGCCCCGGGCGAGGTTCTTCGAGTACTCCTTGAAGGCGCGGCGGCAGACGGCGCGCACGAGGGCCCGCGGGAGCTCGTCGGCGGCCTGGCGGCGGGCCACCTCGTCCACGTCGAGGAGCGTCTCCGTCCGACCGAGGGATCCCGCCGAGGTGGAGACGACGTGGGCCGCGGCGGGCCAGTCCCGGGGCTCCGGCCAGGGCAGGACCACGGGAGCCTGGGAGGGCATTCCGAAGCCCCTCCGGGAGTTCATGATGGAGGAGGCCACCATGAAGGCGGCGCTCGTGACTGCCTCCTCCCGCTCCGCGAGCACCGGCCCGTTGCCGGCGAGCACGATCACCACCACCGCGCCGTGGCCGTCGGCCAGGACGAGCCGGTTGCGCTTCGCCCGCTCCGTCTCCTTCGCGGCGGCCGCGAAACCGTGCTTCCCCGCCTCCGCCCAGCCGAGGGCCGCCTCGTCGAGGAACCCCCTCTGCTCGTCGGCCAGGGCGCGGACGACCTCGCCGAGGGCGAAGGGGTGGTAGCCGGGGCGCGCGTCCTCCTCCCGGTCCAGCACCGCCCTCCCCCGCAGGCGCTCCTGCACGCGGTTCACCTGGAGCGCGAGGGCGCGGCCGTCGTCGGGCTCGCCCGCCAGGACGAGGGAGAGGGAGGCCATGGCGCGGGCGAGGACCTTCTCGTGGTCCGCCCCCTCCCACGGGAGCGCCGTGTCGTCGGTGAGGGCCGCGCCGACCCAGTCGGAGAGGCTCGCGGCATCGTTCCCGTCCATGGTCCCGGCGGCCTCGACGGCGAGATCCGCGGCGGCGGCGAACCGGCCGAGCGCCTGGAGGGCCGAGGAGCGCTCGAGGTCCACGAGGAGCACGTCCCTCCCCACCCCGGGGCGGAGCGCGTCCAGGGCCGCGAGGGCCGCCGCCGGATCCCCCTCCTCCCAGAGGGCGCGGGCCGGGGCGATGCGCTCCGTGACCGTCGCGCAGCCGGCGGCGAGGAGGGCCGCCGCCGCGAGGAGGGCCGCCGGTCCGGTGATTCTCATGGACCGGCTACTCGGTGTAGGCCTTCCGGGAGAAGACCTGCTCCTTCAGCTCGAGGCCGGTCTTCACGTCCACGATCTCGAGGACCAGCGCGTACTTCTTCTCCGAGGAGCCGCCGCCGGTGTCCGACGTGGCGTTGTTGAGGCGGCCCCAGAGGATGTAGCGGATGTAGTCGCGGCCCTCGGTCTGCTCGAACCGCTCCACGACCTTGCGGCGGACGGCGGGGTCGATGAGGAGCTCGGCGCGGGGCTGCTCCCCCATCTGGTCCATGACGTTCTCGACGAAGGTGCGGGAGACCATGTCGTAGACCCCGGTCTGCCCGACCAGGATGTCCACGGTGTCGTAGATGTAGTCCTTCTTCTCGCCGAGGCGCTCGTCGGTGTTGTTCTGGATGCCGGCGAAGACGAGGCGGAAGCGCTCCCCGGCGCCGGCCTGCTGGTCCCGGGCGCGGCCGAGGAGCAGCGGGACCCCCTCCTTCATCATGGAGTCGAGCACGTCGGTGGAGGCCTGGCGGACGTCCACGCCCACGGGCTCGTCCTCCCCCATGACGCGGCCCGTGCGGCCGCATCCGGCGAGGAGGGCGAGGGCGGCGAAGGCGGCGAGGGGAAGGGCGGCGGCGGGGGAACGGCGCATGGGGGACCTCCGGTGGAAGGGGGCGCCCGCCCTGCCGGCGGCGCCCCGACCCGGGGAATCTACCACTCCGGCGCCCCCGCGGGAAACGCGGGGGGTGCGTCGGCCCCGGTTACGGTTTCCCCGGGCCTCGGGACGGCATCGGGAGGAACTCCATGGATTTCAGGACGCTGGCCGCGGCCTTCGGGATGGTCTTCCTCGCGGAACTCGGAGACAAGACGCAGATCGCGCTGTTCACGATGACGGCCCAGGGGAAGCCGAAGGGGGCGGTGCTGCTCGGCGGCTGCGCGGCGCTCTGCGCCTCGACGGTCCTGGCCGTGGCCCTCGGCGCGCTCCTCCAGGGGGTCGCCGGGGAAAAGTTCCGGTCGGGGCTCCGCATCGTGGCGGGCCTCGCCTTCGTGGTCATGGGGGTCCTCATGCTGTTGGGAAAGGACGACTGAGTTGATCCGGGTCACGGACCTTCGCAAGAGCTACGGCGCCACGGAGGCGGTGCGCGGCATCTCCTTCGACGTCCACCCCGGGGAGGTGCTCGGCCTCGTCGGCCCCAACGGGGCCGGCAAGACGACGACGCTCCGCTGCCTCAGCGGGATCCTCCCCCCCACCTCGGGCTCCGTGAACATCGCCGGCCACGATCTCAAGCTCGACCCCGTGGGGGCGAAGTCGAAGCTCGCCTGGATCCCCGACGACCCGCGCCTCTTCGAGAACCTCACCGTCGAGGAGCACCTGCGGTTCATCGGCCGGCTCTACCGCGTGGAGGACGCGGAACAGCGGATCCCCCGCCTCCTCGACGAGTTCGAGCTCGCCGGGAAGGCCGGGGAGCTGCCCGGGGCCCTCAGCCGCGGCATGAAGCAGAAGCTCTCCATCGCCTGCGCCTTCATCCACCGCCCGAAGGTGATCCTCTTCGACGAGCCCCTCACGGGCCTCGACCCGCTGGCCATCCGCAGGGCCAAGGACTCCATCGTCCGGCAGGCGGAGGAGGGGGCGTCCATCATCGTCTCGAGCCACCTGCTGGCCCTCGTGGAGGAGATCGCCCACCGGGTGCTGGTCATCATGGAGGGGACCAAGGCCGCCCACGGGACCATGGAGGAGCTGAAGGCCGCCCACCCCGACCTTGAGGCCGGGGCGCGGCTCGAGGAGATCTTCCTCCGCATGGCCGGGGAGCGGAGGAACGGCGCCGCGCCACCGGCCCCCCCCCCCCCCCCCCCCCCCCCCCCCCCCGCAAAACCCCCCCCCCCAGAAACGGGCCGC
>CAYJMF010000063.1:0-25073 GCA_964370855.1 uncultured Planctomycetota bacterium | reverse complement strand
CGGGGCTGTTGTATTCCTCCCCCCGCTGGGGGGGGTTGGGTTGTACGGGCGCCGCCCCCCCGCCGCCGGCCGCCCCGCCGGCGCCCCCCCTCCCGTGAACCCCGCCCTCCTCTACCTCGTCCGCCGCTCGATGTTCAACGCGCTCCGGGAGCGGCTGAAGCGGCTCCGGAGCCCCCGCTACTTCATCCCCTTCCTCGTGGGCCTCGCCTACTTCGCGCTGGTCTTCGGGGCGGGCTCCTTCGGGGACCACCCCACCCCGGATCCCGGCTCCAGGGGCGGGGACCGGGACGACGCCCCGGTTCTCCTCATCGAGTGGGGAGGGGCCCTCGGCGTGCTTCTCCTCGCGACGCTCTCCTGGATCCTCCCCTCGAAGGGGCCGCCGCTCCCCTTCCTCGAGTCCGACGTGGCGATGCTCTTTCCCGCCCCCCTCCGGCGGCGGGAGCTGGTCTGGTACAAGCTCCTCGACCTCCAGAAGTACTTCGTGCCCTCCGTCGTCTTCCTCTCCCTGTTCCTCGGCCTGAGGAACGGGTGGCAGGGGATGGTGCGCTACCAGGTGGGCGGGCTCCTCGTGTTCAACCTCATGACCTTCTACGGGGTGGCGGTGAAGCTCACCCGCCAGAGCCTGCTCGACCACGGCGTGGCGGGATGGAAGCGGACCGCCCCGGTGCTCGGCCTGCTGGCCGCGGTGGCCGCCGCGGGCTGGCTCGGGGCGCCCCCCTTCCCCGAACTCCAGGGGGAGGAGGGGATGCGGGAGGGGATCGAGGGCTGGCTCGCGGCCTTCTCCCGCAGCCCCGCGGGGTGGGCGCTCCTCCCCTTCCGGCTCCCCTTCCGGATGTTCCTCGCGCCGGACCTCGGGAGCTTCCTCCTCCACGCCCTGCCGGTGCTGCTGCTCCTGCTCGCGCTGGCGGCATGGATCACCGTCTCCGACGCCGCCTTCGAGGAGAGCGCAGCGGAGTTCGCGACGAAGCTCTCCTCGCGCATCGAGGCGGCCCGCAAGGGGAAGCTCGGGCGGACCGTGGAGCCGGGGCAGAAGGTGCGGAGGAGCCCCTTCCGCCTCGCCCCCGCGGGCCCCCCGGAGACGGCCTTCGTCTGGCGGAGCCTCACCGAGACCCTGCGCCACGTGTCGCCGCGGTTCCTCATCGTCCTGGCGGTGCTCGCCGCGGTGCTCCTGCCCATCGCGGCGGACATGGGACGGACCTCGAAGGGGGTGCCCCTCGGGGCGGCCGTCATCTCCGTCGTCTCCATCGGGCTCTCGGTGATGCTCGTCATCGGCGGGCCGACGCTGCTCGGCTGCAGCCTCCGCAACGACCTCGAGATGGCGGAGGTGCTGAAGTCCCTCCCCGTCCCCGGGCCGCGGCTGTTCCGCTCCTACCTCGCCTCCGCCGTCGCCCCGTCGGCGCTCCTCGGCCTCGCCCTCGCGCTCGTCGCCGCGGCGACCTTCCCGGCGACGCCGAAGGTCCCCGTCACCGCGGCCTGGCGCATCGCGGGGTTCCTCTCCATCTCCCTCGTGCTCCCCGCCCTCATGGCCCTTTCCGCCCTCGTGGACGCCGGCGCCTCGCTCCTCTTCCCCGGGTGGGTGCGCCCCGGGGAGGGCTCGCAGCGGGGCATGGAGACCATGGGCACGAACATCGTCACGATGCTCGCGAAGATGCTCCTGCTGCTGGTCGGCGGAGGCATCCCCCTCGGCCTCGGCGCCCTGCTCGCGGCGGCGGTCTTCGCGCTGGGCGGGGAGCTGCTCCTGCCCGCGGGGGTGATGGCGGGGGCGCTTCTGGCGGCGGCGGGGATGCTCGTCGAGGTCTGGATCGCCTCGGAGATGCTGGGGAGCCGGTTCGACGCCCTCGATCCCTCGGCGGAGGGGCTCCTCTCCGTCTAGGCCCCCCGGATTTCGCGGGGCGGCGCGGGCGGGCCGTATACTCCCGCCCATGGCCAAGGAACCGGACTTCTACAAGACGATCCCGGAGACCCCGGACAAGATCAACGCGAAGAAGAAGAAGCCGAAGCAGATCGCGGTGGTCGAGCCGGGCAACTGCACGGGCTGCGAGATCTGCGTCCCCTTTTGCCCCGTGGACTGCATCGAGCACGCCCCGGCGTCGGAGCACCCGGACCGGCCCATCCCCCCCGTCCACATCCGCTACAACGAGTGCATCGGCTGCTCCATCTGCGTCCGCGTCTGCACCAAGCTCGCCTGGGACGCCATCACCATGGTGGACACCCCGAAGGTCGAGCAGATGGCCGGCATCACCATCACCGAGAAGTAGGGGGACGTTCTCAAGTTATAAAGTTATTCAACGTGGCAGGGGCGCCTTCGCGCCCCTGCCACGTTGAATAACTTTATAACTTGAGAACGTCCCCGCCTCTCCCTCAGTTCATCTCCGGGTCGGCGGGGGCGTTGGCCCAGGTGCGGTACTCGCCGCCGAGGGACTTGAGGACGCGGGACCAGAGGGTGGCGGGGTCGCCGCGGTCGAAGACCCGGGGGGCCGTCGCGGGGAGGACGATCCAGGTGCCCTCCGCCATCTCCCCCGCGAGCTGGCCCTCGCCCCAGCCGGCGTAGCCGACCATGAAGCGGAGCTCCTCCTCGGGGATCGACCCCGCGCGGATCCGGGCGCCGAGGTCCTCCACGTCGCCGCCGAGGACGACGCCTGGCAGCACCTCCATGGCGCCGGCCACGCCCCCCATCCCGTGGAGGATGGCGAGGGAGTCGAGCCCCACGGGCCCCCCGACGAAGACCCGGTCGCCGCGCCCCTCGAAGGCGTGCTCCCCCCGCAGGACCTCCCCGAGCCCCTTCCCCGAGGGCCGGTTGAGCACGAACCCGAGGGAGCCGCGCGCGTCGTCGTGGTCGCAGAGGAGCACCACGGTCCGCATGAAGTTCGGATCGAGCAGGTGGGGCCGGGCCACGAGGAGGGTGCCGCGGGCCGGGGGGAGTTCTTCCGGGGGCATGGCCCCATCGTATCGCGGGACGGGGACCGGCGCCCCACCCGGTAGGATCCGTCCATGCACCCCGCCGCCGCCCCGCTCCTCCTGGCCGCCGTCCTCGCCTGCGCGCCTCCGCCGCTTCGCGCCGAGGAGCCCCCGCCCCCCGACCTGAAGGCCCTCGAGGCCCTGGCCGCGGAGTGGTTCAAGGCCGACGACGACGCGGGCCGCGCCGCCGTGGAGGAGAAGGCCCGGGCGCTCCCCCCCCTCCCCGCCGACGCCGTGAAGCCGCTGTCGGAGAGGCTCTTCGCCCTGGCCGCGAAGCACGGCCGCCGCCTCTCCCGCAAGGGGAAGGCGACGCTGTACACGCCGGCCGAGATCGCGAAGGCCACGGGCAAGGACCCGAAGAAGCTCGAGGACTCCGACCTCGGGATCTACCTCCTCAACCCGGGGAAGCCGAAGGGGGGGCTCCTCGTCGCGATGCACGGCGGCGGGGAGAACTCCGGCGACGCGGGGAGCGCGCAGTCGGTCTTCGCCGGCGCGACCTCCCAGGGGATGACGGTGATCTCCCCCCAGGCCATCGACCTCGTCTCCTCGGCGTGGAACGAGGAGAAGCAGGAGCGCTTCGTCCTCGACCTCGTCGACGCCGCACGGCGCACCTTCGACGTGGACCCGGACCGCGTCTACCTCGCGGGCCACTCCATGGGAGGGGACGGCTCGTGGATGCTGTCGGGACGCAACGCCGACCGCATCGCCGCGGCGGCGCCGCTGGCGGGGTCGGTGATGCCCTACCTCAAGCCCGGGGCGGTGAACAAGCGGGCGACGCCGATCTCCTCCTACCAGGGGCTGCAGGAGGGGGTGGTCGCGAACCTGATGCACGTCCCGCTCTGGATCCACCACTCCGCCGACGACGAGAACGAGGCCATCCACCCCGACGACATCGCCACGGGGCGGCTGAAGCAGCTGCAGGAGCGGTTCCCCGGGAGGTACGTCTTCAACTACGACCGGGTGGACGGGAACGGGCACGCGCTGCCGAAGGGCGGGGTGAAGCCGATCCTCCAGTGGATGGGGAAGCAGGTGCGCATCGCCCATCCCGACGAGGTGGTGTGGGAGACCTGGCGGCCGTGGAAGGAGAGGATGTACTGGCTCTGGAGCCGCGGCCACGGGGACTCCTGGCGGTTCCACGCGAAGATCACGGCGCCCAACACTGTCGAGGTGACGGGGACGACGAAGCCGCTGGCGGGGCGGACGGCGCCGGCGGAGATGGACCTCACGCTGCTGCTGGGTCCGGAGCTGTTCGACCTCGACAGGCCGCTCAAGGTGACGAGCGGCGGCAAGGTCATCTTCGAGGGGCCCGTCGCGCGCTCCTTCCGGGCGATGCTCCTCTCCATCGCGCCCCGCAACGACCCGAAGCAGTGGTACCAGGCCGCCGTCGAGGTGAAGGTGCCGCGGACGCCGTGGAAGGAGCTGTGGGAGGAGTAGCGCGCTCCGAACCCGCGGGGACCGGGGACCGGGATTGCGCCGAAGGGACGCGGGACCGTAGGATCGAACCCATGAGCCTGTTCGAGGACGAGGAGCGCCAGGACTCCATCGGGACGATCACCGGCGTGGCCGGGGTCGCCCTCGTCCTGACCGCCCTCCTCCTGGCCGTCCTCATGTTCCTCGGCCGGGTGAATTCCTCCCCGGGCTCGATGACCCTCGTCGCCGGAACGGGGATCGCCGGAGCGTTCCTTCTGGTGAAGTTCCTGCGCATGAACTGGCGCCGGGACCTACGGGCGCGGAATCTCGAGGGGAACGGCCCCTTCCAGGTCGTCCTCCAGGTCGGGCCCGAGGGTTTCCCGTCCCTGGTGGGCCGGTCCGGCACGGCGACGGTCGAAGGGGGGGAGGTGGTCCTCGTCTACCGGACCCTGCACATGTGGCTCCTCGTCGGAGGCTACCTTCTCTTCTACCTGAACGCGTTGGCCCGGAGGGAACCGCCGATCCTGACCGTGGTCGCCTGGATCGCCGCCGCCTTCCTCTTCTCCATCCGCTCCCGCCGCCGCATCCCTCTCGCGGATGTCCGCCTCGCCGTCGTGGACGGACCCCGCCTGCACCTCTACCACGGCGCTATCGGGGAGTCCTCGGTGACGACACTTCAGATGGGCGGCCGGGAGCTCCGCCTCCTGCGGGAGCGGCTCGCTCCGCTCCTCCCCCTCGAGGTCCTCCCGCCCCCGGCCCGCGCGCCCCGGGCGCGGACGGCCCGCGTTCCCCCTCCCCCGGCCCCTCCCCGCACCGCCCTCGACGGGCGCAAGGTGAAGGAGCTCGACCGGGCCATGGAGGATCTCGAGCGCCTCGAGCGGGGGCCCGGCGCGTCCTAGATCGTCAGGTCCTCCTCGCCGCGGATCCACAGGAAGAGGAGGACGCCGCCGGAGACGAGCACGAGGGGCGTGAAGAACAGCCCCATCCACCCGCCGCCCCCGAAGCAGGCCGCCGTCGCCAGCAGCCCCCAGAGCGGCCCCGCCGTCTGCGGACTCCGCCGCGTCCCCGCGAGCCACCAGGCCGGAGCGCCGCCGAGCGGGATGCAGGTGGCCAGCAGGAGGAGCAGGTGCCCCCCGGAGAGGATCCCGAGGACGAGGGGCGCGGCGGTCCCCGCGAGGAAGGCGATCCTCCGCACGCGACCGCTGGCGCCGGCGACCCGCATCTCCTCGGCGTCGGCCTGGTTCTGCTTCTCGCGCATCTCCCGGTGGAACCAGTCCGGGAGCTGTTCGTATCGGACCACGGCGGCCTCGTCGGCGTCGAGGCGGGCGAGGCGGAGGTCGATGCGGTCCACGACGCCCGTGTACTCGTCGAGGACGCAGCGGAGAACCACCCTCGAGCCCGACGGGTCGAGGCGGATCTCCTTCAGCGTGTCCGACTCCTTCTCCCCCCGCCGATCCGCGCTCCACTCCTTCACGCCGAGGATGCGCAGGGCCCAGACACCCCTGCGCGGCGGGAACTTCCGCCGCACGACCAGGGTCACGGCGCCCTTCACCGCATCGCGGGCGAGATCGGCGTAGCGGAACTCCTGGTCCGCCAGCACCTCCCGGAAGGGGGCCAGGTCGCCCGGGCCCGTGGCACGGAAGGAGTCCGCCGGCGCGGGGGAGGCAACCCCTTCCCTACCCACGGGGGACGTCGTCCGCCAGGAGAGCCCCTCCCGTCCGCTCCAGGAGGCGGAGGTACATGCGCACCCCCGGCAGGATCAGGTCGTCGTTGAAGTCGTAGTCCGCCGAGTGGCACATGGAGTTCGTCCGCCCCTCCCCCTTCCCCCCGAGGAAGAAGTAGGCCCCGGGCACCCGCTGCAGGAAGAAGGAGAAGTCCTCCGCCCCCATGGTCGGCAGGTGCTCCGCGGAGACCGCCCCCTTCCCGAAGAGCTCCTCCCCCACCTCGGCGACCAGCGCCGCGTCGGCGGGGTGGTTGGAGGTGACCGGGTAGTAGCGGTGGTAGCGGTACTCGAGGCGGAGCCCGAAGGCGGCGCAGACGCCGCGGGCCACCTCCTCGAGGCGGGCGCCCAGCGCGTCGGCCTGGGCGTCGTCCAGGGTGCGGATGGTCCCGGAGAGGGCGACGTCGTCGGGGATGATGTTGGTCGCGGTCCCGCCGTGGATGGTCCCGAAGGTGACGACCGCGGGCTTGAGGGGATGGGTCTCGCGGGAGACGAGGGCCTGGGCGAGGGTCACCACCTGGGAGGCGGCGAGGATCGGGTCCTTCGCCTCCTGGGGCTGGGAGCCGTGGCCCCCCTTGCCGAGCACCTTCATCTCGAAGAGCGCCGCCGCGGCCATCATGGGGCCGGGGCGGACGCCGACGGTGCCCACGGGGAAGACGGGCCAGTTGTGGACGCCGAAGATGCGCGTGACGCCGTCGAGCGCCCCCTCGTCGGCCATGCGCTTCGCCCCGGCGCCCCCCTCCTCGGCGGGCTGGAAGACGAGACGCACGCCGGACCGGAGCCGGTCGCGGACGGAGGCGAGGGCCAGCGCGGTGCCGAGGAGGATGGTGGTGTGGCCGTCGTGGCCGCAGGCGTGCATGCGGCCGGGGACCGTGGAGCGGTGCTCGAACCCGTTCTTCTCCTCCAGGGGGAGGGCGTCCATGTCCCCGCGGAGCGCCGTCCGGTTCACCTCGGGGCCGAGGTCGGCGACGATGCCGGTGCCGGCGCAGCGGCGGAAGGGGATGGCGGCCTCCTTCAGGACCTCCTCGACCTTCCCGGCGGTGCGGTGCTCCTCGTACTTGAGTTCGGGGTGGCGGTGGAGGTCGCGGCGGAAGGCGACGAGGCTGTCGACGAGGGGGGCGGCGAGGGCGTCGAGGCGGTGGGCGGTCATGGGGAAGAGGATACCGCGGGAAGGGAGAAGGTGAGGGCGTGATGGGTGGCGTCCGTCGCCGGACGCCCCGGGTGTCTCGATCCGGGAACCGGTCCTTCAGGAAGTCGACCCGGGCCCCCGGAAGCGGACGAATCCGCGAGAAGAAGCGTCATGGGACCCGCATTCACCATCACCCACGCCCTCGCGCAGTCGCCCCACCAGTCTTCAGGAAGCCGCCCCATGACCTTCCCGTCCTCATCCAGCAGCGTCACAATCACCTCGCCGTTCCCGCTCACTTCAAGAGCCAGGCCCGTCGTCCCGCCCCTCCGCCCCACCCGGATGCCCGCGTTTCCGTCCTCCCTGTGCTCGATCCTCTCGGCGGCCCAGCCGTCCCTTCGAAACAGGGTAATCTGCGCATCACCACCGTCCGACCGTGGATGGATACGTGCGGACGAGTATCCGCGCCGAACAGAACCAGGCAGGGCACCACAGTGCCGATTCCACCCATACCGAAGGACCCTCTTGTCCGGCCCTCCTCATCCACGAGCTCGAACAACCGCTCCCTCCCAACGCCACCCCCGCCGACGCGACTCTCACTCATCGACTCCTGAGGCGCACCCGCCGAACAGCAGGAGCAGGAGCACCCTCTCGGCGAACCTCCTCAAGCGAGCCCGGATCACGCGCATCTGTTGCACGCGAGAGACTGCCAGCCAGCAGGAGCGAGGAGAGGAGGAAGCCAGCTGACAATCCTCCGGGCGGAAGAGTCCCTTCACCGCGGTGCTCCCGGATCGATATCCCTGAAATTCTTTCCGACCCTGCGGATTTGCGGGACTCCGCTCTCGTGCAGAGTCAGCCAGATCCCGCAATCCCACTCCGGACTGAAAATGACTATTCCAGGGTCGCCCGCCTCGCTTCCTGTGCAGATTTCGACATAGTTCCCACCGCGCTGCTGCATACCTATCAACGCACGCTTTCCATCAAGACTCCCCAGGTAAACAGACGCGCCATCATTATACTCGAATCTCCCCACCAGGTGCTTCCCGAGTTCCGCTTGCACGACAAATCTCTCCCTGCCGTCTTCACTCACGACCACCAATCGGTTGCAGTACACCTCATCCGCTCGAACGACGGCTTCCTGGTGCTCTCCACCGAGACTCCCGCACCCGAAGAGCACCATCGAGAGACTCAGGATGCTCCAAACGTGGTGCGGGCAACGTCGCGCGCCCCATCGCCATCCGATCCAATCACATGAGGCGTGCATGACTCACACGCCTTCCTCTCGAGAAGTGCGCGGCGCTCCGCTCACGACACTTCCGAGTTGACCGGGCCCAATCGTTCCTCGGCTCTTGCCACCCTCGACATTCGACAAGCCATGAAGGTGAGCACTTCGAGTCTCTCCGACCTGAAATTGAGTCACCGGACCAGCAAGGCTTGCCCCGGTGACTGGCAGTAGTCGACCAAGGTCCGAATCCGGCATCGAAGGCCCCCGGACCATCACCTGCATGCTGCCCACTCCCGGGAGGAAATTCCCATCCCGGGCCCTCATCACCTTGTTCCAGTTTCTACGCCCGATCTCCGCCTTCAGCATCGCCCCCAGTATCGGATCGTCAGCCAACTGGCCGATTGTGGACCTCCCTCCCAAGCAGTGCTCCGGCATGTACAGGTACTTCATCTCGCCCGACCAACCCGGAACCGCTTCCCCGATGTCCAGGTCTCGATAGGCAGGATCCTGGTCAGTACCGTACTTCTCGCGGTTCTGGTGGGAGTCTCCGTTTGCAGCGATCGGCGCCTCCGAATCCGAAATTCCCGCCGCGATGAACCCCCTCTGCCCCGGCTCATACTGCCCCTGGTGCTCGTCGCGCTTCCCATCCTTCCACTTTGCCTTGACCAGGGTCAATTGAAATGCACCGTACGACCACAACGCACAGTACCACTTCCGCTCAACGGCTACGTAATGAACGTCATCCCACTCGGACCTTCCCTTGGGCGTCAACCGAAATGCTTCATCAACCGGATCCTCGCTCCACACGATCTCATGATTGTCCCCAGTCTTCCGTACCTTGTAGTTGCTTCGCACTCCCTTCATCCTGACCATCAGGTTCTTTGCTTGCGCCGCCGCCTTCAGGCTCTTTGTCAGGGTCGCCTGAAAATAGTGACGCCTTTCCCACATGATCGCCTTGGAATCTCCCGAGTCAATGCACTTCCCCTTGCTATTCGCATCCATTGCATGGTGGAAAGTCCTGTTCCGGACCACCATGGACACTATCCTGGGAGCGGCCGTCTGAATGGCCGCTGCAATTGGGGAGGAGAGCCCGGTTCCAATAACTGAGGCCATGAATTCACCTGTCGCCTCGGGGACGGAGTCCATGTCTCCTGCCATGATTGATGCTCCCAGGATCTGCTCGGAACTTGCTGAACGTCGCCCATGAACGACTCTATTTCCGTCACTTTCCAGCCAATCCGGACTCCCTGCCGATCGGAACTCCTGAATGGCCTTCTCGGCGTCGAACGCAACCGCTGGGCCTCTTGCTTGCGAATCAACGGGAGGCGGGCAGATGTCCCCGGGTCTAGCAGCACGATCGCTGCCCTTGGAGTCCCAAGAGTCGTTCCATGTGGATTACCATCTCCCTGCATCCACCGCACGGGTGCTTCTGGATCGCCGTTGTCAGCGTCTCCAGGACGGACCGTGGTCCGGCGGTCTCGTTCGGCTTCTTGCCTGGTGCCGGGACGGAGCAACGCTCAGGGCCAAGAACTTCGCCACCTACGGGGTCCATCTTGCCTCCGTTCCCGGGGCGCAGTCCCCTACTGGGTCCTCGCGACCATCCTACTCTCCCCGGCGGCGCGAATCCACGGCTCCCGGCGGAGGCTGCTGGGACCCGTGTACCCCTGGAAGGCCGCGAGGTCCGCCATGGGCCTTCCCATGGCCGATCCCCCTGTCGAGAGAGTCCGAGAAGCGGTCTCGGGCCGCGACCGTCACACCGAGGATCTTCAAGCGGTCGTCCGGCCCCATCAGGCCCATGGCATGGACCGGCCTCCTGCCGGGAAGGCCGGTGGGAACTGCGGCATCATGGACTTCAGCGGGGGATGCTCTTGCCTGGTTGCTTGGTCCCGTGGTCTTTTGGTCGCCTGGTCACATGGTCGCCTGCCCCACTCTCCACCCCTCCCACCCCCACTACTCCCCGATCCTCAACGTCCACTCCGCCGTCGCGAACACGGTCCCTTCGGCGACATCGCTCCAGGTCCGCACCGTGTCGAGGCTCCGTTCCACCTTCCGCTCCCCCGCCAGAGCCCCGCCTACGAACACCTTCACCGGCCGTTCGAGATCGAGCCCCTCGTCCGAGAGCAGCAGCAGGATCTCCGCCACGCCGTCCGTCTCCAGCAGCACCGCGTTCCGCTCCGGGTCCCTCTCGATGCGGACCTTCACCGTACGCCCCGGGCCGAAGCCCGTGGTGCGCTTCACCACGAAGGCGTGCCCGAAGGAGAGCCAGCGGTCCCCCGTCACCGAGGACCACGTGAAGGGGCGGCGCGGGTCGGCGACGCGGCGCGGGGGGAGGGCGGCGATCCACTCCGCGATGGCGGCGGCCCGATCGAGGTAGCCGCCGGCGAAGTCGTCGGAGGCGAGGACCCGGACCTCCGGGGCCGCCTCCCGGATCACCGCGAAGGCCGTCGCCATCGGCCCCTCGGGGGCGGCGGGTCCGATCAGGAGGAGCGGGTTCAGCGCGAGGTTCCCCGCGGGCTCCCCCGCGGCGAAGGGGCCCCGCAGCACCGCCCCGCAGAACACCCGCGCCGAATCCGCGGCCAGCAGCGCCGCGATCCCGGCGCCGCGCCCGAACCCGTCCAGCATGACGCGGTCCCGGTCGAGGGCGCGGCCCCGCGCCGCCTGCCCCACGGCCAGCAGCGCCGTGCGCGGGTCGTTCATCACGGGGTCCACGGGCTCGTACCGCGGGTGGCGGAGCAGCACCGCCACGACGGCGTGGGTCGCGAGGAGGGGGCCGTAGTGCTCCTCGAGGAGGGCCTGCGGATCCTGGACGGCGTCCACCACGCAGAGGATCGCCGGAGCCGGGGCCCCGGCGGTCGCGGGAGTGGAGACGAGGAAGGGGATGGATTCCCCGAGGAAGGCAACCTCCTCCCGCACCCACCCCGCGGCGGCCGGCTCCGCCGGGGCCATGCTGCGGGCGAGGGCGGCGCGCCACCAGGCGGCGGAGGCGAGGGGGTCCTTCCCGGAGGCGGCGGCCCACCGCCCCGCGAGGGCCTTCACGCGCGCGAAGGAGGCGTCCTGCGCGGCGCGCACGGCGGGGTCGGAGCCGTCCCCGGCAAAGGCGCCGCGCAGCGCCTCCTCCATCTCCCGCGCGACGTCCGGCGGCGGCCCGCCGGGGATGGCGAAGGTCCGCCCGGGGGCGGGAGCCGGGGGGGGGGAGGATGCGGGGGGGTCGGCCGGAGCCGGGGCCGGAACTCTCCCCCGCTCCGGCGGGGCGGCCCTCCCCCACAGCACCCCGGCGACGATCCCCCCGAGGGCGGCGACGGCGAGCAGCCAGGTCGAGGGAAGGGAGTCCCGGAGGGCCATCGCCCCAGTGTGGCGGGGAGGGGGACGGCGGAGAAGGAACCTCTCCGGCGGCGGCGGTCCGCTACTCCGCCCCCGCCGCCCCCGTCGTCCCCCCGCCGGGCAGCTCCTCGAGCCAGGTGAAGCCGCCCTCGAGAACCCCCTGCGCGAAGCGGTAGTGGGCCCCGTCCTCGTTGCGGGAGATGCCACGGAACCGCGCGTCGATGCGCAGCAGCGCCCCGCGGCAGAAGAGATCCGCCACGGGCACGACGGATTCCGGCTTCGCGCCCGCCGCGAGGAGGTGCTGCGCGCGGACGCAGGCCGCCGCCATGGCGAAGAGCTCCGCCCCCACCTCGCAGAAGCGGCCGAGGAGGACCTGCTCCTTCTCGAGCTTCGGCCCCCGGCGGGCCATGGCGTGGAAGAGGCGGCGCGCGAGGCGCCGCGAGCCCCGCTCCACGGACCGGGCGTGGCGCGCGAGGACCGGGTGCATCCCCGCGGGAATGGGACCGGGGAGGAAGGTGGAGGGGTACCAGCCCGCGTAGTGGACCGCGGCCCCGGCGAGGCCGCGGAGGCGGCGCCCGGCGGGGAGCTTCGGGTTGAGGGCGGCGCCGGCGACGCGGAGGTGGGGGTCGAGGGCCTCCCGCGCGATGAAGAGGCGCAGGATCTCGCTGGATCCCTCGAAGAGCGTGTTGATGCGGCCGTCCCGGAGGAAGCGCTCGAGCGGCGTCCCCTCCTGCCCGCGGGCGCGGAGCGACTCCGCCGTCTCGTAGCCGCGGCCGCCGCGGATCTGGACGGCGTCGTTCACGACGCCCCAGGCCGCCTCCGTGCCCCACATCTTGCACATGGCCGCCTCGATGCGGATGTCCGCCTCGCCGCCGTCCACGAGGGAGGAGGTCAGCAGGGTCATGGACTCCACGGCGAAGACCGTCGCCGCCATGCGGGCGACCATGTCCGCCACGGCGGCGTGCTTCCCGATGGGCGCCCCCCACTGCACGCGGGTGGAGGCCCACCGGCGGGAGATGTCGAGGCAGCGCTTGGCGACGCCGAGGCAGGCCGCGGGGAGGGTCAGGCGGCCGGTGTTCAGCGTCGTGAGGGCCACCTTCATGCCGCGGCCCTCGCCGGCGATGATCGCCTCCCGCGGGACCTTCACCTTCGTGAAGGACATGTCGGCGTTGTAGAGGCCGTTCATGCCCATGAAGCGGCAGCGGTGCTCGACCTTCACGCCGGGGTCGCGGGCGTCCACGATGAAGGCGGTGTACTGGTCGTGGGAGCGGCCGTCCACGACCCTCGGCGGGGTGCGGGCGACGACGACGACGAGGTCCGCCACGGTGCCGTTGGTGCACCAGAGCTTGCGCCCGTCGATGACGAAGTGCTTCCCGTCCTCCGTCGGGGTCGCCGTGGTGGTCATGCGGGCGGGGTCGGAGCCGGCCCCCTCCTCCGTGAGGGCGAAGGCCGAGAGCTCGCCCCGGGCGAGGCGCGGGAGGTACTCCCTCTTCTGCTCCGGGGTGCCGAAGACCTTGAGCGGCTGGGGGAGGCCGATGGACTGGTGGGCGGAGAGGAAGGCGGTGGTGGAGGCGCAGTGGCTGCCGAGGAGGACGGCGGCGCGGGTGTAGGAGTGCTGCGAAAGGCCGAGCCCCCCGTACTCCTTCGGGATCTTGATGCCGAAGGCGCCGATGGCGCGGAGCGCGGCGCGGGCCTCCTCGGGGATCTCGCCCTCGCGGTCGACCTTCTCCGCGTCCACCTTCTCGCGGAGGACGGCGGCGAGTTTCGCGAGGAAGGCGTCGGCCTCCTTCGCCTCGGCGGCGGACGGCGCGGGCATCGGGTGGATGAGGGACCAGGGGACGCGGCCCTGGAACAGCGAGCCGGCGAAGGTCGTGCGGACGTGGAGGTCCTCGCGGGCCGCCTCGGCGAGTTCCAGGGCCGCGCGCTTCCCCTGGGAGGCGGCCCGGTCGCCGGAGAGGGCGAGGTCCACGGTCTCGAGATGGCCGCCCTTCCCTCCGCCCCCGTCCGCCTCCGCCACGGCGCCGTCCTTTCCCGGGGGCTCCGCCCCGTCGCCCCGAGGGTAATCCCCCCGCTCCGGCGCCGGAGAGATCCGCCGGCCGGGGGGCGTGACCGGGGGGCGGCGGGAGGTGAGGTTCCCGGTGGCGCAGGGGAGGAGGAGTGTGGGAGCATGCGGGCATGCGGCGGTTCCTCCTCGGAGCGCTCATCCTGGCGGCGGCCCTGGCCCTGTGGACGATCCTGACCGCCACGCCCGCTCCCCGGTTTTCGACGGTTCTCCCCGCGCCCTCCCCCCTCCCCGCTGCCCCGCCAGCACCGTTGGCCGCGCCCGCTCCCTCCGCCGCGGAAGCGCCTCCCACCGACGCCCCCGTGCCGGGGAAGGAGGGGACCGGCTCCATCGAGGGAGTCGTCCTGGCGCTGGACGGGGCGCCGGCGGCGGGAGCCGCGGTCCGTGCCGTCCCCGTGGAGGGGGAAGGGGCGCCCGTGGTCGTCCTCGCCGGCGCCGACGGCTCCTTCCGCCTCGACGGCCTCGTCCCGGGCCCGTGGAAGGTGATGGGCGGCGGCGCCGGCTTCGGAACGCGCCTCGACGACGGCGGCGGGGCCGCCGAGGCGGTGGTGACCGCCGGTGCGACGGTCCGCGTCGAGTTCCGCGTCCAGGCCCTGGCCCGGCTCTCCGGAACGGTGATCGATCCCGACGGGAGGCCCGTCGCAGGGGCATCTGTGAAGGTCCAGTGCGACGCCTTCCTCTCCCCGACGGGCGGCGTCTGGATCCTCGATGCCACCACCGCGGAGGACGGGACCTGGGCGCAGCGCAACGTCACCCCGGGGGGCCGGGTCCGCGTCCTGGCCTCGGCCCGGGGCTTCGCCCCCGCCGACCGGGAGTTCCGGAGCCTCGGGCCCGGTTCGCGCACGGTCGTGGACCTCGCGCTGGAGCGGCCCGCCTCCCTCGACATCCTGCTCCTGGCCGAGGAGGGCGGAGTCCCGGTGAGCGCCGCCCTGGTCTGGATCAGCGACGCCGAGGGCGGGCACCTCTACGACGGGGGGAAGGGCGATGCCTTCGTCCCCGACGCGGAAGGGAGGGTGCGCGCCGATGCCCTCCGCCCGAGGGCGGTGAAGGTGCAGGTGGACGCCGGGGGATTCGTCCGGGTGCCCGACACGGAGGTGAATCCGGTCGGCCGCACGGAGCCCCTCGTGTTCCGGCTCCGGCGCGCCTTCGCCATCGAGGGGCGCCTGGTGGGCTCCGACGGTTCACCCCTGGCCGGGCAGTGGATCGAGGCGAGGCCCGTGGGGGAGGTCGTGGGCGGGGACGGTGACGGGGACCCCTTCGGTTCCTCCCACTCCGGACACACGAAGGAGGATGGCGCCTTCCGCATCGACGGCCTTCCGCCGGGTCGCTGGGAGGTGGGGTTCTTCGGAGGAGGAATGGATCCGGAGGTCTCCGAGATCGTCGAGGCGGGAGCGACGGGCGTCCTACTCCGCATGCCCGCGGGGCGGGGCCCGCGGACCCTCCGGGTGAGGGTGGTGGATCCGGAGGGACGGCCCGTGCCCCTCTTCCGCTCCAGGACGGCGGAGACCGTCGAGGACGGCCTCATCTCCAGCAGTGGCGGCGGGCATCCCGGGGGAGGACCGCTGACCGTCGCCCTCGAGGAAGGCCTCACGACGGTCCTCGAGATCTGGGACGCCATGGACGAAAAGGAGAACCGGCTCCCCCTCGGGCACGTCCTCCTCGCCGTCCCCGCCGACGCACCCGCCGACTGGACCGTGGCACTGCCCCCGGAGCGCTTCGTCGCCGGCCACGTGGTCGGTGCCGGAGGGGTGCCGGTGGAGGGCGTATCGGTGGAGGTCGTGACCGTGCCCGGAGACGGGAGACCGGCGGGGCTCGCCACGACTCTCGCCGGCACGACCACGGGGGCCGGCGGGGTCTTCCGCGTGTCCGGTCTCGGGACGGGACACGTCCGCCTGCGTGGCGCTGTCGACGGATGGACGTGCGTCCCCGTCGAAGCCGTCCCCGGGAACGTCGACGTTGTGATCACCATGGTCCCCGAAGCGGACTGCCGCCTTCAGATCCTGGATGCCGGAGGACTCCCGCTGGTCGGTGCCCACGTCCTGGTGACGATGCCCGGCATGGTGGAGGGGGCGTACTCCCCGCCGGAAATCGAGGAGACGGACGAGGACGGCCGGGTGCGCCTGCGCGGGCTCCTCCCGGACCGGCCCTGCCGCCTCCAGGTCTTCCCCCAGGGGAAGAACCCCGGCGTCCTCCCCTACCGCCGCGACGGATGGATGCCCGCATCCGGGGACATCCGCCTGGAAGCACCGACGGAACTGGAGGGCAGGGTCCTCGTCGACGGGGCACCACCGCCCGAGGGCTGGAAGGGATGCGTGCAGGTTCGGCAGGACGGCGAGACCCTCTCCTCCGCGGACGTCGGCGCCGACGGCTCCTTCCGCCTCCGGTTCCTTCCGCCGGGGGTCCACTCGCTGGTCGTGCTCCGGGCTCCTGCGGAAGGTGAGGAGGAGTGGGTCGAGGTCGGGTCCGGCGAGGGGGCGGGCGGCGGGCCCACGGTCGTCCTTGACGTGCGGGGGAGGTGATGCGGGGGGGGGGCCCACCGCGTGCCGGCCGCTTCCCCCTCCGCGGGGCCGCGGCTAGTATCTCCGCCGTGACCGTCCCCCTCCGCTCCCGCACGCCCCTCCTGCTCCTCCTCCCGCTGCTGGCCGCCTCCGGCTGTTCCGCAGAACCGGCCCCCAAGGAAGGACCCATCCCCATGGAATCCCCCGAGGACGCGTCCGCGAAGCCGCCCTCCGCCCGGGCAGGGGAAGGCGGCGCTCTCCCCGCCACCGAGGCCGAGTGGCGCAAGACCCTTTCCCCGGAGCAGTACCGGGTGCTCCGCGAGAAGGGCACGGAACGGCCCTTCTCCGGCGCCTACTGGGACACGAAGACCGCGGGGACCTACCGGTGCGCGGGGTGCGGGGCGGTGCTCTTCACCTCGGAGACGAAGTTCGATTCCGGGTGCGGCTGGCCCTCCTTCTACGAGGCCCTCGACAAGGCGGCGGTGAAGGAGATCGTGGACGCGAGCCACGGCATGGTCCGCACGGAGGTCGTCTGCGCCCGCTGCGGCGGCCACCTCGGCCACGTCTTCGACGACGGCCCCGCCCCCACGGGCCTGCGCTACTGCATCAACTCCGTCTCCATCAAGCTCGAGGAGAAGTGAGGCGCGAGAGAGGCAGGGAGAGAGGCAGGGACGTTCCTTACTAACTAACTAACTAACTCCATGGACCGACCGTGGCATTCACGGTGAAGGTCCACGGAGTTAGTTAGTTGGTAAGGAACGTCCCTGCCTCTCCCGTCTCCAGGGGGGAGCCGTCGGGGGAGCGCCAGCCGGAGAGGAGGACTCCCGTCCCGGCGGGAAGCGCGTCGGGGAGGGGGCCGAACCGGAGCACCTGGCGCTGGTCCACGACGACGCGGGCGTTGCCCGCTTCCACGGGGTCGCCGTCTCCGTCCACCAGGCGGACCTCGCCGGGGGCGGCCCAGGACACGGGCGCCGAGAGGGAGATGCGGACCCAGGCGCCCTCCCCCTTCGCCCTCTCGACCTTCGCCGCGAGGACGCGGGCCTCCCGGGCCTCCCCCGGCGCCTCCTCCGAGAGCGTCACGCCGGCGGGGGGATCGAGGGCCACGACGAGCCGCGGCGCCGTCCCCCGCCCGCGCACCGAGGCCATGAGGAGGTTCGCGCCCCTGCGCAGGGCCACTTCCGCGACCCACCCCTCGGCGCCGAAGCGCCGCGGCACCACCGGGTCCCCCACCGACGCCCCGTTCCACGCCGCCTCGAAGGAGGCGAGGTCGCCGTTCACCTCGAGGCGCGCCGTCCCCGTCCCGGAGGACTTCACCCGCCACGCGAGGATCCCCCCGGCGTCGGGCCCCCCGAGGATCGGCGCCAACGGGAGGATCCCGGCGCCGTCCCCCTCGACGGCGCACCACCAGGAGGAGCCGCGGGACCCGCCCACCCGGGGAGGGACCGCATCGAGGGAGACGTCCCCCTCCCCCTTCCCACCGGGGATCCGCACCGCGAGGGGGCGCCGCAGGGGCGGCCGCCCCGTCCCCCGCGGCCCGGCGCCGCCCCGGAGGATCGCCTCGGCGGCGCTGCCCGGGTCCCCGCCCCCGGACGCCTTCCCCCGCGCCTCCGAACCCTCCGCCAGCCGGAACCCGGGGGGGAGCGGGGGCCAGGGCGCCCCCGCCGCCGCGTCCAGGGCCTCTCCCGAGAGCGCGTACCCCGCCTCCTTCACCACCGCCACGTCCCCGGCGAGGGACTCCCCCGCGAGGACGACCCCGTTCCCCGCGAACACGTTCCCCCGCAGGCGGTACTCGTCCACCCCCGAGGCGTGCTGCACGTGGAAGGAGGAGAGGGCCAGCGCGCGCCGGTTGCGGTGGAAGAGGGAGTCGGTGACGAGGCAGGCGCCGACCACCCCGACACCGTTGCCGAGGAGGTCGCAGCGCACCAGGGTCGACCCGGGCTCCTCCAGAGGGTAGAAGCGCCCCGTGTGGCGCCGCGGCCCGACCCCGGTGCGGCCGTGGGCCACGATGCAGCGGTCGAGGCGCGGCGCCGCCCGCAGCATCGCCCCCACCGCGGTGAGGCAGCCCGCGAAGCGGGTGCGGAGGATCTCCGGCCGCGCCACCCCCGGCGGGACGCCGTAGCGGTCCCGGTCCTGGAAGGCGGTCCCCGCCTCGACGCCGGTCCCGCATCGGAGCAGCACCGACCCCTCGAGGCGGAGCCTCCCCGCCGGGACCTGGATCCCGGCCCAGGCGTCGAAGAGGAGCGCCCCCCGGATCTCCCGGACCGGCGGCTTCCCCGCCGCGGGGAGGAGCACGATGCCGTGCCACCCGTAGCGGGGGCGCAGGTCCTCCTCCTTCCCCTTCCCGTCCTCCTCCGCGGACTCGGGGAGCGGGGTCGCGGCCACGGGCCCGGGTGCGGGGCCGATGACGACGGGGCGATCCTCCGTGCCCGCGACGAGGAGCGAACCGGCGACGCGGATCTCCACCTTGTCCGAGTTCCACCCCGACTTCGAGGCGTCGCTCTCCGCGACGAGGACCCGCGTCCCCGCCTCGATCTCGAGGGAGGATCCCCCGGGGATCTCGACGTCCCCCTCGACGAGCACCGTGCCCCGCCAGGTCGTGCGCCCCTCGAGGACGCCGCGGACGGGGACGGGAGGGGGATCCTCCGCGGGGACGGCGGGCGCGGGGACGAGGAGGAGCAGGACGAGAACGGAAACTCCCCCCCTCCTCATTTGGACCTCCGGGGGAGCTTCACGCTTCCCCGATCCGGGACCCGATCGACGAATCTCCCCTCGGACCAGGCGAGCACCCGCGTGCGGGCGTCGAGGCCGGTGCGGGGCAGCGCGATCTCGACGGTGGTGCCCGCCGCCGACCAGGATCCGTCGGAGCGGGTGGTCGAGGGGACGCCGCGGGGGACGACGATGCGCCGGGGGGACTCGTAGGAGGAGTCCACGGGCTCCGCGAGCACGTGCAGCGTCTCCTGGCGGGAGAGGTCCGGCGACGGCGGCGCCCGTTCGGCGAAGCCCCGGCCGGCCACCTCGAGGCAGGCGAAGAGGCGCGGCCCGTCGTGGTCCACGCGCAGGCGCACGAGGTCGAGGTGGGGAAGGGTCGGGTGGAGTTCCCCCGCCGGATCCTCGTCCGGCTCCTCCCCGCTCCACTCCCGCGCGTTCCCGTCCACCACGATGGGCAGCCCCTCGTCGGCGGCCACGTGATCCACGAGCAGCGGCTGGTCCCCGCACCAGGTCTCCACCTCGACGCGGAGCGAAATCCCGGCGCCGATCCACTCGGTGCCGCGGGAGAGCAGGGCGGCGGGCAGGGTGAAGCGGATCACGTCCCCCTCCACCGCGGGCGCGCCGGGGAGGTCGTGGAGCATCCAGGTCCTGCCCGCCTCGGCGGCCCCCGCCGTCTCCTGGCGCACCACCTCGGACCAGGAGAGGAGCCGGTTCTCCATGGGCGCGGGGATGGCCGGGTCCGCGGGCTTCCACCCGTTGGGGTGGAAGCGGGAGCCGAGGGCGGCGCGGAAGAGGAGCTCGTCCCCCCCGATGCCCGTGGCGGGGTCGTCGTCGGCGTCCACGAGGACGTGGACGCAGGTGAACATCCCCTTCTCCAGGGGGCCGCCGAGGCGCACCGCGAAGTCGAGGCCGCCGGCGCCGGGGAGGATGCGCACCTCGCGCACGTCGGAGGTGGCGCGGTCGGGGTCGCCGCAGGGGGGATCCGGGAGAACGACATCCTTCGCCGGGCCCGCCGCGAGGAGCGCCGCCGCGAGGAGCGTCGCCGCGCTTCTCACCGCTTCCCCTTCACGGGAGCGGGGGGGCGGAGGGAGAGGCGGGAGAGGCGGGCCTTCTCCTCCTCCGTGAAATCCCGCGGCACGCGGAGGCGGGCCGCGTCGAGGACCCCCCCCTCGTCGAGGGCGAAGAGGCGCACGGTCCCGTCGGCGGAGGCCGTCGCCGCGCGCCAGCGCCCGTTCCCCGTCCCCCCGTCGAGATCCGCCGAGGCCACGGCCCCGGTCCCCTCGAGCACGGCGAGCCGCTCCACGGACTGCATGTCCCGGGAGATCCGCCACGCCCGGCAGGAGCCGCCGCCGGATTCCGTGAGGACGAGGAAGGAGCCGTCGTCGGCGGCGGCGACGGAGAGGACGCTCCCCTCGGGGAGGCGCCGCCACTCCTTCTGGAGCAGCCGGAACCGATCGTCCAGCACGCCGAAGGTCCCGTCCCGCGCCGCCACGAGGAGGACCCTCGCCGGCCCCGGCCCCTGGGTCCGGCTCCAGGCGAGTCCCGCCACGGGCCGCCCGAGGGAGAGCTTCCGGTCGAAGGACTTCCGGTGGAAGGCCACGGTCCCGTCCTCGGCGCCGACGGCGAGGGTACCGGTCCCCGGGTCCCAGGCGACGGCGCGGATCGGGGAGCCGTGGGGGGGCCCCGCCGTCGCCTCCCCGTCGTGGAGGACGCCGTTGGCGTCCCAGTGGCGCACCGCGCCGTCGGCGGAGCCCGCGACGATGCCGCCGGATTCGGTGAAGCGGACCACCGTCACCGGCGGCCCCGCGTCCCCGAACTCCTCCCCCTCGGGGACGCCGAACCAGCGCAGGCGGAGGATCCCGTCGTCCCCGCCGGTGAGCGTCGCCCCCCTATCCCGGGAGGCGGCGAGCAGGTCGGCGGATCCGTCCCCCTGCCTCCACCGGCGGACCGGCGCCCCGGGCCGGAGGATCGCGAGGGTCCGCCCCTTCCCCTCCGGGGTTCCGGCCATGACGGCGAGATCGGGAGCGGGCCGGGACCGGGGCGGGTTGTACATCCCTCCGAAAGGGATGGAGAGGAAGGAGACCCGGATCCTCCCCGCCGCCTCCCGCCACACCCCGAGCTCCCCTCCCCCGCGGTTCCAGGTGCGGATGGAGCCGTCCTCGAAGGCGCCGTGCACCACCTCGCCCCCCGGCGCGAAGGAGCCCCCGAGGGCGGCCCCCCCGCCGGGGGCGGAGAACCGGTCCACCTCGGCGCCGGCCTCCGTGAAGAGGCGCACCGTCCCGTCGCTCCCGGCGGCGAGGAGGAGCCCCGTCTCCGGGGAGCGGTCCACGCCGGTGATCCGGCAGCCGGGGATCGCGATGGAGGCGGCCACCCGCCCCTCCCCGTCCCAGAGGCGGAGCGTCCCCTCCTCGTCCCCCGTGAGGAGCCTCCCGCCGCCCCCGTCGGCGAAGCAGGTCGGCGCCCCCCCGTGGCGGAGCACGAGGAGGGGCGCCCCCTCCGCGGACCAGGTGCGCATCGTCCCGTCGGCGGAGAGCGTCAGCCAGGCGCTCGTGCCGAGCCTCCAGGGGAGGATGCGGCGGACCTCCCCCGCGTGGCCCGCGAGCACGAACCGCTCCTTCCCCTCGGCGGTCCAGACGCGGGCCGTCACGTCGGCGGAGGCCGTCAGCAGGCCCCCGTCGCCGGCATCGAAGGCCGCGTCGAGCACCGGGCCTCCGTGCCCCCGGAGCACCGCCAACCGGTCCCCGTTCGACCGCCAGAGGATCGCCGTCCCGTCGTCGGACCCCGTCAGCAGCCGGCTCCCCCCGCGGGAGGCGGCGGCGGCGTTGACCGGCGCCTCGTGGCCGGCGTAGACGGCGATCTCGCGGCCGTCGCCCCCCCAGGTGCGCGCCGTCCCGTCGGCGGAGCCGGTGAGGAGGAGCGCCCCACCGGGCTGCGCGCGCACCCCCCGCACCTCCCCGCGGTGGGAGTTCCCGACCCCGAGGAGCCGGCCGCCGGCGTCGAGGATGCGCAGGGTCCCGTCGGGGGAGCCCACGGCGAAGCGGCCGGACCCGTCCCCGGCCTTCGCGAAGAGGGAGGCGGGGACGCCCGTGGAGGAGGTGTGGGCCACCTCCCGGGCGTCGTGGAGGCACTCCCGCAGGCGGTCCAGGGCCCGCCGGCGGAAGGCGGCGGCGTCGCCGGAGTTCCGCCACTCCTGCGCCCGGGCCCGGTCGAGGGCGGTGCGCGCGAGGAGGATGGCGAGGTCGGGGTCGGAGCCGCCGAGGTCGCGGGAGGCCTCCAGCAGGGGCTCCAGGGCGCGGGCCATCTGCGCCCACCCCTCCGTCAGGTTCATGGCCTCGATGCGCCGGGCGTGGATCCGGTTCCGCTCGCTGAGCTGGACGTTCTCCTCCAGGGCGCGCCCGAGGGGGATGGAGGCGCCCCAGAGGAGAACGACCGCCTCCACGGCCATGGCGAGGAGCAGCAGGTTGAACACGAGGACCGGGTGGCGCACGGGCCAGCGCACGAGGCGGGCCGGAAGGGGCTCCTTCCGGAGGGCGACGGCCTTCCCCTCGAGGAAGAGGGCGAGGTCGGCGGCGAGGTCCCGCGCGGAGGTGTAGCGCGGCCCCCGGTCCCGGGCCATGGCGTTCCCGACGATGCGGGCGAGGGGTCTCGGCACGGCGGGGTTCCAGCGGCGCAGCGGCGTCGGGTCGTGGGAGCGCAGCCGCCAGGCGAGCCCCTCCGTCGTCGCCTCCTCGTGGGGAGGGCGCAGCGAAAGCGCCTGGTAGAGGAGGGCGCCGAGGGAGTAGACGTCGGCCCTCGGCTCCAGCAGCTCCGTCGGGTCGAGGGATTCCGGGGAGCTCCACGCCGTGGCCCGCACCGGGGCCCGGTCGAGGGAGAGCTCCCCCAGGATCCCCGCTCCGGGAAGGCCGAGGTCCCGCACCAGAGGCGTCCCGTCGGGGAGGACGAGCACGCGGCGGGGATCGAGGCGCCCGTGGACGAGGCCCGCCGCGTGGACGGCCTCCAGGGCGAGGGCGAGCCGCCGGAAGAACTCCGCCACCCGCGCGAAGCCGTCCCTCCCCTCGCCGGGGAGCGGGACCACGCCGTCGGGGGGGGCCGCGGCCCGCGCCTCCTCGAGGAGGGACTGGAGGGTCCGGCCCCCGGCCGGCGCCGAGGCGAGGAACAGCTCGCCCCCCGCCTCCCCCCCGTCGAGGACGGGGACCACGGAGGGGTGGGCCACCGCCGCCGCGCGCGCGGCGTCCCGCAGGAAGCGCACGTGGACGAGGCTGTTGCGCGCGAGTCCCGCGGGGAGGAGCCGCAGCTCCACGGCGGCGCCGGTGCGGCCGTCGCGGGCCTCCCAGAGGGTGCCCACCTCGTCCCGGAAGCGCTCCCCGAGGAGCGTGTAGTCCCCGACGCGCCGCTCCCCGATCCCGGCCCCCGCGCCGGTCACGGCTCCTCCCTCCACTCCACGATGCGCGGCCCCCCGGGACCGAGGCGGAGGACCGCCGCGAGGGTCCGCTTCGCCGCCGTCGCCTCGGTGCCGAGGCCGGGATCGACGCCGAGGGAGCGCACGCGGCGGAGCCTCCCGTCCCCCTCCACGGCCTCCACCCGGACCTCGACGCGGTTCCCGCCCACGTCGAGGACGGCCCCGGTCCAGGCCGGGTCGGCGGCCAGGGCGGCGCGCGCCTTCTCGATGCCCCCCTCCGCCGCCCACCGGGCCGCCTCCGCGGCGCGGCACCGGACCCGATCCCGCGCCATGGACTGGATGCGCTCCATGAGCCCGAGGGCGACGACGGAGCCGCAGACGGCGAGGGAGATCATCAGGAAGAGGGAGAACCCCTCCTCGCGCCGCGCCGGACGGGCCCCGGCCGGCCTCACCGCTCCCCCTCCAGCCGGACCGCCGCCGACGCCGAGGCGCTCCACGCGGGCACCAGCCCGTCCAGCCGGGCGGCGCCGCGGAGGCGCACCGTGAAGAGGCGGCCCCTCCTCTCCACGCGGAACCCCTCGACGTTCCTGCCGAGGGCGCGGTCCCGGCCGCCGGCGTTGCGGAGGATGCGCCCCCCCTCGAGGCGCCAGGAGATCGACTCCTCCCCGAGACGCGCCCGGAGGAAGTCCACGGCGACCACGCCCTCGGGGAGGCGGGCCGCGGCTCCCGGCGGAGCCTCCACCTCCCGGAGGCGGCGGAGGTCGGCCTGCAGCACCTCGAGGGCGGCGGCCGCCTCCTTCGCGTCGGCGGCCTGCTCCGCGACGGCGGCGTCGGTCCGGAGGGCGCCGGTCATCACGATCCAGAGGGACGTCGCCCCCGCGGCGGCGATGAGGATCGCCGCGGCCAGCTCGACGAGGGTGACGCCGGAGGAGCCGTCCCGGTTCACCGGGCCCCCTTTCCCCCGAGCAGGGTCGCGAGGCGCACGATGCGCGGCTCCCCGCCGGCGGCGGTCCAGCGCACGCGGACCTCCACGGCGAAGAGCCCCGGCTCGACGGCGGTCACCGTCTCCTCGCCCGCCGCCGCCTCCAGGAAGGAGCCCGGCCCCCCGGCCACATCCACGGGCCGCGTCCCCGCGAGGAGGGCGGAGCGGTCCGCCATGAGCTCCTCGAGGCGCGCCGCGCAGGCCCGGCGCGCCGCGTCCTCCCGCGCCCTCTCCCGGACGAACCGGGCCTGGTGCCCCTGCGCCCCCGCGAGGGAGGAGATGAAGAGCACGGAGATGCCGAGGAGCACGACGGCCTCGACGAGGGTGAACCCCCGCGCCCGCCGCCGATCCGTGGGCGCCGTCATCGGCCCCCCGCGTAGTCGAGGAGGAGGCGGTGGTAGCCCGAGAGCATCCCGCCGAGGAGGAGGATCACCATCACCGCGCCCGCCGCCACGGTGGCGGGATGGACGGCGGCGAGGAGGAGCCGGGAGCGATCCGCGCGGCGCCGGCCGCACTCCTCGGCGAGGGCCTCGGCGGCGGCGGCGAAGCGCTCCGGCGCCGCTCCCGCCGCGGCGGCCAGGCGCACGGCCACCCGGCGGGGGAGGCGGGCCGCCCCGAACACCGCCTCCGCGGGCTCCCCGCGCCGCGCCGCCTCCGCCGCCG
>CAYJMF010000062.1:0-28816 GCA_964370855.1 uncultured Planctomycetota bacterium | reverse complement strand
AACCCCCCTCCCGCGGGGGGGGGGGGCCCCCCGGGGGGGGCCCCCCCCCCCCCCCCCGCGGGGGGGGGGGGGCGGGAGGAGGGGCCGCCGCGGCGGCTACTTCGGCTCGGTGACCGTGGTGACCTTTCCCGCCTGCACGTCGGTCAGGGTCTGCACCTGGCCCGAGGGCCACCGGATCTCGACCTTCTCCACGGCCGCGGCCCCGCCGAGGCCGAAGTGGAGGCGGCTCGTGGACTGGGAGAGGTATCCCCCGGCGGCCTGGACCTGGCGGGTCTGGGTCCTCCCTCCCGCCGTGAGCCGAACGAGGGCGCCGAGGGCGTCCCGGTGGGAGCGGGTGGCCACGAGCTTGAGGGCGCACCAGGGCTTCGGCGGCGAGGTGTTGCGGAAGAGCCAGGCGCGGTCGTTGAAGTTGTTCACGACGAGGTCTAGGCGCCCGTCCCCGTCGTAGTCGAGGTTCGCCCCGGCGCGGGAGCTGCGGATGCCGCGCCTCCCGCGGAACATCACGTCCGCCTCGGGCCCGCCGGGGGGGGGCTCGAAGCCCGCCGACCCGCCCACGTCCGCGAAGGTCCCGTCGCCGCCGTTGCGCAGGAGCGCGTTGCGCCAGTAGAAGAGCGGGTACCCCATGCCCGAGGGCACGAAGATGTCCTGGTACCCGTCGAGGTCGTAGTCCCCCTCCACGATGCCCCAGGGCCAGAAGACCTCCCAACCGGCCTTCCCCGACACTTCCTCGTACTTCCCCCCGCCGAGGTTGCGGAAGAGGGTGTTCCCGAAGACGATCTCCTCCTCCCGGATGGCGGCCTGCGCGACGAAGGCGCGGTCCTTCTCCTTCGTGACCCAGCCCTCCTGCACGGCGCGGGCGTAGAAGGACGGGTACTTGACCGTCGGGCGGACCATGTCCGGGCTCATGTCGAAGGGGATCCACATGTCGGAGTGCATGTCGGCGATGAAGAGGTCGAGGAGGCCGTCGTTGTCGTAGTCGAGGGCCCGCGCGCCCACGGCGCCCCAGGAGGTCCGGCCGAGGACCTCCCGCGTCACCTCCCGGTAGACGGCCTTCCCGTCGTTGGCGTAGAGGGAGCTCGATCCGAACATGTTGCAGACGAGGAGGTCGAGGTCGCCGTCCCCCTCGAGGTCGAAGACGGCCACGTCCCCGCCCCACCCCTTCCCCTTCAGTCCCGAGGCCTCCGTCGCGTCGGTGAACCGGCCCTTCCCGTCGTTCAGGTAGAAGACGTCCCACTGCTTCTCGCTGTTGATGAGGTCGTCGAGCAGGCGCTTCCCCCGGAAGTAGTTCATGCCGGCGTCGAACTCCTCCAGGGTCCAGCGGGCGGTGTTGGTGACGAGGAGGTCGAGGTCACCGTCCCCGTCCCCGTCGAAGAAGCAGGGGGACATGGACTCGGCCACGAGCTCGAGGTTCGCCGCCTTCGTCACGTCGGTGAAGCGCCCCTTCCCGTCGTTGAGGAGGAGGACGTTCCCCGCCCGCGTCGTCGTGACGTAGAGGTCCTGGTCGCCGTCGGAGTCCACGTCCCCGAAGGCCGCACCGACGCAGATGCGGTCCTCCAGGCCCGTCCCGGAGCCGGCGGAGACGTCCTCGAAGGTCCCGTCCCCGCGGTTGCGGAAAAGGCCGTTGGCGCCGAGCTGGTTGAGGAGCAGGACGTCCTCGATGCCGTCCCCGTCCACGTCGGCCACGGCGACGCCGGCCCCGTGGTCGTAGAGGTTGATCTTGAAGTTCTCCCCCTGCTCCGGGCGCAGGAAGTTCATGAAGAACTTGAGGCCGGCCTTCTTCGCGACCTCCTCGAAACGCATGCCGGGGGCGGAGGGGGTCGCCGCGGGGGCAGCGACGGGAGCGGGCGCGGGCGGGGGAGCGGCCGCCGGGGGCGAATCGTCCCCGCAGGAGGCGAGGAGGAGGGAGGCCGCGAGGAGGGCGGCGGGGAGCGGGCGGCGGAAGGAGGCCGTGGATCCGTGCATGGGAGGGGTCCTCGTGGATCGCCCCGGCCGGTCCCGGGAGGAACCATCATCTTCGCCCGGGGACGGAGGGGGGGCAAGGCGGAATCGGGGACCAAGGGCGTTGGGCTCCTTCTGTCCCGTGTGGGTTCTCGCGGGCGATGCGCGCCTACCGGCGCGCGGCTCCCGACGGAGGAGCATCGGGAAAGGACCCGATGCTCCCCCGTCGGGAGCGTGGAGAGGAAGCAGGCGGCGAGATCGAACTTCCCTGAGGATCCAGAAGGGGGGGTACGGGATCGGGGCTCTGGATCGTGGGGGATGGCGCACACCGCTCGTGCCTTGAACCACCGGGATTCCGGAAGGTGCCCGCCGTCCCCTCCTCCCCCGGGTACCGAACCCGCTCCCCCGCACCTGGATCCTCAGGCAGGTTCGACCCCGCCGCCTCCCTCCTTTGACGTCCTGCGCTCCCGACGGGGAGCATCGGATCCTCTCCCGATGCTCCCCGTCGGGAGCCGCGCGCCGGTAGGCGCGCACCGCCAGGGTGAACCCACACGATCCAGCGAGGAGCCTGCCGGGGGCGGGAAGTCCACCCCCCCGCCCCCCGACCTCCGGTGGTAGACTCGGTACTCCGCCCGTCCCCGGGCGGCGAGGAGGCTTCATTCCGGGAGCGCGCATGACGGGGGAGATGCGGAGGTTCGCCGGCATCCCCGCCCTCCTCCTCGCCGCTTCGGCGGCGGGGTGCGGCGGGGAGTGGTCCGCCCGCTCCGACAACTCCTCCGACGGCTCCTCCTCGACGACGGGGGGCGTCGTCGTGGCCCACCGCCGCCTCGTCCTGGAGCCCGCCCCCGCGGACCGGCTCCCGACGACGCTCCCCGGGTCCGAGGTGGTGCTCCGCTTCTCCGCCCCCCTCGACGCCGACTCGGCCCGGGGCGCCGCGACCGTGGAGGACCCTTCCCGGGGGCCCGTCCCCGTCGAGGCCGAGGTGCGGGGCCGGGAACTCGTCCTGAGGCCCCGGGCCGGCGGCTCCTGGCGGCCCGGCGGGACCCTACGGGTGAGGGTGGCGGGTCTGCCCTCGCTCAACTCGCTGCGCTCCGCCGACGGGGACCCCCTCGACCGCGACGCCACGGTGGAGGTCACCGTGCGCTCCCCGCGCCGGACCGACCGGACCCCTCCCGTCCTCCTCTCCTCCGATCCCCCCGCGGGCGCCGCCGCCGTGGACCCGGAAGCCCCGGTGGTGCTGCGCTTCTCCGAGCCCATGGACCCCCGCGCCCTCAACCAGGAGGGCCGCGGTTCCCCCTTCGACGCCGTGATCCTCGAGGCCGACGGCCGGGTCATCCCCTTCCACGGCTTCCTCGACCGCACCCGCACGGAACTCACCCTCCTCCCCATGGGCGGCCTGCCCCCCTGGGCGGAGGTGAGGGTCGACCTCGGCGCCCGCGTCCGCGATGCCGGGGGGAACCCCCTCGACCTCGCCTCCCCGCGGGAGATCCTCTTCACGACGGGGGCCGCCGGGACCGGGGGGCTCCTGGTGGAGGCCTTCGAGGACGAGGGGAACCTCGACCCCTTCGGGACCACGGTGCGCTGGAACCACCCCGCCGACTCCGGGGTCCTGTCCCCGGTGATGGAGCCGCGGACCTTCGAAGCCGCTCCCGCCGGCGAGATCCGCTCCCTGCGGCTCGACCCCCGCGGGGGCACCCTCCTGCTCGTGGTCCCGTGCACCGATCTCGGCGACGAGCCCCGGATCCTCACCGCCCTCCACCTCGTGGCCGCGGCGGGGACCGCGGGGGGGGAGATCCTCGAGCCCCGCCTGCGGGTGGCCGCGGGCCCGGCGCTGCGCCTCTGGGAGGGGGTGGACCCCGCCGCGTGGCGGCCGGCGGCGGAACTGCCGTCGGCGGGCCTCGCCCGGGGAGGCGTCGTCCCCCTGCCCTTCCGCCACCCCGTCCGGCACGACGGCGCCTCGGACCTCGCCCTCGAGCTCACCTGGTCGGGGACCACGGGGACGGTGAACCTGCGCGCCGTGCGCTGCGAGGAGCTCGGGGTCTTCGTCCTCGGACCGGGGCCCGAGGCGGCGGGGTTCCGCCTCTGCCCCGTGGTGCGGCTCGAGGGGGTGGGCACGCGGGCCGTCGCCCGCTCCCGGTGGCTGGACTCCGGGGCCGAAACCCCCTCGTGGCTTCCCCCCGTGCCCCTTCCCCGGGCCCCGGGGACCGTGGTGCGGCTCCAGGGCGCCCCCTCCGACGGGCGGGGCCTCCCCGACGCCGCGGCGGCCACGGAGTGGACGGAGGATCCCGCCGCCCTCCTCGGGATGCGGTGGATCCGCTTCCGGGTCCTCTTCGACCCGGGGGCCCGCCCCGAGGCCGCCCTCGACCGGCTCGACCTCCCCTTCGTCGCGAAGTAGGGGCTAGCCGAGGTCCTTCCGGGAGGTCACCACGCGGTCGATGAGGCCGTACTCCTTCGCCTCCTCGGCGGAGAGCCAGAAGTCCCGGTTCGTGTCCTCCTCGATGCGCTCCAGCTTCTGCCCCGTCTCCTCGGCGAGCAGCTCGTTGAGGCGCTGGCGGGTCTTGATGATCTCGCGGGCCGTGATGGCGATGTCCGACGCGGTCCCGGAGCTGCCCGTGGAGGGCTGGTGGAGGAGGATGCGTGTGTTGGGGAGGGAGAGGCGGCTCCCCTTCGGCGCCCCGAGGAGCACGATGTTGGCGGCGCTGGCCGCGAGCCCGACGCAGAGGGCGCGCACGGGGCAGGAAACGAAGCGCATGGCGTCGTAGATGGCGAAGCCGTCGTCCACGGAGCCGCCGGGGGAGTTGACGAGGAGCGTGATGGGGGCCTTCGGATCCTCCGCCTCCAGCACGAGGAGGCTCGTCACCACCTTGCGCGAGGAGCGCGGGGTGATGGCCTCGAAGAGGGCCACGGTGCGGCTCTTGAGGAGGCGCTCCTCGACGCCGCGGGGGCCCTTGCTCCCGCCTTCGCCCTTCTCCTCGTCGTCGCCGGTGATGCCCGCCGTCGCGTCCGCCATGGAGACCTCCGTGGAACCGTGCCGGGGCCCGAGCGCCCGAGGCGGCATTGTAGGACCCTCGGCCTCCGGAGCGGAACTCCCGTCGCGGGGGGGCCGTGCGGAGGGGCCCGTGATGGGAGTGCCCTTTCCCCCTTGACCGATCCCGAGGCGCGGGTATAAGGATCGCGGGGGCGCGATGTTGCGGGCGCCCGCCCCGAGGCGATTCCCCGCAGGAGGCTCCACGCCCATCCAGCGCACCCGGACGGATCTCGTCATCAAGGTGACCGGCGGGCCCGCGCTGGGCCTCGAGCGGCCCGTGCCCCGGGACAAGTCCTTCACCATCGGGAGGAGCGACGAGGCCGACCTCCCCGTCGCCGACACGAAGATCTCCCGCCTCCACTCCGTCATCGAGTTCAAGGGCACCGACTGGGTGATCGAGGACCTCGACTCGCGCAACGGGCTCTGGTACCGGGGGCGGAGGGTGAAGAAGCACGTCATCTCCGACGGCGACGTCCTCGTCCTCGGGAAGGCCACGGAGATCACCGCCTCCGTCCAGGAGGTGCGCGCCACCGCCCTTCCCCGCCGCGTCGTCTTCCCGCGCTCCCCCCGGGACGCCGAGCCCGCGCCCATCCCCGCGGGCTCCTCGACGAACGCGGAGGAGCTCCCCCCCCTCGAGGGGGCCCTGGCCGGGATCCCGGGCACCAACCTCGGCGAGTTCCGCATCATCGAGCAGGCCCGCCCCCTCGGCCGGGCCGTCTTCTTCCGCGCCCTGCAGCCGAGCCTCAACCGCCACGTCCTGGTCGAGGTCTTCACCGCCGAGGACATGGACCGCCCCGGGATGCGCGCCTCCCTCCAGAAGGAGGTCCAGAAGGCGGCCCGGGTGCTCCACCCCAACATCCTGCAGATCTTCGACTACGGCACCGCCCGCGGCTTCACCTACGTGACCATGGAGTACTTCCAGGGGAGGCGCCTCTCGCGCGTCCTCGCGGACCGCGGCTTCGTCCCCATCGGGAGCGCTCTGGGCCTCGCGAAGCAGCTCGCCGAGGCCCTCTCGGGGGCCATCGACCAGGGGCTCCCCGCCGCGGCCATCTCCCCCGGCGACATCTGGGTCGACCTCGAGTTCCACTCCAAGGTGAAGTTCTTCCGCGAGCCGGAGTCCCCCCCGCCCCCCGTCTCCGATCTCGCCTACCGCGCGCCGGAGGTCCTCGCCGGCGGGGACCCGGCGGACCCCCGGGCGGCGGTCTACTCCGTGGGGGCCCTCCTCTACCACATGCTCGCCGCCACCCCCCCCCTCTCGGCGGACTCCGCCGAGGAGATGGCCCGCCGCGCCCGCCACGACACGCCCACCCCCCTGCGGCGGGTGAACATCAAGGTCACGGCCATGCTCGCCAAGGTGGTCGAGCAGGCCCTGGCCAAGGACCCGAAGGCGCGCCAGGAGAGCCTGCGGGACTTCGCCCGGGAGCTCCACCGGACGACGGCGCCCTCGCTGTAGCCCGTCCTTCGTTCCGGGCGGCGCAGGGGGAGGGGGGTAGAATGGGGCCCCCGCGGGATGAGCGGAATCCCGCGGCCACGGATCCCCGACCACCCGACCCATGGCCGACAACGATTCCCAGCAGGCGGAGCGCGAGGAGGCCTTCCTCAAGGAGCTGATGCTCCGGGGGTGGGCCACGGCGGCCCAGGTCGAGGAGGCGCGGCGCCTGAAGGCGGCCTCCGACGAGCTCCACCAGGGCGTCACCTTCGACGAAGTGCTCGTGAAGAAGGGCTTCGTCTCGGCGGAGCGCGTCACCATCGCCCGGCGGGAGGTCGCGGCGCGCACCGGGCAGTCCCTGCGCATCGGCAAGTACGAGATCCTCCAGCGCCTCGGCGAGGGGGGCGCCGGCATCGTGTACCGCGCCTACCAGACCGCCCTCGGCCGCGAGGTCGCCCTCAAGGTGCTGTCGCGGCGGCGCGAGGGAGAGGAGGAGTACCTCGACAGGTTCCTCCGCGAGGCCAAGGTCGCGGTCACCCTCAACCACGTCAACATCGTCCGCGGGCTCGACTTCGGCTCCGCCGACGGCTACCACTACTTCGCCATGGAGCTGGTGGAGGGGGAGTCGCTGCTGGCCCTCATCAAGAGGGAGGGCCGGCTCACGGAGCGCAAGTCCATCGACATCGGGCTCCAGATGGTGAGGGCCCTGGAGCACGCGCAGACCTTCCACATCGTCCACCGCGACATCAAGCCGGAGAACATCCTCATGACGAAGTCGGGGACGGCGAAGCTCGCCGACCTCGGCCTCGCCCGCCCCATCATCGAGGGCGGCGCCGCGGACAGCACCGGCCGCCCCATGGGGACGGCCCTCTACGTGGCGCCGGAGGCCATCCGGCGCGAGGGCACGCTGGACTTCCGGGCCGACATCTACTCCCTCGGCGCCACGCTGTTCCAGATGCTCACGGGCAAGCCCCCCTACGCCGGCCAGACCGTCCAGGAGATCGTCCGCGGCCACCTCTCCTCGCCCATCCCCAACCCGCGGGAGTCGGTGCTCGACATCAGCACGGGAACCGCCTCCGTCGTCATGAAGATGCTGGCCAAGGACCCCGCGGAGCGCTACCAGACCCTGGAGCAGCTCGACGAGGACCTCGATTCCGTCCTCGAGGGGCGGCCGCCCGTCAACACCATCATGCTCGGCCGCCGCTCCGCCGCCGCGGCCCCCTTCGCGGACGGCCCCCTGGAGGCCGGCCCCCGGGCCGCCCGCGGGGCCTCCGCCTCCCCCGGGAGGCGCCGGGCCGTCTCCGCCGCGATCGTGGTCGGCTCCCTCGCCGTGCTCGGCGTCGCGGGCTTCGCCATCCTGCGGAAGAAGCCCGAGCCTCCCCCGGTGATCGTCGTCCCCGTCGACCCGGGGAGGGGGGGCGGGACCTCCACGCCGGACACCAACACCATGCGCGAGGCCCGCGAGGCCGACGCGACGAAGGCCCTGACGGCGGCGGAGGCCGCGGGGGCGGAGAAGGGGGAGGACCACCCGGACACCGTGGCGATGCTCCGCGCCGTCGCCGGCGCCCACGAGGGCACCGCCGCCGCCCGCATCGCCCTTGCGAAGGCGGAGAACCTGGAGAAGGCCCGTTCCGCCCGGGCCGCCGCCTCCGTCGGGGAGAGGGAGGCGCGGGCCGCGAAGGCGCTCGCCGGGAACCGGCTCCAGGACGCGCTCGCCGCATGGTCGGACCTCGGCGCCGAGGAGCGCGAGGCCGGCGCGGAGGCGAAGGCGGCGGAGACCTCGGCGAAGGTGGACGCCGTCGTGGACGCCGGCATCGCCGCCGCCGCGGCCCTCGTGGACCGGGTGGTGAACGGGGACGACGGGGAGGCCCCCGGGGCGCGGACCGCCCTCGAGGCCCTCTCCGGCCTCGGGATCACCCGGGCCGCCGACGCCGCGGCCGAGGGCCTCGGGCGCATCGAGAAGGCCGTCGCCGGCCGCCGCGAGGCGCGGGAGCGGGCCGAGGCGCTGTGGCCCACCCTCTGCGCGGACTTCCTCGCCGCCGCGGCGCGGGACCCCCGCGAGGCGGGGACCCTCCTCGACGGCGCCGCCCCGGCCCTCGCCCCCCTGCCCGGCCGCCTGGACCGGCTCCGCGAGGCGCTCTCCGACTTCAACGCCTTCGCGGGCAACGTGCGCGCCGGCTTCGCGAAGGCCGCGGCGGCGGGGGAGTCGATCCGCCTCCGCGCCCCGGGGCGCCCGGGCGGCGTCGTCACGGGCCGCGCCGCCGGCGTGCGCACCGAGGGCTTCGAGATCCAGCGCGGGCCCGCCGTGGACGTCGTGGCGCCGGCCGAGATCGAGGCGGCGGACCTCGCGGCCCTCGCCTGGAGGGTGCTCGGCGCCGGCGGGCCGCGGGACCACTCCGGGGCGGCGGTCTTCCTCCTCGCCCGCGGCTCCTTCACCCTGGCGGCGACGGAGGTGAAGGCCCTCGAGGTCCTCGGCGCCGCGGCGGAACTGGATCGCACCCGGGAACTCCTCGAGGCCGCGCGCTCCGCGGGTCGTGCCCGCTCCGACGCCGCCCTCAAGGAGGCCGATCTCCTCCTCCTGCAGAAGCGCGTCCCCGACGCGAAGGCCGCCTTCGAGAAGGCCGTGGCGGCCTGCGAGGGCTACGATCGCCCGCTCTGGAAGCTCGGCGCGTTCCTCCTCGAACACGGGAAGGACCCCGCCGAACCCCTCCGCCTGCTGGAGGCCGCCGTCGAGGCGGGGGCCGCGGAGCCCGAGGCCTGGTACCACGTCGCCGAGGCCCGGCGCCGGGCGGGGAGGATCGACGACGCCCTCGCCGCCCTGGAGAGGTTCCTCGGCTCCGCGGCGCAGGACGATCCCCACCGGGCCGACGCCGGGAGGACCCTCGAGGGCCTCCGCACCGCCGCCGCGAAGGCCAGCATCAGGGAGGCCCGCGAGGAGGCGGCCCGCGCCTTCCGCAAGGACTCCTTCGTCGAGGCCGAGGAGCTCTGGCGGAAGGTCCTCAAGTACGACCCGGCGGACACCGAGGCGATGTACTACCTCGGCAAGTCCCTGGTCGGCCTCGACCGCAAGGTGGACGCCTACTCCTGGCTCCGGCGGTTCCTCAACGCCGAGCGCAAGGGCGGTTCCCGCGTCGACGACGCGCGGAAGATCGTCAAGGACTGGGAGCAGAGGCTCGGGGACTCCCCCGCCGCCGCCCGCAAGGCCGCCGAGGGCTCCAACCTCGTCAACCAGAACAAGGCGAAGGCGGGCATCGAGGCCCTCGACGCCGCCCTCGATCTCGCCCCCCTCCGGGCGGACACGTGGGCGGAGCGCGGGAGGGGGCTCTTCTTCCTCTGGGTCGAGGACTCCCGGAAGGACCTCCTCAACGAGGCCGCCGCCAACCTGGAGACGGCCCTCCTCCTCAACGAGCGCCACGGCCGCGCGTGGTCGCTCCTGTCCGTGATCTCCTTCCACCTCGAGGACATGGCCCGCTCCGCCGACGCCGGCTCGAAGGGGATGCAGTACGACCCCGCCTACGGACCGGCCTACGAGTACCGCGCCCGCGCCTGCAACCGGCTCGGCCGCTTCACGGAGGGCGAGCAGGCGGCCTCGGAGGGGATCAAGAAGGAGCCCGGGGCGATGATGTTCCTCGCCCGGGCCGAGGCGCGGTGCGGCCTCGGGAAGATGAAGGAGGCGCGCGTCGACATCGAGGCGGCCGCGAGGGACTACGACCTGACGCCCCCGGAGAAGACCTACCGCGTGGAGATCCTCGGCCGGATCATCAAGGCCGAGAAGGAGGGAGGCGGGGGCGGGACGAACGGCGGGGAAGGGGAGTGAGCCCGGCCCCGATCCGGTTCGTGCTCTTCGACTACGGCAACACCCTCGTTCCCTACGGGCGGCGCGAGGCCGGCGTCCTGGACGGGGTCCTCGCCGACGCCGTGGCCCGCTGGATCCCGGGCGTCGAGGCGACCGCCTTCCGCGGCGCCGTCGGGCGCGTCAAGGAGGACCTCATCCGCGGCGCCCTCGAGAGCGGGGACGAGGTGGGCAACGGGGAACTGGCCCTCTCCCTCGCGCGGGCCGCCGGGGCCCCGCGGGACCCCCCGGGAATGGCCGAGGACCTCGAGGCGCGCGTCGCCGCCTCCTTCGTCGAGGTGCTCCGCCTCCCCCCCGACGTCCTTCCCGTCCTCGACGCGCTGGCGGCGCGGTACACCCTCGGCCTCCTCAGCAACTGGTACCTCCCCGCCCCCCTCCACCGCTCTCTCGAGATCTTCGGCATCCGCGGGCGCCTCGCTGCGGCCGTCGTGTCCGGGGAGATCGGCCGCGTGAAGCCCCACCGCTCCGCCTTCGAGGCGCTCCTCTCCCCCCTCGGGGCCGCCCCCGCGGAGTGCGCCTTCGTGGGGGACAACCTCCACGCCGACATCGCGGGCGCCGCCGCCCTCGGGATGCGCACCGTGCACACCCGGGAGTGGCTCGATGGGGCCCTCGCCCACGACGCCCATCCCGGCGGCGGCGCCGCCCGGCCCGACGCCGTCATCGACCGGCTGGTGGATCTCCCCGCCGCGCTGGAGGCCCTGGAGGCGCAGGAGGCGGCGTGAAGGGGCTCTTCCCCGATCCGGAGGAGCCCCCTCCCCCCCCGCCCCCCCCGGAACCCCCGGGGAGGGCCCCCGGTGCGACGGGCACGGGGCCGCGGCTCTTCCTCCTCGACGGGACGGCGCTGGCCTACCGGGCCTTCCACGCGCTCCTCCGGAGCCGCCTCACGGACCGCGCGGGCCGCCCCACGGGGGCGATCTTCGGCTTCCTCACGACGCTCTTCCGGATCCTCAAGGACGAGGCGCCGGACCACCTCGCCGTCGCCTTCGACCCGCCGGGGCCGACCTTCCGCCACGCGCTCTACCCGGAGTACAAGGCGACCCGCGAGCGGATGCCCGACGAGCTCCGCGAGCAGATGCCCCGGGTCCGCGAGGTCGTCCGCGCGCTCGGGTACCCGATCCTCGAGGTGCCCGGGTGGGAGGCCGACGACGTGCTCGCCACCGTCGCCCGCTCCGCCTCGGCGGAGGGCGCGCGGGTGTACATCGTCAGCGGCGACAAGGACCTCCTCCAGCTCGTGGACGACAGGGTGACGGTCTACAACGTCCTCTCCCGCGGCGCCGACGCCGTGGAGATCCTCGACGCGAAGGGTGTGGAGGGGAAGTTCGGGGTGCCGCCGGACCGGGTCGCCGACGTGCTCGCGCTCATGGGGGATTCCTCGGACAACGTGCCCGGGGTGGCGGGGGTGGGGCCGAAGACGGCCATCGAGCTGGTGCGGCGCTTCGGCGGCCTCGAGCAGGTGCTGGCCCGGGCCGGCGAGGTGGAGAAGCCGCGGATCCGCGAGGCCCTCGTGCGGGACGCCGCCGTCGCCCGCCTCTCCTACGACCTCGTGAAGATCCCCTGCGACGCCCCCGTGGCGTTCTCCTTCGCCGACGCCGCCGTCGGCGACCCCGACCCGGCGGTGGTGGGCCCCCTCTTCGAGGAGCTCAACTTCCGCCGCTTCCTCGCCGAGCTCCCCCGCCGCGGCGGCGGCCGCGAGGAGGGGCGCGCCTACCGCACGGTGCGCACGCGGGCCGACCTCGAGGAGCTGGCGACGGAGCTTCGGGCCGCGCCGCTCTTCACCTTCGACACGGAGACGACGGGCACCGACCCGCTGGCCTGCGAGCCCGTGGGGCTCTCCTTCTCGACGAAGCCGATGACGGCGTGGTACGTGCCGCTCAACGCCGAGCCGACGATCCTCGGGGGTCCGCCGGGGAGCGACGCCGCCAGAGTCCTCGACCTCCTCCGCCCGATTCTCGAGGACCCCGCCCTCCCGAAGGCGGGCCAGAACGCGAAGTACGACCTCCTCGTCTACCGCTCCGCCGGGGTCCGCCCCCGGGGGCTCGTCCATGACACCATGGTGCTCTCCTTCCTCGTGGACCCGCAGGAGCGCACCCACAACCTCGACGACCTCTCGCTGCGCCACCTCGACCTCCGGAAGATCCCCACCACCGACCTCATCGGGAAGGGGAAGGACCAGGTGACCATGGCGGCGGTCCCCGTGGAGCGCGTGGCGGAGTACGCCTGCGAGGACGCCGACGCGACGCTGCGCGTGCTCGGCGTCCTCGAGGGGAAGCTCGCCGCCGCCGGAGTGGAGCGGCTCTACCGGGACGTCGAGATCCCCCTCGTCCCCGTCCTCGCCGACATGGAGGAGCGCGGCATCCGGGTGGACGGGGCGGCGCTGGAGGCCATGGCGGCGGCCCTCACCGTCCGGGAGTCGGCCCTCACGGCGGAGATCCACGCGCTCGCGGGGGAGGAGTTCAACGTCGCCTCCACGCAGCAGCTCGGCGCGCTCCTCTACGAGAAGCTCGAGGTGCAGGGAAAGCGCAAGGCGAAGCGGACGAAGACCGGGTACCGCACCGACGTGGAGACGCTGGAGCAGTACGGGGACCACCCCATCGTGTGCAAGGTGCTGGAGTACCGCGGCTGCGCGAAGCTCCGCTCCACCTACCTCGAGCCGCTCCCCCGCCTCGCCGACCCGCGCACGGGGCGGGTCCACACGTCCTACAGCCAGATCGGCGCCGTGACGGGGCGGCTCTCCTCCTCGAACCCGAACCTGCAGAACATCCCCGTGCGCACCGCCGAGGGGCGGGCCATCCGCCGCTGCTTCGTGCCCGGGGAGGAGGGGTGGCTCCTCGTCTCCGCGGACTACAGCCAGATCGAGCTTCGCGTGCTGGCCCACCTCGCCGGGGACCCGGGGTTCATCGGGGCCTTCCGCTCCGGGGAGGACATCCACCGTGCGACGGCGGCGCGCATCTTCGGGCTCCTCCCCGGGGCGGTGACGCAGGAGCTGCGGGGGCGCGCGAAGGCGATCAACTTCGGGGTGATCTACGGGATGGGGGAGCAGCGGCTCGCGCGGGAGACGGGGATCACGCCGAAGGAGGCGCGGGAGTTCATCGAGGCCTACTTCGCGACCTACCCCCGGGTGCGGGCCTACCACGAGGAGCAGCTCGAGAAGGCGATGCGGGACGGCTACGTGGAGACGCTGCTCGGGCGGCGGCGCTGGATCCGGGACGAGCTGGTCTCCTCCCAGGGGGCCGTCGCCGCCAACGCTCGCAACAACGCCATCAACACGCCCATCCAGGGGACCGCCGCGGACATCGTGAAGATGGCCATGGTGGCGGTGCACCGGCGCCTCGCGGCGTCGGGGCTGAAGGCGGGGCTTCTGCTCCAGGTGCACGACGAGCTGGTCCTCGAGTGCCCCGCAGGCGAGGTGGAGGCCCTGACGGCGCTGCTCCGCGAGGAGATGGAGGGGGTCGTCTCCCTGGCGGTCCCCCTCGTCGTGGACGTCGGCTCCGGCGCGAACTGGCTGGAGGCGCACTAGGGGGCTTCCGTACGGCGGCATCCCCCGCGATCGGCACGGGATTCTCGTCTTTTCCCATCCCCCGCTTCTCCCCTTATGATCGCCTCCATGAAGAAGAAGGACGGCCCGAAGATCCGCCGCCGGAAGTCCGGGAAGAAGGGGCTCCTCGTCGGCATCCGCGTGGACAAGGGGGACGGCCACGTGCGCGTCTCCCGGGGCGGGGACTTCGTCGCCGTGGGGGGCTCGAAGGAGGCCCACGAGCACCTCCGCGAGACGGTGGCGGAGGTGAGCGACGAGGTGAAGCGGCGCGGGCGCGACCTCGCCGAGGTGCCCCAGGAGGAGTTCCGCGAGATCCTCGAGCGGGCCATCGAGAAGACCGGGCCCGCCCCGGAGTAGCCGCTACCGCCCCTCCTCCCGCAGGCTGGCCAGGAACTCCACGAGGTCGATCATCTGGCCCACGGTCATGGAGTCCCCGTAGTTCTTCATGCGGTAGACCCTCCCCTCCCCGTGGAAGGTGACGACGTGGCCGGGGAGCTCCTCGTGGGAGGGGTTGATGAGGGAGGTCGCGAGCCACGCCCGGTCGGGGCGGCCCTCCCACCCCTTCCCGAGCACGAAGGGGAGCGGGGGGTAGATGGAGGGTTCAGGGAACCCGTCCCCGACGACGGCGTGGCAGACGTTGCACTGGAGCTCGAGGAAGGCCTGGCGCCCGGCCTCGGGATCCCCCTTCGGGAGGACGAGCCCCTCGAGGGCGGGGGAGGACGGGGGCGGGGAGGGCGGCGGAGCCGCGCAGGCCGCGAGGGCGACGCCGAGGAAGAGGACGCCGGGGAGCGCGCGATGGAGCATGGCAGCCTCCCGCGCGGCTTCGGGCCCGCGCCGGTACGGGCGGAGCCGCGACTTGTTGATCCTGCACCCGGGGGGCGGTGTTCGGATGGGGAATGGGGGGAGGGGTCACAGGGGGGGCGGCCTCGAGGGTCGCGACGATCCCGCTAGGAGAGAGGGGGACCGGCCAACTCGAGTTCGTAGGGGCTGGCCACGGTCCGCTTGGACACGTGCCCGAGCACGCGAAGGACGTCCTTCGGCGAGATCCGGCCCTTGGCGTCTTCCAACATCGCCTTGATGTCCTGTCGCTCGACGGGAGGAAGCCTGGCCTCGAAGAACGCCCACAACTGCTCGGATCGGTACTCCTGATCCAACCTGGGGAACTCGGGGATCGGAGGCAGCGTCCCGGCCTTGACGAAGGACGGGTCGTAACGGAAGACGAACTCCAGGTCCTCCTGCGTCAGGGTCCCGACGATCTGAAACCCCTCGCCGGGAACCTGAAGGCCGACGATCAGGCGCAGGTCCGAGCGCCCACCCTGCGGTCCGCCTCCCTTGCGGAACCCGCAGGCCTCCGCCAGTTCGCTCCATGCGTCCTTCAGCCAGCCCCGCCTGTTCGCCATGGCTCTATTCTAGTATCTCCAGGAGCTTCCTGTGCCGGAAGCGCAGCAACTGATCGATGTACTCGAGGCGGACGTTCGACACCATCCGCCCGAAGTCCCTGTATAGCATCCGGGAGTTGGCAGCCGGATCGAAGCTGCGGATGACCCCCGGGATGCTGCTTCGGAATTCGTCGGGATGCCCCTTCATCGTGCTCTCGATGAGTTCGAAGTGGTTCAGGGCCCCGGCCTTGGTGGCGAAGTCGCACCCGATGAGAGGGCGCGATCTTCCCGCGTAGCGCTGGATGTGCTCCTCCCTCCGGCCCTCGTCGTCAAGGGCTCGAAACCGGGAGTCCTCGTAGTCCCAGAACAGGCCTCGGGCCGTATCGAACAGGGGTGAAAACCGGATGGGAGCCGACCGGAGAGCATTGCGTATCACCCCCCAGTTCATGGCATGCCGGTCGTTGGCCCCGACAAGAGCGTCGAAGGCCAGCATCCTTCCGAACCCATCCCGCACGGCCAGGTACTCCCCTTGCTTGCAGGCGTCCTGCAGGACGTCCAGAAGGGACTCGACGCTGTACAGGCTCTGCTCCGCCTTCCCCCCTTCCCGAAGGTCCGCTCGACCTCCGCGGGGTCGGTCTGCAGGAATGCGGCGACAAGCTCGGCTCCATGGACAAGCTGTTCTTCCATTCGAACCAGGAAGTACCGCGAGAGGAACCGGATGTCTCTTGCGCCCGAGACGGTGCGGCCGAGGAGCACCACCTTGGACTCCGCCAATCGCAGGGGAAGGGTCGTTCCGATCGCGGAGATGATCTGCTCGGTGACGCACTCGCGGGCGGAGCCGTAGTGGGGAGCCTTCGCGATGTACGCGGTGTTCCAGGAGTCCCCCTTTCCCATGAACAGCAGGTCCTTCGGAGCGGAGCCGACGATGGAGATCCCCGTTGCCGCGGACTGGAGACTGTACGTCCGCGGGTCCAGTCTCTGGACCACCCGGAAGTTGATCTCCTCGCCTTTCCGGGTGTTCCATGACTGGCGTCGGCCCTTGGGCTTCAAGGCTCTCCCCCGCGGTGTCCAGTTGAGGCGATGGGCAGGTCAGGAGACTACCGTGGATAGGGACGGGGAGTCTGCGCAACTTCCTTACCCCTCCGGATCCCACTCCCCGCTGAACACCTCCACCGAAGGACCGGTCTTGAACACGCTCGTCCCCTTCCCCCCCCACTCGAGGAGAAGGTCGCCACCGCGGAGATGCACCGTCACCGGGGACTGAAGCCGCCCCGTCACGATCCCCGCCACCGCCACCGCCGCCGCCCCCGTCCCGCAGGCGAGCGTCTCCCCGCTCCCCCGCTCCCACGTCCGCTGGCGGACCTCGCGGGGCGAGAGCACCTGCACGAAGGATGCGTTCACCCGCTGGGGAAACAGGTGGTGGCTCTCCACGGCCGGCCCGATGACCGCCACGGGGAACTCGTCCACGTCCCCGTCCACGAAGACGACGAAGTGGGGGTTGCCCATGGACACCGCGGTGCCGACGAGCTCGACGCCGGCGGCCTTGATGCGGGCCTCGATGGCGGGGCCCGACGGCCCCTCCATGGGGAGTTCGGAGCGGTTGAGTTTCGGAGGACCGAGATCCACGGTGACGGCGACCACCTTCGCCCCCTCGACCCGGACCTTCCCCGTCAGCACGCCCGCGTCGGTGCTCACGCGGATCTCCGGCTTCCGCGCGATGCCCCGCTCGAACACGAACTTGCAGAGACCGCGGAAGCCGTTGCCGCACATCTGCGCCCGCGACCCGTCGGCGTTGAACATCACCATGCCGACGTCGGCCTCCACCCCCGCCGGCGGGTCGGTGATGAGGATGAGCCCGTCGGAGCCGACGCCGAAGCGGCGGTCGGAGATGCGCCGGGCCACGTCCGGCGCCTCGGCGAGGCCGCCGGGGAGATCCCGCCCCCCCGTGAGATCCACGAAGAGGTAGTCGTTGCCGCAGCCCTGGAGCTTGGTGAACTTCATGGGGAGGATCCTACCCCCGGCCCCGGTCGAGGCTCTCGAGGTCGACCCTCTGCTTCGGCACCGGCACCTCGGCCCCGTGGAGCCCCCCCGAGGCGAGGTACTTCACCAGCGCCTCGCAGCGCGGCCGGTCCCCGTGCACGAGGAAGATTCGGCGGGGGTTCCCGCAGGTGCGCAGGTACCGGAGGATCCCCCCCCGGTCGGCGTGGGCCGAGAGCCCGTTCAGCTTCGCCACCTCGGCCCGCACCGGGTGCATCTCCCCGAAGACCCGCACCGGGTCGTGGTGCTCGAGGATGCGCCGCCCGAGCGTGTGCTCCGCCTGGTACCCGACGAAGAGCACCGTGTTCCGCGGGTCGCCGAGGCCGTGCTTCAGGTGGTGGAGGATGCGCCCCGCCTCGCACATCCCCGAGGCCGAGAGGATCACCGCAGGCCCCTCCAGCGTGTTGAGCCGCCGCGAGTCGGCGGCGTCGGAGAGGTAGGCGGTGCGGTCGGAGGAGAAGAGCTTCCCCCCGTGCCCGGCGATGAACTCCCGCGCCTCCGCGTCGAAGAGCTCGCTGTGGGCGGAGAAGATCCGCGTCGCCTCCACGGCCAGCGGGGAATCCACGTAGACCGGGAGCCCCGCGAGCTCCCCGCGGGAGCGGAGCCGGTGGAGGTGGTAGATGACGGACTGGGCGCGCCCGATGGCGAAGCAGGGCACGATGACCTTGCCCCCGCGCCCGGCCGTGCGCGCGACGATCTCCTTGAGGAGCCGCTCCGTCTGCTCCGGGGGCTCGTGGTCCCGGTCCCCGTAGGTGGACTCGCAGAGGACGACGTCGGCGGGCCCCCCCGGCTCGGGGTCGCGGATGAGGGGCATCCCCTGCCGCCCGAGATCCCCGGTGAAGAGGAGCCGCGTCGTCCCCGCCCGCTCCTTCACCGTCAGGTGGATCACCGCGGAGCCGAGGATGTGGCCCGCGTCGGCGAACCGGGCCGTGGTCCCGGGGATGGGGAAGAACTCCTCGCCGTAGCGGTGGGGGACGAAGGCCCGCACCGCGTGCTCCGCGTCCTCCACCCGGTAGAGGGGCTCCACCGCGGCGCCGCCGTGGCCGTGCTTCCCGAGGTACTCGGCGTCCTTCTCCTGGATGGAGGCGGAGTCCCGGAGCATGACGTCGGCGAGGTCCCCCGTCGCCTCCGTGAGGTGGATCTTCCCCTTCCACCCCCCCTTCACCAGGGTCGGGAGCGACCCGCTGTGGTCGATGTGGGCGTGGGAGAGGATGACGGCGTCGGCGGTCCGCGAGGGGCCCGGGAGGAAGCGGTTGCGCTGGTTGGCGTCGGTGCGCCGGCCCTGGAACATCCCGCACTCGAGGAGGATCCGCCCCCCCTCCGTCTCGACGAGGTGCATGGAGCCCGTCACCGTGCCCACGCCGCCGAGGAACCGGATCTTCATCGGGCCCCCACCTTCTCCGCGTTCTTGAAGTGCATCTTGGCCACGCGGGAGAGGAGCTCCCTCCCGCCCTTCGCCATCACCTTCCGCGCCGAGGCGTCGGTCGGCGCGCCGGCCCCCTTGTGGAGGGGGACGCCGACCTCCTCGCCGAGGCGGCGGAGCGCCGCGAGGAAGGCGTCCCGCGCGAGCACCGAGGCGGCGGCGACGGCGGGGTTGCTCTCGGCCCGGGGGCGCTCCTCGAGGGGGAGGGCCCCGGCCCGGGGCCCCAGCGCGCGCCGGAGGAGGGGGCCCTTCGAGAACTGATCCACGACGACGGCCCCGGCGTCGGCGCAGGCCGGCTTCGCGAGCAGCCCCTCCAGTGCCTTCCCGTGGGCCCAGGCCAGCAGCCGGTTCAGGTTCCCCCCCATCTCCGCGTGGAGCTCGTTGTAGCGGGGGGGCTGGATGACGACGACCTCGAAGGGGACGGTCCGCCGGAGGAGATCCGCGGCCTCCGTGGCCAGGCGGTCCGTCATCTGCTTGGAGTCGCGGACGCCGTACTCCGCGAGAAGGGCCTCCTGCCCCGGCCGCACGAAGGCGGCGGCGACGACGAGGGGGCCGAGGAAGTCACCCTTGCCGGTCTCGTCGCTGCCCGCCGTGGGCACCTTGAGGCGGACCCCGGTGAACGTCGCCTCCGCGGGACCGTCGTCCTCCCCGCCGCTCCCCAGGTACTCCTCCGCCGCGAGGGGGGCGTCCTTCCCCTGGAGGACGAGCTTCCCCGAGCCGTACATGACGGCGCGCACGCCGGTGAGCCGGGCGGCCCAGAGGGCGTGCTCCGGGGGGCGGGGGTCGAAGGTCCATCCCCCCCCCTCCATGGCGCGGCGGATCCCCTCCGCGCGGTCGCGGTCGAGCTTCGCGGTGATGGTGGAGGGAAGGGCCACGGAGGGCATACGGTACCCGACGCGCGGGACGGGTCAGCCGAAGAGCGTCCCCTGGGCGCCGGGCGGGGGCGGGGCGGGGACGGCGTCGGCGGCGAGCACCGGCCACTCGCGGAGGAGGTCCGGGGGCACGGGGACGGGGTGCCCCAGCAGGCGCGCCTTCAGCATGAAGGAGTTGGTCGGTCCCTGGCCGCGGAAGTGGTTGTTGGTGATGACGAAGACCTCCGGCGTCTCGGCGGCGATGCGCCGGACGCGCTCGGCGAGGGCGTCCACCTCGGCCGGCGAGTAGAGGTAGTCGTAGCGCTGGTCGCGGCCGGCCTCGCGGTCGAACCATGCCTTCGCGTTGCGGCCGTGGAGGCGGAGGTAGCCGACGTTGCCGAAGGTGCGGGCGAGGGGGGGGAGGTTCCACTCCGACCGCGGCATGTCCACGTCGGCGACGCCGCAGCCGAGGGCGGCGAGGTAGGCCTCCGCCTCGGGGGTGGCGAAGGAGGCGTGGCGGACCTCGACGACGAGCGGCCTCCCGGCGAAGAACTCGCAGAGCCGCGCGAGCCGCCTCCTCTCCTTCGGCCCGTCCCGGAAGGACCAGGGGAACTGGAGGAGGAGGGCGGCGAGGCGGCCGGCGTCCTCGAGGGGGCGCAGCGCCGCGAGGAACTCCCGCGCCTCGGCGGGGCCGGCGGCGCCGTCCTCCCCGTGGGTGAAGTCGCGGTGGACCTTGGCGGTGAAGACGAGGTCCTTCAGGTGGGAAGTCCTCCTCGCCCACTCGCCGGAGGTCTTCGCCGTGGGGGTGCGGTAGAAGGTGGAGTTGATCTCCAGAACGTCCACGAAGCGGCCGAGGTAGGTGAGCTCGTCGAAGCCCCTCGGCTTCGGCTTCGGGTAGACGCGGCCGGCCCAGTCGGCGTAGTTCCACCCGGCGGTGCCGACGCGGATGCGGCCGGTCACGGGTTCCCCGCCAGGGCCTCGGCCCGCGCGTTGGCCACGTTCATGGCCTCCTGGAATCTCGCGACGAAGGCGTCCAGGGCGGGCCCCTCGATGTCCGGCGGCGGGCTCAGGGGCTCGCCGTAGACGACGGCGACCCGGGTGAAGAACCGCGGGATGCAGAAACGGTCCCAGGACTTGAGGTTCCACGCGCTCCTCGCGGCGGCGCCGATGGGGACGAGGGGGACGCCGGCCCGGCTCGCGGCGAAGACGGCGCCGGGCTGGGCGACCTCCCGGGGGCCCTTCGGGCCATCGGGGGTGAAGACGCCCTTGCCGCCCCTGCGGAGGATCTCGACCATCTCGAGGAGGGCGGTGGCGCCGCCCCTCGTGGTGGAGCCGCGGACAGCGGGGTTGCCGAGGCTCCCGGCGACCCTCGCGATGGTCTCGCCGTCGGCATGGCGCGAGATCATGACGTGGGCGCCGACGTCGCGGAAGACGCCGGTCGGCATCAGGAGGCGGCCGTGCCAGAAGGCGAAGATGACGGGGGCCGGGGCGTAGACCCTCTTCCTCATGTCCTCCGGCTCGTACCGGACGCGCCAGGTCGCGGCGAGGAGACGGACGGTGGTCGGGCCGAGGGCGCGGGCGAGGAGGGGACCCAGGCGGTGGGAGAGTTTCCGGCGGCCCATGGGGGGATTGTAGGGGGGCGCGGGGCGGGGGAGGCAGACTGGCGGTCATGCGCGTGGTGCTCTACGGGAAGCCGGGCTGCTGCCTCTGCGACCTCGCCGAGGCGAAGATCCGCGGTTTGGCGGCGCGGGCGCGGTTCGACCTGGTGAAGGTGAACATCCTCGATGACCCGTCGGCGGAGGCCCGGTTCCGGGAGACGATCCCGGCGGTGGAGGTGGACGGAGTCCTCGTCACCGAGGGGCGCTTCGACGAACCGGCGGTCGCGCGGGCGGTGGGTGCGGGGGGGCGGGTGCGCAGGGTCTGAAGGCCGACGGGCTCTCCTCGGCACCCGCTTAGCCGTGGCCCGAGGGCCCGGGGCCCGTCCGCGGTAGATTCCAGGAATGGAACGAGTCGCTGTCAGCCCGGGGATGCTGCGGTGGGCCCGCGAGCGTGCCGGCCTCACTGCCGAACTGCTCTCGGCCCGCTTCCCCCATATCGAGGCATGGGAGCGGGGCGAGGCACGCCCGACCCTCAAGCAGGTCGAAAACTACGCGAAGGCGACCTTCACCCCCGTCGGCTACCTCTTCCTCCCGGAGCCGCCTGTCGAGAGGGTCCCCCTCCCCGATTTCCGGACCATCGCCGGCAAGCCCGTCGGCCGACCGAGCCCGCACCTCCTCGACACGGTCTACGTCTGCCAGCAGCGACAGGATTGGTACCGCGACTTCTCGCGGTCCATGGGGGAGGAACCGCTCCCGTTCGTCGGTTCCACCGCGACGGGAGCCGACATCGAGGCCACCGCGGCCGCGATGCGGACGGCCCTGGGATTCGACCTCGAGGAGCGCAAGCGGACCCCGACCTGGGCCGACGCCCTCCGGCGTTTCATCGAGCAGGCGGACGGGCTCGGGATCCTGGTCATGTGCAGCGGCGTCGTCCTGAACAACAACCGCCGCCACCTCGACCCGGAGGAGTTCCGCGGGTTCGCGATGGTGGACGCCCTCGCTCCCCTCGTGTTCATCAACGGGGCCGACACGAAGGCCGGGCAGATGTTCACCCTGGCCCATGAGCTGGCCCACGTCTGGGCCGGCAGGTCGGCCCTTTCCGACTCCCGGGCCTCCCTCCTCCCGGAACACGAGGTCGAGCGCTGGTGCAACCAGGTCGCGGCGGAACTCCTGGTGCCGATCGCCGTGATGCGCCGGGACTACCGGAAGGGGACCGAACTCCGGGTCGAGATGGACCGCCTCGCCCGGAGGTTCAAGGTCAGCACCCTGGTCATCCTGCGGCGGATCCACGACGTCGGTGGAATCACACGGGACCGGATGTGGAGTGCGTACGAGGGGGAACTGGAACGCCTTCGAGGGCTCCCGAAGGGAGGCGGCGGCAACTTCTATCTCACGCAGGCGGCTCGTGTGAGCAGGCGATTCGCAAGGGCCCTGGTCGTGAGCACCCTGGAGGGGAACACGCTCTACCGGGACGCGTTCCGGATGCTGGGGTTCTCCAAACCCGCCACATTCCTGGAGCTCGGCAGGAGCCTGAAGGTCGGCGTCTGATGGCGTACCTGATCGACTCGGACATCTTCATCCAGGCGAAGAACCGGCACTACGGGTTCGACTTCCGTCCTGCGTTCTGGGACTGGCTCGTGGCGGGGAATGCGGCGGGAAAGGTCTTCAGCATCGAGAAGGTCGGCGATGAACTCGGGGTGGGGAACGACGAGCTCGCCACCTGGGCGGACCAGCGGGGAACCGGCTTCTTCCTGAAGCCCGACGGCGCCATGCTGCCCGCGTTGGGCCGTGTCAGCTCCTGGGCCTACGGTCAGCAGTACACGCAGGGCGCCGTCAGCGACTTCCTCAGCAAGGCCGACTACTACCTGGTGGCCCATGCCCTGGCACACGGGCACACGGTCGTCTCGCACGAGGTCCCGGCCAACTCGCCGAAGAAGATCAAGATCCCGGAACCCTGCATCGCGCTCGGGATCAGGACGATGTCGCCCTTCGAGATGCTGCGCAACGAGCGGGCGCGGTTCGTCCTGGGGGCGTAGGGATCATCGGTTCAGGCCCTGGTTCGAGTCCGGCAGGTCCGGCCGATGAAGGTGCCCGGCCCGCTATCCCTACTTCTTCCCCAGCTCCTCGATCTTCTTCGCCACGGCCTCGTCGTCGAACCCGTTGGCCGAGTGGACGATCTTCCCCGCCTTGTCGAGCACCACCGTCCAGGGCAGCCCGGCCTTCGCCAGCTTGTCGTACGCCTTCCGCTTCGGGTCGAGCGCCAGGGTCACCGTCAACCCGTGGTCCTTCGCGACCTTCTTCCCCTTCTCCGCGTCGGCGTCCCGCAAGACCCCCACCACCGACGCCCCCGACTTCGCCGTCTTCCCCTTCTCCGAGCCGAGCGTCTTCAGCGCCTCCAGGGATTCCGCCGAGAACTCGGAGGCGAAGACGAGCACCACCGCCTTCCCGCGGGAGGAGGAGGCCGTCCAGGAGCCCCCCGCCGCCAGGTCGAGGGAGAGCTCCTTCACCTCGTCCCCCACGCCGAGGGTCTTCTTCTCCGTCTCCCGGGGAGGGTCCTTGCCGTCCTTCGGAGGATCCTTCTTCTCCTCCTTCCGCTTCGGCTTCTCCTCCTTGACTTCCTTTTTCGCATCCTGGGCGGAGGCCGGAGGCGCGACGACGGGGGACGCCGCCGCGAGGGCGGCGAGGAGGGAGAGGGAGACGACGCGGCGAGTGGTACCCATACAGGGATCCTACCTTGAACACGGCCGCGAATCCGCGGAACCCCCCTACTCGGCCTTGCTCATCCCGAAGGCCTCGATGAGAAGCCCGTGCCGGAGGCCCCGCGTCGTCACCGAGAGCTCCCGGGCGTCGAGGAGCTTCATCGCCGTCGCCAGGATCACGGCCCCGGGCACGATGGTGTCCACCCGCTCCGGGTCCATCCCCGGGATCCGCGAACGCCCGTCCCGCTCCAGCGACCAGAGGCGGTTGATGAGCCCGAGGATGTCCGCCATCCCGATGCGCGACCCCTCGATCCTCTTCGGGTCGAAGGTCTTCACCCCGTGGAGCACGGCGGACAGCGTCGTCGCCGTCCCCCCCGAAGCCACCAGCCGGTCCCGCGGGTGCGGCACCAGGCCCGCCGCCACCAGCGCCTCCGCCGCACCGGACATGAAGATCGCCGTCTCTTCCCCGTCGGAGTCCATCGACGCTTCGAGCAGCGTCACCGCCCCCAGCGGCATCGTCTGCGCCTGGAGCACCCCCCGCCCCGTCGCCCGCACGTACTCCGTGGACCCGCCCCCCACGTCGAGGAGCGCCGTCGGCCGCGACGGGTACCGCCCCCCCGAGACACCGAGCCAGGAGAGCCGCGCCTCCCGCTCCCCCGTCAGCACCGTGATCGGCCCCCCGAGGATCTCCGCCGCGGGCCCGAGGAAGGAGGCCGCGTTCTTCGCCGCACGGAGGACCTCCGTCCCCGCGGCCACCACCCCGGCGACGTCGTGCGCCCCCGCCTCGATGCGGAGCTCCTGGAGGAGCGTGAGGCTCCGCCGGATCGATTCCTCCGAGAGGATTCCCCCGGAGCGCCGGAGACCGGCGCCGAGGCGGGTCACCCGGGCGGAATCATGGACCGGGGACAGCCGCCCGCCGGGGCCCCGGCCGGCGACGGTGAGCAGGATCGAATTGGTCCCGATGTCGAAGGCCGCGAGACGGCCCCCGGGGGGTATGCCCTGCTTGCCCATGGATCGAGGATCCTACGGGGCGGGGGCCCCGGGAGGAACGACCGTTTCTGCTATACTCCGGTCGATGTCCCCCCCCGCCCCCCCGGTGAGCCCCCCGTGCCCCTGAAGGACGACCAGAGGCTCCACCTCGAGCGCCTGCTCGAGCTCGGGGATCGCCTGAACCGCCTCCAGCGCGCCATCGACGACGAGATGTCGGGGCGCCGCCCCGAGGGGTCGGTCCGGGAGCGCATGCGGCGGGCCGTGGAGCAGATGGCCGAGGACGGCATCCTCGATTCCCCCCTCCCCGGCGCCCTCGGGCGCCTCGAGCGCAAGCGGCGGTTCTCCCGGGAGGAGGTCCTCGTGGTCCTCCTCCTCCTCGCCCGCAGGGTCCAGTGGGGGGACGAGGGGTTGAGCGGCCGGGAGATCCTCGAGGTCGTCTTCGACTCCTCCTACGGCATCCTCGACGGGGCGGAGCTCATCGAGGAGGGGGCGGCGCTGCGCGCCTCCGGCGTCGTGGCCTCCGTCGAGGGGACCGAGTCCCCCGACGTCCTCGACCAGTGGTTCATCGTCTCCGACCGCCTCTACGCCGCCGTCCGGACCGAGATGCGGAGGGGCCCGCGGCGCCGCGGACCCCGCAAGGAGCCCGTGCACCCCTTCCGGGACCACCGCGAGCACCTCATGGAGCTCGCCCGCCTGACGGGCCTCTACGGCAGGCGGTCGATGCGCCTCTTCGGCCCCCCGACGGGGGAGGAGGAGGGGCGGCCGCCCTTCGAGAGCCTCGACCGCCTCGCCGCGCGAATCCGCGAGACCGAGGAGCGGATCCAGCGGCGCCTCGAGGCGACGGAGGCGAGCGCCGGTTTCCCCGTCCTCCGCCTCGCCCGCCAGCACGGCCTCAACCACGACGAGGTGGCGGCCCTGGCCATCCTCCTCTTCCAGGAGGTCTACACCGGCTCCTCCTACCTCCCCGTGGTGGACATCGTGAAGGCCCTGGCCTCGCTCGAGGAGGAGCTCATCGAGAAGCGCGCCCTCTTCCGCAAGGAGGGGGCCCTCGTCCGCAGCGGCCTCGTCGTCGTCGAGGAGGAGCCCCTCGAACGGGAGTTCTCGGCGGAGGCCTACCTCCCCTCGTGGGTGGTGGACGAGCTCCTCGGCTCCTCGGGCAAGCCCGGGATCACGAGCCAGGCCCGGCGGGACTTCGCCTCCTACCTCGCGGAGCTGAAGGACAGCGGCCAGTTCTTCCGGGACCTCGGCGAGCCCGAGGGGGAGGAGCGGGGGAAGCGCGGCCGGAGCGGGCGGAGGCGGGGGCGCGGGCGGTAGGAGCGCTACTCGAAGAACCGGGCGTGCAGCGCCTTCACGGCGCGGGAGACGGAGCGCTCGGGGACGAGGATCGACACGTTCACGTTGCTCGCGGCGAGGGAGAGCATCCGGATCTTCACCCGCATGTCGCGGAGCGTCTCGAAGATCGCCGCCAGGGTCGACCCGGAGCCCCGGATCCCCTCGCCCACGAGGCAGACGATGGAGTGGTTCCGCTCCACCTCGACGTCGGCGAACTCGCGCAGCTCCGCAAGCGCCGGCTCCAGGTCCTTGCGGGTGTCGGTCGTGAGGGAGACGGTGATCTCGGAGGTCGCCACCATGTCGATGACCACCTCGTGGCGGCCGAAGACCTCGAAGATCTTCGCCATGAACCCGGTCTGCATGAGCATCCGCGTCGAGGTGACGGAGATGAGGGCGAGGCCGGACCGGGAGGCGATGGACTTCACCCCCCCCTTCACGGCGGGCACCTTCGCGAGGATGACCGTGCCGGGGTGGTCGGGCCGGTAGGTGTTGAGGACCCGCACCGGGATCTGGGCCGCCACGGCGGGGATCATCGTCGAGGGGTGGACGACCTTGGCCCCGTAGTAGGCGAGCTCGCTCGCCTCGGAGAAGGAGAGCTCGCCGAGGGAGCGCGCCTTCGGGCAGAGCTTCGGGTCCGCCGTCATCACCCCGTCCACGTCGGTCCAGATCTGGATCTCCTCCGCCCCCACGGCCCGGCCGAGGATGGAGGCGGAGAAGTCGGACCCGCCGCGGCCGAGGGTGGTGATGTTGCCCTTCCTGTCCCTCCCGATGAACCCGGTGACGACGGGGATCCCCTTCACCTTCGCGAGGCTCCGGCCGAGGGCCTCGTAGCAGGACTCCAGGGGGGACGCCGACCCGAAGCGGCCGTCGGTCACGAGGCCGAGGTCGTAGGCGTTGCAGGCATCCGCCTCGACCCCCTCGGCGCGGAAGGCCGCCGCCACCACCTTCGAGGAGAGCCGCTCCCCGAAGGACATGATGCAGTCCAGCGACCGGGGGGTGAGCTCGCCGACGAGGGTGATCCCCTTGAGGAGGGAGCGGAGGTCGTCCACCTCCTCCGCCACGAGGTCCGGGGGGAGGGAGAGGTCCTCGAGGATCTGCCGGTGGCGGTCCCGGACCTCCTGCACCCCCGTGGCCCCCTTGAGGGCCCGGTGGGCGAGGTCGATGAGCAGGTTGGTGATGCCCGCCAGGGCCGACACCACCACCACGGGGCGGCGCTCGATCCGCTCCCGGGCGAGGCGGACCACGGTCCGGACGCGGGTGGCGTCGGCGACGCTCGTGCCGCCGAACTTCATGACGATCATGGAAACGGGCCCCCCCCTCGCGGCGAAGCCGTCGATCCGAACTTCCCGCCGGGAAGGGGCAAAGCATTTTCGCCCGCGGGCCGGATCCATAGAATGGACCCCCCGCCCTCCCCCCGGAGACGACCATGCCCGAGCTTCGCCGCGAGGACCTCATCCACGACTGGAACGCCGCCGCCCCCCGCGAGCGCCCCGCCCGCAGGCTCGAGTTCGACGACGAGACCCTGCGCGACGGGCTCCAGTCCCCCTCGGTCTTCTCCCCGACCATCTCCCAGAAGATCGAGATCCTCCACGAGATGGCGGCCCTCGGCATCGACTCCGCCAACCTCGGGCTCCCCGGGGCGGGGCCCCACGCCGTCCGGGACGTGACGGCGCTCGCGAAGGAGATCGCCGCCGGCCGGGTGAAGATCGACGCCAACTGCGCCGCCCGCACCCTCGAGGCGGACATCGCCCCCATCGCCGACATCTCCCAGAAGACCGGCGTGGACATCGAGACCGCCATCTTCCTCGGCTGCTCCCCCATCCGCCAGCTCGTGGAGGAGTGGGACCTCGCGAAGCTCCGCCAGCTCACCGTGGACGCCTGCGAGTTCTGCAACCGGCACGGCCTCAGGATCATGTACGTCACCGAGGACACGACCCGCACGCCGCCCCACGTCGTGAAGGAGCTCTACACCGCCGCCATCGAGCACGGGGCGCAGCGCATCGTCGTCTGCGACACCGTCGGCCACGCCGACCCCCGCGGGGCCTGGAACCTCATCCGGTTCGTCAAGCAGGAGGTCGTGAAGGACCACCCCGTGAAGGTGGACTGGCACGGCCACCGGGACCGCGGCCTCGACCTCTGGAACGCGCTCACGGCCTACGAGGCCGGGGCGGACCGCATCCACGGGGCCGGCATCGGGATCGGCGAGCGGGCCGGGAACGCCCCCATGGAGCTCCTCCTGGTGAACGCCCGGCTCATGGGCTACATCGACAACGACCTCCGGACGCTCCCCCGGTACTGCAGGAAGGTGTCGGAGTACGTGAAGGTCCCCGTCCCCCGCAACTACCCCGTCGTCGGCCAGGACGCCTTCGAGACCGCCACGGGGGTCCACGCCGCGGCCGTGGCCAAGGCCATCCGGACCGGGGACTCCTTCCTCGCCAACCGGGTCTACTCCGGGGTCCCCGCCGACGAGTTCGGCCTCGAGCAGGTCATCCGGGTCGGCCCCATGAGCGGGAAGTCCAACGCCCGGTTCTGGCTGGAGCGCCACGGGCTCCCCACGGACGAGGGAACGGTCCAGAAGCTCTTCGACGCGGGGAAGCGGAGCGACCACGTCCTGTCCGACGAGGAGTCCCGCGCCGCCGCCATACCGAACCCGACCCAGATTGGCGGCGAAGGCAGGTAGTTCCCGCCCGGGCGAGCCACTCCCGCTTCGCCGCCAATCTGGGT
>CAYJMF010000061.1:23515-28819 GCA_964370855.1 uncultured Planctomycetota bacterium | reverse complement strand
CCCCTCCCCTCCGCTACGATGGACGGTTTCCCCGGGTCCCCTATGTTCGAATCCCTGTCCAAGTCCCTCCAATCCGTCGTCCAGCGGCTCTCCGGCCGCGGCGCTCTCACCGAGGGCGACGTGGACGATGCGCTCCGCGAGGTGCGCACCGCGCTGCTCGGCGCCGACGTGGCCTACAAGGTCGCCAGGGAGTTCTGCGCGCGGGTCCGGGCGAAGGCCGTGGGCGTGGAGGTCCTGAAGGCGGTACAGCCGGGCCAGCAGGTCATCAAGATCGTCCACGACGAGCTCGTGGCCCTCATGGGGGAGAAGCCCCGGGGCCTCGCCACGGGGAGCGGCGGGCGGCCCGTGGTCATCCTCGTCGCCGGCCTCCAGGGCTCGGGCAAGACCACCACCTGCGCCAAGCTCGCGAAGCTCCTGAAGAAGAAGGGCCGCCGCCCCCTCCTCGTCGCCGCCGACCTCCAGCGCCCCGCCGCCATCGACCAGCTCGAACTCCTCGGCAAGCAGATCGACGTCCCCGTCTACGCCGAGCGCGGCGGCCGGGCCCCGAAGGTCTGCCAGCGCGGCGTCGAGCACGCGAAGGAGACCGGCCGGGACGTCGTCATCCTCGACACCGCGGGCCGCCTCCACGTGGACCGCGAGCTCATGGACGAGGTGAAGGACGTCGCGGAGAAGACGAAGCCCGACGAGATCCTCCTCGTCTGCGACGCCATGACGGGCCAGGATGCCGTCGTCTCCGCCAAGGCCTTCGACGACGCCCTCCCCCTCACCGGGGTCATCCTCACCAAGCTCGACGGCGACGCCCGGGGCGGCGCCGCCCTCACGGTCCGCGAGGTCACGGGCAAGCCCATCCGCTACGCCGGCGTGGGCGAGAAGCTCGAGAACATCGAGGAGTTCGACCCCGCACGCATGGCGGGGCGCATCCTCGGCATGGGCGACGTCGTGGCCCTCGTCGAGCTGGCCCAGGAGCACATGGACCAGGCGAAGTCCGAGGCGGCCATGGAGAAGGCCTTCTCGGGGACCTTCACCCTCGACGATTTCCTCGACCAGATGACCATGGTGGAGAAGATGGGGGGGCTCACCAGCCTCCTCTCCAAGCTCCCCGGCGCGGGGAACATCGAGGAGGAGATGAAGAAGGCGGGCTTCAACGAGAAGATGCTCGCCCACAAGAAGGCCATCGTACTCTCCATGACCCCGGTGGAGCGCGCCGAGCCGGAGGTCATGGACGGGAACCGCCGCCGCCGGATCGCGAAGGGCTCGGGCCGCCCCGTCCAGGAAGTCAACCAGATGCTCAAGGAGTTCCGGGACGCCCGGGACATGATGCAAAAGCTCGGAAACGCCCAGGGGGGTGCCCTGGGGCGCATGTTCGGAGGACGCAGGGAGAAGCGGAAGCAGGAGCAGTTCCGCAATCTCCGGAAGCGCGGCTGGTCGCTCCGCCCGGGGAAGCCCGGGGAGCACGGCCGCCAGGGAGGATCGTAAGTGGCAGTCCGCATCCGTCTGACCCGCACCGGGAGGAAGAACCTCCCGTCCTACCGCCTCGCCGTCTACGACGGCCGCACGCGCCGCGACGGACCGTCCCTCGAGGTCATCGGCTGGTACAACCCCCTCTCCACGGAGGCGGGCAAGGGCTTCAAGGTCGACGAGGCCTCCCTCAAGGGGTGGATCGAGCGCGGCGCCACGGTGACCCTCGCCGTGAGCCAGCTCCTGAAGAAGCAGGGGGTCGCGGTCCCCGCCCCGGCGAGGACCGGCAAGCCCGTCGCCGCCGACGGCGGCAGGCGCCCCTCCAAGCGGGCCGTCTCGAAGGACAAGACCCGCATGGTGCGCCTGAAGAAGAAGAAGGTGAAGCAGGCGAGCCGCCGCGGCTTCAAGGCGAAGAAGCTCGCCGCGAAGGCGGCCGCCACGGCCGCCGCCGGGAAGAAGGAATAGCCCGGTGCCCGCACGCGGGGCGAAGCTCGGTCGAATCCTCGAGGAGCTCGCGAAGGTCCAGGGGAAGGAGGGGGCCCGGAATCCGGGCACGAAGGCCCTCGATCACCTCGTGTACGGCGTGATGGCGGGGGCGTCGCCGCAACGGGCGGCGCGCAAGGCCTTCGAGAGCCTGCAGGGCGCCTTCGTGGACTGGAACGAGCTCCGGGTCGCCGAGCCCCGCGAGATCCTCGAGCACCTGACGGGGCTCGGGGACAGGGAGGACCTCCGCGGCCGGGCGGAGCTCCTCCGCCGCACGCTGCAGGCCCTCTTCGACGCGAGGGACACGGTGCGCATCGAGATGGAGACCCCGGAGGACGAGCAGGAGGTGATGCGCGCCCTCGGCACCGTGCCCGGCCTCCCGGCGGGACTCGTGGCCGCCGTCGTCGCGAGGGATCGCCCCGAACCCCCCGTGCGCCTGCTGCCCGGGATCTCCCGGATGGCGCAGCGCCTCGGCGTCATCCCCCGCACCGGGGGCGAGGTGAAGCAGGCGGCGGCCCTCGCCGCCGCCGCCGGTCCCGGGGAGGCGCGGGTCCTCATGCACTTCCTCCTCGCCGGGCACGCGGAGACGGTCTGCGTCCCCAACCGGCCCGCCTGCGAGACCTGCCCCGTGGTGGAGCTCTGCGACCACGGGAAGAAGAACGCCGGGAAGAAGTAGGGGAGGCCGTCCCGTACCGGGGGGTTCCGTGCGTCTCGTCCTCGCCTCCGCATCTCCGCGCCGCCGCGCCCTCCTCGAGGAGGCGGGCCTGCGGTTCGACGTGCGCCCGGCTGCCGTGGACGAGGAGGCGCCCCCCTCCGCCGATCCCGTGGCCCTGGCCCGGGGGCTCGCCGTGAGGAAGGCGCGGGCCGCCGCCGCACTGGCGGGGGAGGGGCCCGCCCTCGTGCTCGGGGCCGACACCGTCGTGGCCCTCGACGGGGGCCGCCTCCTCGGGAAGCCCGCGGACCGCGCCGAGGCGGAGGCCCACCTGCGCGCCCTCTCCGGGACCACCCACTCCGTCGTCACCGGCGTCTGCCTGAAGGAGGTCCCCGGGGGGGCCGAGGAGGTCTTCCACGGGGAGACCCGGGTCACGATGCGTCCCCTCTCGGAGGAGGAGATCCGCCGCTACGCCGACTCCGGCGAGGGGTTCGACAAGGCCGGGGGCTACGCCATCCAGGAGAACGGGGACCGCTTCGTGACCGGACTCCGGGGGAGCCGGAGCAACGTCGTGGGGCTTCCCGTGGAGGAGCTCCTCGTCCGGCTCCGCCGGCGGGGGTGGGCATGAGGGCGGCCCTCCTCGCGGTCCTCCTCGCGGCGGCCCTCCCCGGCTGCGGCGGCGGTACCGGGAACGGCGGCCGGGGGGCGGAGGCCCCCGCGGGCGGCGCCGCTCTCGTGCTCCTCCCGGCGGGGGCACCCTCCTCCGGGCGCGGCCTCCCCGAGGCCCGGGTGGAGATCGCCGCGGACCCCGAGGCGCGGGCCCGGGGGCTCATGGGGCGGTCCTTCCTTCGCCCCGACGAGGGGATGCTCTTCGTCTACCCCGCGGACGGGGAGCGCCACTTCTGGATGAAGGACTGCGCCTTCCCCCTCGCCGCCGCCTTCCTGGACGGGACCGGCCGCATCCTCAACATCGAGGAGATGGCCCCCGGGGCCGGCCGCCCCGAGGAGGAGCTGCGCACCTGGGATTCGGCGGGGCCCGCGCGCTACGTCCTCGAGATGGAGGGGGGGTGGTTCCTCCGCAGGGGCGTCGGCGCCGGCGACCGGGTGGACCTCGAGGCGGCGCTGCGGGGCGTGGTGGCCCGGTGAGGCGCTCCCTCTGGGTGATGCTCTTCATGGGGATGGCGGGGGTGCTCGTCCTCGGTTGGGCCTCCCAGTCCATGATGCGGACCACCTCGGGCGTGGAGGAGAGCCTCCTCCTCCAGGACACCCTGCGCTCCTCCTGGCCCGGGGTCTTCGCGCGGGAGCCCGCCCTCCGCGTGATGAGGATCCCCGCCTCCGGGGAGTGGTCCGGGTGGAGATGGAGGGTGGAGGCGACCCTGGTCCCCGGGGGGGGCCGGGGAGGGGTGCTGGAGCGCACCCTCGACCGGCTGGTGCGGCGGACCCTTGCGGTTCAGGTCATGGGGCGGGATCCCGCGGGGGTGATGGTCGTGCTCCACGTCCCCGGGGGCGCCGACCGGATCCTGCACCACGACGCCCGGGGGAGGGCCGTGGACGAGCGGGGCCGTCCCTTCCCGCCCCCGTCCCCGGCGGCGCTCCCGGCGGCGCCGGCCCCCGCTCCCCCCGCGCCTCCCGGGGAGAATCCGAAGTGAACGGCGATCCCCTCATCCCCGTGGTGGACCTCCACGCCGACCTCGGCTGGCGGATGGAGGGCCATCCCTACGATCCCCTGGTGGACGCACCCGGAGAGCACATCGACCTGCCGCGGCTCCGGCGTGGCGGCGTCGCCCTCCTCGGTGCGGCCCTCTACACGCCGGCGGAGCATGCCGCCCCCGCCGCGGCGGCGGCCTACGCCGCCCGGGTCCTCGGGCTCCTCGAGGAGACGGTGCGGCGCTCGGGGGGGGCGCTCCGGTGGGTGAGGGAGCGGGCCGAGGTGGGGGCCGCGGTCCGGAATCCCGATCCTCGCGGCCCCGCCCTCCTCCTCACCATGGAGGGGGTGGCCCCCCTCGGGGAGGACCCGGCGGCCCTCGACCGGTTCCACGCCGCGGGGCTCCGCGTCGTCGGGCTCACCCACAACCCGCGCAACGCCGCCGGCGACGGGACCGGCGTCCCCGTGGCGGAGCGCAGGCGCGGGCTCACGGGGTTCGGGAAGGAGCTGGTCCGCCGCATGGGGGAGCTCGGCATCGTGCCGGACATCGCCCACCTCGCCGAGGAGGCCTGCGGGGACCTCTTCGCCCTCGCCCGGGGGCCGGTCCTCTGCACCCACGGCGGGGTGCGCGGGGTGAAGGACCACTGGCGGAACCTCTCCGACGACCAGGTGCGCGCCGTGGCGGCCTCCGGCGGCGTGGTGGGGGTGGACGCCTACCCCGGCCACGTGGCCCGGGGGGAGCAGGGGACCCTGGAGGACATGGCGCTGCACATGGAGCACGTGGCGGCCGTCGGGGGGTGGGAGGCGGTGGCCGTGGGGGCGGACTTCGCCGGCTTCGACGGCGCCACCGTGGAGGGCATGGAGGACGCGGCGGGCTACCCCAATCTCGCCCGGTACCTCCTCGCCCGCGGCTGGACCCGGGACCAGGTCGAAGCCGCCTTCTGGCGCAACACCCTCCGCGCGCTGGAGGGGGGTGAGGGGGGGGTGAGAGGGGGGTGAGCGGCCGGGGCCGTTCAAAAATAGTTACAAAAACCCGGGGTGGAACAGGGCCAGGCCGGGGGGGGGG
>CAYJMF010000061.1:0-23505 GCA_964370855.1 uncultured Planctomycetota bacterium | reverse complement strand
GGACGTTCCTAACTAAGTAACTAACTCCGTGGATCATCCTCGGCATTCACGGGGGGGGGCATGGAGTCAGTTACTTAGTTAGGAACGTCCCTGCCTCTCGCTCCTCCCGCGCCTCGCGAAAAGTTCACGGTCGGGGGCACCCCGCCCTAGACTCGGGGGTTTGCCTCTCGGAGGTCCCCATGAAGCCCAAGATCCACCCCGAATACGTCGAGTGCAAGGTCTCCTGCGGCTGCGGGAACACCTTCGCGACCCGCTCCACCCGCAAGGAGATCCACGTCGAGGTCTGCGCGGCCTGCCACCCCTTCTACACGGGCCGCCAGAAGTTCGTGGACACCGCGGGCCGCGTGGAGAAATTCCTGAAGAGGTACGGCAAGACCGCAAGGTCCCCCGAGGCCGCCGTCGAGCCGACCCCCGCGAAGGGTTAGGCCGCCCCTCCCCGACGCCGCCCGGTGAGATGATCCGTCCACTCCCTGCCTCCTTCCCCACGGTGATGCCATGAGGGTCCCCCTCGAGACGCTGCTGGCCGCGCTCCGCGGCCGGGAGGCGCGATTCGCCGAGGTCGTGAAGTCCCTGGAGGACCCCGCCGTCTTCCAGAACCCCGCGAAGATCGCGGTGCTCCAGAAGGAGAAGGGCCTCCTCCTCGCCTTCCACGACCTCCTCCCGGTCCTCGAATCCACGATCCGCAACCTCGAGGAGTCGAAGGAGCTCGCCGCCGCGGGCGACCCGGAGATGGCGGACATGGCGAAGGCGGAAATCCCCGGCCTCGAGGCCCGCCTCGAGGAACTGCGCGGCCGCGGGGAGGACATCCTCCTCGCCGACGACGGGCTCAGCCACCGCGACGTCATCCTCGAGGTGCGGGGCGCCACGGGGGGAGAGGAGGCGGCGCTCTTCGCCCGGGACCTCTTCCGCATGTACTGCCGGTTCGCCGAGCGCAAGGGCTGGAAGGTCGAGGTCATGGACTCCTCCGTCTCGGAGCGGGGCGGGTTCAAGGAGATCGTCGCCCAGATCACCGGGCAGAACGCCTACCGCTACCTCCGCTACGAGAGCGGCGGCCATCGCGTGCAGCGCGTCCCCGAGACGGAGACCCAGGGGCGCATCCACACCTCCATCGCCACCGTGGCCGTGATGCCGAAGGCCGAGGAGGTGGACATCTCCTGGAAGCCCGACGAGGTGCGCATCGACACCATGCGCGCCGGCGGCCCCGGCGGCCAGAAGGTGAACAAGACCGAGAGCGCCGTCCGCATGACCCACCTGCCGACGGGCATCGTCGTCAAGTGCCAGGACGAGAAGTCCCAGCACAAGAACAAGGCCCGGGCCGAGGCGGTCCTCCGCACCCGCCTCTACGAATTCGAGCTCCAGAAGCGCCACGCCGCCCGCGCCGCCTTCCGGAAGAACCAGGTGGGCACCGGCGAGCGCAGCGAGAAGATCCGCACCTACAACGTCCCCCAGGACCGGGTCACGGACCACCGGGCCGGGGAGACGGTCCACTCCATCGACCGGGTCCTCGACGGGGAGATGGACCCCCTGCTGGACCGGATCATCGCCTGGGACCGGGACCTGCTCATGAAGGAGATGGTCGCGGAGCAGGCCGGCGGGCCGGGATCCCGGTGAACCTTCCTACGGATCCGGCGTTTCTCGCCGGGGGCCCCTGGAACGGGTAGAACACTCCGTTCCGGAGCACCCACGGGCCGCGGGCATCACCCGGGAGGACACCATGGACGACCAGCCGATGGACGCCGCCGCCTCGACTTCCGGGGCGGCTCCTCCCACCGAAGGTGCCGCCGCCTCGCCCCCCGCGGGGTCCCCCCCCGCCGGCGGGGAGGGCGCCCCCGAGGCCAAGAACTGCGTCTGGTGCGGCGAGGTGATCCCGGTCTACGCGGACCGCTGCTGCCACTGCTCCGGGTTCCTCCCCATCGCCGAGGGGCGGGCCTTCGGCCAGCACTTCTTCTTCTTCGTGGCGAGCCTCGCCATCTTCCTCGGGACGCTGCTTCCCTGGGAGGGCGCCTGGTACGACTCCTACGGGTACCGCTCGACCCTGGGCGGGTTCCTGCTCCTCTTCGCGGGCTACGGGATGGTGGCCGCCTTCTTCAACATCTTCCACCGGCGCATGATCGTGTGGCCCGTCATCCTCGCGGCGCTGGAGGGGACCTGGCTCGGCTGGAAGCGGGTCCTCCAGCTGACCTCCTCGGAGGCGGCGCAGGCCATCCACTGGGACGGCGACATGCCCGCCAAGAAGAAGGCCCTCATCGAGTTCTGCCGGCTCTTCGGGCCGGGGCTCTGGCTCGTGGTCGTCTTCTCCACGGTGTTCTGGCTCGTCTTCGTCATCGCCGTGATCCAGGGCGGCCGCGCCTCCGCCGCGCGCAAGGAGGCCGAGAAGGCCGCCCGCACCGCGCGCCGCGGGAAGTAGCCCCGGGGCGGGCATGACGGAAGCGCGGCGCCGCGCCGTCCGGGCGGCGCTCGCGGAGGGGCGGGCGCTGCTCGTCCCCGCGGGGCTCGAGGACTCCCCCTTCGAGGCGGAGCTGCTCCTCGCCCACGCGCTCCGCTGCGACCGGCTCGCCCTGCACACCGACCCCCCGGAGCCGGGGGCCGAGGCCCTCGCCCTCTACCGCTCGCTGCTCGCCCGCCGGGCGCTCCGGGAGCCCTCCGCCTACCTGACGGGGACGGCGGAGTTCCGCTCCCGGGAGTTCCGGGTGGGGCCGGGGGTGCTGGTCCCGCGGCCGGAGACGGAGCATCTCGTGGAGGAGGCGCTCCGGCTCCTCCCCCCGGACCGGGAGGCGCGGGTCGTGGACGTGGGCACGGGGAGCGGCTGCATCGCCGTATCCGTGGCGCTGGAGCGGCCGCGGGCGACGGTGATCGGCGTGGACCGGAGCGGGGAGGCGCTGGCGTACGCCCGGGGGAACGGGGCGGCCCTCGGGGCGGGGGGGAACCTCTCCTTCGTGCAGGGGGACCTGTTGTTCGGGATTATCGGACGCTTCGACCTCGTGATCTCCAACCCGCCCTACGTCGGCGAGGGGGAGGAGGTGGATCCGGAGGTCCTCCACGAGCCGAGGGAGGCGCTCTTCGCCGGGGCCGACGGGCTCGACGTCTACCGGCGGCTCGTTCCGGAGGCGGCGCGGGTGCTTCGGCCCGGGGGGTGGCTGCTGCTCGAGATCTCGCCGGGGCAGGTGGAGGCGGTGCACGCCCTCGCGCGGGCGGCGGGGCTCGAAACGGCGGAACCGCTCCCCGACCTCGCCGGCCGGCCCCGCGTGGTCCGCAGCAAATCGGTGTCAGACACCTGTTAGCTGTGGAAGCGGGACGATCGTGCCAGGCACTTTCCCACCACGCGCCGCGGTCGCTCCCGAGCGGAGGAACTGGAAGGTGGCACGCTGGTGACGGACTCCGTTCCGTTCCCACCGTACAATCGCCGGGGTGAGGAAGAGGAACACGGTCCTGGCGGCGGCGGCGGCGGTGCTCGTGGGGCTTGGCTGGTGGCTCCTCGGGCGCGGAGGCGGGGAGGGCCCGGCGCCGGTCCCGTATCCTCCTGCCCCGGTCCGTCCCGCCCCGGGTTCGGCTCCCTCGCCCCAGCCTCCGCCCCCCCCGGCTCCACCCGCTATCGCGGTGGAGGAGCCGGGGCTGCCGGCCCCGGGCCCCGCCGCTCCCGAAACGCTCCACCGGATCCTCCTCCTCGCCCGCGAGGGGGGCACCCGGACCCCCGTTCCCGGGGCGCGGGTCTGGCTCTGCGCCTTCCGCGTGCACGGGGCCAGCGGCCCCCTTGGCGCCGGCGAGGCGGACCCCGGCCACCATCCCGCCTGCGTCGCCGGGGAGCCCCTCGGGGCGACGGGGGAGGACGGGCGGATCCTTCTCGACCTGGAGCGGGACCGGCAAGTCCACGTGGGGGCCGCGGGCTACGCATGGGCGAAGGTCTCCCGGGAGGCCGACGGGAGCCTCGAGGCCGACCTCGGCCCCGGCGGGGCGGTGCGGCTCGTCGTCCGGCGGTGGGGGGAGCTGGAGGAGCCGGTGCTCCTCGCCTACCCGGGGGAGTTCGCGCCGGAAGAGGTCCCCGGGAGGCCCTTCTCCCGGACTCCCGGGGCGGTCGAACCGGGGCCGGGGGAGGGGCCGGCGGCGGAGGAGGTCTCCACTCTCGTGGTCGAGGACGAGGTGGAGATAGTGGAGGGGGAGCGGGTCCTCGCGGGGCCGGCGTCGGGGGAGGAGGTCCTCGTCGAGGGGCTCGAACCGGGGACCTGGACCTTCTTCGTGGAGCGGGGGGGGGCGGGAGGGGAGGTCTACGCGCGGGGGGCCGTCGCCGTCGTCCCGGGCGGGGAGACGGCGCTCGTCCTCGACGCGGTGCCGACGACGGCGGGGCCCCGGGGGCCGGTGACGGCGACGGTGCACGTCGCGCTCGGGAAGTGGGAGCCGGTCTCCGAAGTCGTGGTGGCCCAGGGCGCCTTCATCGCCGACCCCGACCCCTTCCTCGTCCTGCGGGGGCTCGACCCGCTCAACGCCCACCTCGAGGCGAGGGGGGAGCAGCCGAAGGCCGCCGGGGAGGACGTCTGGACGGTGACCGCCGCCCCCGACCTCCCGCCGGGCCGCTACCGGGCGACGGTGAACCCGCCGGGGTGGTCCACGGAGGTGGAGATCGCCGAGGGGAACCGGGCGATCACCCTCCGCGTTCCCGACCCCGCGGAGACGGAGGTCGTCCTGACGGACAGCCTCACCGGGAAGCCCATAGGCGGTCGCGTCCTCTGGTCCCCGTTCGAGGCGGGCGGCCACCGGTGGGTCGAGGCCGAAGCGGAAACGGGGACCCTGCTCCTGCGGGCGCCGCCGGGGACCTACCGGTGCTCCGTGAACTCCCCGGCCCACCGGAACGTCGAGCGGACCGTGACCCTCGCCGCGGGCCTCCGGGGCCGGGTGGTGATCTCCCTCGACCCGGCGGCCTCGGTGCGGGTCCTTCTCAGGGCCGGAGGCGTCCCCTACGACGGGAACGCCTACGTCCACGCCGAGGTGAAGCTCTCCGAGGAGGAGATGAAGCGCCTCTTCGAGGACCCGGAGGCGCAGGAGAGCGGCATCGTCACGGGCCAGTCGGGGGGCGTGTCGAAGGGGGAGGTCACCTTCGACAACCTGACCCCGGGGCCCTGCGAGATCCGCGTGAACCGGATCCCCGGATTCGCTCCCGTCCCCGCACGCACGGTGCAGGTCCATGCCGGCCGTACGGAGGAGGTCGTCGTCGACCTCGCGCGGGAGTGAACAGCACAACGGTGTCAGACACCTATTGGCTGCAGAGTCGCAGCCAATAGGTGTCTGACACCGTTTTGCTGTTCACCGCGGGAAGGCCTCCTTCAGGCCGGCGTCGACCGGCAGCCACGCGCCTGTGATCCGCGACGACCGTTCCGACGCGAAGAACAGCGCCGCCTCGGCCACGTCCCGAGGCCGCACCTCGAGCCCCAGCAGACTCCTCTTCCGGTACGCCTCCGGAACCCCGGAAGGGTCGATCCCCTGCGCCTTCGCCCGATCCGCCCGCAGTTCCGGAGACCACAGCCCCGAGTCCTCGAACACCGCGTCGGGATGCAGGAAGTTCACCCGCACCCCGAAGGGCGCCCCCTCCAGCGCCAGTACCCGCGCGAGCTGGGCCTGCGCCGCCTTCGCCGCCGAGTAGGCCCCGAACTCCTTCCCCGGCGCCGGCACGTTCTTGCTCGCCACGAAGACGAACCCCCCGCCCGTCCCCTGCTCCTTCATCACCCGCATCCCCTCCCGCGCCGCGAGGAAGGAGCCCGTCGCGTTCACGGCCAGCGCCCGCTCCCAGTCGGCCAGCGCGAGCCGGTCCACGGCGCCGGCCGGCGCCACCCCGGCGTTGGCCACGACGAGGTCCGCGCCGCCGAACCGGAGGCGCGCCCCGTCGAAGAGCGCCTTCACGTCCCCCTCCGAGGTCACATCGCCGCGCACGGCGAGCACGCGGTCCGCCCCATGGGATTCCCCGAGGGAGGCCGCGGTCTCCTCCAGCCTCCCTCCGTCCCGGTCGTGGAGGACGACGCAGGCCCCCTCCGCCAGGAACCGGTCGGCGATGGCCTTCCCGATCCCCCGGGCCGCCCCCGTCACCACCGCCACCCGCCGCGCCAGCTCCTTCTCCGGCGGCAGCAGCGTCCGCTTGTAGAGCTCGAGCTCCCAGTACTCCGCCCGGAACTGCTCCTTCGGCGGGAGCGACCGGAACCCGCCGAGCCCCGCCGCCGCGGCCATGATGGAGACGGTGTGGCGGTAGATGTCGCCCACCACCCGCGCCTGGCGCGGGTCGCGGCCGGCGGTCCACATGCCGAGCCCCCGCACGATCACGACGCGGGGGACGAGGTCCTCCACGGCGTGCCCGTCCCGGTTCCAGCGGCGGACCCAGCGGTCGTAGTCCCGCGCCCACCCGTCCAGCGCCCCCTTCGCCTCCGCCGCCGTCCGCTCCGGGTCCCGCGGGTCCGTGGCCTCGACGAGGCAGGGGAGCCGCTTCGTGTGGAGGAGGTGGTCCGGCGTCGCCGGCCCGATGCGGCAGAGGTCCCGGGCCGCCCGCGCCGCGGCGAACTCGAGGACGAGGGGATCCTCCTCGTAACGGAGCACCATCCGCAGCGGCGTCGCGAGGAGCCCGCGGAGCCGCGGCGCCAGCGCCGCGGCGGCGGAGCGGCGCTCCGCCGTGGGGAGGGGCCGCGCGGCGGCGGCGCCGAAGGGCCGGGCGCGGCGCTTCCGCGCGAGGTACCTCGACGCCGCGTTCACCGCCCGGATGTGGGCGCGGTAGGCCTCCTTCACCGTGTCCGCCCAGGTGAAGAGCCCGTGGTTGAGGAGGACCGCGCCCCTCGCCTTCGGGTGGGCCGCCCGCGCCTCGCCCACCAGTTTCGACAGCGCGAAGCCGGGCCGGCGGTAGGGGACCACGACGAAGCCGGGGCCCAGGGCCGCGGCGATGTGCCGCTCCGGGTCGGGGTTGTTGGTCAGCGCCAGGATCGGGTCGGCGTGGCTGTGGAAGACCGCCCGGTCCGGGAGGAAGCCGTGGAGGAGCGTCTCGATGGAGGGCCGCTTCGCGTCTGGGTTCGTGAGGCAGCGGCCGAGGTAGGCGACCATCTCCGCGTCGGTCATGTCCTTGCGCGACCGCAGCGGCGGGATCTCCTCGAGCCGCACGCCGGGGAAGCCGGAGCGATCGATGGACTTGAGGTCGCCGCCGGAGCCCTTCACCCGCATCACGGGGATCCGCCGCCCGGCGTGGTCACGCTCGGTGCGCTTGACGGAGGTGTTCCCGCCGCCCCACAGGACGAGGTCCTCCTCGGCGCCGAGCAGCCGCGACCCGTGCACGAGGAGGTCGAACTCGTCCATCCCCCGGGCGTCGGCGTCCCTCCAGCGGTCGCGGATCATGGGGCCTCCCGGCGCGTCTTAAAGTATCATACTATGAGACATTCGGCCGCCCGCCCCTCAGCGGTGTTCCCGCACCCAGCGGATGGCGTTCCCGAACACGGGGAGCCCGCTGGCCCCCCTCCGCCCCGGGTGGTGCCAGGGGAGGATGTTCCGCTCCGGGTGGGGCATGAGGCCGAAGATCCGCCCCGTGGGATCGCAGACGCCGGCGATGTCGGAGACGGAGCCGTTGGGATTGTGGGGCCACGTCCCCGGCGGGACGCCGGCGGGCATCCGGTAGCGGAGGACCACCTGGCCGTTCTCATCGAGGCGCCGGAGCACGTCCCCGTCCCGGGGGACGAACTTCCCCTCGCCGTGGGCGACGGGGCAGTCGATGAGGGTCCCGCGCGGAACCCAGGGGCAGCGGTCCGACGTCCCCTCGAGGGAGACCCAGCGGTCCTCGAAGCGGGCCGAGTCGTTGAACCCGAGCGCCGCCTCCCCCGGGGTCCCGGGGCCGTCCATGCCGGGCAGGAGCCCGGCCCGGACGAGAATCTGGAACCCGTTGCAGACGCCGAACACCAGCCGCCCCTCCTCGACGCACCGCAGCAGCGGCTCCAGCAGGCGGGCCCTGAGCTTCACCGCGAAGACCGCCCCCGAGGCGACGTCGTCCCCGTAGGTGAACCCGCCGGGGAAGGCGAGCACGTCGGCCTCGCGGAGGAGGGCCGGCTTCGCCACGACCTCCTCGAGGTGGAGGAGGGAGGGGGAGCCGCCGGCCATCTCGAAGGCGCGCACGAGCTCGGCGTCGCAGTTGGTGCCCGCCGTGCGGAGAACGGTGACCCGGGGGGCGCTCACAGGGGGAGCCTCCTCGTGAAGGCCTCGCGGAGGCGGTCCACGGGCGCGTCGATCACCACCGCCGACCGGAGCCCCTCGACCCGCAGCCGCCCGTCCCCCGTGGTCCCGCCGACGCGGGCGACGGGGAGTCCGGCCGTCGCCTTCTCGAAGGCTTCCGCCTTCCCCCCGGCCACCTCCACGAGGAAGCGCCCCGTGGACTCGGACCAGAGCAGCGCCCCGTCCGTGGCCTCGGCCCCCTCGTAGGGGACGGAGGTGAGGACGAGGCGGGCGCCGCGGTCCCCGGCGAGGCACATCTCCGCCGCCGCCACCCCGAGGCCGCCGTCGGAGAGGTCGTGGCAGGCGAGCACGAGGCCGGCCCCGATGGCGCCGTGGAGGGCGCGGAACACGGACAGGGACTCCGGGGGCCGGCAGAGGGGGACGGCGCCGCCCCGGGAGCCCTCGCTCCGGGCCAGCAGTCCGCCGCCCCGCTCGTCCCGCGTGACCCCGAGGAGGTAGAGGCGGGAGCCCCCGGCCTTGAGGTCCATGGAGACGAGGCGCCCCACGTCCTCCACGACCCCCAGCGCCGAGACGAGGAGCGTGCCCGGGATGGCGATGCGCCGCCCCCCGGCGTCGTACTCGTTGTGGATGGAGTCCTTGCCGGAGATCCAGGGGGTCCCGAAGGCCAGGGCCGTGTCGCGGCAGGCCTCGGCCACGCGCACCAGGGCGCCGAGCTCCTCGGGGCGCCGCGCGTCGGCCCAGCAGAAGTTGTCGAGGAGCGCGATGCGGTCGGGGTCGGCGCCCACGGCCACGGCGTTGCGGATCGCCTCGTCGATGACCGCCGCCGCCATGGCGCGGGGATCGTGGTCCGAGTACCCGGGGTTGAGCCCGCAGGCGATGACGACCCCCCGCGGCGCCGTCTCGAGGGGGGCCACCGCGGCGGCGTCCTGGGGGCCGACGCCGCGGGGGCCGGCGAAGGGCTTGAGCGCCGACCCGCCCTGCACCTCGTGGTCGTACTGGCGGACCACGGGCTCCCGGGAGCAGACGTTCCAGTCGGAGAGGAGGGCGAGGAGCGTCCTTTCGTGGTCCGCCGGCTCCGGGGCGGGGCCCCCGAGATCCGCCCGCGGCTCCCAGCGGGCCTCCCGGGCCCGGCGGGGGAGGCCGCCGTGGAGGAAGGAGAGGTCGAGGTCCGCCACGACCTCCCCGGTCCAGCGCAGCACGAGCCGGCCGGAACCGGTGAACTCCCCGAGGTCCGTCACCTCCACGCCCTCGGCGGTGAAGATCTCCCGCAGGCGGGGGAGCCGCTCCGGGGGCACGGAGAGGACCATGCGCTCCTGGGCTTCGCTGATCCAGACCTCCGTGTGGGAGAGGCCCGGGTACTTCGTCGGGACCCGCTCGAGGTGGACCTCGGCCCCGAGCCCCTCGGCCATCTCGCCCACGGCCGAGGAGAGCCCGCCGGCGCCGCAGTCCGTCACCGCCGTGTAGAGGCCCTCGTCCCGGGCGCGGAGCTGGGCGTCGAGCACCCGCTTCTCCTCGATGGGGTTGCCGATCTGCACCGCCCCGGCGTCGAGGCTCTCGGAGTCCTGGTGGAGGCCCGCGGAGGAGAAGGTCGCCCCGTGGATCCCGTCCCGGCCGGTGCGGCCGCCGACGACCACCACCCGGTCCCCGGGGCGGGCGCGCTTCTCCACCATGGAGCGGGGGAGGATGCCCACGGTGCCCGCGAAGACGAGGGGATTGCCGACGTAGCGCTCGTCGAACCAGAGCCCGCCGGAGACCGTGGGGATGCCCATGCGGTTGCCGTAGTCGCGGACGCCGGCCACCACGCCGCGGAGCACGCGGCGGGGGTGGAGGGCCCCCTTCGGGACCGCCGCGTCGGGGAGATCCGGAGGGGCGAGGCAGAAGACGTCGGTGCCCGCCACGGGCCGCGCTCCGAGGCCGGTGCCGAGGATGTCCCGGATGACCCCCCCGATGCCCGTCCCCGCGCCGCCGTAGGGCTCGATGGCGGAGGGGTGGTTGTGGGTCTCCACCTTCATGCAGACGCCCCAGTGGTCGTCCAGCGCCACGACGCCGGCGTTGTCCACGAACACGGAGAGGCACCAGGGGCGCGCCAGCTTCTCCGTGGCGAGGACGATGGTCTCCTTGAGGAGGTTTCCGTAGGAGCGCTCGCCGTCGGGGTCCCGGGTCGTCACGGCCCCCGTCAGGGTCTTGTGCTTGCAGTGCTCGGACCAGGTCTGGGCGAGGGTCTCGAGCTCCGTGTCCGAGGGGTCGCGGCCGACCTTCCCGAAGTGGTCGGCGATGGCCCGCATTTCGAAGACCTCGAGGCTGAGCCCCCCCTCCCGGGAGATGCGGGCGAGCTCCCCGTCGGGGGCCCCCCGCAGGGGGACGGTCACCGGGCGGAAGGCGAAGGGGGCGGGGTGGGGGACCCGGGTGGGGAGGGCCACGCCGCGGTGGACCTCCTCCACGACCTCGTTGGCCAGGGTCCGGGCCACGGCGGCGGCGGCGGCGGCGGGGTCCACGGCCCCCTCGAGGACGTAGCGGCGCCCCGTCCGCACCGAGGCGGCCTCGATGCCGAGGTCGCGGAGGCCCCCCCGGACGGAGGCCTCGGCGGGGTCCATGACGCCGGGGCGGCGGAGCACGGTGAGGACGGGGAGGACCTCCTCGTCGGGGCGCACGGGGCCGTCCACGGCGAATTCCTCGAGGACCGGGTCCGCGAGGAACTCCCGTGCGGCGCGCTCCACCTCGGCGGCGGGGGCCGCGGTCTCCACGAGGTAGACGGCCTGGAACCGCACGGAGGAGGCCCCGGCGAGGCCCGTCTCCCGGAGGATGGCCAGCGCGGCGGCGCCCCGCGGATCCCCGTGCCCCGGCCGGGTGCCCACGGCCACCCTGAGGACGCGGGATTCCGGTGGAGCGGACGCGGCGGACGGGTTCACGGGGGAAGGGCCTCCGGGGGAACGGGGAGTGTAAAGGCGCCCCCGGGCGCGGGAGTGGGAAAACGGAACGATGGCACGATCGTCCCATCGTCCCGCTTTCCCGCTTGCCGGCCCCTTCCCGCCGTGCCACCATCCGGGGCCATGTCCGGAATCGAGACCCAGGCCTGCCTCCCCTTCGAGCGCCCCATCTACGACCAGCTGATGCGGGTCGAGGAGCTCCGCCGCGCGATGCGGGGGGTCGAGGAGGAGATGAAGGTCCTCCGCGTGCCGCCGCCGCCGACGGCGGGGGCCGCGGAACCCCCGCCCGAGGACGCCCCCCGGAAGCTGGCGGAGCTGGATCGCAAGCTCGGGGAGCTCGCCCGGGAGTGCCGCAAGGAGGACGAGAAGTGCCGGGCGCTCACCATGGAAGTCTACGGCCGCCTCACCCCCTGGGAGCGGGTGCAGGTCGCCCGCCACCCGGCCCGGCCCTACTTCCGAGACTACGTGGAACGGGTCTTCGACGACGTCCTCGAACTCCACGGGGACCGCTGCTCCGGGGACGACGGGGCCATCTTCACGGGTCTCGCGCGCATCGGGGAGCGGCGGGTCCTCGTCGTGGGACAGCGGAAGGGGCGGGACACGAAGGAGCGCCTCGTCAGCAACTTCGGCATGGCCCGCCCCGAGGGCTACCGCAAGGCCATGGCCAAGATGCGCCTCGCGGAGCGGTTCCGCCTCCCGGTGATCTGCCTCATCGACACCCCCGGCGCCTACCCCGGCATCGACGCCGAGGAGCGGGGCCAGGCCTGGGCCATCGCCGAGAGCATCCTCGAGATGTGCGTCCTCCGCGTGCCCCTCGTGGCGGTGGTCATCGGCGAGGGGGGCTCCGGCGGGGCCCTGGCCATCGGCGTGGCGGACCGGGTCTACATCCTCGAGAACGCCTACTACTCGGTCATCTCCCCGGAGGGGTGCGCCAGCATCCTCTGGAAGAGCCGGGAGCGGGCCGCCGACGCCGCCGCGGCGCTCCGGATCACCGCCGCCGACCTCCTCCGCCTCGGCGTCGTGGACGGCATCGTCGAGGAGCCCCTCGGGGGCGCCCACCGGGACGTGGACGAGATGGCCCGCCGCCTCAAGGCGACCCTCCTCGGCGCCCTCGACGACCTCGACCGCGTTCCCGTGGAGGCCCTCGTGAAGACCCGCTACCGCAAGTACCGCGAGATCGGCCGCCACCTCCACGAGGCTTGAGCCCGCCCCTCTCCGCGGAACCCGCGCCCCGTTTCCGGTTCCCGGGCCCCCGTCCGTCGAATCCACGAGCGCGCCCGGGGCGCGCGGGCCCCTCCGAAGGGCCCCCGCGGCCCCCGGCAAAGGAGGTCCCCATGGATGCCCGCAACCGGTTCATCTTCGCCGCCGGCCTCGTCGTCGCCCTGGCCGCCGGCACCCTCACCCTGGCCGCCGTCCGGGCCGAGGAGGGGGAGGACGCCGACGCCCTCGTGAAGTCCCACGGCGACCCCGACTTCGCCGCGCGGGAGAAGGCCTATTGCCGCCTGAAGGAACTCGGGGCGGCCGCGAAGGAGGCCCTCGGGAAGGGCGCCGCCTCCGGGGACGCCCAGGTCCGCTGGGCCTCGAGCCGGCTCCTCGGCCTCCTCGACGAGGGCAGGAGGAAGGGGGACGGCCCCCCGCGCCTGCGCTTCGAGGAGCGGGAGGAGGCGGGGGAGGAGGAGCCCGGCATCGAGGGGGAGACGGGAACCGGGGAGCCCTACCCCGACCTCGACCGCGCCTTCGAGGACATGCGGCGGCGCATGGCGGAACTGCAGCGGAGGTTCGAGGGGCTCGAGCGGCGGGACCCCTCCCCGCGCACCGTCCCCGGTGAGGGGGACTCCGTCCAGAGGCACGTCATCTTGAACTCCGGCGGGGAGCGCATCGAGGTCCGCATCGGCTCCGACGGGAAGGTGGCGGTCACCCTGACGAAGCGGTCCGACGGCGCCGGGAAGACGGAGTCCTTCGAGGCTCACGACGTCGAGGCCATGGAGAAGGAGCATCCCGAGATCTGGGCGAAGGTGAAGGGCCTGGTGGAGGAGGACGGGCCCGTCCGGATCCGCCTCTTCGGGGGGCCCGCTCCGGAGTTCCCCCCCCTGCCCGTTCCCGGGCTTCCGCTCCTCGAGCGCACCCGTCCCGGCCGGTCCCGCCCCGGGACGGGAGAGGGGGGCCCGGTCCTCGGGGTGACGGTGGGGGAGATCCCCGAGGTCCTCCGCGCCCACGTGAAGATCCCCGCGGGGGAGGGGCTCTCCGTGGAAGAGGTCCTTCCCGGGACCCCGGCGGAGCGCCTGGGGCTCCGGCGCTTCGACCTCCTGCTCACCGTGAACGGGATCCCCGTCTCCACCGCCGCCGAGGTGCGCTCCGCCGTGGGGGCCGTGGAGGAAGGGGGAAGCCTCCGCCTTCGGATCCTGAGGGAGGGGAGGGAATCGGAGGTCGAGGGGCGTCGGTAGCCCTCCAGCCGCGGGTCCACCCGCAGCGGCTACCCCGGGGGCCGGAGTTACCGGTGCCCGAAGGGAAAAGAGTGACCCCTTTCGATTTGACTCGGCGGCATCCCGAGTGATTGAATGTAGGGAGACGCGGAAGCGCTTTGCGCGGGCGGTGCGCCGCCGGGGCTTCGGCCCGCAACGTCGGCGACCGGACGTGGGCGACGGTTACGGCCTCACAGGACCCAAGGGGCTCGGGGCTTTCAGGGGAATCGCCGGGGGAGGAGTGCGTCATGGGTGTCACGCTCCAGAGGGGCATCGCAGTGGTCTTGGCGGCGGGGATCGTCGCTCCCGCGGCCTTCGGGTTGTGCGGCGTCCGGGTCATCCCCAGGGACCGGCGGATCACGGCGATCTCCACCGCCGCCGACAGCGACACCTTCCTGTTCGAGGGGGTCGAGGACGCCGGACTGTGGGTCACCGTCCACCGCCGCAGCGGCGACCTGGACCCGACCATCGAGATCCAGGACGCCAACGGCACCGTCCAGGCCCTCGGCGGCAAGCTCTCGGAGACCGACGGCCAGGCGACGGTGACCGGCTTCCGCCTCCCCTCCTCCGGCTCCTACGGCATCGTGGTGGGGGGGGACGGCGCCACGACGGGCGAGTACCAGATCCGCATCCGCGCGAGTTCCATCCCCGGCTCCATCTCCACCGTCGTCGTCCCCGCCGGCACCACCGCAGACGTCCCCTTCCAGGGCATCGTCGGTGGCGCCGTCAACTTCACCGTCGAGCGGGCCTCCGGCGGCTACACCCGCATGCCCCAGGTGGTCATGCCCGGCAACGCCGTCCAGCCCAACGACAATGACGCCGTCCGGAACAACGGAAGGGCCTGGGTCGCCCGCCGCCTGCCCCTCGAGGGCGCCACCGGCACCTACAACCTCCGCATCGTGGGCCCGCAGAGCGGCGAACCCGCGGTGGTCAGGGTCTCCGTGCGGGGCCTCTACTCCCCGGGGCGCGCCACCCGGGTCGTCCTCCCCACGGTGGAGCCGGTCCTCACGAGCCTCTCCCCCTTCACCATCAAGCCCGGCCAGGCGGTCACGGCCTCCGGCCTGAACTTCTCCCCCCAGGCCCGGGTCATCCTCTCCAAGGCCCTCTTCGGGGACGTCGCGGCGACGGTCACCCAGGTCTCCTCCGACGGCACGTCGGTCCTCTTCCAGGTCCCCTCCGGGGCCTCGGGCATCTACTCCGTCTCCATCTGCAACCCCGAGGGGCAGGCCGCCGTCCTCGGCGACTCCATTTCCGTGGACTCCGGCGTCTCCGGGTCCGCGGGCGTCGCCCCGAGCACGGGCCCCGCCACGGGCGGCACCCTCGTCACGGTCACGGGGGCGGGCTTCCAGGCGGGCATCACCGCGACCCTCGTCTTCGGGTCGACGCAGACTCCCATGGCGGTGACCCTCGTCTCCGCCACGGAGCTCAACTTCACGACCCCGGCCCACCCGGCGGGAACCGTGGACATCGTCCTCCAGAATCCCGGCGGCAGCCCCGCGGCCCGCAGCCAGGCCTTCACCTTCACCGACGTCACGACGAGCCGCTTCTTCGAGGACTCCACGGCCACGGCGATGCCCGCCCAGTCCCAGTCCGGCGACGCCTTCGCCGGCTCCCGCGGCGCGGTCCTCGACATCGACGGGGACGGGGACGGGGACCTGCTCCTCCAGTCCAACGCGCTCCTGCCCGCCGGGGCCAGCCTCCGCGTGCTCCAGCAGGTGGAGACGGGCGTGCTCCTCGACGCGACCCACGGCTCCATCCCCGACCGGTACGGCGGCTTCGACTCCGCCGTGGATCTCGGCGAGGGCCCCGCCTTCGCGGCGGGTGACCTCGACGGCGACCTCTTCCCCGACCTCGTCCTCGCGAGCCGCGGCTACGTCCCCCTGGGCGACAACTCCGGGACCAACGTCGGCTACAAGCGGGCCGGCTCGGCCTCGTCCGCGGGCCCCTTCGCCATGACGAAGGCGGCGGGGAAGGCGGGGGAGTTCCCCCTCTTCTGGAACGACTTCTACTCCGCCACCCGCATCCTCAAGAACGACGGCAACGGCAACTTCTTCTCCTCCCCCTTCGGGAGCACCGGTGCGCGCAGGATGCCCCTGGTCGGGTTCTACGTGCCCCGGGACGGGGTCAACGTGACCGGGGTCGACGCCGCCGACGCGGAGGCGCTCTCCTACGCCATGACCTTCCAGCCGCAGCCCGACCCCTCGCAGACCGGCTACCCCGGGTACTTCAAGAAGGACCCGGGCTTCGTGGACTCCGGTGCGACGGGCGGGGAGAGGTTCGAGGGCGACGCCGTGGCCCTCGCGGACCTCGACGGGGACGGGTCCCTCGACATCGTCGTCTCCAGCGACGCCTCGGTCATCGAGAACCGCGCGGTGAAGTACGATCGCGGGAACGGGCTCGCCCCCTTCGAGCAGTTCGAGTCCTTCGCCCGGCCCTCCACCCGGGTCCTGCTGAACACGCTGTCCAACGGGGCCTCCTCCGGGGTCTTCAAGGAGTCCTCCTTCCCCCTCCTCGACCCGAGCCGCTTCGCCTTCCCCGACACGGGCTACGACGACCGCGGCCAGGCCCTGGACATCGCCGTGGGCGACATCGACGGCGACGACGCCCCCGACATCGTGCTCGTCTCCGACCGTCGTTTCGAGCTGACCCACTCCCGCCCCGGCGGGCCGGTCACGGAGTACCGCCCCGGCACCCGCATCTTCCTGAACAGGGGCCTCGGCAGGTTCGACGACGCCACCCGCTCCAACATGCCCACGGTGGACGTCGCTCCCCTGGCTGCCCCCGACTTCTTCGCCGCCACCCGCGTCGCCCTCGGGGACGTCGACGGCGACGGGGCCATGGACATGATCCTCTCCTCCTCCACCGGCGTCCACATCGCCGGCGGGCGCCCCTACACCCGCGTCCTCATCAACAGGGACGGGACCGGGGTCTTCGACGACAGGACGGCCACGAAGATGCCCGCCACGGCCGGCGGCGAGGTCTGGCAGGCCAACGGCATCCTCCTGTTCGATCTCGACCGGGACAACGACCTCGACATGCTCCTGACCACGACGGACCCCGCGGTGACGGGAATCAAGTCGGGCACCCGCGTTCTCGTCAACGACGGCACCGGGAAGTTCGTCGAGAACCCCCCCGGCATCGGGTCCGACACCTTCATCCCGCCCCAGGGCGGCGGCGAGCTGTGGCAGGGGGACCTCGTCCTGGCCGGGGACCTCAACGACGACGGCGTCGCGGACATCGTGATCTCCGAGGACAACCCGGGCGCCGTCAACGCCACCCGCGTCCTCTTCCGCAAGTAGGACCCGGCGGGGCCCGTATCGGGCCCGGCCGGGAGTCGCATCGGATGGAGCGCATCGAACGGGCTGGAAAGGAAGGAGCACGGAACATGGGGAACCGTCGCCGGAGTCGCGCGGCCTGGGGCGTCTTCGCGGGAGCCCTCGCCGCCTTCGTGGTCGCCCTTCCCGCGCCCGCGGACAGGGGGGACTTCGACATCTTCACGAGCGCGAGCACCCTGCACGCCGGGACGGGCATCGGCGTCGGGGGGGACGGGTCGGTGGTCTACTACACATCCCGCTTCTCCATCGCCTCCAACGAGGAGGTGATCTCGTCGGAGGATCTGGACTCGAAACCCTACCTCCAGACCAACCCGGACCTCTACACCTGGGAGCCCGCCACGGACACCGTGGCCCAGTTCACCGCCACGGGAGACATCGAGACCGAGGCCGGTGACGGGGTCCAGGTCTACACGTTCAACGACAAGCCCTCCGTGGAGTCCCGGACCTTCCGGGTCTTCGATCCCGTCGTGGGCCACCGGGTCGACACCCGGGTCTCGGCCATGGCCTTCCGGTCCAACGCCGACCAGGCCATCCCGGGCCCCATCGCGGGAGTCGGGGCCGTGGATCCCCGCGTCGCCGCCCTCACCGGCGGGACCATCTACGTCTGGGATTCCGAGCAGAAGCAGTTCCACTCCGTCTTCGAGTTCCTCCTCGACGAGCAGGCCACGGCCCTCGACGATCCCTCCCTGGCCATGACGACCCGCCAGGTGCTGGAGCGCCCGAAGGGGGACGAGATCCCGACCTCCATCGAAATCACCAACGTGCTCGTCGCCTTCTCCGGCGATGCCAACCCCGCGGCCGACAACCTCGACCGCAACCGGGAGATCTTCCTCTGGTCCCGCCGCGGCTTCCTCAACGACGACGGCTTCCCCGGCGGCATCGGCAACAGGAACGGCGGGGTCATCCAGGTGACCCATACCACCGACGTTCTGGACGGCGACGGCGAAGTGGTCCGGGAAGTCGACTGCTGGTCCCCGGCTGTGAACCGCAGGGGCGAGGTGGCCTTCCTCTCCAACGCCGACATCACCGGGGGCAATTCCGACGGCAGCGTCGAGCTCTTCCTCTGGAGGAGGGGCCGTTTCCGCCAGCTCACGGACATCGACTCGGGCACCATCGGCGCCCCCCGCTGGTCGGCCACGGGGCGGATCCTGGTCTTCGAGGCCGCCGCCGACATCGTCCGGGAGAACCCCGACGAGTCGAGCGAGATCTTCACCTGGGACCGCCGCCGGTTCACCCAGGTCACCCGGGGGACCACGGGCGGCTCCCACGCCCCCGCGACGGACGGGATGGGGCGCCAGATCGCCTTCGTGACCGACGCGAACCTCTCCGGGATCTCCTACTCCTCGGGCGCGCGGGAGCTCGTCGTGGCGGGCCGGCGGGGGAGCAACCTCCGCCAGGTCACCTTCACCGAGGACGGCTTCGACAGCGAGACGCCGGCCCTCACCTCGTGGATGGGGGTGAACACCCTGACCTGGATCTCCGCCTCCAACTTCGACGGGCGCAACTCCAACAACCAGCGCCGCATCTACCGCTCGGGGGTTCCCGCCGCCCGCTAGGGGTACCGCCATACTGAACCCGACCCAGATTGGCGGCGGGGGTGGGGGCGAGACAGTGCCTCCCGGGCCATGTTAGCTCGCCCCGCCCCCGCCGCCAATCTGGGTCGGGTTCAGTATGGCGGTTCCGCCGCCGCGGGCCGCTCCGCGCGATCCGCCTTCAGCCGGAGCTGCCCGCAGGCGGCGTCGATGTCCTCGCCGCGGCGGCGGCGGACGTGGACCACGACCCCCCGGCCCCTCAGGATCGCCGCGAAGCGGTCGAGGACCTCCTGGGGGGGCGGCTCGAAGGGGAGCCCCTCCACCCGGTTGAAGGGGATGAGGTTCACGTTCACGTGGGCCCCGGCGGCGTGGGCGGCGAGCATCCCCGCCTGCTCCGGGGAGTCGTTCACCCCGGAGAGCATGACGTACTCGAAGGTCACGTCCCGGCCCGTGGCCTTCGCGTAGCGGCGCGAGGCGTCCACCACGGCGGCGACCCCGTAGCGGGCGTTGAGGGGGACGATGCGGGTGCGGGTCGGGTCGTCGGGGGCGTGGAGGGAGACGGCGAGGTTGATGGGGTGCCCTTCCGCGGCCAGCCGCTCCATCCCCTCCACGATTCCCACCGTTGAGAGGGTGATGCGGCGGGCTCCGAGACCGATCCCTTCCCGGTCCCGGAGCGCCGTCAGCGCCTCCGCCACGGCCTCGAAGTTGAGCAGGGGCTCGCCCATGCCCATGAGGACCAGGTTCGTGATCCCGCGGGCGGGGCTCCCGGGGGCGGCGTCCCCCGCCAGCAGGCGGCGGGCGTGGAGGACCTGCTCGACGATCTCGTGGCCCCGGAGGGGGCGGACGAGGCCTTCGAGGCCGCTGGCGCAGAAGGCGCACCGGACGGGGCAGCCGACCTCGGAGGAGACGCACAGGGTCGTCCGGTCCCCCTCGGGGATGAGGACCGCCTCGACGCGCCTCCCGTCCTCCAGCCGGATCAGCAGCTTCACGGTCCCGTCCCGGGAGCGGCTCACGGTCTCCACGGAGGAGGTGACCGCGCGAAGCGCCGGGGAGAGGCGCTCCCGAAGTTCCGCGGGAAGGTCCGTCATCTCCGCGAAGGAGGACGCGGAACGGCGGAAGACGGCCCTTCGGATCTGGCGCGCCCGGTAGGCCGGCTCGCCCAGGTCCGAGAGCACGGCCGCAAGGGCCGCCTCGTCGAGGGCCGTGACGGCGGGGGGGAGCGGCGGCGAGGCCACGGAGTCAGGCCGATTCGCGCCGGTCGTCGGCGGGCGGGATGGAGGGCCCGGAGTCCCTCCCCCCGTGGCCGCCGGGCGGTGCGGCCTTCCCTCCGGCGAGGGCCTCCACGAGGGGGGGGGCCTCCCCCCGGACCGTCTCGGCGGAGAGGGTGTAGCGGGAGCCCTGGGCCTTGCCCGGAAGCTCGTAGAGGATCTCGAGCATGAAGTTCTCGAGGATGGAGCGGACGGCCCGGGCGCCGGTGTCCTTCTTGAGCGCCAGGCGCGCGATCTCGAGAAGGGCGCCGGGCGTGAACTCGAGCTCCGCGCCCTCCATGGCGAAGAGCGCCTGGTACTGGCGGACCACGGCGTTGCGGGGCTCGAGCAGGAGGCGCACCAGCTCCGCCTCGCCGAGGGGCCGCAGCGGGGAGAGCACGGGCAGGCGCCCGATGAACTCCGGGATCATCCCGAACTCGAGGAGGTCCGAGGGCTCCGCGGCCTCGAGGAGGTCGCCGATCTCGTGCTCCTTCGTCACCCCGGCGGGGGAGTGCTCGAAGCCGATGGGCTTCCGGCCGATGCGGCGCCGGATGATGTTCTCGATGCCGGAGAAGGTGCCCCCGCAGATGAAGAGGATGTTCGTCGTGTCCACCTGGAGGTACTGCTGCTCGGGGTGCTTGCGCCCGCCCTGGGGGGGCACGTTGGAGACGGTGCCCTCGAGGATCTTGAGGAGGGACTGCTGCACCCCCTCCCCGGACACGTCCCGGGTGATGCTGACGTTGCCCGAGGAGCGGGCGATCTTGTCGATCTCGTCGATGAAGATGATGCCGCGCTCGGCCCTCTCGCGATCGAAGTCCGCCGCCTGCAGCAGCCTGAGGAGCAGGTTCTCGACGTCCTCGCCGACGTACCCGGCCTCCGTGAGCGTGGTGGCGTCGCCGATGGCGAAGGGGACGTCGAGGATGCGGGCCAGGGTCCTGGCGAGGAGGGTCTTGCCGCACCCCGTGGGGCCCAGGACGAGGACGTTGGACTTGTCGATCTCCACCTCGGAGCCGGAGGAGCGGGAGAGCAGGCGCTTGTAGTGGTTGTACACGGCCACGGAGAGGACCTTCTTCGCCCGGTCCTGGGAGACGACGTACTGGTCGAGCTTCTCCTTGATCTCGCGGGGCGTGGGGAGCTCCTCCACGGTGCGCGGCATGCGCGCCCCGCGGGTGGGGGACGGCGGCGCGGCGTGCGGGGAGGCGGAGTCCGGGGCGCCCGGGGCGCCGCGGGCCCTCTGGGGGGCCGGGGAGCGGTGCAGCTCCTCGAGCAGGATGGAGTTGCAGAGCTCCACGCACTCGTTGCAGATGTAGACGCCCGGGGGTCCCGCGATGAGGCTCTCGACGATGTGGCGGTTCTTCGCGCAGAAGGTGCACCGCTCGACCTCGCGGTCCCGCCCCCGGCCGCCGCCCTCGCGCCCGGGCTTCCCGCCCTCCCGGCGGCGGCGGCCCGCGGGACCGGGAGGCGCGTCGTCGCCCCCCCCCCCCCCCCCCCCCCACCCCCCCCCGCGGGGCCCCCCGGCCCCCCCCCCCCGCCCCCGGGGGGGCGCCCGCGGCGGGGGGGGCGCCCTTCAGGGTTGCCACGACCTCGTCCACGAGGCCGTAGGCCTTCGCCTCGGCTGCGGAGAGGAAGAAGTCCCGGTCCGTGTCCTTCCCGATCCGCTCCAGGGGCTGGTTGGAGTGCTTCGCGAGGATGGCGTTGAGGGCCGACTTCATCTTGAGGATCTCCTCGGCGTGGATGGACACGTCGGCGGCGGTCCCGCGCACGCCGCCCCAGGGCTGGTGGATCATCACCCGGGCGTGGGGGAGGGCGAACCGCTTCCCCTTGGCGCCGGCGGCGAGGAGGACCGCCCCCATGGAGGAGGCCTGCCCGATGCAGTAGGTCGCGACGTCGGGTTGTACGAACTGCATCGTGTCGTAGATGGCCAGCCCCGCGGTGACGGAGCCGCCGGGGGAGTTGATGTAGAGGTTGATGTCCCTGGTCTTGTTCTCCTTCTGGAGGAACAGGAGCTGGGCGATGACGGAGTTCGCCAGGGCATCGGTGACCACGTCCCCGATGAAGACGATGTTGTCCTCGAGGAGCCGGGAGTAGATGTCGTAGGCGCGCTCGCCGCGCCCCGTCTTCTCGATCACGTAGGGGATGTAGAAGCCGCTGGTTTCCATGGACCCTCTCGCAGGTTGCCTCGACCCTCCCCCCACCGCCCCGGGAGGGAAGGAAATCCGTACACCATCCTACATCGGGCGGAGTCCGCCGTCTCCGGATCGGAGGGGAGGATGAAGGGTACGGCGGGGGCCCCGGGGAGGGCAACAAGCCGCCCCCGGGGTCCCCGCGGACGCCGGCCTATGCGGCGGGAGCGCCCTCGATGACGACGTCCCTGCGGAGGGCGTCGAGCACCTTCCGCTCCCTCAGGCGCCCGCGCAGGGAGGGGAACAGGTCCCGCTGCTCGAGGTACTTGTGCATCTCCTCCACGGGGCGGCCGTACCGGGAGGCCATGAGCGTGACCTGTTCCTGCACCTCGCCCTCGGTGACGAAGAGCCCCCGCGCCTTGGCGATCTCGTCCGTGAGGAAGGCGACCCGGAACTCCCGGGCGACGTGCTCCGCCGCGTCCCCCTGGACCGTCGCCAGCTTCTCCTCGATGGCCTCCGGCGAGGCCCCCTGCATGTGGAGGTCCGCCTGGTAGCGGGAGATGATCTGGCCGATCTCCTTCTTCACGATCCCCTCGGGGAGCTCGATGGGGGCGAGGGCGATGATGGCGTCGAGGATGGCCGCGTCGAGGTCCTTCTCCGCCTGGACCTCCTTCTCGCGGTGGACGGCCTTCGTCGCCTCGGCCCGGAGCTCCTCCACGGAGTCGAAGTCGAGGGTCTTCGCGAAGGCGGCATCGAGTTCGGGGAGGTGGAACCGCTTCACGTCGCGAACGGTCAGACGGAGGTCCCCCACCTTCCCGGAGTGCTCCTGCATCTTGAAGTTGGCCGGGAGCGTGACGGGCAGGGCGAACTCCTCCCCGGTCTTGCGCCCGAGGATCTCCTTCGAGATCCCGGGGACGGAGATGCCGGCGAGCACCTCCGAGGGGTGGCGGTACTGGACGTTCTCGGCGTCGATGATGCGCTCGCCCCCGAGGAGGACCGCGGCGTCGAGGACGACGACGTCCCGGTCGGCGACGGTGCCGTCCCCGGCGGGGCGCAGCTCGGCGCGGTCGAGGCGCAGATCCTCGACGGCCCTGTCCACGTCGGCGGCGGCGACCGTCACGGCGGTACGGCGGACCCGGACCCCCTTGAGGTCGGGGATCTTCACCTCGGGGCGGACCTCGACGATGACCTCGAAGGAGAAGGGCTTCTCCGGGTCCACGACGGCCTCGCCGGCGTCGATGTCGGGGTGGCCGATGGGGACGAGGCCGTGCTTCTCCATGGCCTCGCCGTAGGCCTTCTCCATGAGCTGGCCGCGGACCTCCTCGCGGACGGCCTTGCCGAAGCGCATCTCGGCGACCTTGCGGGGCAGGTGCCCCACGCGGAAGCCCGGCACGTGCACGCCCCGGACGACCTCGAGGAACGCCCGGTCGATCTCCTCGCGGACCCTCTGCGGGGGGACCGTCAGGGACATCTTCTTCCGGCAGGGGCCGGCGTCCTCGATCTTCGCCTCGAGGGCGGGGGTGGCGGCGGCGGCGGTGTCGGTGTCGGTGGAATCGCTCATGGCTCTCTCCGTCGATGGGAAACGGACGAGGATATCCGGGCGCGGCGGGGAGGGGGAAGCAATCGCAGGGGGGGAGGGGGGAGGGCTCCTCGCTATCCCGTGTGGGTTCTCGCGGGCGATGCGCGCCTACCGGCGCG
>CAYJMF010000060.1:0-29197 GCA_964370855.1 uncultured Planctomycetota bacterium | reverse complement strand
GGGGGCGCGGGGGCCCGCGGGGGGGGGGGGGGGGGGGGGCGGCGTGGGTGGGGGGGGGCGCGACGGGCGCGGAGGGCGCGACCGCGGAATCCCCTCCCCCGCCGCAGGCGCCCGCGAGGCTGCCTGCGGCGAGGAGGGCGAGGGACGGGACGATCCGCCCATGGAAACGCCCCCGTCGGGGCGGTCCGTGGATCGGGCCGTCCCGCCGGGGGCGGGAATCCTGCATGGCCTTCACTCTCTCGTTCCGCGGAGATGGTGTGGTGGTTCGCCGCAGGTCGGTCTTCTGGCTTCCGGGTCGTCCTCGGGCCGCCCCCTTCCCGCCCCCGCAGTCTCGGGGCAGTGGGTGAACGGCGGCCGTCGTCTCCGGTCACAGCGGCGGGTCCGCGGGGGAATCGCACCCCCTTCCCGGCGCCTGCAGCGGAAAGGTCAAAGAGCGGTGAGAATCTCGACCATACTCCGGTGGGGCCCGACCGTCAACGGGAAACCGGGGTCCTGCGCCTACCCGTGACGCGTGCCCCGGGGCGGGATCGTGCCCGGCGCGCCCCCCCCGCGTAGGATTCCCGCCGCGCTTCGCGTCGTCCGCCGCCGCCGCGGCGGGGAATGGGAGCCATGTCCGTCCTGGTCGTCATCGAGAATCCCCGCAACTGGGATCGCACCATCCCCGGGGTGAAGGTCGTCTCCGCGAGGGACTATCTCACGGATCCCCGCTACAGCGACGCCCGCCGCACGCGGGTCTACAACTACTGCCGGCGGTACGGGTACCAGAGCGTCGGCTACTACGTCTCCCTCCTGGCCGAGGCCCGCGGCCACCGCCCCATGCCCTCGGTGTCGGCGGTCCAGGACCTGAAGATGGCGCCCCTCGTCCGCATCGTCTCCGAGGAGCTCGACGAGCTGATCCAGACGTCGCTCCACGGGCTCAAGGGGCCGACCTTCAAGCTGAGCGTCTACTTCGGCCGCAACCTCGCCCGGCGCCACGACCGGCTCAGCAAGGCGCTCTTCAACTACTTCCCCGTCCCCTTCTCCCGCATCACCTTCGAGAAGACCGACCGCTGGCGGCTGGAGAGCGTCCTGCCCGTGGCCTCGAGCGAGATCCCCCAGAGCCACCGCGACTTCGTGAACGCGCAGGCGAAGCGGTACTTCAAGAAGCCCCGCGGCGGCGGGAGCCGGGGCCGCGACTACCGGTACGAGATGGCCATCCTCGTCAACCCCGAGGAGGTCCACCGCCCCTCCAACGACGGGGCCCTCCGGAGGATGGTCCGGGCGGCGCGCACGCTCGGCATCAACGCCACCCTCATCGACAAGGACGACTACGGGCGCCTGGCCGAGTACGACGCGCTCTTCATCCGCGAGACGACCCGCGTGGACCACTACACCTACCGGTTCGCGCGCAAGGCCGAGGCCGAGGGCCTCGTGGTCATCGACGACCCCGCCTCCATCGTGCGGTGCAGCAACAAGGTCTACCTCGCCGAGATCTTCGCCCGCAACCGCATCCCCCACCCCCAGACCCTCATCCTCCACAAGGAGAACACCGGGGACGCGGCGCTCATGCTCGGGTTCCCGTTGGTCCTCAAGGAGCCCGACTCCTCCTTCTCGCGGGGCGTCGTCAAGGCCCGGAACCGGGAGGAGCTGGACCGCATGCTCGCGACCATGTTCGAGGAGTCGGACCTGGTCATCGCCCAGGAGTTCACGGAGAGCGAGTTCGACTGGCGCATCGGTGTGCTGGAGGGCCGCGCCCTCTTCGCCTGCAAGTACTACATGGCGCCGGGCCACTGGCAGATCGAGACGACCAACGGCGCGGAGCGGGTCTACGGGAAGGTCAGGACCGTCCCCCTCGAGGACGTCCCCACGGGGCTCGTCCGCCTCGCGGAGCGCTGCGCCCACCTCGTCGGCAACGGCCTGTACGGCCTCGACATCAAGGAGACCGGAGGGCGGTTCCTGGTCATGGAGATCAACGACAACCCCAACATCGACCGGGGCTTCGAGGACAAGGTCCTCGGCGAGGAGCTGTACCGGATCCTGATGCGGACCTTCCTCGACCGGCTCGAGAACCGGGGCCTGCCCGGGGGCGGCGCTTGAGCGGGGAGCCCCTCCACCTCTTCCAGGGCTTCGGCATCGAGATCGAGTACGCCCTCGTGGACGCGGCCACCCTGGACGTGGCGGGGCTCGCCGACCGCCTCCTCGAGGCGGAGGGCGGGACCCACGACGCCGACGTGGACCGGGGGGCCGTGGCCTGGTCCAACGAGCTGGCCCTCCACGTCATCGAGTTCAAGACCAACGGCCCCGCGCCCTCCTTCGCGGGCCTCGCGGCGGCCTTCGACGGGAACGTGGTCCGGATGGAGGAGATCCTCGCCCCCCACGGGGCGCGCCTCCTCCCCGGGGCCATGCACCCCTGGATGGACCCGGAGCGGGAGACCCGCCTCTGGCCCCACGCGTGGAACGAGACCTACCTCGCCTTCGACCGCATCTTCGGGTGCCGGGGGCACGGCTGGTCGAACCTCCAGTCCACGCACCTGAACCTCCCCTTCGCCGGGGACGACGAGTTCGCCCGGCTCCACGACGCCATCCGGGTGGTCCTGCCGGCCATCCCCGCGCTGGCGGCCTCCTCGCCCGCCGCCGACGGGGCGCTCACGGGGATGATGGACACGCGCCTCCTCCACTACCGCACCAACTCCTCCCGCGTGCCCTCGGTCACGGGGCTCGTGATCCCCGAGAGGATCGGGAGCCGGGCCGAGTACGAGGAGCGCATCCTCGGGCGCATCTACGCCGACATGGCCCCCCTCGACCCGGAAGGGGTCCTCCGTCACGAGTTCGCCAACGCCCGGGGCTGCATCGCCCGCTTCGACCGGATGGCGCTGGAGATCCGCGTCATCGACTGCCAGGAGAACCCCGCCGCGGACCTCGCCGTGGCGGCGGCCGTCTCCGGCGCGGTGCGGGCGCTGGCGGAGGAGAGGCTCTCCTCCCGCGGGCTGCAGGAGGGGCTGCTGGAGCGGGACCTCCTCCCTATCCTGCTTGACTGCGCGCGGGACGGGAGCGGGGCCGTCCTCCGCGACGCGGAGTGGCTCCTCGCCCTCGGGTGGACCGGGGAGGTCCCCTGCCGGGCACGGGACCTCTGGGCCATGCTCATCGAGCGGGGGATGGACCTCATCCCCGGAGCGGGCGAGGTCCGCCCGGCGCTGGAGCCGTACTTCTCTGGGGGCACCCTCGCCGAACGGATCCTCGCGGCCCTCGGCCCCTCCCCGGACCGGGCAGCTCTCCGCCGCGTCTACGGCAGGCTCGCGGACTCTCTCCGGGAGCGCCGACCGTTCGCGTGACGGAGGGATGGAGCCGGGCACCCTTTGCGGCCTGATGGGCGTCCCCCGGCGAACCCGCGAAGGAGAGGCGGAAGGCCCTGGGTCAGGCGGGGAATCTCGATTCCAGCTTCCAGGGCCCGGCTGCGGGAGCCGGAGCGCCCGGGCCCCCGCTCGGAACGGGATGAGACTCCTCCCCGTCACAGTTCAGGTTGGCCTCAGGATGGTTCCGGAAGATCGGCCTCATGTCCCCCCGCGGTTTTCCGGCCGGCCTCCGAGGAGCGCTCTGGACGCTCCTTGCGGCCTCGGCCATCCTCCTGCCATTCCTGGGTGCCCGGGAGATTCGGAATCCCGACGAGCCCCGGGACGCGGAGATCGGACGCGAGGCGGCTGCGGGGGGCTGGGGAGTCGTCCCCGAACTCAACGGGAAGCCGTTCCTCGAGAGGCCACCGCTCTACTACTGGGGGGTCGCGGGAGCCATCTGGGCATCCGGCGGGCCATCGGACGCGGCCGTCAAGCTCCCCTCCGCCCTGCTGGGAATCGTCGCCGTCCTCTCCGTCTGGATCGCGGCTGAGGTGCTTCTCGGCCCGGGGTCCGGGCTGCCGGCCGCCCTTCTCCTCCTGGGGATGCCCTACTTCGTCCTGCGGTTCCGGACGGCCGTGGGGGACACCGGGCTGGCAGCGTTCAGTTCCCTGTCCGTGGCCCTGTTCTTCGTGGCATGGAAACATGGCTCCAGGCCCGCCGCCCTCGGGGCTGGCCTGGCGGCGGGACTGGCATTCCTCTGCAAGGGCCTGCTCGGGTTCGGCATCCCCGCTCTCGTGGCAGGGTCGTTCCTGGCCGTGCGCCGGGACTGGGGGGCCATCCTCAGGCTCCGCCTCTGGGCGGCCGTCCTCGTGGGAGTGGCCACCGCCGCGCCGTGGGTGATGGCTCTCCACTCCCTCGAGGGGACGGCGGGATTGCACCGGTTCTTCGTATGGAACCACCTCGGGCGCTTCTCCGCGGATGCGGACCATGCGAAACCGGCCTGGTTCTACGTCTGCATCCTGTGGACCGCCCTCCCGCTCACCCTTCCCGCGATCGCCATGCTCCTCCATCGCCCCCCCCGTGGGGCCCCCGAATCGGACGCGCGCCTGGCCGGACTCTGCTGGACCCTGGCGCCCCTGGTCGTCCTGTCCCTGGCCGCAGGGAAGAGGGTGGTCTACCTGCTCCCTCTCATGCCCGGGATCGCGCTTCTCGGCGCCGTGGCCTTTCGGACCCTCGAAACTGGAGTACTCGGTTCGCGTACCTCCGTTCTGGTGCGGACCACGGTGAAGGGGCTCGGTACCGTCACGTGCACCCGCCGCCTGTTCGGGAGCCTGGGGGCGGGCGCCCGCGCGGGGGTCGCCTGTGCCGCGCTCGGCCTCCTCACCGTCGGGGTGGACGTCGTACTTCTCGCCGGGCGCAATTCGACGGCGTCGGGATACTCCCTGTCCGCCACGCTCTCCGACCTGTCCGGGGGCCGGCCCCTGGTTCCCTTCCGCGTAGGCGAGGGGGACATCGGCCAGTTCACCTTCGCCCTCCAGCGGCTCCTTCCTTCGACCTGGAACGAGGCGGGACTTCTGAGGACCATCGGGGAGGGCAAGGCCGTGGTGTTCGGAGAGTCGAGGGACTTCGACAAGGCGCTCCGTACCGGGGCGCTCAGCCAGCGAACGATGCGCATCCTCCGTCCCCTGGGAACCGGGATCGCCGACGGGCACGAGTACCGGATATACGAGTGGAACCCGGTCGGCGTCCGATGATGGGTTCTCGTCGGCGGCCGCAGGGTCTGGGACAATCGCGGGCCGGGCGGAAGACGGGAGCAGCCATGCGGATCCTGCTGGTCGAGGACGAGGAGCGCCTGGCAAGGAACATCCGGAAGGGGCTCCAGGCGGATCCCTCCTTCGTGGTGGACATCGCTCTCGACGGGGAGGAAGGATCCCACCTCGCGCTGACCGTCCCCTACGACCTTCTCATCCTGGATCTCCTCCTCCCGAAGATGGACGGGCTGACCGTCTTGCGGCGCCTTCGGAAGTCGGGGTCGGTCACCCCGGTGCTGCTCCTCACGGCCCTTGGGGCGCCCGCCGACGTCATCCGCGGGCTCGACCTCGGATCCGACGACTACCTCCGGAAGCCCTTCGACATGGGGGAACTCCTCGCCCGGGCACGGGCCCTCGTCCGGCGGTCGTACGGAAAGGTGGATCCTGTCCTGAGGGTCGGGGATCTCGAGGTGGACACCCGCAGTCACACCGTGCGGAGGGGGGGGGCCGCGATGCACTTGCCGGCCCTGGAGTACCGTCTCGTCGAGCTCCTCGCGCTGCGTGCCGGGGAGGTGGTCTCCAAGGAGGAGATTCTCGACACTCTCTACGGATCCAACTGGGAGAAGTTCTCGAACGTCGTCGAGAAGTACGTGTCGAACGTCCGTGCCGTCATCGACCTCCCCCCACGGTGCCGACTCCTGCACACGCTCCGGGGACAGGGGTACCTCCTCGGGGAACTGCCTTCGTGAAGGGCTGGTCGGGACGCCTGCATGTCCGCTTGGCGGTGCTCGTCTTCTGCCTCGAACTCCTCCTCCTGGCCACCCTGGGCCTCAGCGTGAACGTGCTCTGCCACCGGGCCTTCACCGAGGCCTTCGATCAGTCGCTCGTGGCCGATGCGCGCACCCTGGCGGCTTCCTACGACGTGGCCGAGGAACCGCTTCCCGCCGGTCACGGTCCCGCCCCGGGGGCAGCGGTCCTGGTCCCGAAGGAGGAAATCGGTCCTCGTGCGCTGTTCGCGGCTTTCGACGGTTCCGGGAAACTCCTGGCGAAATCGGCCGAGTTCGCCTCCCTCCCCGAGTGGGCCGCGGGCATGCCTGCCGCACCTCGTTTCGGTCCCGTCCTGGTCGGAGATCGGGTGTGGCGCGGGGTCCAGTTCCAGGCCGAACCAGAGCCCGACACGAAGGCTGCCGGAACCCAACGGCCCGCAGTCGTCCTGTTCGCCCGCTCCACCAGGGATGTGAACGAGAGGCTGGAGGACATACGCAGGGCCGTGGCCTTGGTCCTGGGAGCCATGCTCCTGATCACGGCCCCCCTGGCCGGGCTGCTCACCTCGCGCGCCCTGGCTCCTCTCCGGAGGCTCGAGTCGGAGGCGGAGGCCATCGGAGTTGACTCGGCCGGCTCGAGACTGCGAATCGACGGGGTACCCGCGGATCTCGCGGGGCTGGCCCGGGCCGTGAACGGCATGCTGGACAGGCTCGAGCAGGCCATGTCCCGGGAGAGGCGAATGGCCGAGGATGCCGCGCACGAGATCCGGACCCCCGTGGCGGGTCTCAAGGCGGCCATCCAGGCCGCGCAGGCGTCGCCGCGGGAGCCGGATGAGGACCGGAGGACCCTGGGCGACCTCCTGGCGGATGTGAACAGGCTGGAGTCCCTGTGCGAGAGCCTCCTGCTCTCGGCCTCACCCTCCACCGGGGCGCCCCCTCCCGTCCCGCCCGAGGTCCTGGGCCGCTGGATCGCGGTGATCGGGGAAGCCTACCTTCCGGCCGCCCGGTTGGCAGGGGGTGCCGTTGAGGTCCGGATTCCACCTCCGCCGCCAGGGACTCCGCACCTGCTCGCGGGGGAAGTCACGGCGCGGAGGATTGTCACGAATCTCCTTGAGAACGCCCTCCGGCACGGGGGGCCCCGACCCGGCATCGTACTCTCCGTGACCTGGGGCGCCCGCGGCGCCGCCGTGACGGTGGAGGACCACGGGCCGGGCGTCCCCCCCGGCGCCGAGGCGCACCTCTTCACCCGGTTCTACCGCGCCGACGACGCCCGCGCGCGATCGACGGGTGGCGCGGGCCTCGGGTTGTCGATCTGCCGGAACCTGGCCGAGGTATCGGGAGGCAGCGTCACCCACGAGAGGACCGGGGAGGGGACGACCCGTTTCACCTGGACGATCCGTTGTGCGGGACCCGGACCATGAGCCATCGGGCGCCGCCCGCCGACCGCGGGAGGAACGGCCCGGGCGCGGGCGGGCGGGATCCCCATCCGCCGGGAATCGGGAAGGCGGAAGGCGGCTAGGCGCAGGCTCCGGGGCGCCCGCCGCCACGGGAGGCCCGTGGCATGAAGGGTCCAGTTCCGCACCGCCGCCCCGGCCCCCCCCCTCAGTAGGCGCGGGCGAAAATCGCCCTCCGCGGCGCCGTCTTCCCGCACGCCGCGCACGCCCCCGCGTCGTCGGGCTCCCCGAGGGGCAGGCACCGGATGGTCGCCTTCGTCTCCTCCTTCACCCGGGCCTCGCAGGCGGAATCGCCGCACCAGCGCATCCGGTGGAACCCCCCCGTCGCCTCCATGGCCGCCTTGAAGGCCCCGTAGTCGTCCGTCGTGAAGGTCTTCTCCGCCATGAAGGCCCGGGCCCGGGCCAGCATGTCCCCCTGGACGGTCTCCAGCAGCGCCGCCACCGCGGCGCCGAGGCCCGCCACGGGGAGCGGGTTCTTCCCCTTGACGTCGCGGCGCGCGACGACGCAGGTCCCCGCCTTCGCGTCCCTCGGCCCGAACTCGATGCGCAGCGGCACGCCCCGGCGCTCCCACTCGTAGTGCTTGGCGCCGGTGCGCACGTTGTCCCGGTCGTCGATGCGCGCCCGCACCCCCGCCGCGCGGAGGTCGGCCAGCATCGCCGCGGCCCCCTCCCGGACGATGGCCGCCTCCTCCTCGGTCTTCCCCGGGAAGGGGAGGATGACGGCCTGGGTGGCGGCGAGCTTCGGCGGGATCACCACGCCGGCGTCGTCGCCGTGCACCATGATCACCGCCCCCACGAGCCGCGTGGAGACCCCCCAGGAGGTGGACCAGGCGTGCTGCAGTGCGCCGTCCCTCCCCTGGAACTGGATGCCGTAGGCCTTCGCGAAGGTCTGCCCGAGGTCGTGGCTCGTGCCGGCCTGGAGCGCCCAGCCGTTCTGCATCATGGCCTCGATGCAGAGGGTCTCGCGGGCCCCGGCGAACCGCTCCGAGGCGGTCTTGAACCCCTTCAGCACCGGCACCGCCAGCACGTTCTCGGCGAGGTCGGCGTAGACGTCGAGCATCTTCAGGACCTCGGCCCGAGCCTCGGCCTCGGTCTCGTGGGCCGTGTGGCCCTCCTGCCAGAGGAACTCGGCGGTGCGCAGGAAGAGCCGGGTCCGCATCTCCCACCGGACCACGTTGGCCCACTGGTTGATCATCACGGGGAGGTCCCGCCAGGAGGAGACCCACTTCCCGTACATCGTGCAGATCATCGCCTCGCTGGTGGGCCGGATGTAGAGCGGCTCCTCGAGGAGCTTCCCGCCGCCGTGGGTCACCGCCGCGCACTCCGGCGCGAAGCCCTCGACGTGGTCCGCCTCCTTGTCGAAGAAGGACTGCGGGATGAGGAGCGGGAAGTAGGCGTTCTCGTGGCCCGTGTCCTTGATGCGGCGGTCGAGCTCCCGCTGGAGGTTCTCCCAGATCCCGTACCCGTTGGGCCGGATGACCATGCACCCCTTCACGGGCGCGTAGTCCGCGAGCTCGCCGGCGGCGATGACGTCGCCGTACCAGGCGCTGAAGTCCTTCGCGCGCGGGGTGATCGGGTTTTCCTGGGCCACTATGCCTCCTGGCGGACGACGAAGTTGACGAGACGCCTCGGGACGAAGATCTCCCTGACGATCTGCTTCCCCGCGAGCCAGGGCGCGATGTCGGGGAGGGCGAGGGCCAGCCCCACGACCTGCTCCTTCCCCGCCTCGGCCGGCGCCATCAAACGGGCGCGGACCTTCCCCCCCACCTGGACGGCGTACTCCACCTCGTCCACGGAGAGGGCCCCGGGGTCGGCGTCGGGCCAGGGGCCGCGGAAGACGCTCTCCGCGCCGCCCAGCAGCTCGTGCATCTCCTCGCCCGCGTGGGGCGCCATGGGGGCGAGGACCCGGACGAAGACCCGGACGGCGTCGGCGAAGGCCAGGAGGTCCGTCTCCGGGACGGCCCCCCCCTCCCCGCCGACGTCGGCGAAGGAGACGGCCTCCAGCTCGTTCAGGGCCTTCATCAGGTCCGAGATGACCGTGTTGAAGGCCAGGTCGGACTCGACGGAGCGGGACATGTTGCGCAGGGCCTCGTGGCAGAGCCGGCGCCCCTCCCGGATGCGGGGGTCCACTCCCGCCGCGGGGACGGCGGCGCCTTCGGGCACGGAGCGGATCGCGGCGGCGTGCTCCCGGACGAGGTCCATGGCCCGCCTGAGGAACCGCTGCGCGCCGCGCACCCCCTCCTCCTTCCAGACGATGGGCTCCCCGGTCGGGGCGAAGAAGCACATGGCCACGCGGGAGGCGTCCACGCCGTAGCGGTCCAGCATCTCCCTCGGCTCGACGAGGTTGCCGAGGGACTTGGACATCTTCTTCCCGACGCCGTCGAGCACGTACCCGTGGTTGAAGAGCCGCTCCACGGGCTCCTCCCGGTCCAGGAGGCCCTCGTCCTTCAGCACCATGGTCAGGAACCGGAAGTAGATGAGGTGCCCCGTGGCGTGCTCGCGGCCCCCCATGTAGAAATCGACGGGCATCCACTCCCGCACCTTCTCCGGGTCGAAGACGGCCGCGGCGTTCCGCGGGTCGGGGTAGCGCAGGTGGTACCAGGAGGAATCGATGAAGGTGTCCATGGTGTCGGCGTCCCGCTGTGCTGCGGCGCCGCACCGCGGGCAGGGGACGTCCATGAACTCCGGCACGTCGGCGAGGGGCGACCGGCCCTTCGGGAGCCAGTTCGCCACGTTCTCCGGCAGGAGTACGGGCAGGTCCTTCTCCTCCACCGGGACGACGCCGCACTCGGGGCAGTGGACCATGGGGATGGGCGTCCCCCAGTAGCGCTGGCGGCTGATGAGCCAGTCCCGCAGGCGGTAGTTGACCTTCGGCCCGCCGAGTCCCTTGTTCTTGAGCCAGGTCGGGACCTTGACGCGGCCCATGTCGTCGCGGGTGCCGTCGAAGAGGCCGGAGTTCACCATGACGCCGGGGCCGGTCCAGGCCTCGGTCAGCTCCTCCCCCCGGGGGACGGTCTTCCAGTCGTCCTTCCGGATGACGACGCGCAGCGGCAGGCCGTACTTCCGCGCGAAGGAGAAGTCCCGCTCGTCGTGGGCGGGAACGCCCATGACGATGCCGGTGCCGTAATGGGCGAGCACGTAGTCCGCCACCCAGACGGGGATCCGCTCCCCCGTGATCGGGTGCAGGGCGTGCTGGCCCGTGTCCACGCCGTCCTTCACGCGCACCGTGGAGGTGCGGTCGATCTCGGAGCGCTTGAGGGAGGTCCGGATGTACTCCTCGACGGCCTCCTCGCGATCCGTCCCGGCGACGAGCATGCGGGCCCAGGGGTGCTCCGGGGCGATGGCGAGGAAGGTGACGCCGCAGAGGGTGTCGGGGCGCGTGGTGAAGACCTCGAAGTCGTGGGGAACGCGGTCGCAGCGGAAACGGACCGTGGCCCCCTCGGAGCGGCCGATCCAGTTCCGCTGCATGGCCTTGATGTCCTCGGGCCAGCCCGGGAGGAGGTCGAGGCCCTTCAGCAGGCGGTCGGCGTACTCGGTGATCCGGATGAACCACTGCTCCAACTCCCGCTTGAGGACCTCGGAGTCGCACTTCCAGCAGACGCCGTCCTCGGCCTGCTCGTTGGCGAGCACGGTCTTGCAGCCCGGGCACCAGTTGACCAGCGCGGTCTTCCTGTAGGCGAGGCCGCGCCGGTGGAGCAGGAGGAACAGCCACTGGTTCCAGCGGTAGTAGTCGGGGCGGCAGGTGACGACCTCCCGCTCCCAGTCGTAGGAGAGGGAGCAGGTCTTCATGGTCTCGCGGGAGACCTCGATGTTGTCGAGGGTCCACTTCCGGGGGTGGATGCCCCGCTTGATGGCGGCCTCCTCGGCGGGGAGCCCGAAGGCGTCCCAGCCGAAGGGGTGGAGGACGTCGAAGCCCTGCATGCGGCGGAGGCGGGCGACGACGTCGCCCACGGAGTAGTTCCGGAAGTGGCCCATGTGGATGTCGCCGGAGGGGTAGGCGAACATCTCGAGGCAGTAGAACTTCCGCTTCGGCCGGGCGGGGGTGAAGTCGTCCCCCCGCTCCGCCCAGCGGCGGCGCCACTTCTGCTCGACGGCGATGGTGTCGTTGTCCATGACGGTGATCTTCCGTGGGAATCCGGCGCCGAAACGGGAGAGGATACGGGAGCCCTCCCGCCGCGGGAATTTCTCCGGGGAGGAGGGGGGCGGGCCTAGACTCATTGATCTTCTCCCGACGCGTGCCGTCTCGATACCGGTGGGGTCGTAGCTCAGTTGGGAGAGCGCCTGAATGGCATTCAGGAGGTCAGGGGTTCAACTCCCCTCGGCTCCACCACTCCACACCCCGGGCACTCCACACCCCGGGCACTCCACACCCCGGGCACTCCTCACCCCGGGCACTCCTCACCCCGGGCACTTCCCTCCCCGGGGCCCGTCCGGGATCACCAGGGCTCGTCGGCGAACAGCAGTTCCAGGGACGCGTCCTTCTTCCAGTCCGCGGACTCCCAGGTCCTCGCGCGGAAGTCCTCGGCCCCGGCGGTGCCGTAGTCCTCGAACTCCTCGTACTTCACGAGGGCCTTCTTCGCGTCCTCCCCCTCGGCGAGGTAGCGCACCGACTCCTCCCCCGCGAAGCGGAGCTTCACGCCCTTCAGCTCGATGGCGACCTTGATGACCCCCTTCGTCTCCTTCCAGTCCTTCTTGTACTCCACCTTCAGGGACTCGACGGCGGTCCCGTCCGCGGACATCCTCCCCTCGACCTTCGCCACCTCGCGCCAGGCGTCGGTGCCCCCGTCCCAGGAGGCGGTGAAGGAGGCCCCTTCCCACTTGAGATCCTCCTTGCGGTCGAACCAGGCGCCGGGCCACCACTCCCGCTCGTCCTCGGAGACGGACTTCTCGTCCCCCTTGTCGGTCCGGACCACGACGGTGTGGGTCGCGCGGAACTTGAAGCGGAACCGCTTTCCGAAGGTGCGGACCTTGGCGAGGACGTCCTCCTTCGGCTCCTCCTTCTCCGTGTCCGCCCCCTCCTCCTTCGGCTCCTCCTTCTTCGGCTCCTCCTTCGGCGGCTTCGCGCCGTCCCCTTCCCCGTCCCCCGCGAGGCCCGGGGATCCGCAGAAGAGGGCCGCAGCCGACAACGCCAGCGCCGCCGTCAAGAACCGCATGGGAACCTCCCGATCACGGGCCCGGGCGGAGGAGAGGAGTCCCGCCGGCGGACGATCCTACGCCGGGCGCGGGGAGGCCCGATGACGGGCGTCACGGGGGCGGCGGGGCCCGGGGATCGCCTCCCGCGCCGGCCCCTCCGCTACGCCCGCGCCGCCCGCGCCGCCCGGCGCCGCCCCGCGAGGAAGACGAGCCCCGCGAGGAGGAGGAACGCCGCCGCGGCGCCGAACCGCCGGCCGAGCCCCGGGGTCCGCGCCTTCACGGTGATCTCCGCCCCGGCGTCGAGCTTGCGGAAGGACCAGGAGCGGCCCTGCTCCACGAGGGGAGGGGAGAGGGAGACGACGCCGGCGGACTTGAGGAGGATGCCGCCACCGCCGCCCCCTCCGCCCGCGGCCCCGTGGTACCGGTACCCTCCTCCTCCCCCATCGCCTCCCCACCCCGACTGCGGCAGCGCGAATCCCGCCCCGCCCGAGGGCTGGAGGTTGATGTCGTCGATGGCGCCCGGGAGCGTCCCGACGAGCCCGAGGAACACCCGGCCGCCGGCGGTGGCGCCCTGGACGGGGATGGCCACCCCGGCCACGCTCTCGTCGATTCCGCCCCGCGCAGCCCACCCCTCCCGGAGCCGCTCGCCGAGGTTCGCCTCGCGGAAGGAGACGTCGAAGAGCTCGTGGGCCGCCAGCGCCTTGTCGGCGTCCCCCTTCGCTTCCCCCCTGGACTTTCCGGCCTCCAGGGTCTGCTCGTCCATGTCGAGGAGCCGCTGCGCCCTCTGCTGCTGCGCCTTCCCGCCGGCCCGGTCCGCATCCTCCTGCGCCGGCGTCTTGTTGCTCGTCCACTTCTTGAAGGACTGCCCCTCCTTCGTCGCGTAGCGGGCGGCCTCCTCCTGCTTCGACTTCTCGGCCTCGCCGGCCGGCCCCCCGTAGGCCGGATCCGATTGGGGCCCCTGCCGGGCGGTGTTCGCCCGCACGTCGCCGAGGGCCTCCTCGATGTCCCGGGCCAGCTCCGCGGCCTTCCGACGTCCGGCGTCGAGCCGGGAGCGGTCCACCCGGCCGTCCGCCGCGGCCTGCTCCAGCTCGGCCATGCGGGATTGTGCGACGTCCAGGGAGTCCTTCATCTCCTGCGCGTTCTGCGCGAGGTTCTCCGCCGCGACCTCCCGCTGGCTCAGGGTCCCGCTCTGCACCACCTGCCGGAGGCGGGCCACGTCCGAGGCGTAGGCCTCGGCCCGGGCGATGGCCACCTCCACGGCCTCCACGGGATCCATGTTCCCGGAGAAGGAGTAGTCCCGGTCCCCGGGCAGGACGAGCCGCCAGGTCGTCGCGTCCACGGGCACGCCGGGGAAGGAGGGGAGCCGCGGCTCGAGACGGTCGAACCGCCCCCCCGGCGCCGTCGCCGGCGTCCGGTAGGTGAGCACAACCTCCTGGCTCTCCTCGCCGAGGGACTGCACCCGCACCGGCACCTGCACCACGCCGGGCTCGGCGACCCGCTTCACGGGTCGCACGGGGACGCCCCCGACGAGCACCGCCTCCAGTTCCGCCCCCGCCGGGAGCGCCACGGGGAGGAAGGAGCGGGAGCGGTTGAAGAGCCGGGCCGCCACCCGCGTGCGGGCGGAGCCGTCCCGGTCCGCCACCGTCGTCCCGTCCACGAGGTGGATGCGGGCCTCGGGGAGGTCCCCCATCTCGTGGGCCACCAGCGTGAGGGGAAGCCGCCAGGCCGCGTCCCGCGCGCGCAGGAAGCGGAGCACCGACAGCGGGTCGAGGCCCGCGGGGATGAGGGGCAGGTCGGCGACGTCGCAGGGGTCGAGGCCCGGCGCCGGGCCCACGCGCACCTCGGCGTCCCCGAGGGCGCGGAGCAGGAGGAAGGCACGCGCCCCCTCGCCGTCCACGGGCACGGGGCCGGCCACCGTGACGGCGCCGCCCGGAGGCACGGGCAGGTCGTAGAGCACGCGGAAGGAGGCCGCCCCCGTGGCCGGGGCCTGCAGCGTCACCGTGAGCCGCTCCCGCCCGTCCACCGTCTCGCGGCGCACCTCGCGGAGGCCCTCGCCGAGAACCCACGGGTCCACCACGCCGGGGGGCGCGTCCACCCGGAACACCCTCTCCATCCCGCCGCGGATCTCGTAGTGGACGAGGGCGTCCACGATGACCCGGTCGTCGAGCACCGTGAGGTCCGCCACCACCGTCGGCCGGAGGGTCGGCCGGAGCGCCTCCCTCGCGACGGAGACCGATCCCCCGCCCCGCCCGTCGTGCCAGGCGAGGGAGCGGATCTCCCCGGGCTCCAGGGCGGGCCAGGAGGCGAAGCGGTCAGCGGGGACGGCGTCGAGCCCTTCCGCCGAGGAGGCGCCGGCGGCGAAGCCCGGGGCCGTGGAGACGAGGAGGTCCGCGGACTCCCGCGTCCCCTCCCGCAGCCGGAGCAGGGGGAAGGGGACCGCGTCCGGGCCCGGCACCGGGCCGCGGAGGCGGAGCACGATGCGGCGCGCCTCGTGGGAGGAGCCGCGGAAGACGAGGCGCACCGCCCCCGGGAGCGGGAAGGGGTCGGCCCCCGTCGCGTCCTCGAGGGTCCAGCCCACGGGGAGGAGGACGACGCCCTCGAACATCCCCCGCGGACCCGGGGTGACGTCCATCTCCGCCCGGAGGAGGGACTCCTCCGCGCCGAGGTGGAGGTGGAGCCTCGAGGCGACGGTGATCTCCGCGGGCCAGGGCTCCATCCGCACCGCCAGCCGGGCCGGGGTCCGGAGGCGGCGGAAGGCGAGCCCGCCGGCGGCGAGGGAGCCCGCCGCGTCGGTGCGCTCCATCCCCGCCGTCTGCACCGGGACCACCCGGCCGTCCACGGCGGCGACGGAGACGCGGAGGCGGTCCGCCGAGGCCCCCTTCAACGAGAGGAGCGGGATCTCCGCCGCGGCGGCGGGGTCCGGGGCCGGGATCAGGCCGAGGACGTCGAAGGAGCGCTCCCCGGGCCCCTCCCCCAGCAGGCGCACGCGGAGGACGCGGGCGGGGGTCACCGTCCACGAGGCGACGGGGGCGCCGGAGACGGACTGGAGTTCGAGCCCCGCGGGGAGGTCGGCCTCCACTTCGGATACGGTTCCCGCGAGGACGCGGACCGTGATCGTGGCCCGCCACTCGAGGATCCCGGGGCGCATCACGGCGTCGGCCTCGGTCTCCGCCTCGAACCGGGTCCGGCCGCCGGCGGCGTCGGCGCCGCGGGGCTGCCAGGCGATGTCGAGGAGGCCGAGGGGGCCGAGGTCCGCCTCCACCCGGGTGGACTCCCCCGCGGGGACGGCGGTGAAGCCGCCGAGGGCGGCCAGGCGCAGCGCCGGATCGGGGAGGGGGAGGACGAGGAGGAGGCGGGCCCGGGGGGCCCGCGGGATCGGGGCCCGGAGGACCCCGCCCGGCGGGTCGCCGCCGAGGGCCCACCGCAGCGTCGCCTCCACCACGGACCGCGCCCCCGCCGCACCGCGGGGAAGGGGCACGAGGAGGGCGCCGCCGGGTGCCGCCGTCGTCGCCGGGACGGGGAGGCCGTCCACGCGGAGGTCCGACACCGCCGCCCCGGGCGGCAGGGCCAGGACCCCGCCGTCCCCGGGGTCGACCTCGAAGCGGGCCTCGAGGACGAGGGTGCGATCCTCCACGCGCCCCGCGTAGGCCGCCGCCACGAGCACCGGCGCCGTCGCTTCGGAGAAGAGCCGATCGGGGTGGGCGGCGTTCCAGAGGGCGCGGTAGTGCTCGTAGGGGAGGAAGACCCGTTCCGGCACCCGGAGGGTCTCGGGGCGGGAGGGGTCGTAGAGGACGTAGACGGGGTCGTCGGGCGCGGGTGCCGGTATGGGAGGGGCGGGGGCGCCCTCGCGGGTTCCGCCCTTCGCTTCGGCGGGGGAGGAGAGGAGGAGCAGGGCCACGGTGGCGGCGGCGGCGAGGGAGAGGCGGCCACCGGTGAACTTCCGCGCCGCGGCGAGAGCGAGGGCGAGGGCCGCGTAGGCGAGCGTGCCTGCGGCGGCACCGTCGAAGGGGGCGGTGTCCACGGCGCCGAGCACCACGGGAAGGGCCGTGAAGAGGCCGAGCGCGAGGAGGGTCCACGAGGGGGCGGGCACCCCCCGCCGGCGGGCGAGGAGGGCCGTGAGGAAGGCGAGGATCCCGGCGAGGAGGGCCGCGGCGGCGCGCCCCGAGGCGCTCCTCCAGGTGAGCTCCAGGGAGCCGGTCCCCCCGAGCCGGGAGGCGGTCACCGCGGGGCCCGCCTCGAGGAGGCGGATGTCCATGCCGAAGAGCCCCCGCTTCGCGGCGCGGCCGCGGATCCGCGCCGCGGCGGCCGGCTCCGGGGCTGGCGCCGCGGAGGGTACGGGCACCGCGGTCATGGTCTCCGGGACGGATTCCTCTTCGGCCTCGCCCTCCATGGCGCCCCGGGGCGCCGCGGAGGGCACCGGCACCGCCTTCATGGGGGCGAAGCCCGGCGCACCGCGGTCCAGGCCCAGGGTAGCCCCGTCGAAGATCCGCGGGATCCCCCTCAGGATCCGCACGCAGAGCGGCATCCCGGGCCGCTCCGGCGGGGAGGCGAAGTCCCCCGTGGCGGAGAGCGCCAGGGACCCCTCGGGGAGGCGCACGGTCCAGGTGGCGGCGGCCCCGGCGATGCCGAGATCCGGCGCGCGGAGGGAGGCCGCGCCGCCCCCGGGGGGCAGCGCCTCCTCGTAGAAGAGCATCAGTTCGAAGGGCTCCGCCGACGGCACGATGGGCACGAGGAGGCTCCCCGCGGCGGTGCGCACGGGGCGGACCGCCTCCCCCGCCACGCGGGCGGAGTGGAGGCTGGCCCCGGCCGGCAGCGTCACCTCGAGGGCCTGGCGATCGGCGTTGCGGACGCGGGCGACGAGGCGCGTCCTGGCGATGGAGTCCATGCCGATGACGGTCCGGAGCGAGATCCCGTCGGCGAAGGCCGAGGGCAGCGGCTCGGCGGGAAGGCGCCGCACGGAGACGCGGAGGGAGGGGACGGATTCCCCGTCCCCCTTCCACGCGCGCAGGAGACCGCGCACCGCCCCCCCCATGACGGGGGCGAGATCCGCGGGGTCCGCGGGCCGGAGGCCGCGGGACTCCGTCTCCACCTCCAGCTCTCCCCCCGCCGCCACGCCCACGGAGAGCTCACGGCGCGCGGCCCCCTCCACCCTCACGAGGGGCACCGCGGCGGCCCCCTTCTCGAGGGGGAGTTCGGCGCGGAGAACGAGGCGCGTCCCGTCCCGCACGCGGCGGCCGAGGCGCACGATCCATGTGTCCTTCCCCCCCTCCCTGACCCGCCGCTTCTCCGCGATGTCCACGCCCTCGACCCGCAGCAGGTCCCCCGCGGAGGGTTCGACGGTGAAGCGGACCTCGCGGATGCCCGACCGCTGCACACGGACGGCCACCACGCCCAGGAGGGCCAGGTGGTCCTCGAGGGGGGTGACGAGGAGCGCCACGGAGGCCGTCACCGAGGGCTCCGGGCGCACCGCGCGCACCCGCCCCCCGGGCGAGGAGCCGCGGAACCGCCACCCCAGCACGAGGCCGTCGGCCGTGAAGCCCGCACGGTCGCGGAGATCCGCCACGGGCACCGGCACGAGGCCCGTCGTCTCCTCCTCGCGGACGTCCACCCCCGCCGGTGCGGAGACGCCGAGCCACCCCTCCACGTCGGAGGGATTCTCCACGGCGGTCCCGGCGTCGAAGCGGGGGAGCGGCGCGGTGCGCTCCGCGGCGTCCTCCGCGGACCATCCCGCCACGGGCCAGCGGCCGCGGAGGGTCACGGTCACGGCGCTTCCCGGCGCCACGCCCCCGGGGAAGACGAGGGAGAGCCGCCCCCCGGGAGTCGTGCCCCTGAGGAAGGGGAGGTCGCCGCTCACGGCCACGGTCTCCGGGAGGAACCCCTCGGGGAGGAGCGGGTCCACCCCGTAGAGGCGGTCCCCCCGGGGCAGGTAGAGGATGGAGGCCGCCAGCCAGGGGCCGTCGTCGGCGAGATCGAGGAGCACGCGCGCGTCGGCGCGCAGGCGCACCGAGGGCCGCTCCGAGATCGCGAGGGCGGAGGCCCCGGCGTCGAGCCGGAGGAGCGCGTCCACGGCCCCCTGCTCCGAGAGCGCGGGATCGAGGCGGACCGCGCCGGCCCCCGGCTCCACGCGCCCGCGGAGGCCGTCCGTGAACCGAACCGCCAGCACCCGGTCCGCCGCCGCCCCGGGGAGATCCACGACGGGGAGGGCCGCGACGCCGGGCCCGTCGAGGGACCGGGAGGCGCGCAGGATCACCGCGCGGGCCCCCGTGAAGGGCTCCGGGAAGCGGAGGCGGTGGCGGGCGACGCCGGCCGCGGGCTCCCCCTCGGGCTGAAGCGTCGCCTCCCCCTCCACGCCGAGGAGGGCGAGGTCCGCGGGGAGGTCCACGAGGAAGGAGCCGGCGGGGCTCCGCCAGCACTCCAGGCGCAGCAGCACGAGCACGTCCATGGCCCGCTCCCCGACCTCCGCCAGGATGCGCACCCGGCCGCGGAGAAGCGGAGGCAGGTCCGTGCCCTCGTCCCCCTCCCGCCAGGAGGCGCTGATCCCCCCCGCCGCCCCGTAGGAGACGAACCGGGTGGCGTCGGGATCGGTCAGGCGCTCCGTCCGCGCGAGGCCCTGCCCGGCGCGCCCCGTCACCCGGCCCGGCACCGTGAGGGACCAGCGGGCCGCCGGCGCCGCCGGCAGGGCGAGGACAAGGGTGCGATCCCCCTGGCGGCGCTCCACCGTCGCCGTCACCTCGATCACGGCCTCGTGGAATCCCGCCCCCTCCACGGCGAGGAGCGGGGTCCCCTTCCCGTCGGAGGAGAGCGTCGCCGGGGCGCCGTCGAGGGTCGCCGAGAGGACGGAGCCGCCGACGGGGATCGGGAGGATGTCCCGCCCGGGGCCGCGGTGGAGGAGGGTCAGCCGGACGAGGACCCGCGCCCGGTCCCCCTCCACGGTCCCCTCGGCGACCACCCGCAGGAGGCGCACCGCAGGCCCGGGGAGGGAGGCGCCCCCGCCGCCGGCCTCGCGGGCGCGGCGGTGGAGATCGAGGTAGTTGGAGCCGTCGAGGAGCACCCCGCGGGGGTCCTTCTCGAGGAGGACCGAGAGCCCCGATTCGGGGAGGAAGACGACCTCGTCCCATGGGCCCGGGGAGGATGGGCCGTCCTGCCCGCGGACGGGAGGGGCCGGGAGGAGTGCGGCGGCGAGGGCCGCGGCGCCGAGGAGGCGGAGGAGCAGGCGGCTCACGGGTTCACCCCGCCCTCCGGCGCCGGCGCCGGCATCGGGGCGGGCCCGGGGGCGGGAGGAGCGGGAGGGGCGGGAGGATCCACCCTCACCGCCCTCCACCGGAACCCCTCCACGGCGGCCGCGAGGGCGAGCACCACGGCGGCCCCGCAGAGGGCCCCGAGGGTCGCCCGGAGTCCCGGCGCCGCCACGGGGAAGAGGGCCATCGCGACGGCCGCCAGCGCCAGGGCCGACGCCGCCGCGGGGATCCCCCTCCGCGAGAGCACCCATCCCGCGGCCAGGGCCAGGAGGCCCGCCAGCACCGCGAGCCCCCCCGTCGCGGCCCGGGGGAGGAACCGCGCCTGAAGGTGGGCCTCCTCCCCGGTCCGCTGGAAGGAGAAGGGGGTGCGCCCCGCCACGGCCAGGGTCACCTGCGGCGGGAGGGCGCCGCCGCCGGCCGTGGGCCGCCCCGCCCGGGACCCCGCGCCGAACACCTCCCCGAGTGCGTCCAGCACCGCCTGGAGGACGGAGGGGTTCTCCGCGGGGCGGAGGTTCCCGCCGCCGGAGAAGAAGACCGCGTCGGGGGGCACCCAGGTCGTCCAGGCCGTGGCCTGCACGAGGGCCTCGGGCACCCGCGGCGCGGCCAGGTCCACCGTGAACCAGCGGCCCACCGCCCCCGCCGCGTCCTCGCGGTAGACGAGGCGCACGCCGAACCGGTCGTCCCTCCCCTTGCCCGGGGGGCAGGGGAGGAGGAGAGCCGCCCCCTCGGTGCGCGGCGAGACCGGCCTGCCGTCCACCTCGGCGCTCTCCACGGCGGCCCCCGCGGGGAGCTCCACGCGGAGGTACTGGAGCCCGTTCACCTGCACGTCCATGCGGACCTCCGTGAGGGCCACGGAGCCGCCGCCGACGAGGGTGTCGAGGGCCAGCGCGTTGACCACGGCCTGGAGGATGGGCACCGGCTCGTGCCTGGCGACGGCGAGGGTGAGCCCGTGGGGATGGGAGAGCCACCGCCAGGCGAGGAAGGCGTCCCCCGCTCCGGCGAAGGCCGGCACCTCGCGGACGTCGGCGTAGACGAGGTTCCTCTCCCGCCCCTCCACGGAGAGGGCGGGATCCCGGGTGACGGCGTACCAGCCCTGCTCCCGCTCGACGCCGACGGCGCGGAGGACCGGGACGGCGACCTCCCGCGCCCCTCCCGCGGCCAGGGGCTCGCCGGGGAGGTCGTACTCCACGGCGAGCGGGACCGCCCCCAGCACGGGGGCCTGGAGGACGACGGTGGTGATCACCCTCTCCGGGTCCGAGGGGTCCGGCGCCCGGGACTGCTCCTTCACGCCGGCCCCCTGCACGCGGGAGCGTTCGGCGACCTCCTTCGGCAGGGAGAACCGGAAGGTGCCCACGGCGGCGTACCGCACCGTGTAGAGGAGCGCGTGGCGCACGTGGAGGCGGTCCTCCTCCACGCCCGCCACGGTGACGAGCTCGGCGACGACCTCGGGTTTGCGGCGGACGATGACGAGGTTCCCGGAGCGGGGCTCGCCGGAGTGGCGGAAGCCGAAGAGGACGGCGCGGGGGGAGGGCGGCGGGGAGGGGTCCGGCGGGAGGCCCGCGGCGGCCAGCAGGGCCGGCTCCGCGGGCACGAAGCCCCGGAGGTCCGCGGAGCGCACGTCGAGGGACTCCTCCGCGGACACGGCCAGGAACCCGCGGGCGCGGGCCGCCCCCTCGACCTCGAGGACGGGCAGCGCCAGAGTCGTCTCCACCCCGGCCCCGTCGAGGGCCCGCCGGAGGACGAGGAGGATCGGGACGGCGCCCGTGCGCCGGGTCACGAGGTCGAGCAGCAGGCGGCGGGCGCTCCCCTCCCCCTCCAGGCGGGCGTCGATGGGCTGCCCGCCGAGGGTGGCGGATTCGAGGTCCCAGCCGTCGGGTACGCCGACGGCGGCCTGGAAGAGCCCGGCCCGCTCCACGGTGAGGTCGAGGGCGGCCCTGAGGACGGCGGAACCAGGGGAGAGGTCGAGGACGCTCCGCTCGGCGACGGAGACCTCCGGCGCGACGGTCTCCACGGAGAGGGAGAGGCGGCGGGCGCCGCCGGCGTAGCGCCAGGCGAGCACCGTCACTCCCGGGGCGAGGGGCGCGTACCCGGTGCGCATCCACTCCGAAAGGTCCACCGTGGGGACCCGGTAGAGCCCCTCCACGACGGCGGGCCGCACGGCCACCGGGGGGAGGACCTGCACGGCCACGGTGCCGGCGTCGCGGGAGGCCCCGGGGAAGGTGAGGACGGGGAGCTCCGCCGCCGTCTCGCCCTCGACGCGGGGGCGCTCGAGGAGGAGGCGGAGGTCGTAGGTCCCCTCGACCTCGGCGTGGAGATCGACGCGCACCTCGCGGGCCCCCCCCTCGGAGGTCTCCTCCCAGTCGCGGATGGAGGAGCCCTCCACCTGGAGGACCCGCTCGCCGGCGGGGAACCGCACGCGGAAGGACTTGAGCCCGCCCCGCAGGACGGTGAAGCGGACGAAGAGGCGGGTCTCGATGGTCTGCTCGCCGATGCGGTGGAGGACCTCGGTCTCGGCCTGGAGGACGGCGGCGGCGCCGGCCCGCTCCACGGGGCGGGGGCGCCATGTGAGGCTGAGGACGGGGGCGGAGCCGACGTAGGCCAGGACCCGGGTGACGCCGCTCCCCTCGTCGGTGCGCGTGGTGGCGAGGTTCGGATCGACGACGACCTTCACGCCCTCGCCGGGCACGGCGAAGGAGAGGCGGGAGACGGGGGCGCCGGCGGAGGGGAAGGAGACGGTGCGGTCGCCGTCCTTCGGGCGCACGGGGGCGACGAGGGTGGCGCGGAGAGTGTGGACCCCCTTCCCGCGGACGAGGAGCCGGTGGCCCCCCTTGTCGGCCAGCAGCACGGCGGGCTTCCCGTCCAGGGTCGCCTCGCCCAGCACGGCGCCGGCGAGACCCACGGGGACGGCGGTCTCGGCGTCGGAGGGGGCGAGGACCTCGAGGGTTGCGTCGATGAGGGCGAGGTCCCCCTCGATGCGCCCCTCGTAGAGGGCCGTGGCGACGCCCGAGGGGGGGGCCGCGTCGGGGCCGCGGTCCATGGCCTTCTTCCAGAGGGCCTGGAACTCGTCGTAGGGCACGAAGACCCCCTGGCCCTCCTTCTCGAAGACCTTCTTCAGATCCTCGAAGGGGATGTAGACGCGGGAGGGGGGAGGGCGGTCGTCGTCGGCGATCTTCGGGGCCGGCGCGGGGGCGGGAGGGGGATTGCGGGCATCCTGCGCCCGGGCCGCGGGGAGGCCGGCGAGGAGGAGCAGGAGGACAGGCAGGGAGCGGCGACGACGGACCATGGGCGGCCTCCGGGAGGGGACCAGCGGGCGTGCCTGCCGACTCTAACGTTTGGACGCGCCCGGATCTTCGCGGGTTCCCGGAATGGAGGTAACGGGCCCGTCACGCGCGGGGGGCGGCGGCCCCCGCGTAGCGGTCGAGGATCATGGCCTTCTGCCAGATGGTGCGGGAGAGTCCGCTGCAGAGCTCCTCGAGCTCCTTCGCGACGCGGGAGAGCCCCGCCCCCGGGAACCGCTCCCCCACCCGGAGCGCGAGGCGCCCCGCGGTCTCGACGATGCGTTCGGCCTGGAGGGAGCGGTACACGGGGAGGGGGGGGAGGCTACTCCTTCCACTCCCCCTCCGGCACCATCCCGTACACGCTGAGCGGGTTGCCGTCGGGATCGGTGAAGTTCGTCGAGAGGCCGACCTTCCCGTCGTAGGCGCAGACCTGGTGGAGCTTCCCGGGCTTCGCGCCGGCGGCGGCGAGGGCGGCGTGGGCCCCACGGACGTCGTCCACGTTGAAGACGACGTTGGGGGAGGTCTCGGGCAGCTTCGGCAGCGGCTTGTCGTAGCCGTGCAGGGCCACCGTCGTCCCCTCCGTCTCGAGCTCCCCCCACCCCTTCTCAGCATGGCGGACCGGGATGCCGAGCACGTCCCGGTAGAAGGGGACCGACTTCAGCACGTCCCTCACGTAGAGGATGACGTATCCGACCTTCTTCAACTGCGGCTTCGGGACCGCTCCGCGGGCCATGGGGCCTCCTTTCCTCGCCTCGGCGGGGAATCCTATCAAGGGGCGGCGACCCCCGGCCTACTTACCCCGGATCCTCTCCGCCGCCTCCGCCAGCACCTTCTCGTCCACGCCCCTGGCCATCGCGGCCAGCTCCCGGATGGCCTGGAAGGAGGCGCGGTCCCCGATCTTCGCGAGGTACCAGGCCGCCGCCGCCCGGAGCGAGGCCTCCTCCGGCGGGCCGTCGTCGCCGCCGGGCCGGAAGACGACCATCCCCTCCGGCTCGTCGGGGTCCGCCGCCGCCGCCGGCGCGGGCTCGATCCTCCCGGCCAGGGCCTCCCGGAGGAGCGCCACGGGCACCTCGCCCCGGAGATCCTCCAGCGCCGCCAGGGTCCGCTTCCGGTTCCCCGGCCGGGCATCGGCGAGCCCCGCCCGGCCCGCGGGACCGAGCACCTCCTTCAGCGCGGCGGCGTCGAGGTCCCCGGACTTCCGCTCCTCGAAGAGCCGGCGGGCTAGCCCGACGACCCCGTCGGGATCCGCCGCCGCCGCCCGGGCCGCCTTCGAGATCGCCTCCTCCCCGAGGGACGGGAACACCGCCTCCTCCAGCCACCCGTCCATCCCCGCGGGCTTCTCCCAGGAGCCGCGCCGGCAGCCGTAGAGGCGGAAGGCGAGGAGCCCCCGGTCCGCGGCGGCCGGCACCCGCATCTCCAGGGTCTTCAGCCGCTCCTCCGCCGGGGCCGCCCTCAGGGTCGCGAGGAGGTCCTTCCCGGCGACCTCCCCGTAGCGGACCCACATCCGGTCCGCCGCCGCGCGCCGCCGCATCTCCGCCGCGCGCTCCTCCCTCGGCTCCGGCGCCCCGTGGGCCGCCAGCCAATCGACGAGGGAGTCCCCGCTGCGGCCCGACAGCATCCCGTCCCCGGGCCAGCCCCCGTACCAGCGGGCGCTCCGGCCGTGGTGGAAGCCGATGGAGCCCAGCAGCTCCTCCCCCTTCCAGAACTCGAAGGTCGGGTTCCCGCAGCACATGCAGTGGAAGCCGCTGGCCCCCTCGTCCACCTCGAACAGGGCGAGGATTTTCGCCACCTCCGCGGGGCGCTCCTCCTCGAAGAGGGTCTTCTCCTCCTCCTCGTCCCGGTGGCAGAGGCCGCCGGAGCGCAGGCGGAGCCGGGTCGCCCCCTTGAGGGAGGTGCGGAGCGCCTCCGTCCACCGGTGCCACACGCGGCACTTCCCGTGGGACTTCGCGAAGGCGGCGGCGTCGGCGTCCTTCACCGCCGTCGTCATCACCCGGAGGTTCCGCAGGGCCGGCAGGGGACCCGCCGGCAGGATCGCCGCAGGTGTATCATTACATGATACTTCCACGAGCTTCGCCAGGGCGCCGAGGGGACCGAGGTCGGCCACCTTCGTCCCGTCGAGGCCGAGACGGCGCAGTTCCGTCATCCCGCGGGCAAAGGCCGCGTCCGCGATTCCCTCGTTCCGGGAGAGGTCCAGTTCGCGGAGCGCCGTGAAGGAGGCCAGGGCCTCGACGCCCCGGAGGTCCGCGCCGCCGAGCCGGAGGTGGCGGAGGTCCCGGCACTTCGACAGCAGGGCGAGGTCGAGGGGCATCCGCGAGAAGCCGTTGGTCGCGAACAGGCGCAGCGCCTCCTGGCCGCCGAGGGGCGAGAGGTCGGTGAGCCCCTCGCTGGAGCTCTCGTCGAGGGCGAGCGCCCGGAGCCTCGCGGGGAGCGGGGGCATGGGGCGGACTTCGTTCCGCCCCGGCCCCCCGCAGGAGTCGGTGAGGGTGACGCAGGTCCGCTCCGGGTCGATGCAGGCCACCTTCGCCGCGACGGCCTCGTTCCACCCGTCGAGGCGGACCCCCCAGAGCCCCTTCATCTCCGCGTCCGTGAGCGGCTCCAGGAGATTGCGGACGACGAAGGTGAAATTGTCCTTCCCGATGGTCCACCGGGTGCGCGCACCCGCCACGACCTCCCTCCCGTCGGGGAGGATCCGGTAGATGCGCCCGTCGGCTTCGGAGTCCGTCGTCCGGAACCGGTAGGTGGGCCCGTCGCCGAGGGAGAGGAGGATCCCGTCCACCTCGATCACGTCCCCCGGCCGGGGGTTCTCCGGGTCCCCCTCCAGGGAGAGGACCGGCGGCTCGAAGGGCGCCCCGTCCACCTCGAAGGTCGCCTTCGGGGCGGGTTTCGCGGCGGGGCCGCGGGCCGGGGGGCCCTCGGCCCGGGCCGGGCCGGGAAGCGCGAAGAGGATTCCCGCGGCGAGGGACAGCAGCAACGGCGTCATGGATCGCATGTCGCCCTCCGGCCCCCGCCCCCCGCCTACTTCGGGATCCTCATCTGCGCCGCCTTCAGCGTGTTCCTCATGAGCATGGTGATGGTCATGGGGCCGACGCCGCCGGGCACGGGGGTGATGGCCGCGGCCTTCTGCGACACCGCCTCGAAGTCCACGTCGCCGACGAGCTTCGCCTTGCCCTTGGCCGTGGTCCCGACGCGGTTGACGCCCACGTCGATGACGAAGGCCCCCTCCTTCACCATGTCCCCGGTCACCGCGTTGGGCACGCCCGCCGCCACGATGAGGATGTCGGCCCGGCGCGTGTGGAAGGCCGTGTCCCGCGTCCGCGTGTGGCAGACGGTCACCGTCGCGTTGGCACCCTTCCCCTTCTGGAGGAGGATGTTGGCGATGGGCTTGCCGACGATGTTGGACCTCCCCACCACGACCACCTCGGCCCCCTCGAGCACCGCCCCGGAGCGGACGAGGAGCTCCTGGATGCCCGCCGGCGTGCAGGGGAGGAAGTCGGGGTTCCCGATGACCATCTTGCCGACGTTCACGGGGTGGAAGGCGTCCACGTCCTTGTCGGGCCGGATGGCCAGCAGGATCTTCTCCTCGTCGATGTGCTTCGGGAGCGGGAGCTGGACGAGGATCCCGTGGACGGAGGGGTCGGCGTTGTACTTCTCCACGAGGGACAGCAGATCCTTCCCGGTGATCTCCGCGGGGACCGTCTCCTGCACGGAGTGGAAGCCGAGCTCCTTCGCCGCCTTCCCCTTGGCGGAGACGTAGGACTGGGAGGCCGGGTTCTCCCCGACGAGGATGGTCACGAGCCCGGGGACGATCCCGTGGTCCCGCTTCAGGGCCTCCGTGTCGGCCCAGATCTCGGTGCGGATCCGCGCCGCGATCTCCTTGCCGTCGATGATCTTCGCCGGCATTAGAAGAGGCCCTTCGTGAGGCCCGTCGCCGGATCGACGTCCACGTCCATGGCCGCCGGGTGGGACGGGAGGCCGGGCATGATGGGGAAGTCCCCGGCCAGGGGGTAGAGGAAGCCCGCGCCCACGGAGGCCTTGATGTCGCTGATGGGGAAGACGTAGTCCGAGGGCAGGTTCTTCATGTTCTTGTCGTGGGAGAGGGAGAGGTGGGTCTTGGCCATGCAGATGGGCAGCTTCCCCCACCCGAGCTTCTCGAACTTCCTGATCTTCGCCTTCGCCTCGCCGGAGTAGGAGACGCCGGAGGCGTTGTAGACCTTCGTGGCGAGGACCTGGATCTTGTCCTCGATGGAGGCGTCCTCGTCGAGGAGGAAACGGAAGTCGGCCTTCCTGTCCGTGGCCTTCACCACGGCCTCGGCGGCGGCGCGGCAGCCGTCCCCGCCCTCGGCCCAGGCGGTGATGGGCTCGCAGGCGTCGGCCCCGGCGTCGAGCGCGATCTTCCGCAGCGCCTCCACCTCGGCGTCGGTGTCCGTGGCGAAGCGGTTGATGGTGACGACCAGCGGCACCCCGTAGTACTTCGCCACCTTGATGCAGTGGCGGAGGTTGGCGGAGCCCTTCTCGAGCCCCTGGATGTTCTCCTGGTTCAGCTCCTTCGGCAGGGGCTTCCCGGCCACGACCTTCCCCACGCCGCCGTGCATCTTGAGGGCGCGGATGGAGCAGGTCATGACGATGCCGCTCGGGCGCAGGCCCGACTGGCGGCACTTGATCTCCATGAACTTGATCATCCCGTTGTCGGCGCCGAAGCCGGCCTCGGTGACCACGTAGTCGGCGCACTTGAGCGCCACCATGTCCGCGAGCACGGAGTTGTTCCCGTGGGCGATGTTGGCGAAGGGGCCGGCGTGGACGAGCACCGGGCCGCCCTCCAGGGTCTGGATGAGGTTGGGCTTGAGCGCGTCCTTGAGGAGGACCGCCATGGCGCCGGCGACGCCGAGGGCCTCCGCCGTGAGGGGGTTGCCCTCCCGGTCGAAGCCCCACACCATGCGGGCGAGCCGGGCGCGGAGGTCGGAGACGGAGGTCGCCAGGGCCAGGACCGCCATCACCTCGGAGGCGACGGTGATGCAGTAGCCGCTCTCGCGGGGATGCCCGTTCTCCTTGCCGCCGAGTCCCACCACGATCTTCCGCAGGGCGCGGTCGCTGATGTCCACGCACCGGAGCCAGGAGACCGAGGAGGGGTCGGCGTTGAGGGCGTTGCCCTGGTGGAAGTGGTTGTCGATCATCGCCGACATCAGGTTGTGGGCCGCGCCCACGGCGTGGATGTCGCCGGTGAAGTGGAGGTTGAGGTCCTCCATGGGGACCACCTGGGACCAGCCGCCGCCGGCGGCCCCCCCCTTGATGCCGAAGACAGGGCCCATGGAGGGCTGGCGGAGGGTCGTGACCACCCTCTTGCCGATCTTCTTGAGGCCCTGGGAGATGCCGATGGTGGTGACCGTCTTGCCCTCCCCGAGCGGGGTCGGGGTGATGGCGGTGACGACGATGAGCTTGCCTTCGGGCTTCTTCGCGAACCTCCCGAGGACGCCGAGGTCCACCTTGGCCTTGTACTTCCCGTAGAGCTCGATGTCGTCCTCCGAGAGCCCCATGGCGGCCGCGATCTTCACGATGGGCTGGAGGTGGGCGGCCTGGGCGATGGCGAGGTCCGACTTCATTTCCTTCATGGACGGTCTCCTGTGCGGCGCCGGTGTCGACACGCGGGGGTGCGGAGGTTTCCGGCCCCGCCGCGCGGGTCGAAGGGGAAACGATACGGCAGAAGGGAGGAGGGACCAAGCGCCACCCGGCGCGGGCGTGACGGCGGAAGGGGAGGAGTCACGGCGATGGAGGAGCAGGGGCCCCCTCACCCCCCCCTCACCCCTCCCGGGCGCCCTCCGTTCCTCCCTCCCTCCGTTCCTCCCACCCCCCCTCCCTCCCTTCCTTCCGTTCTTCGCGGCTGCGGGAGCACGGGGCATGGCCGGGGCGCCCGGGAGTGCACCATCGGGGGGGGGCGCGGAGGTTCCGCGCCGCTGGTCACTCTCCGCCCCCCCCGATGGTGCACTCCCGGGCGTGTTGCGAGAGGAGGCCCACTGTTCGGGCCCTGGCTCGTCGGGAGGGGGGGGGCGGGTTCGCACCCGGGGAGCAGGGGGGAGGCGAGGGAGGCTCGTGAACACGGAGGAGGAGGAGAGGAGAGGAGAGGAAAGGAGGAGCAAGTGCCCCTCCCCCCCTGGAAAATGGAAACCGTACGGATCTCCTGGCCGTTGCCTCCCCTGGCCTCCCCCTCTCCCGCCGTTGACGTCCCACGCGCCCGTTTCGTGAGGGTCCGGTCCGGGCCTCTCCGGACCGGACC
>CAYJMF010000059.1:0-29346 GCA_964370855.1 uncultured Planctomycetota bacterium | reverse complement strand
TGGACACCCGGCGTCAACACCCTACGTCGTGTCCAAGACATCCGGGGGCGGAGCATGCGGAGATCCGCATAACCGGATCAACCGGCGGCACAACCTCTTCGCTGCCTTCCAGACGGTGCTGGGCATCGCCGGGCGAGTCCAGGGCCCCACGCAAAGAACCCTCTCCGCCACCGACGAGGGACGCTTCCGCCATGTCAACGAGTGGACTCCCCACTGTCGGGGCAGGGCGAGGTAGGGGGTTTCAACTTGCGGATACGCAGGAATCCGAAAACCGTGTTGCGGCTGATGCTCGTGCTCATGAGCGGACTCCACGAACAATCCGCGACAAAGAGGGGACCACTAAAGGCCATGGGGGTGATTGCCGTCTTCCCCTGGCGTGGAGTGCCGTGCCCCCCGCCTCCAATCCCAGGATGGGGAGAGGAGGCGGGAGGCACGGCACTCCACGCCAAGGGAAGACGGCTGTCATCTCCATGCGGCCAACGGACGTTCCACCGTTGAGCTACGCGGGCCGGGGGGCCTGGCGCGGCCCGGGCGTGCCCGCCACGAAGGCGAACAGGAGCAGGGACCCCGCGAGGAACGCCACATTCCCCCAGCCGAAGGTCGAGGGGGAGAAGAGCCGAAGGCAACCGCAGTCCATCCCCTGCAGGCGGGGGAATCCGACAGCCACGATCAGGAGCATCGCCCCCGTGATCGCCGTGCCCGCGAGCGCCGCAACGGACCGGACCCTCTTCGCGGAGAGCCCCGCTCCGGCGAACAGCTGAAGGCAGCCCGCCAGGAGAGTCAGGGGGCCTGTCATCGAGCGGGGGAGCCCGGGCATGGCCAGTTCCAGCGCCGTAGACGTCGCGTGTGGCCAGAAGAGCGTCTCTCCTCCGCGCAGCGTCCACACCGCGCCCAGGGCGGTCATCGCGGCGAGCGTGGAGAGGGCAGCATCCGGCCGCCTCTCGCCTCCGGTCGCCGAGTCACCCACCGGACTCACTCTCTCCGGGCTCGCGCACGCTCGGGGAGCATCACGTCCAGGACCGGTGTCGAGCGCGATCGTTCCGGGACCGGCCCCCTCCAGACCTCCCCTCGTTCCACGGAGACGAGGACGTACTCCCCGACCGGCAAGGCCCGGTCGTTCGTCGGGCGGACGGTTCCCTCGGCGTCGGCCTCGTGCGTGGGGCACCGGCCCACCGGGACCACGTAGGGCCCCCCGGCGGCGAGGAGCCAGAACTGCTGTCCCGCTGCCGGTTGCCCCTCCGAGTCGCGCACCCGAAAGGAGATCGAGGCCGAGGGCGGGAGGTCGATGCGGTGCCCCGCACGCAACTCCTCGGGCTCGAGATTCCGCCGCAGCAGGGCGGTGAGCCATCCCGTTCCCGGCAGGCCCCGGATCGCCGGGACGACGACTTCGGCCCCTCCGCCCTGGGGCACGCCGGGCAGCGAGAGCGTGCCCCCCGGGCCGGTGCGTGCCCTCTGCCAGGCCCCCTGGCCCGATCTTACGAGTGCCTCGATCCCGGCCTCCGCGGGCCGACCCCCGGGGAGCACGAGCGTCACCATTGACTCCACGGCCTCCGCCCCCAGGCGGAGCTCGACGCTGAGGGCATCACCGGCGCGGGGGATTCCGCTCCAGGGCGCGGAGGGGCAGCGGCCGTTCGCGACGGCGTAGAGCGAGACGAATCCGTGGATGCCGCCCACCGTGAACGCGCCCGAGGACGGGTCGGGAGTCACCTCCCGCCGCTCCTGCCCGGGGGGCCAAGACGCACAGTGAACCCGGACCATGGCCCCCGCGGCGCCTCCCGGGGACCAGGGCACGATCCTCCCCTCGATCCGGGCGCACTCGGAGATCACCAACCGGATGGAGTCAGGAGGCCCGGCCAGCACCGGCCGAGGGGTTGCCCGGGATCCATCCGCAGACTCCGCCCAGACGTGGGAGGGCCCACGAATCGTCGCCCTTCCGTCCAAGTCCGCCGGAACGCTCTCCTCGGATCCCGCTCCCTCCGCTGACCCGCGTGGAGTCGCGTGGACGATCGCGCCCCGCGCGCAGGCGCCACGCTCATCCACCACCTGGATGTCGACCGAGCGAACGGGACCCCGGGGCGTGTGTCCGGACCCGGGGACGCCCCCCACGGCGCGATCCAGGGGGCTCGGGTCCGGGAGGCGCAGGACGACCGCCCCCCACCAGGTCAGGGTTGCCACGATGCCGGCGAGGAGGACCCGTGCGCGCGACATGCGCCGCTCCTGTTACCAGTACCGGACCTTGAGCTTCGCCCGTGCCCGCACGTAGCACTCGGGCACGATGACCTCGGTCCCCAGCGCGCTGGCGTCCACTTCGCAAGTGGTCTGGATGTGCGCGCTCCAAGAGTCCGGATCGTCCCCGATGGGGTTCCACGGCGCATCCGGCATCGACGCCTCCTCGTCCTGGTAGGCCGTCCCTCCGTTCGTCGCGTCCGTGTAGATCGAACACTGGGGTCCCGTGAAGTTCAGGGAGCCGGAGAGCGAGCCGGCGACGTTGGATCCGGTACTCCCGACCCCTGGCTCGCGCAAGGTCATCTGGCAGATGGCGCCGAAGAACGGGGGCCCCTGGGGGCAGTCGTTCTCGAGGGCGATGAGCGAGGAGCGCTTCGTCGTGAGGGCTGCCGACGCTCCCACGTGGGAGATCGGCGGATCCCCGGGCTCCCACCACAACACGACCTTCAGGTCGTTGTCCTGCGACTGGGCGTCCTGGCCGAAGCAGGTCGAGCCCTGGCAGTGGAACCCGTAGTCCGCCTCCACGTTGACCAGGCCGTAGGCGGGGTTGAAGGAGGACGCGTAGTAGCCCTCGTATCCCACGGTGCCGATCACCCCCCCCGCCTGGAACGGGATCGTCGAAGTGCCCGCCGTCCGGCTGACCCAGAAGGCCATCCCCGCGGAGGCGAACGCGAGCACCGCCGCGGCCATCGCGAGCCGTCCCTTACCCTTCACGAAGCCCTCCTCTCCGCGCCACGCTTCCCGGCGGTGGCGACCTGCCGTACTGCGTGCCTGCATTCGGAAGCGCAATCCCCGGACCACACCGGACGCGTCGCGTCCACACGGGGAGCCCCTCGCGCCCCCTCCGCGCGCCTCCTGTGCAAGGCCAGATTGAGGCGAGTTGCGCCGAGCGCAGGGGTGGAGAACGGTCATCGGACGGCAACCAGCTCATCAATGCTGAACGAGGCCTCGCCCGCCGCCTCCGTGGCGAAGCGCAGGGCTTCGATAGCTCCCGTCCGCGTGACCGGGACATCGTGGAGGGAGAAGGTCGCGTGCGACGCGAATAGCTCCTCGATGTCGTAGTCCACCGTCGTCGGGGACCCGAACCTGAGTGTCGCCAGCACCTGGTAGCGGCCCCCGACGGCGTAGGCGAACTGGGTCGCCTGGTCGTGGCACCGGAACCTGCCGTCGGCGCCGAACCCGACGTGGAGGAACCACTCGGATTCGTCCGGCCCCTGCGCGCTGAAGACCCCGCCGGCGCCCTCCTGGTCCGCGGTGACGATGGCGGAGACGGTCAGGGTCCCGGAGCACACGACCTCGGACAGCGGTAGGAGGATCGCCCTCGTCCCTCCGTTCGCGGACTCGGAGAGGCGGTACCTCTTCCCCTCGGCGCAGGCCTCGACCTCCGAGACGCCCCCCGTCCCGGGGCCGTCATCGAAGAGCTCCTCCTGAACGCTGGGCGGCCCGAGGGGGCGCGCGGTCGCACCAAGTGGATCGGCCTCAAACCCCGCGAAGGCGAGGATGTCGGGGGTTGCGTCGGCCCGACTGATGGAGCCACCGAGACAGGCTAGGACGAGAATGCACGGAACGGCATCCTTGGACCACCGGAACATGGAGACCTCCCTTTCTCGCCCAGGCCCCGCATCGCCTGGGACGGGGGAGGCATCGCACGCGGCATACCGGGAATCTCTCGGTAGATGTGCCGCGACTAAGCTACTGCGGCGACGTAGATTACGGTCCGTCGACGACAGTCCGAATTGGGTCGGAGGCTTGGCAACATCTCAACTCACTCTCGATCCCCGCTAGTGTCGCCGGCCTCCCGTCGCACTTCCTCCCAGCGGTGGGCGAACTCATAGTAGGCGGCCGTGGTGCGACCTCGCCGGACGAGGATCTTGAGCCCCACCAGGCGACGGAGATCCCGTGCGCCGGTCGCCCGGGAGATCCCGAACAACCCCACCAGTTCCCGGAGCGTGATGCGCCCCCGCTCCACGACCCGGGCGAGGGCGGCCTCTTCGCGCGGGGCGAAATGCACGGAGAGGCCCCGGCGGATCTCCTCCAGCACCGGCGAGTCCTTGCTCGGTTTCCTCCGTTCGATGGCGAGGTCCTCGGGAAGGATCGTGTCTCCGGCTCCGACGAGCACGGCCCGGCGAAGGACGTTCTCGAGTTCTCGCACATTCCCGGGCCAATCGTGTTCGATCAGGCGCGCGACCGCGCGCGGGTGCAGCCGCCGGGGGCCCTTCCCCGTGTCCCCGGCAAGGCGCCGGACGAGGTTCTCCGCGATCTGCCCGATGTCGTGTCGCCGTTCGCGGAGCGGAGGAAGTCGGACCGGGAACACGGCAAGGCGGTAGTAGAGGTCCTCGCGGAAGTCCCCCGAGGAGACCATCGCCTGAAGATCGCGGTTAGTGGCGGAGACGACGCGCACGTTGGCCCGCCGGGGCTCCGAGAATCCCAGAGGGATGAACTCGCCAAACTGCAGGGCGCGAAGGAGCTTCGGCTGGACCGCGAGTGGAAGTTCCCCCACCTCGTCGAGGAAGAGCGTCCCGCCGTCAGCAGCCTCAAACTGGCCTTTCCGGTCGGCGTACGCACCGGTGAACGCACCTCTCCGATGTCCGAACAACTCCGATTCCAGGAGCGAGTCCGGCAGAGCGGCGCAGTTCACGACGACGAGAGGATGGTCCTTCCGGGGCCCGTAGAAGTGGATGGCTCGCGCCACGAGTTCCTTCCCGGTCCCGCTCTCCCCCTCCAGGATTACGGGCACATCCGATTCCACGGCCCGATCGACAGCCCGGAGCGCGTCGGCCATCGCGCCCCCCCGGCAGAGTATTCCCTCGTAGGCGTACTTGGTCTCGCGTCGGATCGTCCTGACGGTGGTCCGCATCGTCTCGATCTCCGCCTCCTGCTCCTCGAGCCGACGCTGGATCCGCTCGTTGAGGGTCCGCACTTCGTCCCGGTACTGGAGGTTCTCGAAGGTCACGGCCGCCTGCTCCGCAAGCAGCTCGAGGGCCATGCAGTCCTGCTCCTTGAAGACGCCTGCCAGGAAACGGTTGTCGAGGTAGAACGCGCCCAGCGCTCGCCCCCCTCGGCGGATCGGGACGGCTAGGACGGAACGGAGTTGCATCCTGCGCACGGAGACGAAGGCGGCGAACCGGTCGTCCTCGCTGGCATTCGTCGAGATCGTGGAGCGCCCCTCCAGCACAGCAGCCTCGAGGATGCTCGTCGAGAGCTCGTGAGCGGGGTCTCGGAGGTTCGTGGCGTCGAACGCACGGGCCGTCCTAACCTGCATCCCCCCGGGCGAGACGGTGACCAGGAACCCTCGCTCGGCCGCAGTGAGACTGATCGCGGCATCCAGAAGGGCGTCGAGGACCGCCTCGGGATTCTCGGCCTCGTTGACTCGGCCGATCTGTTCCAGAGCCCAGGCTAGGCGCTCGGGGGACAATCCCCTCCAGGTCCAGCCGGATGCAGCCGCGTCGCCTTCTCTGGTCATCACGGGAGCCCTCTCGGACAGCGAGGCCGCTTCGTACAGCACCGCCGCATCCCGGAACTGCTGGCCCGCTGCGGCCACGTCTCCCAGAGACTCAAGGACCCGTCCACTCGTCTCGAGGACGGCTGCCCTCAAGACGAGATCCTGGAGCCGCGCGGCCAACCGAACGGCGCGGAGAAGCTCCGCCCTCGCCGCGCCGGGTGCGTCTGCCGCAAGCGACTTGCCAATCTCCACGAGGCATAGGGCAGCGTTGTCCGCATCGCCAGCACGGAGGGTCGCCCGGTAGAGCTGCCGGAGCGACTCGACCCGCGCAGGGGCCGCCGCCGCGGGCATCGCCGTTGCCTCTGCTATTCGCAGCCGGGTCCACTCCGCGGGGAATGCGGAGGCCGCGGGAGCCTCCCGCAGGGCCAGGAACTCCGGGTCGGAGCCAGCCGCTCCGCCCGTGAGGGCACGGGCACGACAGGCGAGGGAGCGCGCGACGAATCCGCCTCGCGCCAGCGGCGTCAGGGCCTCGATCTGGGCCAGGCAGCCGGCGACATCCGCGCGGTCCAGGAGCAGCCCGGAGAGGGCCAAGCGCACCTCGTCCGTGTCCCGTTCGCTCCCCTCGCGCGCTCCGATGTCGATGGCCCGGCTCAGGAGGCGAATGCCCTCGCGGAAGGACCCGGCTCTCGCCTCGGCCTCTCCCCAGCGGCGGAAGGCGTTGGTTGCCATGGACGGGAGACCCGCCTGCTGCGCGATGCGGGCCGCGCTGGCGCCCGCATCCCGTGCGGACCTCCACCGGCCCAGGGCCTCGAATGCGGACGCCCGGACGAGGAGGAGCGCGGCCTCGTCCGAGAGCGAGAGGGCCGGCCCCAGAAGGCCGAGGGCTTGCCCGGCACGCCGCAGCGAGTGCCGAGCCCTCCGCCGTCGGACGTCCAGCCGCGAGAGGTTCAGGAGCAGTGCGAATCGAGCCGCGGTCTCGCCGGCGCGGTCCGCCAGGACAAGCGCAGCCTCGAACGCACCGGAGGCCCGGTCGAGTTCGCCGAACCCGATGGCGATGTTGGCGATGCCGTTCAGCACCCGGATCCGGATCGGCACGGATACGCCGGGGAGACGGTCCACGGCCGCGAGGGCTTCTCCCGCCTCGGAGCCACGGCCGGCCCCCGCGAGGAACCGGGCCCGCGCGAGCGCGGCCCGGGCCTCCTCGTCCGGTCCCGCATCGAGTTCCGTGAGCCGGGCGAGTGGCCCCGCGGGATCCTCGCCCGCGGCCGCGGCCGCCTCGGCCTCCCGGACGAGGAGGGAGCGCCTGGCGTCGGCGGTAGGGGCGTCTCCTCCCGCGCGACGCAGGATGGCGAGCGCGTCTCGAGGTCGCCGGTCCAGAAGGAGCGCCGCCGCGGCCTCGTCCGCGAGGGCGGACATCGGCCCCGGGTCCGCGGAGCCGCGGCCGGACGCGAGGAGTCTCTCGGCGAGACGGATGGCCTCCTCGGTCCTCCCGGCTCGGAGAATCTCGCGCACAGCCGCGGCCCCTCGCGAGACCGCTTCTCGAACCATCCCGGCGCCGAGGAGGGCGCGTACGGCCGCCGGGGAGGAACCGCGGCCACGGACCGTCTCGCGTTCCGCGAAGCGCAGTCCCCAGGAGGAGGCGTCCGCGGGAGTGGTTCTTGCCACCGCCGCGGCCATCACCTCATCGGAGGTGGACCGGACATGCCCGGTCTCGACATCCCGTTGGAGCAGGCCCGCGTGAAAGAGCGCCCCCTCGCCAGCGTCGTCCAGGCCCGAGACCAGACGAATCTCCTCCCAGTCTTCGGGGAGGGCTCGTCCGCCGAATGCCCCGAGCCCCTGAATCGCGGAGCGCTGCGAGGGCCGGAGTGCGTCCAGGCGTTCCCGGATGGCGTCCCGCAGCCGCTCCCCGAGCGGAAGGGGCTCCTCCGCTCGGACGAGCGACCAGCCGGCGGCTCCGGCGCGTACGCGATGCGAGAAAAGGAGCCCGCGGATGACCTCGAGCATCTCGCCGGGGATACCCCCTGTCGCCTCGCGGATCCGTGCAGAGATCTCCCGTGACCCCTCCATGGACCCCAGGAGTCCCTTCACGAAATCCGCAGCGGCGGGCCCGCCGAGATCGCCGAGGAGCATCTCGAACGCATGGGGGGAGCGCAGCAGGCGATGCCGAAGCGCCCGCGCCGCCTCGCCTCCCTCCCCCGGGCTGGAGTCGGCCATCGCCGCGAGAATGACAGGCGCGGCGGGTGCCTTCGACGCCACGAGATGTGTCAGGACCGATCGCGACCACTCGTCGAGCATGCCGGCATCATCGAAGACGATGAGAGGCGCCACCGGGGCGGAACTGGCGACCCGGAGAGCCTCCAAGAGGCGCCCGGAGGCGTCACTCCAGTCCAGTGAGCCCCCCGTACCGGCCCCCACGGACGCGCCCACGAGTTCGGCTTCCGCGACCAACGCCTCCGGGAGACCATGTGCGGCGCGGCGGAGTGCGTCAATCAGGGGGTCCAGAGGGCGGTGGGTCTCGCTCCCGGGACGGACGAAGATCACTGAGAAGCCACGGAGTTCCGCTACCCGGCGGACCTGCTCGAGGATCCGGGTCCGGCCGCAGCCCCGGGGACCGCGGAGGAGCGCCACGCAGGGTTGATGGCCGCGAAGCGCGCCGAGCGCAGCGCGCAGGAGGCGCCGGCGTTCCGCGACCCTTCCCACGAACATCGGCTCTCCGGGCACCGCGCGCGGGGCGTCCGGTACCTCGGACTCCGCGGAGATCCCCTCTCCGACCTGAAGCGTTGCCAGCGTGTCGGCGACGCTGGCGTATCGACCGACGGGGCTGCGCGCGAGGAGCCGGTTGCAGACTTCTCGGAACGGGGCCGGCACCGCGTCACGGGCTCGACGCCCCGCCTCGGCGAACGGGTCCTCCCCCCGGGCGAGCGCATCCAGGGTCTCCCGGGCCGGTACCGGGGGCTCGCCCGTGATGAGGAAGTGGACGATGCAGCCGAGGGAGTACTGGTCCGAGGCTGGCGTCGGCGGCTGTCCGAGTACGCTCTCCGGGGCGAGGAAGCCGAGGACTCCCCCGGGCACGGACCGGCGCGATCCGGCAATCGCCGCCATCCCGAGGTCGATGAGCGTCGCGGAACGGGAGTCTGCATCTCCCGTGACGACCACGTTCCCGGGGTGGAGGTCCCCGTGGACGACACCCGCGGCATGCAGCGCTTGAAGGCCGCGCGCGCAACCGCGCAGGATACCCAGCGCGTCTTCGACCAGGACGGAGCCTCGGGCAACGAAGTTCGCCAGGTCAATCCCGGGGACCCAGTCGGTGACCACTGCTGCGATTCCCGTCGCGCGGTCGAACACGGTCGCACGGAAGCCGACGAGGTTCGGGTGGGAGGTCCGCTGCAGGGCCTTGGCCTCCGCCCGGACGAGCTCCCACTGCCAGGCTCCTCCCGGGCCCACTCCGTGGATCTTCACGACGCAGTGGTCACCCCGCTCGCTGTCCCGCGCCAGCCAGGCACCGTGGCGTGCCTCAGGCCCGAGGGGGCGTTCAAGGACGAACCTGCCGACCTGCCTCCCGGGACCCAATCCCACCAGACCTCCCAACCCCTCGCCGTTCGCCGGGGTCAAGGGGAACGCATCGGCAAACCGCAGGGCCGGTTCCCACTCCCGGGGCACAGGCGTCAGAGGCGTCTCCATCCCGCCCTCGTCGGCGAGCGAGTCGACGTTGACTGCCTGGCGATCAGCATACTCCATTCGGGCGACAAGTTGAGCAAAGCCCACGCCTGACCACCCGGCCTCCCTACTATCGCCCATGTATCGATCTGGAGCCATCTTGACTCACGGTCGTGGAGCCTGGCCCTCGGCTGTTGACCCAGTGGGCGTGATGCGCGAGCGGAATTGCCGCGATGCGCTCCTGGAACCCCGGGCTGTTCTCCGCGTCGTGGCAGCGCAGGCAGGTTCCAAGGGGGGGAGATCGCCATCGCGCATCGTCCCTGGGGTGCCGCCCCGTTCCTCCGCTCCGGACATGCCATTCGCCCCTACCGTGGCACGCCTCGCATCCGACAGCGTCGAGCCCCGGGGAGGCATGCCCGCCCCCCCATCCCTGAGTGCTCCCCATCCAGGTCCCGTCCTCCATGCGCTCCCACCCCACGGTGTGGCAGACCACGCACTCCGGATCCAGGCCGTGTCCTCGACTGGTCAGGTCCCTCATGCTGCGCGCATGGCCCGTAGCTTCCCAAGATCGGTGCTGGTCAGCATGGCACCCTGCGCATGCCGCGCTCCCGGCAAAGCCCCCCTCCGGGTCCGCCTCCGCGATCCTCGGCACCTCCGCGAGCGCGCCTCCCGTCTCCAGCCCCCGTAGGTAGGCGTCGAGAACTCCCTCGAGGGCTCCCCGCCTCGACGAGACTCCCGGAAGGATCGACGAGTCCAGATGCACGACCCGGTAGCCGAACGCGTCGGGGAGTCCCTTCGCCCCGCCTACGAGGAGCAGACCCATGCCTCGATCCGGAACGCAGACGGATCGCGACTCCCCGGGAAGGACCCAGCCGGAGGCGGGCTCGATGCCCCCCGCGGCCGCGAATCTCACCCGGAGGACCGGCAGGCCGGGGGGTGGGATCCCGGCACTCCCGGAGGACTCTCCGCCGAAGCTGAGGACGCCGACCGGCGCCTGGCGGCCTGCCCGCTCCGGATCCACCCCGGAGGAAGCCGGGGGCGCCGAAACCAGCCAGGTCCCTCCGGTCCACTCCGCGGGCGCCGCGCTGCTCCCCCCCATCACCGTGAGGGCATTCCGGAACGCCCCGTCCTTGAGGCGCCGGAGCTCGCCGACCTCGTCTCCCAGGGGTGATCCCACCTGGAGCACATCGACCCTCCCGACCTCACGCTCCAGTCCATCGAGGAGGTCACCCAGGCGAAGCACCCCTCCTTCCTGGGGACGGGTGCAACCGCAGGGCTCCAGCCTCCCGTGCTGTCCGCCGATCACCGCGAGCCATGGCTCCCAAGGAGGAGGCAAGTCCGTTCGACGCAGTGCGAGGAGGGAGACAGCGGCCAGGAGGGGAAGACCCGCCGCTGCGAGCGCCAGGAAGGTCACCCGTCGGCTGCCGCGGGAAGTCATCGCGCTCCGCTGCTCCTAGGGGCCGAGCGGCAGCACGCGATCGAATGCCCTCGGGTCGCACCGGACCCGGAGCGAGGACCCGGCGCAGCAGAGCGCCCCGTCCAGCGGGACGACGGCGCAACCCAGGGCCGAGAGGAACACCCGGCGCTTAACCTCGCCCCCCGGCGAGTCCCACCGCGCTTCGATCCACGCCTCTCGCATGCTCCGCGACGAGAACTGGACCGAGACCGGAGCCGAGTCCCGCGCCTTCGAGACGACGATGTCCAGCAGGGGAAGGCCGTTCACGCGCACGCGCACCGGCGGGGGGGAGACCCCGACTCGCTCTCCCATCCGGAGGCTTCCCAGGGCGAGGATCCCCCAGGGCTCGACGGGAGAGACCCAGACCTCCGTCTTGCCGGTCGCGTCCCGCTCCGTCGTCGTCAGGAGCGGACCGCTTCCGGAGCCCCCGGACGCCACACCGAGGAGAGCCAACTCCGAGCTCGCGACTCCGAGGGAGAACCGGACCGGGAAGTGCGAGCCGGAAACTGTCGACCGCACGACTTCGTGGGACGAGGTCCCCAGGAGGCCTTCCACCTGGACATCGAGAGGGACGCGGCGGAGCACCCGGCCCCCGCGCTGGAGCGTCAGCTGGTACTGGAACGAGCCGACCCGCAACTCACCGGAGTAGCGAATCTCGAGTGCTACGGGAGCGCTCCCGTCCACGATCCTACCCTCCGTGGACGGCTCCGACCCGAACAGCCACTGCGCCCTTACGCAGGAGGCGCAGCCCGCGACTCCCACGTCCGGCAGGTCGATGCGGGCGGCGCTCCGCTTCGACAGCGAGTAGACCCTCCGTCCGGGTTGCCCGGACTCGAATTCGGCCTCGAGCCTGCCCCAGCAGAGGACATCCTCGAGCGGGGTCGCCTGCGTCGAGTGGCATCCTGCTGGCGCGAGGGCGGCTAGCACGACGAGGACGGAGCGGAGGAGGCGCCTTGCCGGAGGAGTCGCATTCACGGCCGCCCCCGGAGCCTGATCCCACGCTTGCCCGCCGCTGGATCCACGGCCAGGGGTGTCGTATGTCCGGATGTCGTCGACAAGCGCACGTGGAGTCCCTTCAGAGGGGGCAGCGAGGGGAAGCAGAAGTTCCCCTTCGCGTCGGTCCGCGTATCCAGGACAACCTGCGAGAAGCCTCCCGGGCCCTCCGCGTACTGCTCGATCAGGACCTCGGCGCCGGCGAGGGCCTGCCCACTCTCGTCTACGCACTCGCCGCTCACCTCCGCGCCGGGGACCCATCCCCCAACATCCACTCTGCGGACCTCCCCGCCCTCCAGATTGAAGGGGCCCTCGGAGGCGGTCCAACCGTTGGCCACCGCGTGAAGCGAGTAGCTGCCGGGAACATGCCTCCCGAGGGTGAACATCTCAACGCCACGGTTGTCCCCCAGGGATCCGAACGCGAGGCGACCGTCCAGGACCACGAACACCTGTCCCTGCATCTCCTCGACGGGCACGCCGGGTGGCGGCTTCAGGGTGGCGACGACGACCCCCGTAGCATCCGTGCGCATCCGGGGCACCGTGACGACGATCCGCGAACCGGACACCAACACCTCGTCGATCTGGCCCACCTCGAATGCGGGATCGGCGGAGTCGTCGTCTTCGCCGGAGCATACGATGACCTCTCCCACGATCCGGTCCGCGGTCAGGCCGCGAATGCTGATCTCCGTTTCCGACGGGATGAACAGGGTGAAGGGATACAATGCGTAGGGTGGCTGGGCGCGTACGCCCCGGGCGATCACCTTGAGTCGGCGCTGGACGGGGCCTCCCCCCTCCACGAGCGCCACGATCGTGACGGCCCCACCCCCGAGGCTGAAGACCCCCGTGTCGGTCTCCTGCCCCTCCTGCGCCGCGACCTCCTTGAAACCCAGTTCGACCTGGTTCCCGAACTGGTGGATCGCCAGGAGAGTCTTGGGGCCCGGCCGGACATTGGAGATCCGGAATCGACCGTCCTCGGCCTCCGTGGCCCTCTTCTCGAGGTCGAGCTGGAAGGCGCTCGTCATGTGGCGCCAGCACTCGATCCGGGCTGGTCCGAGACGGGCGTCGGACTGGATCGAACCGACGATGTCGGCCCGGGCGTCAAGGGTCAGATCCACGCGGCGAACCTCTCCGGCCCCGAGCGGCGCGACGCTGGTGGTGGTGAGCCCTCGATCCGAATCGACGGCCAGTTCCACGAACGCGCCCGGGGTGATGGGGTAGAGGCGGAACCGCCCGCCGCGGTCCGTCGTGGTGTGGCGGGCCACGGTCCCGGGTACGGACCCGACGGAGCCCTGCTCCCGCGCTCCCTCCCCTCGCAGGGGCCGGACCCGCACGACGGCCCCTTCGACCGTCTCGCCCCGGGGAGTCCGGACGACCCCTTCGATCGTGGAGAGCGGGCTGAGGAGGATCCGGACCTCGTAAAGGGCCCCCCCCTCCGCGAACTCGAACATCTGGCTCGCCGGCTGGTAGCCCTCGCGCGACGCGTGGATCCTCCAGAATCCCGGGGCGGGCAGGGTCAGGGTCGCCCCCGCGTCGCCCGTCGTCGCCTGGATCCGGTGCGGATCCCTGTCGCCGCCCGGAGGCACGCCTCCCACGCTGGTGAGCCGGGTGTCCGGGAGGAAGGCGAACGAACCGCCCTCCCCGGACCCGACCTCCACGTGGACCTCGACGGCCCCGTCGCCCCTCGTCCGTGAGGCGACGGGGACCCGTTGCACGACGACGTCCCTTCCCGCCAGCTTCTGCGTCTCAGGGGAGAGTCGCGGCACCTCACGGTTCCTGAACGTGAGGTACCCAACGACCGCCACGGCCGCGGCCAGGACAAGGCCCGCCCGGGCGCGGCGGAACCGGCGCCTCTCGTCGTTGCTATCGGACATCACGCTCCTCCCCGTTCCCAGGCCCCGAGCCGCCCTAGTACCAGAAGTACTCCCAGTAGACGTAGCCGGTGCAGGTCGTCGGGCAGTTGGCGTGGAAGTCCACGCCCGGCTTCGAGTTCCACACCCACGCGTCGACCAGGGCCTCGTCCCACTCGTCCCCCTCGTTGTTGGCGGTCACGCTGACGTCCACCGAGCAGAGGACATTGACGGTCGCCTGGCTCGTCTCCTTCTGATCACCGTTGTAGACGGTGAACGTCTTCTCGACGGCGCCCCCTCCCACGGAACCGGACGTCGTGATCGCGCCCCCGACGCCGAACGCGGTCAGGCCCCAGGTGCTGTTCTGCGTCCCCCCGGTCGAGGACACGGTTCCGTCGATCCGCGCCTTGACCTGGTTGATGACGGGGCAGTTGGACTCCATCATCCCGCTCGCCATGGCGTTGCCCGGCGAGTCCACCTCGGCCCGCGCCGTGAACATGGGCTTCATATCGACCCGCATCAGCGAGGCACACCACAACGGCTTCGTGATCAGGGTGATGGTGAAGTTCGTGTCGTTGGCCGCGAGGGACTTCGCGGCAGTCGGGCTCGTGGAGTTGCCCCAGCAGTAGTCCTCTGCCCAGCCGTAGGCCTCGATCTGCTCGCCCCGGACTGTCACGTTGGCCTCCGCGTCGTCGCCGTTCGGGCCCTCGGGGATGCAGTTCCCGTGGTAGCTGTCCTGGTCCGACTGCATCGGTCCGAATACGTGCGCCTCCCCCCAGATGCACTCCGCGTTGTGGGGGTTCCACGCGGGGTACCTGAACTGGGTATACCGGTTTCCCTGCCCCTGCTGGGCGAAGGCGCCCGCCCCCAGGATCCCGCAGGCGATCAGGCCCCCGGCGATGTCCCGCCACCTCATCGCGACTCGCATGATCCCCTCCCTGTTGTTCGCCGTTCCCTGCAATAGACCTTCGCCGACCCGGCCCCTAGTACCAGAAGTACTCCCAGTAGACATAGCCGGTGCAGGTCGTCGGGCAGTTGGCGTGGAAGTCCACGCCCGGCTTGGAATCCCACACCCAGGCCTCGACTTCCGCCGGATCCGTCCAATCCCCCTCGGAGTCTGCGGTCACGCTGACGTCGACGGAACAGAGCACGTTCACCGTGGCGGAGGTGGTCTCCTTCTGGTCCCCGGTGTAGGTCGTGAAGGTCTTCTCGACGGCGCCCCCCCCCACGGAATCCGAGGTACTGATCGAGGCCCCGTTGCCGAACACGGTCATGCTCCAGACGCTGTTCTGCGTCCCCCCGGTCGAGGACACGCTCCCGTCGATCCGCGCCTTGGCCTGGTTGATGACGGGACAGTTGGACTCCATCATCCCGCTGGCCGCGGCGTTTCCCGGCGAATCCACCTCGGCCCGCGCCGTGAACATGGGCTTCATGTCGACCCGCATCAGCGAGGCACACCAGATCGGCTTCGTGATCAGGGTGATGGTGAAGTTCGTGTCGTTGGCCGCGAGGGACTTTGCGGCGGACACCGTCGCCGGCGTGAGGGCGCAGTTGTCCTTGGCCCAGCCGTAGGCTTCGATCTGCTCGCCCCGGACAGTGACGTAAGCCTCCGCCCGCTCGGTAGCCTCGACGCAGTTCCCGGGGTCGATGTCGTTGTCCGCCTGCATCGGCCCGAAGACGTGCGCCTCCCCCCAGATGCACTCCGCGTTGTGGGGGTTCCACGCGGGGTACCTGAACTGGGTGTACCGGTTTCCCTGCCCCTGCTGGGCGAGGGCGCCCGCGGAGAGCACGCCTCCGATGCCGACAAACACCGCCACGGCGATCCACGGCCTTCCTGCGCGCACTGGACCCTCCCTCTCCAATGTTCCTACGACGGACTCCATGGGACGGCGCACCGGCCCGCTGGGCCTCGTCGCGCTCCGACCCGGGAGACAGGAACCCGGAATCGCAAGTCCTGTGCCTCGCGATGGCCCTAGGAAACGAGCTTGGGCGACTCTTCGTTGACGCGAGTTTGAGGCGAGTGCGCCACTAGAGTGCGCCCGTGCCGGGGGCCTGCGCGGCTCCGGTGGAATCTCGCGTTGGAGAGTCGGGCAGGACCTGCTGGAGCCCGCGGTCGGACTTGAGCCGACACCCTTCGCCTTACGAAATCTGCGAGGTCGTCTTGACACTGCAGTGCTACGGTCGCTGCGGGCATCGGGTGGCTCGACGGAGGTCGATCCCGATCTCGCGCAACCTGCGCCGCCGACGGATCGTGTGGTAGTGCGCGGCCTGCTTCGTCCGCCACTGCAGGTATAAGCTCTTGGCGGCCACGACCTCCAGCCGCCCCGACCTCTCCCGCTGAGGGAGGCCCGGTGGTAGTTGCACCTCCAGCGCCGCCTGCACCCGGCACGCCGCCCAGTCCTGGTTCTCCCCCCGCGCCGCAGCAGGTCCGTCTGCTCGGCCGGAAGGCACCACGAGAGCATCGAGAGCACCGGGTGGCTCCCGGATCCGGCGATACCGCAGCGGGACCTCGATAATCTCCCGTGAAACTCCCCTCCTCAGGCCCGGCACCGATCTCCCCCAGGTGGCCTCGAGCCCGCTCCGGAATCGAAAAGGGCCGCTGCGCACAGACCGTCCCCCCTGCCGGCGCGGATCAGCAACCCGGCGAGGGGGGACCGCTGCCTGTGTCAGCGGCCCGGCTTCGAAGTCCCGAGTCTACTCCCGATCACCGCTGCGTGTTTCCCGGGGGAGGATTCCGGATCCCCGATTCCCCCGCCTCCGGTTCGCATCCAACGCCCCGTGGCGCTCCATCGCCCGCTGGAGTGGCCCCCCACGCGGCAGGACACCCGGAAGCACGCAGTCGGGACGCCGATCACCGCTCCGCCAGCATCGCCGCCCCGTTCCGCACCAGGTTCTCCACCACCGCCGCCTTCCGCGGCGGCCCCACCGGGTGGCGCCGCATCCGCGCGGCCCAGGACACGATCCCCCCCCAGAGCAGCAGCAGCGCGTGATCCCCGTCGGCCCGCAGCCGATCGACCCCGTACCCCTCCACCCCCCGCCGCGCCGCCTCCTCCGCCCAGATCGCGGCGAGCCGCCCCTCCTCCGCCCGCCGCACCTCCGGCGCCACCCCCTCCACCAGGAAGTGCGCGAAGTCCACCGCCGCGGGCCCGCGGCACACGTCGGGCCAGTCGAGGATCACCGGCGTCCCTCCCTCGGGCACCAGCACGTTGTCCGCGTGCAGGTCCGTGTGGACGAGCGTCACCGGCGCCTCCGCCAGCGCGGTCCGGGCCGCGGGGAGGAGCGAGGGTAGCCGCTCCGTGAGCGCGCGGACGGAGGCGGGAACACGGTCCCCCCAGCCGGCGAGGAAATCCGGCACCAGCCCCCCGACGCGGGCCGCCTCCACGGCCGGGTCCGAAGTCCAGGAGGGGAGCCGCCCGAGGGCCCCGTCGCCGGGCCGATCCCAGAAGCAGGCGTGCCAGGAGGCCGCGGCGGCGACCACGCCGGCCGCCTCCCCCGGCGCGAGCCCGACGAGGACGTCCCCCTGCCGGGCCGGCCCGACATCCCCGAGGAGGAGGAACGAGCGCTCCCCGGCGTCGTCCGTGAAGCGGCCGTGGAAGGAGGGAAGCGCGAGGTCGAGCCGGGGGGCGAGGAACTCGTAGAAGTAGGCCTCCCGTCCCGACTTCAGGGCGGCGGAGGACTTCGCCACGAGAGTCGGCGGGAGGCCCGGGGCGCCCTCGAGGTGGAGGCGGGCCACCACCCCGTCGAGGCCGAACCCCTCCCCGATGCGCTCCGTCCGGAGGGAGGAGGGGCAGCCGGCGGGGAGCCCGAGGGCCGAGCGGAGCCAGGCGGCGTCGATGTCCTCGGGGCCCGGGGGGAGATGCACGGGGAGGAGGATACCCCCTTTCGTGGAACTCCCGGACCGCGGTTTGCATCCAACATTCAATGACCCTCGAACGTTTGTAAGGTGGCAGCCCCGCCCGGGAGGATCCCCCATGCGCCCCCTCACCCCCTTCGCCCTTCTCGCCCCCCTCGCCGCCCTCCTCCTCGCCGCCCCCGCCGCCCTCGCGCAGGGCATCATCATCCCCGAGCGCGACCGCCGCGTCCCCCCCACCCCGGAATTCCGCCGGGGCGCCGTCCCCCTCGAGGTCCGCGTGCTGGACGTCAGGACCACCATCAAGGGGCGCGTCGCCTCCACCACCGTCGAGCAGGTCTTCTTCAACCCCTCCAACAGCGAGCTCGAGGGCACCTACCTCTTCCCCCTCCCCGAGAACGCCGCCGTCGAGAAGTTCTCCATGTGGGTGGACGGCACCGAGATGGCGGGCGAGCTCCTCGACGCCGAGCGGGCCCGCTCCATCTACGAGGCCATCGTCCGATCCCGCCGCGACCCGGCGCTGCTCGAGTTCGTCGGCACCCGCCTCTTCCGCGCCTCCATCTTTCCCATCCCGCCCCGGAGCGAGAAGAAGGTCCGCCTCTCCTACTCCGAGATGATCACCGGCGACGCCGGCACCGTCACCTGGAGGTTCCCGCTCGGTAACGCCCGTCACAATCCGAAGCCCATCGGCCAGGCGACGCTGGTCGTCGAGGCCTTCGCCGACCGCCGCCTCACCGCCGCCTTCTCCCCCACCCACCGCATGGACGTCGTGCGCAAGGACGAGAAGTCCGTCAAGGCCTCCTGGGAGGAGCGCAACGTCAGCCCCGACCAGGACCTCACCCTCATCCTCCAGGAGCCCGCCGGCGAGCTCGGCTTCTCCTTCGCCGCGAACCACCCCTCGGGGGAGGACGGCACCTTCCTCCTGCTCTTCGCTCCCGCCGTGGACGCCGCGGCCAAGCCCATTCCCCGCGACATCGTCCTCTGCATGGACACCTCGGGATCCATGGCCGGGGAGAAGATCGAGCAGGCGAAGAACGCGCTCCGCTATGCCGTGCGCTCCCTCAACCCCGGCGACCGGTTCGCCGTCGTCACCTTCGCCACCGAGCCCCGCCTCTTCCGGGAAAGCCTCGTCGACGCCGACGCCGCCGGCCGGGAGGAGGCGCTCAAGTGGATCGACGCCATCCAGGCCGTCGGCGGCACCTGCATCGACGACGCGCTGCGCGCCTCCCTCGGGCTCCTGAAGGGAGGGGCGGACGCTCGCCCCGCCGTCGTCCTCTTCCTCACCGACGGGCTCCCCACCATCGGCGAGCGGGAGCCGGCGGTCATCCTGAAGCGGGCCGTGGACGCCGCGGGTCCCCGGGTCCGGCTCTTCGCCTTCGGCGTCGGCCACGACGTCAACGTCCAGCTCCTCGACCGCCTCGCCGAGGACCTCCGCGGCGCCCGGGACTACGTCGCGCCGAAGGAGGACATCGAGCAGAAGGTGTCGGCGCTGGTCGCCAAGACCACCCACCCCGTCATGACCGACGTCACCGTCACCGTGGACGGGGTCGCCGTCCACGACCTCTACCCGCGCCGCCTGCCGGACCTCTTCCGCGGGAGCGAACTGGCCCTCCTCGGGCGGTTCGGCGGCCAGGGAGCCGCCGTCGTCCGCGTGAAGGGGCGCACCCAGGGCGGCGTCCGGGAGTTCGTCAACGAGGTGGAGTTCCCCGCCCGCACCGACGAGAACTCCTGGCTCGGCCGCCTCTGGGCGACCCGCCGCGTCGGCCACCTCATGGACGAGATCCGGCTCCACGGCGAGACCGCGGAACTGAAGGACGAGGTCGTCCGCCTCGCCAAGCGGTACGGGATCCTCACCCCCTACACCTCCTATCTCGTGCTCGAGAACGAGGAGATGCTGGCGCGGTTCCGCCGCGACGGCGCCTCCACCGGCGGGCGGACCGGCTCCACCTCCTTCGGGTTCGGCGGGGGCGGGGGCGGCAGCGCCGGGGGGGACTCGGGGGGGGGGGACAGCGGGGGTGCCGTGGACGAGGACCGCCTGAAGGACTTCCTCCGCCGGTCCGGGGCGACGCGCTCCGGGGAGTTCCGGGGCCCCGCGGGCGAGACGCCTCCGCCTCCCGCGGGCGGCGGGGCGCTGGGACCGGAACCTCCCCCCCCGGCGGACAGCGGCGCGGCTGCGGTCCGGGAGAGCCTCGAGGCCAAGAAGATGAAGGAGGCCCGCGGGCTCGACGACGACGGGGACGATGCGGAGAGCGGCGGTTCCCGGGACGTCGTCCGCCACGTCGGCGGGAAGACCTTCTACCTCCGCGGCGAGGTCTGGATGGACGTCGAGGCCATGGCCGAGGCGGCGAAGAAGTTCCCCCGCGTCCAGGTGAAGTCCTTCTCCGACGAGTACCTGGCCCTGGCCGCGAAGGACCGGGGGCTCGCCAAGGCCTTCGCCCTCGGGCGGGTGGTGGTGCTCTCCGGCGGCACCGTCTACGAGGTCGTCCCCGAGTAGGGGAGAGGGGGTTTCGGGGATACGGTACCCGACCCGTTTCATCGGGGTTGGACGAGAGTCATCGCTGGATCGGTAGACCCTCTCCCTACCCCGATGGATTGGGTCGGGTACCGTATTCCCCTCCTACTCCTTCAGGGCGCTCTCCACCGCCCGGTCCTTCGGGCCCGGGCGGTGGCCGCGTTCCAGCGCCGCCTTCCAGAGCATGCGGGCCATGGGGAGGTTCTCGGGGAGCCCCGTGGCGACGAGGAGCCGCGCCATGTGGAGGGGGGGCCGCGGGTCCTCGGGGCCGAGGATGCGCGCCGCCCTCTCCAGCTCCCGCTTCGCATCGGCGAACCGCTTCCCGTCCACGAGCACCTCGCCGGCCCGGAGCGCAGCCGCCCCCGCCTGGGCCGGGTCCACCTCCTCGATGTGCCGGAGCTGGAGGAGGGCGTCGTCGAAGCGGCCCGCCCTCCGGTAGGCATCCGCCAGGGGCCAGGCGTAGAGCGTGGTCCGGGAGGTATCCGCCGAGAGCCGCTCGAACTCCGGGATGGCCTCCGCCGTCATCCCCCCCTCGGCCATGGCCGAGGCCCGGTTGAAGAGGGCGCGGAAGGAGCCCGGCGAGGATTCCTCCGCCAGGGTGAACCAGCGGATCGCCTCCCGGAACTCCTCCGGCGCCGCCACGGGCTCGCCGGGGGCGACGTCCCGGTTCGCCACCCGCCCCCGGAAGAGGTGGAGGAACCCGAGGTTGAGCCGCGTCTCGAAGGAGCGGGGGTAGAGGTGGTGGGCCTTCGTGAACTCCTCAAGGGCGAAGTCCATGGCGTCGTTCCCGGCCCGCGTCCCGAAGGTCCGGCCCACGCGGTCCGTCGCCCGCCCCGCGTCGGCGTGGCTCTTCTCGGCGGCGCGGTAGGACTGGACCCCGAGATGCATGTGGGCCCGCCACGACGCGGGCGAGGTCGCCACGGCCTGCTCCCAGAGGAGGTTGGCGTCGGACCAGGCCCACGCCCGGTCCCCGTCCACGAGGATGAAGGCGCAGGCCACGGCCAGCAGCGCCCCCCCCGCCCCCGCCGCGGCGGCCGTGGAGGCGGCGGCGGCGCGGCGGAGGACGGCGAGCCCGAGGAGCCCGACGGCCAGCGCCGCCCCGGTCAGGGGGAGGTAGAGGCGGTGCTCGTTCATGACGACGTTGAGGGGGACGAGGAAGGAGGGGGCCGCCGCCGCCGCCGCCCAGGCCGGGGCGAGGGGGAGGGCGCGGCCGCCGCGGAGCGCGGAGCGGACGACGAGGAATCCCCCGAGGAGGAGGAGCAGCAGCGCCGCCAGCGTCGGGCCGTCCAGCGCCGTCGCGACGCGGACCCCGTGGTCCGGCGCGAGGTCCACGGGGAAGAGGACGAGGAGTGCGGAGGCCGCCGCCACCCGGGCCTGGGTGAGGAGGTGGGCCGGGAGGGAGCGGCCGCCCCCGACGAGGGAATCGACGCCGGCGTCCCCCCCCGCGGAGAGGAGGAGGGCGCCGAGGGCGGCGGCGGCGGCGAGCAGCGCGGCGGCGCCGGCCCCCTTCCAGAGGGCGGGCCGCCGGGCGCCGGCGGCGGCGAGGGCGACGAAGCCGGCGGCGCCGAGGACGAGGCCCGCCGCCGCGGGAACCTCGAAGCGGGAGGGGGGCATGGCGGCCTTCCGGGCGAGGAGGTAGAGGAGGCCCGCGGCGGCGAGGGGGAGGATGCGGAGCGAGGCGCGGCGGGCCCGCTCCGCGGGGCTCCCGCCGTCGGGGCGGCCCCAGATCTCGAGGGCGGCGGCGACGACGGGGAGGAGGATCCCCGTCTCCTTGGAGCCGAAGGAGAGGAAGGCGGCGAGGGCGGCGAGGAGGACGAGGATTCTCCTCGAGCGGGTGCTCCGCGCCCCGTCCCAGGCGGCCTGGTGGAGCAGGAGCGCCAGGAGGAAGAAAAGGGACGCCAGGGATTCGCTCCTGGCCGTCACGTAGTGGACGACCTCGCCGTTCACGGGCTGGAACCCGAACCAGAGGGCGCCGAGGAGGGCCGCCGTCTCCGCCCCCGAGGGCCGCCGCGGGCCGAAGGGGGCCCCGAGCCCGAAGCCGTCGAGCACCCGGCGGAGCAGCAGGTAGAGGAGGGCCGCCGAGAGCCCGTGGAGGAGGAGGTTCGTGAGCCGCCACCCCCGCACCGGCGGCCCCTTCTCCCCCCAGCCGGAGAGCGCGGCGTCGAGCACGTGGCTCCCGTGGGCGACGGGGCGGTACATCGCGTTCCCCTTGGCCCCGTTGAAGAGCTCCGGCCTCCACCACGCCGCGAGCGCCGTGGAGGGGTCCGTGAGCCGCTCCCGGTTCATGAGGATCACCGCCTCGTCGTCGTAGACGAAGCCGAGCTCCGGGTCGAGCGGCGCACGCCGCACGCCGCCGGCGTGGACCGCGACCACGAGGAGGAGGACGACGAGGAACCACGGCACCCGGCGCAGGTTCACGAGGCCGCCTCCCCGTAGACATCGCGCACCGCCCGCGCCGCCGCCTCCCAGGTGAAGGCCGCCGCCCGGCGCCGCGCCGCCGCGCCGAGGCGCCGCCGCTCCGCGGGGTCCGACAGGAGCCGCCCGAGGGCCGCCGCCAGCGCCTCCCCGTCCCGGGGGGGGACGAGGATCCCCGCCTCCCCCACCACCTCGGGCACGGAGGAGCCGTCGCCGGCGACGACGGGTAGCCCCGCCGCCATGGCCTCGGCCACGGAGAGGCCGAAGCCCTCGTAGGAGGAGGGGGAGGCGAACACCTCCGCCGCCGCGAGCAGCCCCGGCATGTCCCCGTCGGGCACCCCCTCGAGGAGCCGCACGTCGGGCCCCGCGGCGCGGAGCGCGCGCAGGAAGGAGCCCGCCATCCAGCCGCGCCGCCCCGCGAAGACGAGCCCCGCATCGCCGGCCCCGCCGGAGCGGCGGAGCGCGAGGAAGGAGGCGAGGAGCACGTCGGGGTTCTTCCGAGGCTGCAGGGTGCCCGTGCAGAGGACGAAGCGGCGCGGGAGGCCCCAGGCCCTCCGCACCCGCTCCGCCTCCCCGGGGGGGACGGGCCTGTGGAACTCCGGGGCGACCCCGTTGGGTACCACGGCGATGCGGGCCGGGTCGGCGCGCAGGAGCGCCACGAGGTCCCGCTTCGTGTGTTCGCTCGGCGCGATGATGCGCGCGGCGCGGCGCACCGCGGCGCGGGCCTCGGCGCGGAGCCAGATCCGGGAGGCCGGCGGGAAGGTGGCGGGGAGGACGAGGAAGGCGAGGTCGTGGATGGTGGCGACGGCGGGGCAGGGGAGGCGCGGGGGGAGGGAGTGCTTCGTCCCGTGGTAGAGGTCCGGCGCGAGGCGGCGCACCATGCGCGGGACTAGGGTCCCTTCCACGGCGGGCCGGAGCGCCTTCGCCGGGAGCGGCACCCGCACGCAGGCCGACAACGGGATCCCCTCGAACTCCCCGGGCCGGTCCGTCAGCACCATCCACTCGTCCCGGGGGAAGAGGGCGGCCAGCGCCCGCACGAGGCCGAGCCCGTAGGAGCGCGGCCCCCCGACGGTCCCCGCCACGACGCCGAGGACGACCCTCACGCCCCACCCCCGCACCAGCCCCGGAGGTAGGCCGCCCCGAGGACCGCCCGCCACCGGAGGCGGCGGAGAGGGGGAGGCACCGCCCCGTCGGGGAGGAGGGAAAGGGCCGCGCCCGCGGCCCTCTGGAGCGCCGCGCGCCTCGGGGCGAGGTCCGGGGCCGCCCCGGGATGGAGGGCCGCCATGCGGCGCGCCGCCCGCCCGGCCGCCTCCATGCGGCGCGCGAAGGAGCCGAGATCGTGGGAGTGGAGGTGGAGGACGCGGGCGTCGGGGGCGAAGGCGACCCGCACGCCCCGCCCGTGGAGCCGCCAGCCGAGCTCCCGGTCCTCGCCGGCGGCCTCGGGGAAGCCCTCGTCGAAGCGCTCCGCGAGGAGGAGGGAGCGCGGGAGGGAGAGGTTGCAGGAGAAGAAGCGGTGGGGGCCGAGATCGGACGGATCCTCGAGGGGGCCGACATCCATCTGCGGCCCCCGGGGGGCGAGGAAGTCGAGCAGCGGGCCGCCCCCCGCCTCGGGGTGCCAGGACACGGCGCCGAGCACGGCGTGGCCGGGACGCCGGGCGTGGGCGGCGAGGTGGCCCTCGAGCCACCCCGGCTCCGGGAGGGTGTCGTCGCCGAGGAAGGCGACGAGGGCCCCCCCCGCCCCGTCCACGCCGAGGTTCCGGGCCGCCGCCGGCCCCCGTCCCCCGGCGCGGAGCGAGCGGGCGGGGAAGGGGAAGGAGGGGAGAACCTCCGCGAGGAGCTCCGCCGTTCCGTCCCTCGAGCCGTCGTCCACGACGACGAGCTCCGCCGCGGCGCCGGCGCCGCGCACCGACCGGAGGGCCGAGAGCGTCCGCGAGAGCACCGCGGCGCGGTCCCGCGTCGGGATCACCACGGACAGGGCCGGCGTCCCGCTCACCGCGCTCCCCTCCCCGCCAGGGCACGGCGGAGCACGTCCCGGTCGAAGGCGTCGAACCAGCCCGTCGCCGCCAGCGTGCCGAGGAAGGCCGCGCCGAGGAGAACTCCTTCCAGCGCGAGGGACAGCAGCGCGCCGGTGCGGCCCCCGCCGAGGAGCCCGTCGAGGGGGCCGGACCGGAGGAGGAGGACGGCGGCGGCCACCCCCGCCGCGGGGAGGAGCGCCGGCAGGAAGGCGGAGCGCAGCGCCTCCCCGTCGGGGATCCGAAGGACGCGGTGGAGGGAGCGCGCGTAGAGGACCGCCCCCGCCGCGAGGGCCGCCGCCGTCCCCGCCGCGGCGCCGGCGGCGCCCCACCCGAGGAGGAGCGCGAGAGGGACCAGCACGAGGGAGACCACCGCCGTGAAGACCGCGGCCCGGGCCTGGAGGTCGGACCGCTCGATGCCCACGGCCACCAGCGTCCCCACGCCGGCGGAGACGTTGAAGAGGATCCCGACGGACAGCAGCGCGAGCACCCACGCCCCGCCGGCGGCCCTCCCGCCGCCGGCGGCCTCGAGGATGCGCGGCGCGCCGGCGGCGAGGAAGGCGGCGGTGAAGGCCGCCGCCGCGGTCACGTACTTCGTCCCCCTGAGGTAGAGCCGCCGGATCGCCTCCCCCCCGTCGGCGCCCCGCACCTCCGTGGCCGCCGGGATGATCCCCGTGGAGAGGAGCAGCGGCGCCTCGCGGAGCTTGAGCACGAGGTCCGATGCGAAGCGGTAGACGCCGCCGGCGCCGATGCCGAGGAGGGAGGCGACGAGGACCTGGTCGACGTTGAAGACCACCATGTCCACGACCCTCGCCACCTGGAGGTGGCGCCCCATGGAGAGGAGGCGGCGCGCCGCCGCGCCCGTGGCGTGCCAGGGGAGGAGGGAGGCCCCGGGGAGGGCCGCGCCGAAGGCGGCCCCCTCCACGGCGGCGCGCACCGCGGTGCCCGCGGCGAAGCCGAGGGCCAGCGCCGGCGCCCCCCATCCCCACCGCACCCCGGCCACCGTGCCCGCGAGCTGTGCCGCCCCGCCGAGCGCCATGGAGAGGGCCAGCGGGCCCGTCCGCTGCAGCCCGACGAGGCCCGAGGTCCAGGAGGAGGCGACGTTGCCGACCACGTGGACGAGGGCCATCCAGCGCATGAGCGCGACGGCCTCCTCCCGCAGCGCCCCCTCCACGTCGAAGAGGGAGGCCACCCATCCCGCGAGCAGGGCGAAGGGGACGGCCACGGCGACTCCGGAGACGAGGTGCAGCAGCGTCGCCGACCCGAGGAGCTCCCGGGCCCCCGCCGCGTCCCCCCGGACCGCCGCCTCGGCCACGAAGCGGGTCACGGTGGTGCGGAGCCCCATCTCCACGAGCACGAGGAGGAGCACGAGGACCGCCACGAGGGTGAGGAGGCCGAAGCGCTCCTCGCCCAGCGCCCCGAAGGCGTAGGCGGAGTGGACGACCCCGAGCGCGCCCGCCGCCACCCGGCCCGCGGCGTGCCAGGAGGTGGCGCGGATCAGCCGGTCCTTGGCGGACCCGGGGGGGGCGGCGGGTTTCCTCTCCGGCATTCCCTCTCGAGGGCCTCCACGAGTCCTTCCACGACCTTCCCCGGCGCCAGCCTCCGGGCCCAGGTCTCCCGGGCCCCCGCGGCCAGCCGCTCCCGGAGGAGCGCGTCGTCCCGGAGCCTCTCCAGCGCCGCCGCCAGCGCCCCCGGGTCCCCCGCCGCCGTCAGCAGTGCGTTCCCGCCGTCCTCGAGAAGGGAGCGGGAGGCCGGGGAGTCCGCCGTCACCAGGGGCTTCCCGGCGGCCAGCGCGTCGTGCACCTTGCACGGTACCACCCGGGCCGCCTTCGCCGTCACGCCGAAGATGCCGAGACAGACATCGGCCGCCGCGATGCGCCGGTTCAGCTCCTCCCGGGGGAGGAAGTCTTCCACGCGCTCCAGGGCCGGGGGCCCGACGGCGAGTTCCGAGGCCCGCGCGCGGGCCGCGTCGAGGTCCTGGCCCCGCCCCACCATGATCACCTCGACGCCGCGGACGCGGGCCGCCGCCTCCACGATGATCCCGGCCCCCTGCAGGGGCACGTAGGTCCCGAAGAAGAGGACCCGGAGCGGCCGCGCCGGGGGGGGCGGCTCCGGGGGGCCACCGAGGCCTGCGGGGAACGGAAGGGCCCCCACGGGCACCGGCAGCAGCCGCTCCCGCGGGACGCCGAACTCCGCGGCGAAGAGGGCGGCGTTCTCCTCCGTGTCCACCACCACGAGGTCCGCGGCGGCGGAGGAGGTCGCGTCGAGGTGGCGCAGCGCCCGGGCCCGGAGGGAGCCCGCGGGGGCGAGGCCGCGGTCGTTCACGGCGGTGTCGTGGAGGGAGAGGAAGGCGTCGAGGACCACGGGGCGCCGCCCGTCCCGGTTGGCCCGGCGGGCCACCTTCACGGCGGAGTGGCCGGGGTAGCCGACGAGGACGACGTCGTGGGCCGGCGCCGCGTCGTAGGCAGCGGCGAGGCGGCCGCGCATGGCGGCGGCCCCGAGGGCGGCCCGGAGGAACCCGAGGGGGGAGGCCACGGCCTTCGACCGCTCCCCCTCCTTCTCGAGGAGGGGGACCCTCGCCTCGAGCACCTCGACGCCCCGCTCCCGCAGCCCCTCCGCCAGCACCGCCAGACGCGGGTAGCCGTCCCCCGTGGAGTAGTTGCCGAAGAGGAGGACGCGCACGGAGCCCCCGCTACTCCTCGCTGCGGTCGAACCGCAGCGAGGCAACCTGCTCCGCCAGGAGCCCGAGGAAGAAGAGCAGCGCCCCGAGCAGCCAGAGGAGCTGGATCCCGTTGGTCAGGACCGGCGCCTCCTTCCACTTGGCGATGTAGACGGCCACGCCGGCGGCGAAGGAGAGGAGGGACGCCGGCAGGAAGACCCGGAGCGGGGCGAAGGCCGTGGCCACGCGGAGGATGATGAGGAGGAAGCGGCTCCCGTCCTGGAGGAGGTGGATCTTGGAGCTCCCCGTCCGGGGCCGGGCGGTGATGGGGACGAAGCGGACCGGCCGCCCCGAGCGCAGCAGCGCGAGGGTGAGGGTGCTCGGGTAGGAGAAGGTGTTGGGGAGCATGTAGAGGAACTTCCGCGCCGCCTCGCGCCGCACGACCCGGAAGCCCGAGGTGAGATCGGGGATGCGCACCCCGGAGACGTGGGAGGCGAGGCCGGAGTAGATCCGGTTGGCCAGGGCACGGTGGATGCCGGCCTGCCCCGAGACCCGCGCGCCCACGACCATGGCCCACTCCTCCCCCAGGGCCTCCACGAGCCGGGGGAGGTCGGCGGGGTCGTGCTGGCCGTCGGCGTCCATGAGGGCGATGAGGTCCCCCCCGGCGGCCCGGATGCCGGCCTTCACGGCGGCCCCGTTGCCCATGGAGTAGGGGTGGCGGAGGACGCGGGCCCCGGCCTTCCGCGCCAGCTCCCCGGTCCCGTCGGAGGAGCCGTCGTCCACGACGATGACCTCGTGGGAGATCCCCGCCTTCCCGAGGGCGTCCCGGATCCCGGCGATGACGGCGGGCAGCGGCCCGGATTCGTCCCGGGCGGGGATCACGACGGAGACCGCCGGGGCCGCCCCCGCCGCGGTCCCCCTCATCGGTTCATGACCTTCCGGATGTCCACGTCGTCCCCCCGGTCGCTCCCCGGCTTGTCCCAGGCCCAAAAAGTATGGGGGGCGGTCCGAGGACCGCCCCCCTGTTTCCCAGGCCAGGAAATGGAACTAGTTCGTCACCTTCCACACGTCGCCGTCGTTCCCCTTGGTCCCGATGGCGACCGAGGAGGTGATGCCGGCGCCGCGGTAGGCGGAGTTGCCGTTGATGGCGGTGTTGACACCCTGGTACTTGGTGGTGTCGTTGGCGGACTGCATGACGTCGCCGGACTGGTAGACGAAGAAGCGGCGGTTGCCGGAGTTGCCGTGGGCGACGGGCTGGGCGTAGGCGCACCAGGTCGTCTCGGAGAGGTCGACAGCGATGTCGGCGGTGACCGCGACGGAAGCGGCCGGGCCGGTCTCGTTCGTCCAGGCGGCCGGGGTGGCGCCGTCGGGCAGGAAGATCATGAACGCGTAGCCGGACTTCGTGACGAAGCCGGTGGCGTCGATGTTGGCCAGCGCGGGGGACAGGATGGGCGGGTTGACCGGGGTGCCCTGGGTGGAGAAGTTCGCCAGGGACGGGTTGCCCGCGGTGAAGCCCTTGCGGACGGCGACGGTGCCGGTCATCTCGAGGAAGGTGCCGTACTCGCCGATGCCGTCGTTGTCGCAGTCGATCTTGCCCGAGGTCTGGACCTGCGCCTGGCAGGAAGCCAGGTTGCGGAGCGTCGCGATGGCCGCCGTCTCGTTGGCCGACAGCTTGGCGGCCAGCAGGTTCGGGATGGCGATGGCGGCGATGATGGCGATGATCGCGATGACGATCATCAGCTCGATGAGGGTGAAACCACTTTCGTTCTTCTTCATCTGACCCCCTCCTAAGGGTTGCGGCTGCCCTGAGTCTTCCGACCTTTCATACCTAGACACTCTAGGTATGCCTCAGCCCTTCCGAACACCGGAGGGGCCCGTGCAACCACGGCAACGACAGCCTGGGGTGCGCCCTGAATGGGGGAAGAGTACCGGAGGTGGGTGGCGCGATCAAGGCGACCTGAGGTTATTTCATAACCTCATGCCACACAACTTGTTAAGGCTTGCTGTACGTGCCTAGGCAAGGGGGGGGAAGCGGCCTCGATTCATGGGCGGTACATCGGGCCAGGAGGGATTGCGGACGGGGGTGGGCATGGGCGGTTCGCCCGTGAGGAGCACATCGGGGGAAGCGGGGGGGGGGAGCGGGCGCTTTCAGGGGGGTTGGTCGGGGGCCACCCCGTGCCGTCCCGCCCCCCCGCCCCCCCCCCCGCGGCCCCCCGCCCCCCCCGGCGCGAGGTCGAGCGGCAGGCTGGCGGACCGCAGCGGGTCCGGCGTGGCGGC
>CAYJMF010000058.1:5330-29503 GCA_964370855.1 uncultured Planctomycetota bacterium | reverse complement strand
ATTCGGTGCGGGCGTGTCGGCCGTCCTGCTTATCGTCGCGACAGCGACCCAGACACCATGGCTCGTGGCGCTGGTGCTGTTGTCGATCGGCGTGAGCGCCGCGTTCGGTCTCAAGTACTCGGTCTACGGCGCCATCGGGCGCCCGCTCGTCAAAGTCGCCCCCCACGGCCCCCCCGGCGCGGGGGAAGTGGCCGGCGGGGCCGGGGGGGGCTTTCTCCCGGCGCCGGGCCGCCGGGTGGCCGGCGGGCCCCGGCGCCGCGGCGCCGCGGAGGGGGCCGAGGTCCGACACCCGGAGCGAACCCAGGGCCTCCGCCGCCATCCCCGCGGCGCGGGCCGGGGAGGCGGCGGGGTTGCGGACCTGGGCCGGGTAGAGGGTCGTCCGCCGCAGGAGCAGGTAGGACACCCCGACGCCCACCATCACGGGCACGAGGAGGTCGTAGTTCCCGGTCAGCTCGCTGACGATGACCACCGCGGCGAGGGGGACGTGGGCGACGCCGCCGAGGAAGGCCCCCATGCCCACGAAGGCGAAGGCCGCGGGCTGCGGCGCGAGTGCGGGGGCGAGGGCGTGGAGCGCGTGGCCGACGGCGCCGCCGACGAATCCCCCGGCCACGACGGCCGGCGCGAAGGTCCCCCCCGAGCCGCCGCTCCCCACGGTGATGGCGGTGGCCGCGGTCTTCCCCAGCGCGAAGAGGAGGAACAGGCCGGCGACCTCGAACCCCCTCTCCCCCGCGCCCGGCGGAGCGAGGACCTCCTGCACCCACCCGTACCCGATGCCGAGGAGGTCGGGATGGAGGAGCCCGAGGAGGCCGACGAGGAGCCCCCCCGCGCAGGGGCCGAGCCACCGGGGGATGCGGGCCTTCCGGACCCCGGCGGCCACCCACCGCAGCGCCTCCGTGAACAGGAACCCGAAGGGGACGATGGCGATCCCGACGAGGGCGAAGAGGGGGGCCGCGGCCAGGGAGAAGGGGGGCAGGGGGACGGAGCCGAACAGGTGGCCGCTCCCGTGGATGGAGAGGAAGGTCCCGTAGGAGCAGACCGAGGCGATGAGGCAGGGAAAGATCCCCTCCTCCTCGAAGCCGTCCCGGTAGAGGACCTCGATGGCGAAGATGGCCGACCCGAGGGGGATGCGGAAGACCGCCCCGACGGCGGCCCCCGCCCCGGAGAGGAGGAGGAGCCGCTTCTCCCGGGGGCCGAGGCCGAAGAGCCTCCCGAGGCCCGAGCCGATGCCGGCGCCCACCAGGGTCATGGGGCCCTCGCGGCCGGCGCTGCCCCCTGTGCCGAGGGTGAGGAGGGAGGCGAGCCACTTCCACGGGGCGAGGGAGGCGGGGAGATTCCCGGCGCGCCGGTGGTAGCCCTCGAGGACGACCTCGGTCCCGCCGCCGAGGACGTCGCGGCCGGCGCGCAGCGCGACGAGGCCGCAGAGGAGGCCGCCCAGCGCGGGGACGAGGGGGAGGAGCCAGCGGGGGAGGAGGCCGGGCCCGGTCACGGCGTGCGCCGCCTCCGCCGCGGGCCGCGCGAGGGAGACGCCGACGAGGCGGTCGAGGGCGAGGAACTGGAGGCCGTCAACGGCGGAGACGAAGAGGGCCGCCGAGAGCCCCGAGAGCACGCCGACGAGGGCGCAGAGGGAGAGCCACCGCAGGAGCGCGCGGAGGTCGGAGCGGGCGACGGCGGCGAGGTGGGCCTGGAGGCGTCTCATCGGGCGGGACGCAGTGTCGCGCAATCCCCCCCGGCGGCCCAGATCCTGTTCCGGGGAATCTCCGGGTGGATGCTCCGGCGTCCCGCCTCAGGGGGTCTCCCCCTGCGCCCGCTGGATGAGGTCGTGGACCTGGCGGGCCCCGGGGATCCCCTCGAAGGCGAGGGGGGAGAACGCCTTCATCCCCGGCCAGCCCGGGATGTTGGGCATCCCGAAGGGGGAGGGGGGGCCGAAGCGGATGTCCCCGCTGCCGTCGGCGCGGGTCGTCAGGGCGAGCTGGGGGAGGTTGCGGAGGGGAACGCTCTCCACGGTGCGGGTCATGAGCCCGGAGACCACGAGGAGGCGGGAGGAGGTGACGGCGTAGCGGGTCCTGCCCCGCTGGAGCGCGTCGGCGAGGAAACGGCCGAAGACGAAGTAGAGGCCGGCGAGCACGAAGGGGATCCCGAAGAACCTGAAGAAGGGCGGCGCCTTGGCGGAGAAGGCGGCGATCTCCCAGAACACCGCGAACCCGCACCAGAGGAGGCTGAAGGGGACGAGGAACAGGTCCGCGGGGCGGAACAGGAGCCCCTGGCGCGGGCGGCCCGACCAGAGGAGCCTCTCGCCGGGCGCGATCTCGCGGGCGAGGCGGGCGTCGGAGGATTCGGGATCCATGGGGGGGGGCTCCTCGCGGGGGATCCTAGATCCCCGCCGGCGGGTCGGGAAGCGCCGATCCGGTGGCGACCCGGTCCCGTCACAAGTCGGGTACCGCCCCATGGCCCGGGAGTCGCGGGGGCCGTAGCATGGGAGCCGCGAAGACGGATTCGCACTACAGGGAGGTGCGCCCATGGCGAGGTCCGCGACGGTTCACAAGCTCATCGAGGTGGTCGGCACGTCGCAGAAGTCCTTCTCCGAGGCGGCCCGGACGGCGGTCTCGAGGACCGCCGAGTCGGTGCGGGAGCTCGGGTGGTTCGAGGTGACGGAGATGCGCGGCCGCATCGTGGACGGCGAGATCGCCGAGTACCAGGTGACGATGAAGATCGGGTTCAAGGTCAAGTAGGGGGGCTCCCATGCAGATCCTGGTCGGTACGGACAACCACACGGCGGGGGGCGAGGGGCTCACCGCGAAGGTCGAGGCCTCCGTCGAGGGGGCCCTCGCCCGCTTCGGCGGCCGCATCACGCGCGTCCTCGTCCATCTCACCGACGTGAGCAACAGCACGCGGACCCACGACTTCGACAAGCGGTGCACCATGGAGGCGCGGATCGCCGGCCACCAGCCGGTCTCCGTCAGCCACCAGGGCGGGGACCTCCTGCCCGTCGTGGACGCCGCCTCCCACAAGCTGGCGAAGGCCCTCGACGCCGTCCTCGGGCGGCTCGACCACTCGCGGGGCCGGCCCCAGGGCGGGGGCGGGCAGGAGAGGTAGGCGGATTCGAGATGCCCTTCGGCGGCGCGGAGAATCCTCCGGGATCGGGGCCTTGGATCCCGGGGGACGGCGTTCATCGTTCGTGCCTTGAAGGCGCCGGGAATCCGGAGGATGGCCGCCGTCCCCTTCAGGCCCCCCCCGGCCCCTTCTCCGCCGGCTGCGGGGCGGGCTTGAGGATGCGGACCTTCACGATGGCCCTCTCGTTCACCTCGTCCACGACGATGTCCACGCCGCCGACCATCACGTGCTCCCCGGCCCGGGGCAGGCGGCCCAGCGTCGCCAGGACGAGGCCCGCGATGGTGGGGCGGTCGTCGGGCAGCTCCACGTTGAAGAACTGGTTGATGCGGTCGATCTCCGTCTGCCCGTGGACGAGCACCTCCTCGCGGGAGATGCGCTTGATGATCCGCTCGTCCACGTCCTTCTCGTCGAGGATCTCCCCGACCAGCTCCTCCACGATGTCCTCGACGGTCACGAGCCCGATGGTCTCCCCGTACTCCCCGACCACGATGGCGATCTGCACCCGCACCCGCTGCATCTCGAGCAGCAGCTTGTCCACGGTCATCGTGGAGGGCACGAACTTCGCCTTGGAGGCCAGCGCGTCGAGCCGCGTGGTCCCCTCCCCCTCGGCGAGCCCCATGAGCGCGTCGGAGCGGCGCAGGATCCCCGTGACGTTGTCCCGCGTCCCGGAGAAGAGCGGGATGCGGGCGAACTGGATCCCCCGCAGGTCCGCCCGGGCCTCCTCGAGGGTCGCGTCGGCGTCCAGCATCTTGCAGCGGATGCGGGGGGTCATCGTGTCCTCGGCGGTGATGTCGTTCAGCCGGAACACCCGCTGGATGACCGCCGCCTCGGAGGAGTGGATGGCCCCCTCCTTCCGCGCCATCTCGGCCAGGGCGGAGATCTCCTCCTCCGTGGTGACGTGGCGGCGGCGGAGCGGCACGAAGCGGTCCACCATCTTCTCCGTGGCCCAGACGAAGGGGTGCAGCACGGTGATGAGGATGAGGACCGGGTAGGCGGCGGTGAGGCTCACGCCCACGTTGAACCGCTCGCCGATGCACTTGGGGAAGATCTCGCCGAAGAGCACCACGGCGATGGTGAGGAGGGCGGTGACCCAGGCGACGGAGACCGTCATGAAGTCCCCGGCGGCGGCAGCCTCCTCGGCGACCAGGGTGGCCCGGGCGGTGACGAAGGAGGCCCCGGCCATGTTCACCACGGTGTTGAGGATGACGATGGCGGAGATGGCCGCCTGGACGTTCTCCCGGATGCGGAGCACCGCCTTGGCGGCCCTTCCCCCGACCTTGGCCAGGGCCCGTGCCCGGACGAGGGGCAGGCTCATGAAGGCGGCCTCGGAGAGGGAGCAGAGGGCCGACAGGAGGACCACGAAGAAGGAAGCGACGAGAACGGTAAGCATTCGAGGGGACCCAGCCTCCCGTGCAGGGCCAGGGGGATCATAAAGGAAGGGGAGGGGGGGGCCGGGGAGAATCCCCCCGGCCCTCTGGAGGCTCCAACCTCGACGGTCGTAAGTTGTTGTATTTAAATAAGTTGCGAAATCAATCTTCGTCCATTGCCGAGGCCGCCTTCGCCAGCGCGGCCAGGGTCCCCTCCACATCATCCCCCCACTTGGCGAGGGCCTCCTCGGGCACGAGAATCGCCTCCTTCCCGGCCCCCTTCTCCGTCCTCCGGGGGTCGAGGATGAAGTTCCCGGGGGAGGTACGGAACCCCCCGACCACGGCCAGCCCCCGCCGGTAGAGCTCCTCGTGCTCCCGGCAGGTGATGCCGCCGTGGATGGTGCAGGAGCCGTCGGCCCGGGCGGGGTGGGGGCGGTCCTCGGCGTCCCAGGGCTGGTGGCCGAGGACGACCACCGCGTGCTCGTTGCACCAGGCGACGAAGCGGGGGTCCCGGTAGCACTGGGCGATGGTGCGGTCGCACTGGCCGCAGGTGTCGTGGAGGAGGGAGAGGAAGAGGGGGACCCTGCGCGCCCGGGCCTCGGCCACGGCGGCGTCGAAGTCCCGGGCGATGCGGAGCACGGGGGCCTCATCGACGGAGCGGGGGGCGCGGTCCGGCTCCGGATCGTCCATGGCGCAGCGGAAGCCGACGGAGCGGTCGGCGACGGAGGGGGGCTGCATGCAGAGGTCGAGGACGCGCAGGTTGAGCGGGTTCGGGGAGAGCCAGGAGGCCCCCTTCAGCATGGCGGGGACGGGCTCCCCGCCGGGGCGGCCGGGGACGAGGACCCGGTCGTAGGCGTTGCCCGCCATGTCGAGGCAGCCGAAGGGGGAGGCGCCGGCGGGGCGGGAGCCGACGGGGGCGAGGCCCCGCTTCCCGGGCAGGCCGAAATTGGCGAGGGTGTCGTCGGGGGGGCGATCCCCCCACGGATAGAGGAGCCCGCCGGGGCCGCCGGCGGCCTTCATCCATTCGTCCGCCGTGGGGATGCGGGCCCCGGCCCAGGAGGCGTAGGCGAGGGCGCCGACGCCGGTGGCGGCGGTGACGGGGTGGCTCTCGAGGCCCGGCGCCGCGGACCAGGAGGTCCCGTCGTGGACGAGGCCCGGTATCTCCCGGCGGAGGATGGAGGTCTCGGCGGGGGCCCCGATGGAGGCGAGGAATCGGGCGAAGCGCCCGTTGGTGACCTCGTGCTTGTCCACGAGGAAGGAGCGCACTTCCACGGGCTGCGGCTCCTCCGTGGCAACGCTCCCCTGGTAGGGGCGGCGGAGGTAGGTCCCCCCGGGGACGCGGATGACGACGGCGCCGTCCCGGGTGCGCCACCACTCCTCGTGGCCCTTCCCGTTGAGGCCGAGGTAGAGGAGCGGGGGGGGATCCTCCCCGGCGGAGGCCGGGGGCGGAGCGAGGAGGAGGGCGAGGAGGGCGAGGAGGGCGGCGGGGGCGGTCGGTCGCATCCGGGAATGGTACCCGCAGGAAGGGGGAAGCGGGGGGACCCCTGGCAGGCTCACATCCTCTCACCCCCGGAACCCGACCTGTGACCGGCGTCACCCCGGGCCGGTGACCGACCGACGGATCGGCGCGCGGCGGGACTACAGTCCGGGGGTCCGGTTCCCCGTTCCCGTCCCCTCCCGGAGGTGCCCCGTGGGTCGACTCCTCGCCGCCGCCGCCCTTCTCCTTCTCCTCGCCGCGGTCCCCGTACCCGCGGGGGCCAACGGGCTGCCTCCCTCCCACGAGGAGATCTTCACCGTCCTCGCGTCGGACATCGACGCCTTCACCGCCGACCTCCCCGTGCCCCCGACGACGAAGGAGGAGAAGAAGGCCCTCAAGGCCTGGACCGCCGCCGGAAAGGTCGTGGACAAGGCCCTGGCGAATCCGAGCGCCAAGGGGTTCACGAAGGCCGCGGGGAAGGTGGAGAAGATCCTCGCGAAGGCGTTCCCCGAGGACGCCGCGGTCGCGGCCCTCCTCGACGCGCTGGCCGCGGACATGGTGGCGGCCGCGGGCGTCGATCTCTCCGAGGTCCTCGACCTCGTCTCCACCCTGCCCGCCGGGAAGACGAAGGACGCCCTCCTCGACTCCCTCTCGGAGATCGACGCCACCCTCGACGGCGGGTACATCGACCGCGCCGCGGCCCACAGGATGTGCGCCGCCGCGGCGAGGGGGCTCGCCGCCGTGGAGAAGAAGTACAACAAGGCCCTGGGCAAGCCCTCGGGCCAGGATGTCGTCTCGGCCACCGTGGACGGCGGCTCCTACACCACGGGGATGGTCGAGGGCGGCATCGTGAAGAACGGTGCGGGGCAGGCCCGCTTTCTCACCGTGAACGGCTTCCGCGCCCTGGGGGGCGGCACCGTCGAGAACCTCGACATCACCATCGACATGCTGCCCGGGGAAGGGGTCATCGTCCCCGGCACCTACACCATCGACGTGGACAACCTCGTCCAGGTGAGCTGGCTCCAGTCCGGCCTGGCCGGTCTCCTCGAGGCCGTGGACTGCACTTCCGGGTCCATCACCATCACCGCCATCGACGCGTCCGCCGGCACCGCCTCGGGCACCTTCCAGGGCAACGGCCTCGATCTCGGCGGCGCCCCCTTCTCCATCACCGGCGGCCAGTTCCGCGCCACCGGCCTCGTGGTGACCACGGAAGACCTTTGAAGACAGGGACGTTCCTAACTAAGTAACTAACTCCTCGGGGCCCGGGTGGATTCCCGACCGGGCCCCGAGGAGTTAGTTACTTAGTTAGGAACGTCCCTGCCTTCACCCGACGTTGCGGGCCGGTGACGGTCCGCCACCGGCGCCCCCCTCCGACGGGCGGGCCCGGGCTCCCGTGGGTTCCTTCACCGCCGGCATCCCCTTTGCTCTCCCTTCCCGCGAAGGAAGCCCGGGAGATCCACCATGGGACGACGGCTCCTCGCCCTGCTCCTCCTCGCCGCCCTCCTCGCCCCCGCCGCCGCCCGGGCCGACAGGCTCGGCGGCAACTACCGCGGGCCCGACGACGTCTACGTGGTCCGCGAGGATCCCACCCGGGGCCCGGCGCCGGGGGGCGGGGAGGGGGGAGGGAAGCCCCCGGCCAGGGGCGGCGAGGGCGGCGGCGATGCCGGAGGCGACGATGCCGGGGGCGACGGCTCCGGTGACGGCCCCCCCTACAGGGGCCCCGCCGGGGAGGTCCCTCCCAACGGCGGCAGGCCTCCGGAGGAGCCGCCGCCGGAGGACGGCGGCGGCGCGACGACTCCGCCCGTCGGCCGCTCCTCCACCCCGGAGGCCGGCGGCGGCGGGACGGAGGGGGGCGGCGCCGCCCCTCCCTCCTCCGGCGGCCTCGTCCGGGGCGCCTCCCACGACGACATGGACCGCATCTGGCCCTTCTACTTCGAGCGGGCCAAGGAGGAGTTCTTCGCCTCCGTCCTGGCGCGCCGGCCGGAGGAGCGCCTCGCGCCCCCGGGCACCGCGGCCTGGGTCCTCTCCACGGCGGCGGAACCCCGCGGGGGCCGCCGTCCCCTGGACGCGCGGGACCGGGCCGAGGCCTTCGCCCTCGTCCTCGCCCGCCTCCGCGACCCCGACTCCCACGTCCGGGACGCGGCGATCCTCGCTCTCGGGAAGAGCGGCTCCGCCGATGCCGTCCCCTACCTGGAGATGGCCGCGAGCCCCGACGCGGAGCCGGACCCGCAGGTGCGGGAGGACGCCCTCCTCGCCCTCGGCCTCACGGGCCGCGCGGAGGAGGTCCTGCCGGTCCTCCTCGACGCGATGGCCCGGCCCGGGCCCGCGGGGGAGAAGCGGGCCGCCTTCGCGGCGCTGGGGCTCGGCCTCCTCGGCGACCCCGCCGCCGCCCCCCGCCTGCGCGCCCTCCTGCGCGAGGCCGCACCGCGGGAGGACCGCGTGGACGACGCCGTGGCCGCCGCCGCCGCCCTCGGGGCCCTCGGGGACGGGGACGCCCTCCCCGACTTCGCGGAGGTCCTCGCGGATCCCGCGGTTCCCCTCCCGGTCCGCTGCCACGTCCTCCACGCCCTCGGCCGCTTCGGCGCCGACGGCGACCCGAAGGCGCGGGGGAGGGCCCGGGACCTCCTGCTGGCCGCCCTCGACGGGCGGGCGCCGCTCCGCCAGTCCGCCCTCCTCGCCCTCGGCTCCTTCGGGGAGGCCGGCGTCGTCGGCGTGCTCGCCCGCCGCGGCCTCATCGACCCGGACAGCCACGCCCGGAACTTCGCCGCCCACTCCCTCGGCCGCATCGCGGGGGCCGCGGGTCCGGGGAGCCGCCTCCACGGGTTCGTCGAGGAGGAATTGGCCCGCTTCGCCGACGACGACCGCCGCGACCGCTGGCTCTTCCAGGCGGGGAACCTCGCCCTCTCGTCCATGGCCTCCGCCGACCGGGAAGGGGTGCTCGTGGGCCTCCTGCGGGAGTCGGCGGCCCTCGACCGCCACTCCGCCTCCTCCGTCGCCCTCTCCCTCGGGATGCTGGGGGAGGCCACTCCCGCGGCGGCGAAGAGCCTGCGGGAGGTGTACGGGAGCCGCACCTCGGCGCCGGACGTGCGGGCCTACGCGGGCCTCGCCCTCGGCATGACCGCGGCCCCGGGCGCGGCGGAGAGCCTCGTCGACGCCCTCCTCGCCGACGCGCCGCGCAGCGCCGGCGAGGCGCGCACCGCGGCGCTGGCGCTGGGGCTCGTGGGAGGGGCGAAGGAGGCCGGGGTCCTCGTGTCGGTGCTCGGCGGGGCGGGGGCGGAGCGGCTCGCCCCGGGGGAGCGGTTCTTCCTCATGGGGGCGGCGGTGCAGGGCCGCGGGCTCATCGGCGACGGGGGGACGGTGGAGGCGCTCCGGCCGCTCCTCGAAGCGCGCCGGCCCTGGAGCCACCGCGCCTTCGCAACGGCGGCCCTCGGCTACCTCCTCGAGGAGGATCCCTCCCGCCGCGTGGCGCCGGCCCTCTCCACCCTCTTCCGCCACGCCAACCACCTCGTCCCCGTCCCCGTCATCGCCGCCGTCCAGAGCGCGCTGTGAAGGCAGGGCCCGCCATACTGAACCCGACCCAGATTGGCGGCCGGGGCGGGGGCGAGACCCTCCCTCCCGGGCCGGAATGGTTCGCCCCCGCCCCGGCCGCCAATCTGGGTCGGGTTCAGTATGGCGGGCCCAGGAGGGCGCGGGATCGGAGGGTGGAGCGGGCCCGCGACAGCGCGGAGACGAGGCCGAAGAGCGGCCCGTGGATCCCCCGCTTCTCCAGGACGAGGTCCTCCATCACCAGCGCGTCGAGCCGCGAGCGCAGGTAGCAGTCCACGGCGTCGGCGGGGGTCTCCACGATGGGCTCCCCGCGCAGGTTGAAGGAGGTGTTGAGGACCACGGGGACCCCGGTACGGGCCTCGAAGGCGGCGATGAGGGCGTGGAAGCGGGGGTCGTCCTCCCGATCCACGGTCTGGACGCGGGCGGTGCCGTCGGCGTGGACGACGGCGGGGATGCGCTTCGCGGCGCCGGGGCGGACCCTCCGCGCGAGCAGCATGAAGGGGGAGGGGGCCTCCCCCTCGAACCACTCCTTCGCCCTCTCCGCCAGCACCGCCGGGGCGAAGGGGCGGAAGGCCTGCCGGTGCTTCACGCGGGCGTTGACGTGGTCCTTCATGGAGGGATCCCGCGGGTCCGCGAGGATGGAGCGGTGGCCCAGCGCCCGGGGGCCGAACTCCGACCCCCCCTGCACCCAGCCCACGACCTTCCCCGCGGCGAGGAGCTCCGCGGCCCGCTCCGGCGCGTCGGCGCGCCGCCGCACCGAGGAGGAGAGGGCCACCAGGGGCCCCCGCGCCGCCTCCGCCGCCGCGGCGGGCCCGTGGGTCCGCCCGAGGAAGGCCGTGCGCTGCACGAAGGCGCGCCGCTTCCCCCGCAGCGCCGAGTGGCCGTAGAGGGCGGCCCCGAGGGCGATGCCGTCGTCCCCGGCGGCGGGCTGGATGAAGACCCGCTTGAAGGGGGACTCCTCGAGGATCCGCCCGTTGGCCACGCAGTTGAGCCCCACGCCCCCGGCGATGCAGAGGTTCTCCGCCCCCGTGACCTCGTGGAGCCGCCGCGCCCGGGCGAGAAGCACCGTCTCCGCGTCCTCCTGCACGCGCCGGGCGAGGTCCCGCCACTCCTCCTGGAAGGGGCTCCGCTCCCACGCGCCGTCGTCCTCCCCGAGGAAGGGGTGGCGCAGCGCCTCCGTCCAGTCGGGCACGACGAGCCGGTCCCCGTCGAGGCGCATGAGGGGCGCGCCGTGGAGCCGCCCGAGGGGGGCGAGGCCCATGACCTCGCCGCACTTGTTCCAGTCGCCGAAGACGTAGGTGGAGACGCGGCTGTAGAGGGCGCCGAGGCCGGCCATGCGCACGAACTCGTCGTTGAGGAAGCCGCGGGACGGCTCGAGCCAGAACTTCCGCACCGGCTCGAGGGTCTCGTCCCGGAAGGCGTACCAGGATTCCGATTCCCGGGCGAGAGGGGGCGCCTCGGAATCCGCGGGCACCGGCTCCGTCACGTCGGACCGGTAGGAGCCGACCCCGTCCACGACCATGACCGCCCCCTCGCGGAAGGGGGAGGCGGCGAAGGCGCTCCAGGCGTGGGCGAGGTGGTGGGAGACGGTGGCGACGCGGGGGCCGTCGGGGGCGAGGAAGAGCGGGTGGCGGAGCGCCTCGAGGCGCTCCCGCGGGGTGAGGTTGTAGGGGCGGTCCTCGTGGAGGAGGCGCCGCTCCAGTTCCGCCACGGGGAGCGCGTAGGAGTTGCGGACGACGAGGTCCACCTGGTCCAGCGCGATGCCCGCGGCGTCGAGGCAGTAGTCCACGACCTCGGCGTAGAACCCGGCGTCGTGCTTCACCCGGGTGATCCGCTCCTTGGCGATGGCGGCCACGGGCACGCCGTCCCGGAGAAGGCAGGCCGCGACGTCGTGGTCGTAGGCGTTGATCCCGAGGATGAACATGGCCGCCATACTGTACCCGACCCAGATTGGCGGCGGGGGCGGGGGCGAGCCCCTCTATCCCGGGCCAGGATGGTGCGTCCCCGCCCCCGCCGCCAATCTGGGTCGGGTACAGTATGGCGGTCCCCGCCTTTCCACGGAGGGAGTCCATGGGGCTCGAACGGATGTTCGCGGCGGCGGCGTGCGCCGCCCTCGCGCTGCTGGCGGGGTGCACTTCCGGCGAGGGGCCCGCCCCCGCGGCCGGGGGCGGAACGAAGGCGGCGGAGAACGCGGGAGGCGTCATGCCGACGGAAGCGAAGGGCGAGACCGTGATCCTGGCGGGGGGCTGCTTCTGGGGCATGGAGGAACTCCTCCGGAACATCCCCGGCGTCCTCGCGACGGAGGCGGGCTACTGCGGCGGCCCCTCGGAGGGGGCGACCTACGAGGTCGTGAAGACGGGGCGCAGCGGCCACGCCGAGAGCGTGAAGGTCGTCTACGACCCGGCGAAGCTCCCCTTCGAGACGCTGCTCCGCGACTGGTTCTTCCGGATGCACGACCCGACCACCCTCGACCGCCAGGGGAACGACGTCGGCTCCCAGTACCGCAGCGCCATCTTCTGGACCACGGAGGAGCAGCGCGCCGCCGCCGAACGGGTGAAGGCCGCCGTGGACGGATCGGGGAAGTGGAAGAGGCCCGTCGTCACCGTCATCGAGAAGGCCGGCCCCTGGTCCGCCGCCGAGGAGCACCACCAGGACTACCTCCAGAAGCACCCCGACGGCTACACCTGCCACTGGCTGCGCGACTAGGTCAGTACACGAGCTTCGCACCCTTCCGCGCCATGCGGACCTGGACCTCGCGGGCATCGTCGCCGAGGGCGAGGGTGATGACCACGGCCTGTCCTCCCTCGGGGAAGGTGCCGAGGGTCGTCCCCTTCGCCTTGAGGGTCAGCGTCCCCCTCGCGTAGTCGAGCACGACCGTCGCCCCCTCCACCGTCGCCGTGAGGCGGTCCCCGCTCCGGAGGAAGGAGGTCCCCGCGACGTCGAGCGCCCAGTCCCCGCCGAACCCGAGGGCGACATCCGGAGCCGTCTCCGGCGCGACGCCGTCGGTGGCGAGGCCCACGGTCATGGCGGGGGAGTCCTTCCCCTCCCCCCGGAGGACGGCCTTCGCCTTCGCCAGGTAGAGGTTCGGCTCCAGCAGCGCGCCGGGCTTCCTGCCGAGCACGTAGGCGCCGCCCGTGAGCCCGACGCGCCCGGTCCCCGCCACGGTCCCGTTGTCGAAGCCGAGGGTCAGGAAGCCCTCGGGGTCCACGCTCTCCTCGAGGTCGCCCCGGAACTTCAGCCGGAACTTCGCCCGGGAGGAACCCGCCTTCGACGTCTTCACGAGGAGGGAGAGCCCCTCGCCGAGATGGGTGAACTTCGTCCCGGAGGCGTCGGCGCCGAGCCCGGGGATCTCCACCTCCAGCGTCCCGACGGCCACCGTCGCCCCGGCATCCAGGTCGGGATCGCCGGCGGGCCCCGTGTCGAGGAACCCCGCGACCACGAGGCTCCCCTTCGCGGGGTTCGCCGCGTTCAGCTTCGCCTTGACCTTCTTCGGCAGGATGAAGGATGCCACCGGGCCCGCGGGTGCCGCTGCGGGCCCGACCTTCGCCACGAAGGAGGACTCGACGGCCGTGAACCCGAGGTTCGAGCCGGCCGGCGCCGGGAAGGAATCCCCGTCGGAGGCGGTGTACCCGGTGACGTAGGAGTCTCCGGCCCCGTCCACGGCAATCCCGCCGGGGAACTCGTGGCCGGTTCCGCCGAAGAACCCGCAGGCGCCGAGGCTGCCGTCGGCGGCGAGGACCGTCGCCAGGAACCCGTCGTACTCCCCGGACCGGGTCAGGCCCGGTCCCCCGATCACGGGGAACGAGGGGGCGTCGGAGTCCGTGGACCCGACGACGCGGCCGTTGCCGGCGCCGTCCAGGGCGATGGACTCCCCGTAGTCGTACCCCGTCCCCCCGATGTACCCGCAGGAGAGGAGGGCGCTCCCGTTGGCGGCGACCCGCGCCACGAAGGCGTCGGTGTTCCCGCCGTTGACGAGGGCGGGCCCCCCCGCCACCGGGAACGTGGCCGCCGTCGAGTCGGTGTAGCCCGTCACCCAGGCGACGCCGCCGCCGTCCACGGCGATCCCCTTGCCCCTGTCCGCCAGGGATCCGCCGATGTAGCCGCAGTAGACCAGCGCCGTTCCCATGTCGTTCACCGCCGCGACGAAGGCGTCGCCGGAGCCGCCGCCGTTGTAGGTGAGGTCGGGGCCGACGGCGACGGGGAACGTGGCCTCCCCGGAGCGGGTGTTGCCGGTGATCCAGGCCCTGCCCGTCCCGTCGACGGCGATGTCCGCGCCGGAATCCGAATCGGCCCCCCCGACGTACCCGCAGTACTCGAGACCGGAGCCGTCGGCGGCGACGCGAGCCACGTAGGCGTCCCCGTTCCCGGAGTAGGTCAGGGAGGGCCCCGCGACGACGGGGAAGGTGGCCTCTGAGGAGTCGACGTATCCCGTGATGCAGACCCGGCCCCCGCCGTCCACCCCGATGCCCGTCGCATCCTCGCTCCCGGCGCCGCCGATGAACCCGCAGTAGAGCAGTGCGGTCCCCGCGGGATTGACCTTCGCGACGAAGGCGTCCATGGAGCCGTTGGCCGTGAGGTCGGGGCCTCCGGCCACGGGGAAGGTCCCCTCCGTCGAGAAGGTGCTCCCCGCCACGTAGGCGTTTCCCGCGCCATCCACGGCCACGGCCATGCCCCGGTCGTAGTCGTCGCCGCCGATGAACCCCGCGTAGACGAGGTCCGTTCCGTCGGCGTCGATCTTCGCGATGAAGGCGTCGTTCTCCCCTCCCTGGTGGACGGTGAAGGGGCCGGTCCGCACCGGGAAGTGGGAGGCGGCGTCGCTGGAGGTCCCGACGACGTAGGCGTTGCCCGCCCCGTCCACGGCGATGTCCTCCCCCTTCTCCTCGCCGCTGCCCGCCCCGAGGAAGCCGGTGCGGACGACCACGGCGGGATCGAGGACGAGGGTGCGGGAGGGATCGTAGTCGCCGAGGGTGAAACCGAAGGACCCGTCGCCGGGGCCGGTGCGGAAGGCCGTGGCCACCTCGCGGAGGCCGTCCTCCCCGTCCTGCCAGGAGACGGGGCGATCGTCGTGGAACCCGCCGCGGGGCGTCTCCACGACCAGGCGCCCGTCCCCGTCCACCGTGACGGAGGTGGCGCCGGTCCAGCGCAGGCGGATCCGGGAGGGGTCGGCGCCGGGACGGACCACGAACTCGTACTTCATGCGGAGGTCGGTGCCGGAGTACACGAGGTCGATGCCGGGCCAGAGGTCGGGGTAGACGAGGGAGCCGAAGGTCGGGACGCCGGCGCGGGTGGCGCCCCGGCCGCCGCGGAACCAAGAGAACACCGTCGGCTTGCGATCGCGGGCGACGGGTGCCACGGGGGCGGCGCCGGGGAACTCCAGGCGGAGCGCCCACCCGGTGGCCAGGGAGACGGTGACTCCCTCCCTGCCGAAGAAGAGGGAACGCTCCCTGCCGGGGAGGTAGTAGGCGACGCGGGGATCGACCTGCCCCCGGTTCTCGACGAACCGCAGCGGGAAGCCGTCGCGGATCACGGCCCGGGGCCGGACCCGGGGAGTGGCCGAAGGCGGGGAGGGCGCATCCGCGGGGGAGGGTCGGGATCCGAACTCCGCGGGGGCCGGGTTTCCGGTGAGGAGGACGGCGAGGGTGAGAACGAGGAGGGTGGTCGGGGTCTTCACGGGGTTCCTGCCTTTCGTGACGGTGGGGGACTTCCTTCCCCGCGGACGGGGCGGGGTTGCCATCACAAAGGAGGTGCCGAAGGAGGGGGGCAGGAGCTCTTGTTCCTCAACCATGGTAGCGACAATGGGTTACGGAGATTGGTAGCGGCCGGAAGGGGTGGGGTGGGGCAGGGCGGTCGAGGCGAGCGTCCTGAGAATGCGCACTTCTGCTGACAGATGGCTGGTTTTGTGTTAGTTAATAGGACATCCGGTGGCAAGTTCTCGGCAGGAGAAGGGGGGGCTGGGGGGGCTACTGTCCTGTTTCTGAGCGTTTGCCGGGCTCAAGGCCCCTCATTTTCCCATACAGCGTGTTTCGGGCGATTCCGAGGATGCGTGCCGCAGCCTGCACGTTGCCGTCCGTGGCACCGAGGACCCGGGCGATGTGCTCCTTCTCCACCTCCTCCAGGGAGCGGAGCGCGGGGGGGGCGCCGGGCGCCGGTGCGAGCCCGAGGGGCAGGTGCTCCGGTCCCACCACCCGGCCCTCGCAGAGGATGCATGCCCGCTCCACGGCGTTGCGCAGTTCGCGGACGTTGCCCGGCCACCCGTGGGCCTGGAGCGCCGCCCGGGCCTCCGGGGAGAAACGGAGGCGCTCTCCTCCGAACCGCTGGAGGAAGTGCTCGGCGAGGGCGAGGAGGTCGCCCCCCCGCTCCCGCAGGGGAGGGATGCGGATCTCCACCACCTGGAGCCGGTAGTAGAGGTCGCCCCGGAACCGCCCCTCCGCCACGTCCCTTTCGAGGTCGCGGTTCGTGGCCGCGAGGATGCGGATGTCCACGGGGACCGGCCGCCCGCCTCCCACCCTCTCGATCACCCGCTCCTGCAGTGCCCGCAGGATGCGGGCCTGGGTCCCCGGGCCCATGTCCCCGACCTCGTCGAGGAAGAGCGTCCCCCCGACGGCCCTCTCGAACTTCCCCTCGCGCCCCTCCGCGGGCGCCCCCGCGATGCCCGAGCGGGGAGCGAGGCCGAACAGCTCCGCCTCCAGCAGCGTCTCGGGGATGGCGGCGCAGTTGAGCGCCACCAGGGGGCCCGCCTTCCGGGCCGAGAGCCGGTGGATGGCGGAGGCCAGGAGCTCCTTCCCCGTCCCGCTCTCCCCCGTGAGGAGGATCGTCGCGTCCGTCGGGGCGGCAAGGCGGGCCCTGCGCAGCACCGGTTCCATGGCGGCGCTGGCGGCCACCATCTCGATCCCGTCCCGAAGTTCGGCGCGGAGCCGCTCGTTCTCGCGGTCCAGGGCTTCGATGTGATCCAGGTTCTCCAGCACGACCCCCGTGAGGCGCCCGATCATCTCCAGGAACTCGAGATCCTCCCCGGTGAAGGAGGCCCGGCGGGAGCGGTTGTCGGCGTACAGGACCCCCTCGGGGCGACCCCGGACGGGGACGGGGACGCAGAGGACCGATCGGATGCCGAGGCGGCGCACGGATTCCGATCCCGAGAGGTCGGGGTCCGCCAGCGCGTCGTCGAGGCGCTGCGAGAGCCCCTCGTCGAGGGAGCGGGCGAGCACCGTCCCGCTCACCCGGAACTCGCCCCCCTCGGGTGGATCCTCCGAGGTCCGCGACGCCACGCGGCGGAGCGCCCCGTCGCCGGGGTCCCGCAGGGCGAGGAAGGCGCGCCGCACGTCGAGGGTCCGGAAGAGCGAGGCGAGGAGGCGGTCGTGGAAGGCCGGGCGGCTCCCCGGGTGGGGAACCGCGGCCACGATCTCCGCCACGAGGGAGAGCCGCTCCCGGTCCATGGGCGAGGGAGGGGGCGGGCCGGTCACCGGGCCTCCGCGTCCAGCACGCAGCGGAAGCCCACCCACGGGGCCCCGGAGGAGGCGGGGAGGCGGTTGCGGTACGTGCATGCCAGGTTCGAGACGTTGTCATCGGCCCAGGAGCCTCCCCGGATCACCCGCATCCCGCCCCGGTCGTCGTTGACGGGATCCCTCTCCGGGGAGCGGGCGTAGAACCCGGCGTCCATCCGGTCCTCGCACCACTCCCAGACGTTCCCGCTCACGTCGTGGAGTCCGAAGGGATCCGGGGAGAGGGAACCGACGGGCGCGGGCCCCGGGAACCCGTCGTCCCACTCCGGCAGCACGGGGAGGAGCCCCTCCTCCGCGGCCAGGGGGATGTAGCTCCGGTCCGGGTAGTTCGCGAACCCCTCGGGGGGGATCTCCCCGTCGCCCCACGGGAAGGGGGCCCCCTCGACGCCCCGGCGGAGCCAGCGTTCCATCTCCGCCTCCCTGGGCAGTCTCTTTCCCGCCCAGCGGGCGTAGGCGCGGGCGTCGTTCCAGGAGACCTGGACCACGGGGAGTTCCCACCCGCCCTCGATGCCGGAGTCGGGCCCCCGGGGATGGCGCCAGTCGGCGCCGCGGACCTCCCGCCAGTCGTAGCCGAACCGGACCTGCGCGGCCCCGACCTTCTCCGCGTCGGTCCTGTAGCCCGTGGCCTCGACGAACCGCGCGAACCGGGCGTTGGTCACCTCGTGGCGATCCACGAACACCGGCGAGAGGACGACGCGGTGGGCCGGCGCGTCTGCGGGGTGGCCGTCGTCCTTCCCCATGAGGAACTCGCCGCCCGGGACGAAGGCCATCTCCGCCCCGTCGGTGGCGCCGAAGTGCCGGCCGTTCCTCTCCACGACCCCCGGGGGCGGCGGCCCCCCGGGGGGCGGGGCCGGGGGCGCATCGGCCGCGCCGGGGCGGGCGGTCAGGCGGGGGCGCCACTGCGGGTCCGGCACCGAGAGGTTCGCGCCGGGCGCCAGGTCGCGGAGGGGGAGGTGGACCGTCTCGTACCCGGGCCGGACGACGGAGAGTTCGTGGCGGCCGGGGTCGAGGGTGACGGCCGATCCTCCCGCCCCCGCGGGGCGCCCGTCCACGAGCAGGGTGGCGTCGGGCGGCAGGGCGGCGAGGTCGACGAGGGGCCCGGGGGCCGCGGGCACCCGTGACGGGGCGGGAGGGGAGGTCGGCGCGGAGGCGGGTTTGCCCGGCTCGAGGACCAGGGCCGCCGCCGCCCCGCCGAGGGCGACGAGGACGACCGCGACTCCGAGGACGCGGGTGGGCCGGGCGAAGGGGCGCCATCGTTGCGAGAAGCGCCGGGAGGCGGCGAAGACGAAGGGGATGTGGGGAGGGAGGGGGGCCCGGGGACGGGCCGCCGGCCCCCGTGCCGCGGGGACCGCTCCTCCGCCGAGTTCCGCGGCCGCCGCGGCGGCGTCGGGGAAGCGGTCCGCGGGGTCCGGGGCGAGGAGGCGGCGCACAGCGGCGGCGAAGGCCTCCGACAGGGCGGGGTCGACGGACCGGGGATCGGGAGCCGCGGCGGAGGGGGAGCCCTTGGCGCGGGCGATCTCGTGGTAGGCCCCGTCGAAGGGGCGCCGGCCGGTGGCGATCTCGAAGAGGACGCAGCCGAGGGAGTACTGGTCGGACCGGGCGTCCACGGTCCCGTGCCACATCACCTCGGGCGCCATGTAGACGGGGGTGCCGACGAGGGAGGCGTCGGAGCGCCGGGCCGCGACCTCGGAGAGCGCCTTCGCCAGGCCGAAGTCCGCCAGGCGCGCCCTGTCCTCCCCGTCGAGGAGGATGTTGGAGGTCTTGACGTCCCTGTGGAGGACGCCGCGCGCGTGGGCGTGGGCGAGGGCGGCGGCGACCTCGGCCCCGAGGCGCCGGCACTCCGCCTCCGGCAGGGGCCCCGTGGAACGCAGACGATCGAGGAGGGTGCCCCCGGGGGCGTACTCCTGCACGAGGACCCAGGCTCCCCCGGAGGGCTCGATGCCGAAGAGGGAGAGGATGCCGGGCCCGTCCCGGAGGCGGGCGGCGAGGCGGGCCTCGGTGCGGATGCGCTCCACGGCCTCCGCGTCCCCGGCGAGGTCCGCCGGGAGGACCTTCACCGCCACCTCCACGTCCAGCTCGGCGTCCCTGCAGAGGTAGACCCGGCCCATGCCCCCGCGGCCGAGGAACCGGATCACCTCGTACCGCGGCGGCAGGGAGGGGGGCGGGCCCCCGTCAACGGAACCGGGACGGGACCCGCAGGAGTCGCAGGCCTCCGCCCGGTCCGGCAGCGGGGAGGCGCAGACCGTGCAGTGGCCGCTCACGGCGGGATCCTACGGCACCCGTCCCCGTTTCAGGGCGACTCCGGTGCCCGGGATGGGAGGAGGCGAGCGGCCGCCGCGGCGTGTACCGTACGCGCTGCCGCCGTTCGATGGAGGGTCCCCATGCCGCCGATGCCGGGCCGCAGCGACGCGGGGTGCATCGCCGCCGTCGGGGGATTCGGATTCCTCGTCCTCGCGGGCGGGGCGGTGGCGTACTTCGCGATGACGCGGGCGGACGCGACGCCGAAGCAGCCCGACCACGGATCCGTCCCCGCGCCGCCCGCCCCCGTGTCCTCCCCGCAACCGTCTCCGCCTCCCCCGGCCCCGCGTCCCGCGCCCGCCGTCCGCCCCGCGCCGCCGCCCCCGCCGGCGCCGCCCGAACCCCTCCATCCCGCCCGCTCCGCCACCGCGGCCGGGGTGGATCGGGCCTCGGGCTCCCACGCGCCGGCGGCCGACGAGTCGCTCCTCCGCGCCCTCGCCGAGGCCATGGCGCGCAAGGTCGCCGACCCCGCCTACGCCGAGGCCCGCCGATCCGGCGACAGGGACGATCCCGATCGTCTCCCCTTCGAGGCGGAGGTGAAGGAGGCCCGCGCCCGCGTCGCCGCCGCCGCGCGGGCGCCGGCCGGTGTCGTGCCGCTCCCCGTCCCCGCGCTGCCGGCGGGATCGGTGCGCGTGGACGGGCGGCTCCGCGGGCAGGAGTGGAACGGGGCCCTCGAGATCCCCCTCGACGGGGGATCGCGGCTCCTCGTCGGCCACGACGGGACGCGGCTCCTCCTCGCCGCCGAGGCGCCGGGGGACCGCACGGAGAAGGGCTTCGACCAGTTCCGCGCCTACTTCCACGCCGGCCTCGCGCCCTCCCTCGTGAACGAGCGGCTGCACCTCGCCGGCAACGGGTGGCGGAGCGTGCTCCGGGAGACGACGGTGATGTGGACCGGGGCGAAGGCGGCGGGGGAGGAGGATGCCTGGAAGGAGCACCCCCTCACCGACTGGACCGTCCAGGAGCGGTGCGAGGGGGAATCCACGATGGAGGGGTTCCGCCGCTACGAGGCCGCCCTCGATATCGAGGAGGCGGGGATCCCCCGTACCGCCCCCTTCCCGCTCTACGTCGAGATCGAGGGGGACCCGATCATGGAGAACGGGAAGTTCAAGCGCCGCGTGATGGTGGGGGGGCTCGGGGCGCAGGAGCGCCCGGTCTGGTTCGAACTGGAGTAGAGATCCCCCGGCGCCTCACCCGGACCAGGCCCACACATCCAGCGTGATGTGCGCCCAGGCCGCCGCGTGGAGGACCACGGGTCCGATGAGGGAGCCCCGCACCTCCCGCAGGGTCCCGGCGACGATGCCGAAGATCATGAGCTGGGGGATCGCCTCCCACCCCTGAAGGTGGCCGATCGCGAAGAGAAGGGAGGTGCCGAGCACCGCGAAGACCCCGCCCGCCGCACCCGGCAGGCGATGCGCCGCGTCCCGGAGGAACCGGTGGAGGACCCCGCGGAAGGCCAACTCCTCCACGATGGGGGTTTGAACGAGGACGAGGCCGAGGGCCCAGGTGCGGATCCAGTCGTCCCCGGAGGCGAGCCAGTCGATGACCTCGGAGCCGCCCCTGGCGGGGAGGAAGAGGACGTCCCACAGCCACTGGAGGAGCAGGCAGACGGGATAGGCGAGGAGCCCCGCGGCGGCCTCCCGGAGCGGCCCCCGGGCCGTCGTCAGGCCGAGGGCCGACAGCACGCGCCTGCCGTCCACGCCGAGGAAGAAGGGCCAGGCCACGGCGACCCCGACGAAGAGGAAGGGGAGGAGGAAGCTCTCCACCATCGAGAGTGTCATCCCACCCCCGAACTCGAAGTCGAGGATGTGGAGGATCATCCACCCCCCGGCCCCCCCGGCGAAGGCGGTGGCGCCCTTCCCGAGCGGCCGGACCCGCGGCCGAAGGCCGCGGCGGGCGGCCGCGAGGATCGCCGCGAGGAGGACGATCCCGCCGAGGAGGAGGAGCGCGGTCAACCCCGCATCCGGCCACCAGATGTCCCCGGGGCCCCGCGGCTCCGGCGGCGGCTCCTGCGCCTCCGCCCAGGAGAAGTAGATCATCCAACCCGCCCCCGCGGCCCAGGCGAGGATCGGCCCGCGGGGGCGTCGGGGCGGGGGAGGGGAGAGCACCGGCACGGGCCCGGTCCCCGTGGAATCAGCCACGGGCATCGATGGAGCCCAGGAGCTCCTCCACGGTGGCCGCCCGCGCCCCCGGAACGAGGGCGGAGCCCGCGGGGGTGCGCGGTCCGCGGTGCACCACGACACGCTCCACCTCGAACCCGTCGGCGGCCCGGGCGAGCCGTCCCGAGGGGGCCGCATCGGAGGGGACGACGGTGCGGGAGGCCTTGACCTCGACGAGGAGCAGGCGCCGCTCCCCCCGCGCCGCCACGAAGTCCACCTCCAGCCCCTGGTGGTCCCGGAACCAGTACAGGCCGGGGCGGCGGCCGGCGTTGGCGCGGTGCTTCACGATCTCCGCGGCGACGAACCCCTCGAAGAGGGCGCCGAGGAACGGGGAGCGGTCCAGCGCCTCCGCCGACTCGATGCCGAGGAGGTGGCAGGCGAGTCCGGAATCGGCGACGTAGATCTTCGGGCTCTTGACGATGCGCTTCCCGAAGGACTCGAAGTACGGCGGGACGACGAGGAGCTGGCCCGTCACCTCGAGCACGGAGATCCAGTGGGAGATGGTCGGCACCGACACCCCGAGGGGGGCCGCGAGATCGGTCCGGTTGAGGACCTGGCCCGTGCGGGCGGCGACGAGGGAGACGAACCGCCGGAAGGTCGCGAGGTCCCGGACCCCGGTCACCGCCCGCACGTCCCGCTCGAGGTAGGTCTGCAGGTAGGAGCGGTACCAGAGGGAGGCCGTCCCCGGGGAGGCGAGGGCCTCGGGGTAGCCGCCGTGGAGGAGCGTCACCCGGTCCGTCTCCGCCGTGGAGAGGGGGAGGAGGTGGAGGAGCGCCGCCCGTCCCGCCAGGGACTCGGTGACGCCCCCCATGAGGGGGGCCTCCTGGGACCCCGTGAGGAACCAGCGGCCCTTCCGCGACGGCTCCGCCTCGATGCGGGTCAGGATCCAGGAGAACAGCCCCGGGGCGTTCTGGATCTCGTCGAGGATCACCGGGGGCCGCAGGGATTCCACGAAGGCGCGGGGGTCGGACCGGACCCGGGAGACGACGTCGGGGTCCTCGAGGAGGACGTGGGAGGCGCGCGGGTAGAGGCGGCGGAGGAGCGTCGTCTTGCCCGCCCGCCGGGGGCCGGTCAGTACGACGGCGGGGAAGGCCCGGGCGGCCTTCCGCACCTGCGCGGCCATCAGGCGGGGGACGTGGCGCATGTGAGAATTCTAAAGTAAAACTTTAGAAAACTCAAGGTCGGGGCGGAGCGGCCCCCTCCGGCCCGGGCTCGGCCACGGGGACCCGGAGGTGGAGGGCCAGGAAGCGGCGCAGGGCCTCCTCCTCGCCGGCGGCCATCCGCCTGCAGAGGAACCAGATGAACCGGGCGAAGAGGGCGAAGCCGATGGCGACCCCGATGAAGAGGAACCCCTTCCAGGCGCCCCCCTCCGGCTCCTCGTCACCGAGGACGACGAGGGCGACGCCCATGGAGGCGAGGCCGAGTACGAAGTACGCGAAGAAGGCCAACACCAGGAGGCTTCCGAGGGGAACCCCGAATCTCCCTTCCACCCGGGAACCGCCCCCGTCGGGGAGGAGCCTCCCCCGGAAGACCGGGCTCGCGCTGTTGCGCATCACGCTCCGGTAGCGCAGGGAGATCCTCCCGCCGCCGATGGTCCCGAAGATGCCGTCGGCCCGGGGCTTCGACAGGAGGTCCGACCATGGCCGTGGAGACGCAAGGACGCCCCGCAGCGCTTCCTCCGCCTCCGCGGGAGGAAGCGGCGACCTGAGGACCAGGGTGGGCTTCACGAGCATGTCCCCTTCCGCTGCGCGGACCCCGGGCGGAGGACCCGGGGCCCATGAGATTCCTAGGATGGAGCTTCAGGATTCTCACGGGGGGAGCGCAAGGGCCGCCCCTCCTCCGGCCCGCCGGGTGTGACCCGGAGGTGGAGGGCGAGGAAGCGGCGGAGGGTCTCCTCGCCGTCGTCCGCCTGCGATCCGACGAACACGACGAACCTCGCCCAGAGGGCGAACCCGAGGGAGGTGCCGACGAGGCCGAGTCCCACCCACCTTCCCCCGGGGATCTCCTCCCCGCCGCCGGCCAGCATCCCCATTCCTCCGACGAAGATCCAGAGCAGGCCCAGCCAGAGCGGGGCCGTGAGGATGAGGGTCGAGGGGGCGATGCAGAACCTCCCCTCGAGCCGGGATCCCTCCCCGTCGGGGACGAGGCGGCCCCGGAACCATGGTCGGAATCCGCCCCCGCTGGCGACAAGGAACTGGACGCGCACGCGCACGCGAATCCGCCCGTCCCGCGCCGTTCCGACGAACCACTTCGTCCCGCGCTTCGCGAGGAGGTCCGGATACGGCGGAGGGAGGATCCCCATCCACAGCGGAGGGGGATCGGAGATGGCCGCCCGCAGGGCCTCCTCCGCCTCCGCGGGGGAGAGCGGCGACCGCAGGACGACGTGGGACTTCACGGATCCGCTTCCTCTCCCCGGCGGCGGAAAGTTGACGCCGCCGCCGGCGACCCTGTAGAACACGCGCCACATTACCGGGTTGACTCGAGAAAGAGACAACCGAGACACGACGCACCCCGACTTTATCAAGAGTGGGCGAGGGACGGGCCCTGTGACCCCACGGCAACCGGAGGAGTGATCTCCTCGCAGGTGCCAATTCCCGCGGAAGGCCGTTCGCCTTCCGGAAGATGAGGCCGGCGGGGGAGAAACGCGGGCCCCCCCCCCCCCCCCCGCGCCCGGCGGGGGGGGGGGGGGGGGGGGGGGGGGGGGCGCGCCCGCGGCGCC
>CAYJMF010000058.1:0-5320 GCA_964370855.1 uncultured Planctomycetota bacterium | reverse complement strand
GCGTCGGTGATTCTGGGGGCGGGGGGGTAAAACCCCCCACCCCCCCCCGGGCTTCCGGGGGGGGGGGCGTTGCGCGTTTCGGGGGTCGGAAAGGACCTCCATGGGCCCCGCCGCGTCCGTCTCGCCTCCGCTTCGTCTCGCCGTCCTCGGCTGCGGCGTCGTCGGCCGCGCCCTCCTCCGGGCCGCCGCCCCCTTCGCCGCCGCGGGGGAGATCCGGATCGTCTCCGTCACGGATCGATCCGGCACCCTCCACGACCCGGGGGGGCTCGATCCCCCCTCCGTGCTCGCCGCGAAGGAGGGGGGGACCCTCGGCCGCCACCGGGCCCGGTTCCTGGCGCTCTCCGGCGCCGCCGCCGCGGCCCGCATCCCCGCCGACGCCGTCGTGGATCTCGCGCCGTCGGACCTCGAAGCCGGCGGCCTCGACGCCTTCCCCCTCGTCGCCGCCCTCCGCGCCGGGCGGGACGTCGTCACCGCGTCGAAGGCCGCCCTCGCCCTCTTCCCCGGCGAGGTCGAGGCGCTCCGCCGCCGCGCCGGGGCGCGGATCCTCGCCTCCGCCTCCGTGGCCGGCGCCGTGCCGGTCCTCGAACTCCTCGGAGGCGCGCTCCGCGGCGCCGGCGTCCTGGAGGTCGCCGGGGCGTGGAACGCCACCTCCACCTTCGTGCTGTCGCGCTGCGAGGAGGGGGCCTCCCTCGAGGAGGCCGTTGCGGAGGCCCGTCGCCTCGGCTACGCCGAGGGGGACGCCGCGGCCGACCTCGACGGCAGGGACGCCGCGGCGAAGGCATGCATCGTGGCCGCGGCGGCCTTCGGCCTCGTCCTCCCCCTCGGCGCCGTGGGGCGGCGTGGCGTCGGCGCCGCCGACTTCGCCGGTCTCCGCGAGGCCACCCGACGCGGCCGCCGCACCCGCCTCGTCGCGCGGGTGACCGCCGCCGGCGCCCGCGTCGCCCCGGAGACCCTCCCCGAGGACCACCCGCTCTGCGCCGCCGCGGGGGAGGCCGCCGTCCTCATCCGCACCCGCCTTGCCGGTGACCTCTCCCTGCGCGGTCCCGGCGCCGGCGGCCCCGCCACCGCTTCCGCCGTCCTCAACGACATCCTCGCGTTCGCCCGCGGACGGTCCGCGGCGGCGCGCCTCGAATCCGTGCCCGCCGCATGACCCCTCCCCGGAAGGAGAATCCCGTGCCCATCATCGAGAATCGGAATCGCATCCGTATCGGCGGCGGCGGAGCCGCCGCCGCCGCCGCCCGCTGGAGGCCCTCCACCCTCGCCGTGAGAGGCGGGTCCGACGGGGACCCGCACACCGGCGCCGTCGCCGTGCCCGTCTACCAGACCGCCACTTTCGCCCAGGCGGAGCCCGGCGGGAATCCCGAGTGGTGCTACGCGCGCACCGGCAACCCGACCCGCTCCGCGCTGGAGGCGGCGCTCGCCGCCGTGGAGGGGGCGCGCCACGGCCTCGCCTTCGCGAGCGGGCTCGCGGCGGCGACGACGGTGCTGCTGTCGCTGCGTTGCGGGGACCGCGTCGTGGCCTCCGGCGACCTCTACGGCGGCGCCTGGAGGCTCTTCACGAAGGTGTTCGCGCCGCTCGGCATCGCCTTCGACTTCAGGGACACGACGGACCTCGCGGCGCTGGAGGAGGCGCTCTCGACGCCCGCGGCCCTCCTCTGGCTCGAGTCGCCGTCGAATCCGCTGCTGCGCGTGACGGACCTCGCGGCGGCGGCGGCGTTGGCACGGCGGCGGGGGACCCTCGTGCTCGTGGACAACACCTTCGCGACGCCGGTCCTCCAGAGGCCGCTCGCGCTCGGGGCCGACGTCGTCCTCCACTCGACGACGAAGTACCTGAACGGCCACTCCGACGTCCTCGGGGGGGCGCTGCTGGTGGACGACGAGGAGTTGTTCCTGCGGCTCCGGTTCCTGCAGAACGCCGCCGGCGCCGTGCCCGGGCCCCAGGACTGCTTCCTCGTGCTGCGCGGGCTCCGGACGCTTCCGCTCCGCATGGAGAAGCACCTCGCCAACGCGGAGCGGGTAGCCCGCTTCCTCGATGGCCACCCCGCCGTGGAGCGGGTCCACTGGCCGGGCCTCGCGTCCCACCCGGGCCACGAAACGGCGAAGCGGCAGATGGAGGGGTTCGGCGCCATGGTCTCCTTCGACGTGGCCGGCGGGGAGGCGGCGGCGCGGCGGCTGCTGCGGGGACTGCGGCTCTTCACCCTCGCCGAGAGCCTCGGCGGCGTTCGGAGCCTCGTCTGCCACCCGCCGACCATGACCCACGCCAGCGTCGAGCCGGAGGTGCGGGCGGCGCGGGGGATCGGGGACGGGCTGCTGCGCCTCTCCGTGGGGTGCGAGGACGCCGAGGACCTGCTGGAGGACCTCGCGGGGGCGCTGGAGGGGATCCGTTAGACGAACCAGTTCATGCTCTGCAGGGCGGTCGGGAGGAGCCAGCAGTAGAGCCAATATCCCACGTGGACCACACCCCCGGCGAGGAGGAGCGCCGACGCGGTCCGTGGCCGATCCGGGGCGGCCCGCCGCAGGTGGAACCAGAGAACGAACACGAGGACGGAGAGGAGGGGCCAGGTCTCGGAGAGGTCGAAGGACCAGGGGGCGGACCAGGCGCTTCCGTGCCAGACCGCCTCGGCGGCGAGGGCGATGACGAGCAGAGGGAGGCCGGCGTGCAGGAGTCGCCGGATGGCCGCGTCCCAGGGGGCGGGGCGGGCGCGGCCGGAGGGGGAGAGGAGGAGACCGGAGGCGGGGACGGCGGTGGAAAGAAGGAACCCCGTGGAGAGGGGGTGGAGGAACACGAAGACCAGGGCGAAGGGAGAGGCCATGGCAGGGGGGGAGTACCAGGAGGTGTCGTCGAGGCCGAGCGCGAGGACGGAACCGAGAAGGGAGGCGAGGGCCACGCCGGCGGCCGATGCGAGCGCGGGGACTCCTCCCGTGCCGGAAGGGCCCCTCCGGACCGATCCCGCGGCCAGCCACGCGGCCGCGGCGGAGAGCCCGGCAAGGAGGAGGAGGATGGACTCGAACCAGGAAGCGGTGATCTTCCCGCCCTCGATCCACTGCCCGACGGCGACGGCGGCGGAGAGGAGGGCCGCTCCCGCGGCGGTGCCGGCCGCGGCGAGGGAGAGGATCCTCCGGTGGCGGGCATGGAGGATCGCCGCCGCCGCCGCGCAGGCCGCGGACAGCCCGAGCAGGCAGCAGCCGAAGATCAGCGCGTCCCGGGTCGGCATCCTGGTCCCTCCCCGCGGAGGAGACTAGGCGGAGGACGGGGGGGCGCGCAAGGGGGGAATCAGGAGGCCGGCCCGTCGTGGCCCGGCAGTTCTACGGCCACGGCGATCACGTTGCCGTCGGGATCGGCGAAGTAGGCGGCCCGGTCCCCCCAGGAGCGATCGGCGGGCGGCGAGAGCTCCCGCGCCCCCGCCGCCTTCAGCCGGGCGCAGGCGGCGTCGAGATCGTCCACGGAGAGGTAGAGCTCCGAGGAGGTGGTCGCCCCCTCGGGGACGGAGGAGGGGGTGATGCCGGTGTTGAAGGCGAAACCGGAGCGCGCGTAGAGGGAGACCCCGGTGCTCCCGGGGAGGCGGTACTCGCGGTAGACGGAGAGGTCCACGCCGATCTCCCAGCCGAAGGCAGCGTCGTAGAAGGCGGCGGCCCGGGGGAGGTCGTCCACGGCGAGGAGGACGAGCTGGAGGCGGGGCGGCTTCACGGTGAGAGGGTAACCGGGGCCGTTTCGAGGAGGAGCCGGTGAATCCGCGGGTCCCCCGTCAGCTCCGGGTGGAAGGTGCAGGCGAGGACGCGGCCCTCGCGGACGAGGACCGGGAGCCCCCCGTGCTCCGCGAGCACCTCCACCTCCCTCCCGACGCGGACGAAGGCCGGGGCGCGGATGAAGACCACGGGGAGCGGGGGCCCCTTCCCGAAGGGGATCTCCCCCTCGAAGGAATCCACCTGCCGGCCGTAGTGGTTGCGCTCCACCGTCGCGTCGAGGAGCCCGAGGGACGCCTGCGCCGGCCGCGTCACCTCGCGGGCGAGGAGGATCGCCCCGGCGCAGGTGCCGAAGAGCGCGCCGCCCCTCGCGTGGAATTCCGGGAGGGCGCGGTCGAGGCCCGAGGAGGCGAGCAGCCTGAGGAGCGCCGTGCTCTCCCCGCCGGGGAGCACGAGGGCGGAGAGCCCGAAGAGATCCCCCGGGAGGCGCACCTCCACGACCTCGCTCGCGCCGGCGGCGCGGAGCGCGCGGGCGTGGGCGTCGAAGTCCCCCTGGAGCGCGAGGACCCCGACGGCGGGGCGGGAGGAGGCCCGGCGGCGCGCCACCGGCGTCCCTACCAGCCGCGGCCCTGGAGCATCGCCTCCGGGGCCATCTTGGACACCTCGATGCCGCGCATGGCCTCGCCGAGGTTCTCGCAGATCTTCGCCAGGCGCTGCGCGTCCTTGAAGTGGGTCGTCGCCTCGACGATGGCCCGGGCGCGCACCGGCGGGTCCTCGCTCTTGAAGATGCCGGAGCCCACGAAGACCGCCTCGGCGCCGAGCTGCATCATGAGGGCGGCGTCGGCGGGGGTGGCGATGCCGCCGGCGGCGAAGTTGGGGACCGGGAGCTTCCCCTTCTTCGCCACGAGCTTCACGAGCTCCACGTGGACCCGGTACTCCCTCGCCTTCGCGGCGTGCTGCTTCGCGGTCATCCGGCCGAGGGCGGCCATCTCCGACACGACGGAGCGCATGTGGCGGACGGCCTCGACGATGTCGCCGGTGCCGGCCTCCCCCTTGGTGCGGATCATGGCGGCCCCCTCCTGGATGCGGCGGAGCGCCTCGCCGAGGTTGCGGCAGCCGCAGACGAAGGGGACCTTGAAGGCGAGCTTCTCCACGTGGAACTGGTCGTCGGCGGGGGTGAGGACCTCGGACTCGTCCACGTAGTCCACGCCCAGGGCCTCGAGGATCTGCGCCTCGACGAAATGCCCGATGCGGCACTTGGCCATCACGGGGATGGAGACGGTCTCCTGGATCTCGCGGATCTTGCGGACCGGGGACATGCGGGCGACGCCGCCGTCGCGACGGATGTCCGAGGGGACCCGCTCCAGCGCCATGACGGCGACGGCCCCGGCATCCTCGGCGATCTTCGCCTGGGCGGCGTCGGTGACGTCCATGATGACCCCGCCCTTGAGCATCTCGGCGAGGCCGGTCTTCAGGCGCAGCGTGGCCTTGGCCATGTCTGTGGAACCTCCGTCCCGTGCGATGTCGAAACCCCCATCCTCCGCCCCCCCCCCCGCGCGAGCCAAGAAATGGAGAAAGGGCGAAAGGGGACGTCCTCCACTTTTCTACTTTTCTGTGGATAACTCCCCTCTCGGGC
>CAYJMF010000057.1:0-31167 GCA_964370855.1 uncultured Planctomycetota bacterium | reverse complement strand
CCGCGCCCGCGGCCGCGGCCCCGGCCTCCTCCTCCCGCTCCCCCGCCCCCGCCCTGCCCGCGCCCCCCCCGGGCGGGGGCGCGGGGGCGGGGGGGGGGGGGCGGGGCGGCGCCGGGGGTCTCGGCGAGGACGTCCTCGACGGACTTCACGACGGGCTCCGCGGGCGCATCCGGGGCCTCCTCCCCCTCGGCGGGGGCGGCGGCGGGGTCGGCATCGGCGGCGGCCTTCGCGCGGGCCGCGGCGATGGCGGCCTTCTTCCTGCGGAAGCGGTCCTCGCTGCGGCGCTGGCCGGGGTACTTCTCCTCCTTCGGCTTCTCCGCGGGCGCGGCCTCGCCCTCCACCGCGGTCACCGGCGGCGGCGGGGCGTGGTAGACGATCTCCTCGTCCTCCCGCTCCGGCTTCTCCTCGACCTCGAGGACGGTCTTCGCGGGGATCTCCCCGGGCTTCCGGCGGAGGTTGCGCACGCGCTCCCAGTAGGTCCACCGGAGGTAGTCCTTGAGGAGCCCGATGCGGACCTCCTCGGACTCCTCGAAGGCGAGGGCCGTCGGGGGCCCCCCGCGCTCGACGAACTGGAGGCACTCCCCGCCGAGCAGCACCGGGCAGTCGTCCATGGAGAAGAGGCCGAGCGGGTTGCGGCACCAGGGCGAGGGGACGGCGACGGGCTTTCCGCGGGCGGAATCGTCCTCGACGTGCAGGCAGTTGCCGCACGCGAAGGCGCGGTCGCGTCCGCCGTCCAGGTCCATCTCCCTGCGCATGGCGGGACTCTAACCGCGGGGGGGCGGCGCGGCGACTTTGCCGGGGGAGGGTGGACTCCGCCGAGGGCGTCGGGGAGGGCGGGTATCCTGCCCCCCCGTGTCCGGAACGACCCTCCTCCAGTTCCTCGCCGGCTTCGTGCTCCTCGTCGGGGGCGCGGAGCTCCTCGTCCGCGGAGCCTCCGGCCTCGCGAGGGCCGTGGGGATCTCCCCCCTCGTGGTGGGACTCACGGTGGTCGCCTTCGGCACCTCCGCCCCGGAGGTGGCGGTCAGCGTCGGCGCCTCCCTCTCGGGCACGGGGGACATCGCCTTCGGGAACGTCGTGGGCAGCAACATCGCCAACGTCCTCCTTGTGCTCGGGCTCTCCGCCTCCCTCGCCCCCCTGACCGTGGCCGGGGCCCTCGTCCGCCGCGAGGTCCCCCTGATGATCCTCTCCTCCCTCCTCGTCGCCGTCCTCGCCCTCGACGGGGCCATCGGCCGCGGCGAGGGCGTCCTCCTGCTCGCCCTCCTCGCGCTCTGGACGGGATGGACCGTGCGGGCCTCCCGCGCCGAGGTCCGCGGGGTCGATGCGGCGGTCGCCGCCGCCGGGATCTGCGCGGAACCGGCGCCGCGCCGGTCGGGGCGCGAACTCGCCGGGAACGTCCTCCTGGCGACGGCGGGGTTCGGACTGCTCGTCGTGGGAAGCGACTACCTCGTGGCGGCCGCCGTCACCGTCGCCAAGGTCCTGGGGGTGGGCGAGCTCGTCATCGGGCTCACCGTCGTCGCCGTGGGCACCTCGCTCCCCGAGATCGCCACCTCCGTCATGGCCTCCCTGCGCGGGGCGAGGGACATCGCCGTCGGGAACGTCGTGGGGAGCAACATCTTCAACCTGCTCGGGGTCCTCGGGGCCGCCGGCGTCGCCGGGTCCGGGGGCGTCCCCGTGAACCCCCGGGCGCTCGCCTTCGACGTCCCCGTCATGATCGGGACCGCCGCCGCCTGCCTGCCGGTGTTCTTCGCGGGGTCGAGCATCACCCGGAAGGAGGGGCTCTTCCTCCTCTCCGGCTACGGCGCCTACGTCCTGTGGCTCGTCCTCGACGCCCGGGAGAGCCCCTGGCTCGATCCCCTCCGGGACGGGATGCTCTTCTTCGTCCTCCCCCTGGTCGCCTTCGCCCTCGGGATCATCACCCTGAGGGAGTGGCGGTCCCGCCGGACCGCGGGGACTGGCACGGGCGACGCCCGGTGATAGGATGGCCGCCGCGGGGGAGGCCCTTGACCCCCGTCACGGCCGGGAGCGGACCCCGGCCCGGGAGGCCCATGGAAGCTGGACGCCCGTCGAGCCGGATCCTCGCCGCCGCCCTCCTCCTGGCGGCCGCCGCCGGCTCCCCCCGGCCCGCCGCCCGCGCCGACGAGCCCCTCCCCGCCCCCGCCGACGCCGCCGCCCCCGGCCGGGGGGAGGGGAAGGACGCGACGGAGCCGCCGGAGGACCTCCCCGCCGCCCGGCTCCGCTTCGCCCGCTCCCTCTGGTTCGACCTCCGCGGACGGGGCCCGACCCCCGAGGAGCTCAGGGACTCCGCCGCCCGCGACCCCGCGGAGCTCGTGGATCGGATGCTCGCCGACCCCTCCACCTGGGAGGCGTGGCTCGACCGGGAGTTCTGGTACTACCTCCTCATCGACCGCTTCCGGCCCGTCTCCGACCGCGTGCGGTCGCTCCCCGGGAAGCTCGCCTTCGGCGCCTGCACGGTGTTCGACGCCACCCGCGAGATCGTCGTCTCCGCGGAGTTCAACGCCCGCAACCCCGGCAACGACACCTTCGTCTCCGTCGTCCTGGAGCAGCTCCTCGGGGTCGTCGTCCAGAAGGAGAAGCGCCTGCTCGAGGCGGGGAAGAGGATGTACGACGGCGTGGCGGCGAAGATGTGGGGGGAGGTCGGCCGGAGCCAGGCCGACATCGTGCGCCTCGCCCTCGCGCGGAAGGAGTTCGCCGGGCACTTCGTCGCCCGCCAGCACCTGCAGGTCTTCGGCGCCCCCGCCCCGGCGGACGTCGTCTCCGGCGACGGCGCCCGCCTCCTCGCGGACCCCGCGTCCTTCACGGACATCCTCCGCGGATGGCTCCTGTCCGAGGGATACGAGCGGCGCACCGCCATCCCCCGGCCGAAGGACGACCTCGTGTTCATCCGCACCCTGTTCGTGGACATCCTCGGCCGCGAGCCCACCTTCGAGGAGTTCCGCAACAGCCGCAACGCCCTGCTGGCGCTCTCGGACCCGACCCCCGTGCGCCACGTGCTGGCGCAGCTCCTGCTGGATTCGGGGAGGGCGCCGCTCCCTTCCAAGGAGGGGATCGCGAGGCCCCCGGAGTGGATCCGGTCGAAGTTCCTCGACCTCCTCGGGCGCGAGCCGACGCGCGGGGAGCTGGAGGCCTTCACGGCGACGCTGGGCGAGTACGGCTGCGAGCCGAAGACCATCGTGATGGCGCTCGTCACCAGCGCCGAGTACCAATACCATTGAGGCTGCGCCCCGGGAGGGGCGGGAGGACGGAATGGCCGGGATCAAGAGGCGCGACTTCCTGAAGGCGGCGGGCGCGGGGCTCGCCGGCGCGGCGCTCGCCTCGCGGGCCCTCGCCGAGGGCGGGGCCATGCAGCCCCGCGGCGCCGGGGCCGAGGCCCCGCCCACGGAGCCGGGCCCGGGCCGGTTCGTCCTCGTGGCCTTCGCCGGCGGCGTGCGGAGCCGCGAGACCGTCGGCACCCCCGCCAACATCCCCAACCTCATGCGCATCGCCGAGCAGGGCGTCGTCATGCCCGCCGTGAAGGCGGCCAACCTCGGGCACTACGGAGCGGCGCTTTCCATCTGCACGGGCTGCAACGAGGTGCGCGGCATCCGCGAGAACAACCGGGGCGACAACCCCACCATCTTCGAGTACGCGCGCAAGCAGCTGAAGCTGCCGCCCGAGGAGGTCTGGCTCTCCGCCGCCGACGGCGCGCAGACCGTGAACTTCGCCTACGGCAACAACCCCGAATACGGGGCCGCCTACGGCGCCAACCTCATCGGCAGCGACGGCCTCTTCAACGCGGAATTCCGGGACGTCGTGAATTCCCTGGGGAAGCCCCGCGTCCCCGGGGAGGAGGAGACGAGGACCCTCGACCGCCTCGCCCGCTCCATGGACCGCACGCGGCTGGACGCCGCGGAGGATCGGCGCTTCGCCGCGGACCCGGAGCACGCCCGGCGCATGCAGAAGTTCATCCTCGGCGAGCTGACCGGGGGGACGGCGAACATCACCGGCCCCGGCTCCGGCGACGCGAAGGCGATCCGCGTGGCGGCCAACATCCTGCGCGTGTTCCGCCCCCGCCTCATCGGCATCGTCCTCGGGAACGCCGACGTGGCCCACGGCTCCTACAACGCCTACGTGGACGTCATCCGGCGCAACGACGCGGAGCTGGGGCTGCTCTGGAAGGCCGTCCAGGACGACCCGGCTCTGCGCGGAACCACGACCCTCTTCGTCCTCCCGGAGTTCGGCCGCGACGCCAACCTCAACCAGCGCAACGGCCTCGACCACGGGGACTCCTCCGAGGACCTCGGGCGCGTGGCCTGCTTCGCCGCGGGGCCGAAGGTGGCGAAGGGCCGGGTGTACGATCGCATGGTGGACTCCATCGACGTCGCCCCCACCATCGGCGCCCTCATGGGGATCCGGACCCCGGAGGCGGCGGGGAAGCCCCTGCGCGCGATCCTCACGGCGTGATCGGGCCGGCGGAGGCGCGCGGACGGGGGCCCCGGCCCCCGCGCCTCCTGTGTATCATATTGTCATACACAGCCGCGGCCCTCGCCGCGACTTCCCTCCCCGCGTCCTTCCGCCCCGGCGCCGCCGCCGCCGCCCCCGCCCCCTCCTGCCTCCTCTGCCACTCGGGGATCGAGGACATGCATCCCCGGAAGCGCCTCTCCTGCGAGGAGTGCCACGGCGGGGATCCGACGGCGGACTCGAAGGAGCGGGCCCACGTCCTCGCCCGCCGCCCGCTCCCCAACGACGAGCGGATCGTGCCCCTCGCCTGGGACCCCGACGTGCTCCGGTTCCGCAACCCGATGGACCTCCGCGTGGCGAAGGACACCTGCGGCGTCTGCCACCCCGACCAGGTGGACTCCGTGCCCCTCTCCCTCCACGGGACGACCTCGGGGCACCTCGGGGACGGCCTCTACGAGAACGGCGTCGTGAAGGAGCGCCACCCCCGGGTCGCCATCTTCGGGATCGCCGACCCCCGCTTCGACGAGGCCGAAGCGCCCCCCGGGGCGGTGCGCAGCCTGCAGCGCATCCCCCCCTTCCGCTCCTCCTCGCGGAAGGACGACATCGCCACCCACTTCTCCGACGTCCCCCGCAAGAACTGCATGAACTGCCACCTGTGGAGCCGCGGCCGGGCGGTGCGGGGGCGGCTCGGCATGGACGGCGACTACCGCGGCGACGGCTGCGCCGCCTGCCACGTCCGCTACGAGGACGACGGCATCAGCCGCTCCGCCGACCCCTCCATCTCGCGCGTGGAGGCCGGCCACCCGGCGAAGCACTCCATGCAGAGGGTCCCCGACACCGCCACCTGCACCCGCTGCCACTACGGGGACGCCTCCATCGGGCTCACCTTCCGCGGCCTCGCGCAGCCCGTGCCCGGGATGCCCCAGTCCCCGGACGCCGCCGGGCTCTCCCGCAAGCGCCTCAACGGCGTCTTCCACATCGAGGACCCGGCCGTGAATCCCCCCGACGTCCACCACGCCCGGGGCATGCAGTGCGCCGACTGCCACACGGGCAGGGACGCCATGGGGGACGGGAGCCTCTACACGCGGATGGAGGACGCCGTGGAGATCGGCTGCGAGACCTGCCACGGCACGCCCCGCGCCCGTGCCTCCGGGACGACGGAGAGGGGCCGACCCATGCGCGGGCTCGAGGCGGGGCCCCGGGCCGTGCGGCTCGTCTCCCGCAGCGACGGGAAGGCGCGCGCGGTGAAGCAGGCCCGGGACGTCGTCGATCCCAACCACCCCGACTTCAACCCCCGCGCGGCGCTGGCCATGACGGGGGACCACGCGAACCTCCGGTGCTACGCCTGCCACACCGGGTGGTACCCCAACTTCTTCGGTTTCCATTTCGATCGCAACGAGGGATTCACCCAGCTCGACGTCGTCGAGGGGACGCGGACGGAGGGGCGCGTCAACACGCAGGAGAAGGTCTTCGCGGCCTTCAAGCAGTTCTACGTCGGCCGGGACTCCCACGGGGCGGTGGCGCCCTACATGGTCGGGTTCAGCACCATGGCCACGGTGCACGCCGCCGACGGCACCCTGATCCTCGACCAGGAGATGCCCGTGACCGCGGCGGGGCTGTCGGGCATGACCATGATCCACCACCAGCCCCACGCGACGACGCCCCGCGCGCGGGACTGCGTGGAGTGCCACCGCGCCCCCGCGGCGCTCGGCTTCGGGAGCGTGAACTTCCGCCTGACGCGGGAGATCCTCCTCCTCGCCGGGGAGGGGGGCCTGCAGCCGGCCGGCTTCGACCGGCGCAACACGGCCAACTCCAAGCTCCTCGGCCAGCTCGGGCTCCCCCCGGTCCGGGCCATGGATCTCCGCTGCGACGACCTCCAGGGGCGCGCCCTCACCGCCTTCCTCCTCCTCGAGGACGGCGCCCTCGCCGCCGTGGACGTGCGCAACCCCCTCGACCCCCGCCTCGCGGGGAGGCTCCCGGGCGCGGCCCCCGACGGGCGCGGGGTGCTCGTCGCCGACGACCTCGTCTACGTGGCCGACGCGAAGCGGGGCGTCGTGGTCGTGGACGCCTCGACGCCGGCGCGCCCGAAGGAGATCGCGGTCCTCCCCGTGGAGAGGGGGGAGGCCCGGGGGATGTTCCTCGACGGATTCACCCTCTACGTCGCCGCGGGGACCGGCGGCCTCCTCGCCGTGGACGTCGCCGACCCCGCCGCGCCGCGGGAGATCTCCCGCGTCCACCTCGCCGACGGGGAGCTGGCCGACGACGCGCGGGCCGTCTCCGTGCTGTTCCAGTTCTCCCGCCCCCACCCCTCGGGCCACGACGCCGCCCGACTCCCCCCCCGGGCGCTGGCCGCCGTGGCCAACGGCGCGCGGGGCCTCGCCCTCGTGGACGTGACGCGCCCCGACGCCCCCGTCGTGCTCCCGGGTCCGCCCGGCGGGGGGGGCGTCGTGGACGTCGCCCTCGCCACCCTCTTCGAGATCGGCAGCGAGGGCGGGGGCATCCCCTCCCGGGAGAGGGACTACGCCGTGGCCCTCACGCCCGCGGGCCTCTCCATCGTCGACGTCTCCGACACCACGGGCGCCCCCCCTCCGCCCCCCCGCGCCTTCGGCGTCCCCGGGGGGGCGCGGAGGCTCCGCATCCTGCGCGCCTACAACGCCCCGTTCCTCCAGACCTACGCCGCCGTCGCGACGGCGGCGGGGCTCCAGCTCGTGGATCTCACGCGGCCCTCCGCCCCGGCCCCCGCCGGCTCCGTCGCGCAGGCCGGGACGACGAGCCTCGCGGCGGAGGAGTTCCCCCTCGACCGCATGGTCGATTCCCGCGGCCGCCCCCTGAAGGACGTCTCCCACGAGGGGGCCCGATGGCTGTCCCCCTCGGAACTGCGCACCGTCCTCGAGGCCCCCGTCAGGGGGCGGTGAAAGGGGTTTCGGCCCCCCTCCCCTTGACGGGCGTCATGGTCCCGTGGATACTGCTTCCATGCGGACGCAGCCCCGGCACCGGATCGCGGCGTGGACCCTCCTCGCGGGGGCCCTCCTCGCCGCCGCCCCCGCCGCGGCCTCCCCTCCCGCGGAGGACGCCGCCGGCGAGCGCGGGCCCCGCGCCCTGGTCAAGGGGATCGCGTCCACCTTCGACACCTTCGACGCCGACGGGGACGGGCGGATCTCCGAGGACGAACTCCCCCTCGGGGACCTCTTCGGCCGCCTCGACGGGGACAAGGACGGCTTCCTGGTGCCCGCGGAGCTGAAGAAGTTCGTGGAGGCCCCCGACGGGAAGGACGCGGGCGGAAAGGACGGCGGCGTCCCCGATCCCGATGCCGCCCCCGACCCCGCGGAGACCTTCCTCGACCGGGCCCGGCGCATCGTGGCCTCGGATCCCCGCTTCAACGCCGCCTCCCGCCGGGAGGAGTTCCTCCGCAACTTCGACCGGGATCCGAAGGACGGCCGGATCCAGCGCGCCGAGTACGCGGGGGACGACGGGGACCGGGTCTTCCGGAAGTTCGACCGCGACCGCGGCGGCGTCCTCGACGACCGCGAGCTCCTCGCCCTGGCCCGGGAGCAGATCTCCGACCTCGCCCGCTCGCGGCGCCGCCCGACCCGCGCCAGCTTCATGTACCTCTTCGACCTCGACGGGGACCGGCGGGTGACGAAGGAGGAGTACGCTCTCCTCCGCGGCCCCGCCGCGGTGTTCACCGCCTGGGACGTCCAGGCCGACGGGGTCGTCACCGACGACGAGGTCCGCTATCCGGAGCGCTACGCCGGCCGCAGGGGCGGCCGTCGGGAGGCCGCGGGCCGCCCCTCCGAGGACCGCTCCGTGTTCGACCTCTACGACAAGGACGGGAACGGACGCGTGACGGCGGAGGAGTTCGGCGGCGCCGAGGCGGTCTTCCGCCGCCTCGACCGCGACCGCGACGGGATGCTCACCCCCGCGGACGGATAGCGCCCCGCGCCGCCGCCGCGGCTAGCATCCCTCCATGTCACCACCGGACATGCCACCACCGGACAAGCCGCCGCCGGATCCCCCGTCCCGGAAGCCCGGCCCCCGTGCCCGCCGGCGCCCCTACCGGACCGGCGACCCCGTCATGGACGAGGCCATCGAGTCCCTCGTCTCCCTCCGGTCCGATCACCCCCACATCGACCTCGTGCGCGAGATGGTCGTCACCGCCATGAAGTTCCTCGACGCCGGCGGCGACCGGGGCGACATGCGCCAGGCGAACACCGCGTTCAAGGAGCTCCGCTACGCGACGAAGGTCTTCTCCCCCTTCGCGGCGGTCCACAAGGTGTCGGTCTTCGGTTCGGCGCGCATCGTCCCCGCCGATCCCTCCTACATCCAGGCCGTGGACTTCTCGCGCCGCATGGCCGACGCGGGGTGGATGGTCATCACCGGCGCCGGCCCCGGCATCATGCAGGCCGGCAACGAGGGCGCGGGGCGCAACCGGTCCTTCGGCGTGAACATCCGCCTCCCCTTCGAGCAGTCCGCCAACCCCGCGGTCATGGGGAGCCCCCACCTCATCACGTTCCGCTACTTCTTCACCCGGAAGCTGTTCTTCGTCCGCGAGTCCCACGCGACGGTGCTCTTCCCCGGGGGCTACGGCACCCTCGACGAGGGCACCGAGGTCCTCACGCTCATCCAGACGGGCAAGACCCGCCCCATCCCCGTCGTCATGCTGGACGCCCCCGGCGGGGACTACTGGCGCTCCGTGGCGGAGTTCCTCCGCCGCGAACTCGGCGGCCGCGGGTACATCTCCGCCGAGGACCTCGACCTCTTCAAGGTCACGGATTCCGTGGACGAGGCCGTGGAGGAGGTCACCTCCTTCTACCGCAACTACCACTCGTCCCGGCACGTCGGCGGGAACTTCCTGGTCCGGATGCTCCGGCCGCCCGACGGGGAGGAGATGGAGGCGCTGCGGACGGATTTCGCCGCCCTCATCGAGAAGGGCGGCGAGGGGTTCGAGGTCCACCGCGGGCCCGTGCGCGGGGAGAGCCCCGGGGATCCCGCGGACCCGCCCTGGCGCCTGCTGTTCCCCTTCGACAAGCGCTCCCACGGGAGGCTGCGGAAGCTCATCGACCGCGTCAACACCTGGTAGGCGCGCGGCCCCTCACCCGCGGCGGAACATCGCGCGCACGATGTTGCCCGCGACCTCCGGGTTCTCGCGCAGGCGGCGCGTGGAATAGGCGTACCACTGGGTCCCGTAGGGGACGTAGACGCGGACCGGGTGGCCCTTCGCGACCAGGGACCTGCGGAGCTCGGGGAGGACGCCGAGGAGCATCTGGAACTCGTAGCGCTCCTTCGCCGCCTTCCGCTCCCGCAGCATCCGCTCCGCCCCCTCCACGAGGAAGGCGTCGTGGGTGGCGATGCACGCCTTCCCCTTCCCGTCGAGGAGGATCGCCAGGTTCTCGAGGAACGCGGTGCGGATCTCCGCGCGCCCCGTGTGGGCGATCTCCGGGGGCTCGAGGTAGATCCCCTTGCAGAGCCGCACGTTGACGCCCGCCGCGGCGAGCCGCGCGGCGTCCTTCGGCGTGCGGAAGAGCCGGGCCTGCAGCACGATGCCCACGGGGAGGCCCTTCGCCCGGAGGGAGTCGTGCACCGCCAGGGTGCGGTCCGTGCAGGGGGCGTCCTCCATGTCGATGCGCACGAACCCGCCCGCCGCCGCGGCCTCGCGCACGACCCTCTCCACCAGCCCCTCGCAGGCCGCCGCGTCGAGGAGGAGCCCGAAGGCGGTCAGCTTGACGGACACGTTCACCGTCGCGCCGGCGTCGCGCAGGCCGCGCACGGTCCGAAGGTAGTCCCCGGCGGTGGCCTCGGCCTGCCCGAGGTTCGTGATGAACTCCCCGAGCACGTCCACGGTGGTGTCGCACCCCTCGGCCCGCAGCGCGCGGACCGCGGCGACGGCCTCCTCGAGGCTCTCCCCGGCGATGTAGCGTCGTGCGACCCGCGCGACCACCGCGCGGGGGACGAAGCGGAGGGTGCGCACGATGAGAGCGTGGAGGATGCCCATGGACGTGGGATTCTACCGGGAGCCCGCCGGGGCCCCCGAAAGCCCCGCGCCGGGCGGCGGAACCCGTCACAGCCGGCCGGGTTCCAAGGGGACGGAACCGGGGAGCGTGCATCCATGGCGACGGGAACGACGATGCTGCTGGCGGCGGCGCTGGCCGCGGGAGCCGCGGGCGCGGGCGCGGTCCTCCTCCTGTCCGGGGCCCCCTCCCCCGCCGCGCCCCCTCCCGCCGTGTCCGGGGCGGGGATCGCCTCCCTCGAGGAGCGCGTCGCCCGCCAGGAGGAGGAGATCGCCCGCCTCCGCGATCGGCTGGAAGAGGCGCTCCGGGAGCGCCCCCCCCTCCCCGCTCCCCGCGAGGACGGTTCCGCCCCGCCGCCGGGGGAGGGCCCCGCCGCGGATCCCTCCTTCGAGGAGAAGTACCGCGAGGCCCGGGAGAAGGAGCGATCGGAGCAGAGGGAGACGAAGGAGGCGCAGACGGAGGCCACCCTCCGGGCGCGCCTCGACCGGAACACCGCCCTCGCGCTCACGGAGGAGCAGAAGGACGCCGTCGTCCGCATCCAGCTGGACCGGGCCGGAAGGCTGCGGGCCCTCTTCGAGGAGGCCCGCGCCGCCGGGACCCCGGAGGCCTTCCGCACCTCCCAGGAGCGGGCCGCCGAGGTCCGGGCCGAGGCGAGGAAGGCCCTCGGCGCCCTCCTCACGGAGGAGCAGGTGAAGGCCCTCGAGGACGCCGACGGCGGGGGCCGCCAGGGCCGGGCGGGGCGTTTCGGGGGCAGGCCCGGAGCCGGCGGCGCAGGCGGCGGCGGGGCCGGCGGGCGGCGCGACGGTCCCGGCGCCCCTCCCCGGTAGCCTCCGCACTTCTCCCCCGCCCGGCCGCGGCCGGTAGGATGGCCGGACCATGCCGCTCCATGTCCTCGGCTTCAACGCGACCCACGACGCCGCCGCGGTCCTCCTCCGCGACGGGGTCCCCGTCGCAGCCGTCGAGGAGGAGCGCCTCTCCCGGGTCAAGCACCACTTCGGGATGCCGGAGCGCGCCGTCGCCGAGGTCCTCCGCATCGGCGGCATCGGGATCGATTCCGTGGACCGGGTCGCCTTCTACATGGACGCGCGCCTGTGGCTCGCCTTCTTCGGCTCCCACTTCCTCCTGAACCTCCCCGGTTCGCTCCGCTTCACCGCGCGCCGGCCCGCCCTCTGGAAGTCCTTCCTCGGCGTGGAGGGGCGCTTCCGGCGGACCTTCGGGTACCGCGGCCCCTTCCACCACGTCGAGCACCACGCGGCCCACGCGGCCAGCGCCTTCTACCCCTCGGGCTTCGAGGAGGCGGCGGTCCTCACCGTGGACGGCGCCGGCGAGCGGGTCACGACCCTGCTCGGCGAGATGCGTCCCGGCCGCCTCGTCCGCCACCGGCAGGAGATCTACCCGAAGTCCATCGGCAAGTGCTGGGAGGCGGTGACGGACTGGCTCGGCTTCCGCCCCCAGAGCGGGGAGGGGAAGGTCATGGGGCTGGCGGCCTGGGGCCGTCCCGCGCTCCGCGACCGCTTCCGCTCGGTGCTGCGCCCCGACGGGGGCGGCTCCTTCCACCTCGAGCTCTCCTACTTCGACTTCCCCGGAGGCGGGAACCCGCTCTACGGGGAGCGCTTCACGAGGGAGTTCGGCCCCCCGCGGGCCCCCGACGGGAGGATCGAACCGCACCACGAGGACGTCGCCTTCGCCCTCCAGGCCGCGACGGAGGAGGTCGTCCTCCACCTCGCGCGCCATCTCCGCGAACGCACGGGGCTGCGCCGCATCGTCATGGCCGGGGGCTGCGCCCTCAACGCGCCGGCGAACCTGCTCGTGGCCACGCGGGCCGGGTTCGACGAGGTCTTCATCCAGCCCGCCGCCGGCGACAACGGGGCCTGCCTCGGCGCGGCCCTCGTCGTCCACCACCGCGCCGCCGGCATCGCGCCGCGTTGGACCATGCGCGACGCGTTCCTCGGGCCCGACATCGGCGACGCCGGGGCGGAGGAGGCGGTGCGCGCCGCGGGCCTCGCCGCGGAGCGGCCCGCGGACCTAGAGGCGGCGGCCGCCGATCTCCTCGCCGCGGGGAAGGTGATCGGCTGGGCCCGCGGGCGCATGGAGTACGGCCCCCGCGCCCTCGGCCACCGGTCCATCCTCGCCGACCCCCGCACCGCGGCGATGCTCGAGCGGGTGAACCACCGCGTGAAGCAGCGGGAGGGGTTCCGCCCCCTCGCCCCCGTCGTCCGCGCCGAGGACCAGGGACAGTTCGTCGACGAGCCCGTCCCCTCCCCCTACATGCTCCTCACCTTCCCCGTGAAGGAGTCCGCGCGGAGGCGGATCCCCGCCGTCGTGCACGCCGACGGATCCGCGCGCATGCAGACGGTGACGGAGGAGCAGGAGCCGTCCCTGCACCGCCTCCTCGGGCTCTTCGGGGAGCGCGCCGGGGTCCCCTGCCTGATGAACACCTCCTTCAACCGGCGCGGCGAGCCCGTCGTCGCGACGGCGAAGGACGCCGTGGAGGCCTTCCTCGGAATGGACCTCGACGCCCTGGTGCTCGGGCCCCTCCTCGTCACACGCGGAACGGGGAAACCGTAGGGCCGTCCGCGGCACCGCCGTAGGATGCGGCCCCGCCACCCCGGCGCGATCCGCGCCGGCCCCGGAGGAGGATGCCATGTCCGTGGATCGCCTGCTCTCCAAGGAGAACCTCTACTGGCGCGACCTCGCGCGGAAGCTCGCCATCGAGGTCGTCATGCCCGAGGCGTGGAAGTACGACCGCCTGCAGCAGTACCCCATGCACGTGACGAGGAAGCTGGCCGACGCGGGACTGCTCAAGGTCTGGATCCCCGAGGAGTACGGCGGCGCCGGTGGCGAGAGGCTCCTCAACCTCTGCCTCGTCGTGGAGGAGCTCTCCCGCGCCTGCGGCGGCATGGGCGTGGGCTTCGCCGTCAACGCCCTCGGGTCCTTCCCCATCATCGTGGGCGGGACCGAGGAGCAGAAGCAGGCCTGGCTCCCCCAGATCGCGACCGGGAAGAAGCTCATCTCCTTCGGCCTCTCCGAGAAGGACGCCGGCTCCGACGCACAGGCCCAGCGGGCGCGGGGCGAGAAGCGGGGCGGGGAGTGGGTCCTCAACGGCGACAAGAAGTGGAACACCGGCGGCGGCGTCGCCGACTTCACGACGGTCTTCGTCGTCACCGATCCCGAGTCGAAGTCCCGCCGCATCAGCGCCTTCCTCGTCGAGAAGGGCACGCCCGGCTTCGAGGTCCTCAAGCTCGAGGACAAGATGGGCATCCGCGCCATCCCCGTCGCGGAGATCCGGATGACCGACGTGAAGGTCCCGGACTTCAACCTCATCGGCGGGAGGGCCGGCGTCGGCTTCAAGATCGCCATGCAGACGCTGGATCGCGCACGACCCGGAGTCGCCGCGCAGGCCGTCGGCCTCGCGCAGGGGGCCCTCGACTTCGCCACCCTCTACGCGACCCGCCGCGTCCAGTTCGGCCAGCCCATCTCCAGCCAGCAGATGGTCATGCAGATGCTCGCCGACGGCGCCACGAAGGTGGCCGCCGCCCGCGCCCTCGTCCACACCGCCGCCCGCGCCGCCGACGCCGGCGAGGAGAACATCTCCAAGCTCTCCGCCATGGCCAAGGTGTTCGCCACGGACGTCGCCATGGAGGTCACGACCAACGCGGTGCAGGTCTTCGGCGGCTACGGCTTCATGAAGGACTACCCCGTCGAGAAGTACATGCGCGACGCGAAGATCACCCAGATCTACGAGGGGACGAACCAGATCCAGCGGCTCGTCATCGCGCGCAACCTCATCAAGGAGGCGGGCGCCCTCGAGCCCCTGGCGCGCTACATCCCCATCCCCGAGGAGCTGCGCTAGCGCGCCGCTAGACCCGCAGCCCCTTCGGTTCCGGCCCCCACATCTCCCACAACGGGCGGACGACGAGGACCGCGACGCCCGCGGCCGCGAGCGCTCCCCCCGCGACGGAGCCCCAGACGAACCCCGGGTGGAGGATGGCGAGCCACCAGGATCCGATGTCGACGAACATCCCCGCGAAGGGGGCGGCGACGACGGCCGCCTTCACGCCGCGGCGGGTGTTCGTGTGGAGGAAGACGAGGCCGAGGGCGGCGAAGAGCATCCCCATCCCGAGCAGGTGGGCGTGGGTGGTCGTCGCGCGGCGGGCCGTCGACATGCCCGTGTCGGGGCGCGCATAGCGCGCCACCAGGGGATGGGACGCGCCGGCCTCCCGCGACGCCGCGAAGGGGGACTCCTCCTTCTCCCCGCCGGGGGAGTGGCAGCGGATGCAGCGGGCGTCGAGGACGGCCCGCGCGGGGCCGAAGTCCTCGAGGCGGGCACCCTTCCCCGCCCAGTCGAGGATCGCCCTGCGCTCCGAGGGGATGGGGACGTGGCGCTCCATGGTCCCGCCGTCGACCTTCGAAGCGATGAGGGTCCACCCGGGCCGGCCGTGGAACGTGCGCTCCAGGTCCTCCACGGCGAGCCCCGGTTTCCCGTCGGCGCCGCCGAGGGAGGCGGCGACGTTGGCGGCGCCGGCGGCGAAGCCCGAGGCCGCGGCGGCGAGGAACAGCGTCAGGAGAAGGCGCGCCGGGGAGGAGAGGGCCGCGAGGCCGGTCCGCCGTTCGTCGCCCCGCCAGAGGCCCTCCATCAGGGCCCGCCCCCGGAGGCCCCCTCGGGGGAACCTGCGCCCTCCGGCCTGCGCGCCTCCCGCAGCGAGCCCGTGGTCAGCGTCGTCTCGCAGGCGAGGCAGCGGAGCAGGTACACCCGGTAGGGCGGGAACGGGAAGCGCTGGATCCCCAGCCTCACGGAGCGCGCATGCGGGCAGGTCGCCGGATCCACGGGGATGGGGAGGGGTGTCACGGGGGTGGCAAGTCTCCGGTTCGAGTCCCCGAGGATATCCTCCCGCGGCCCCCGGGGCCAAGGGGCCCCCGGGCCCATCCGGAATCATTCCGCCGGCCGGCCCCGTCGCCCCTAGGATCGGCCCTTCGGATGTCGGGTCCCGGCCCCGCCGGCCCCGCTTCCCGTCCGGCTCCGTTCCCGGCGTGCGGCGGTTCCCGCGCGGACCGCCGGCCCGCGCCGCCTCGAGGAGGGTCTCCGATGCGCATCCCCAGGATCCCGGCCGCCGCGCTCCTCGCGGCGGCGATGGTCGTCGCCGCCGCGGGCTGCGAGGGCATCGGCGGCGCCTCGCCCGGCTCCCGCGAGCTGACCTCGGCCCAGTTCGACGACATCCCCGTGCCGCGCGGGTTCGCCATCGACCTCTCCGCCGGGCACAGCTTCTCCTACGCCGAGGGCGGCGGCGGCCCGGGCGCCATCCGCATGGGCCGCCTCGAGTACACGGGCCTCGGCGATCCCGACGAGATCCTGGGCTGGTACGGCGTCGAGATGCCCCGCCCCATGCACGGCTGGTCCGCGGGGGTGCCCTCCCCCGATCGTTCCGACGCGTTGATCTTCCGCCGCGGCGACGAGGTCTGCCTCGTCATCGCCCGTCCCGAGGGCGCGCAGGTGCGCGTCGTCATCGAACGCAACACCGGAGGCGCCATCGGCCGCGAATAGGCGCGCTCCTCCGCGAAAGGTGAATCCATGGCTCCCTTCAATCCCGAGTCGATTCCCGACGCCGCAGAAATGCGCGAGGGCCTGGCCCACTCCTTCGAGGCCCACCGCGTCGCGATCCTCGGCGGGCTCGCGCTCCTCGTCTTCGGGTCCCTCGGCCTCCTCGCCTACTCCAGCGTCTCGAAGGACCGCGAGGATCGCCTGCGCGCCGAGTACCACGGGATCGTGGACGACCTCGAACGCGGCCGGACGCTCTACTCCTACGCGGCCGGCGAGGCCGTCCCCCAGAAGGAGATCGCCGCGGACCAGGCGAAGAGGCTCGAGGAGCTCCGGGCGCGCGCCGACGGGTCCGACGTCGAGCCCTTCATCCTCCTCCAGCTGGCGCTGCGCTACCAGGTGTCGGACGAGGACGCGAAGGCGCTGGCCGTCCTGGGGGAGCTGCGCACGAAGCACCCCGATTCGCCGGTGCTGCAGATCCAGGCCTACGACTCCGAGACCGCGACCCTCGTGGATCGTCTCGAGGGGATCTCGAAGCGCCGCTCCGCCTCGACCACCACGCGGAAGGTCGTGGAGCCCAGGCCCGATCTCTCCACCGTCGCCCTCGTGGAGACCGATCTCGGCACCTTCAAGATCGTCTTCTATCCCGACCTCGCGCCGAGGCACGTCGCGGCCCTCGTGGACGGCGCCCGGGCCGGCTCCTTCAACGGGACCCGCGTCTACACCGTCCGCCAGGGGAACTGGATCGAGCTCGGCGGCGGGGACCGCACCCGCAACGACGCCCCCCGCGACGATCGCGACGACGATCCCGCCGTGGCGCTTCCGCCGGAGGACGCCTCGAGGCTCTACGTGAAGCACAGGCGCCGCACCGTCACGAGCGTCCGCCTGCTGTCCGGGGACCAGGGGGATCGGTTCGCCGTCGTCCTCTCCGAGGCGAGGGCCGACTTCGACGCGACGAACACCCCCTTCGGCGAGCTCCTCGACGACGAGAGCGCCGCCGTGGCGGACCGGATCGGCTCCGCCCTCACCTACTCCCAGGACGCCGCCTGGATCGGGCGGCGCGAGGAGAAGGACTTCCCCAACACCCCCTCCCGCCCCGTCACCATCCGCCGGATCTCCATCTGGAAGGACGGCGTCCTCGACAAGGGGCACACCTGGGACACGAGCCGCGTGAACACCGACCAGCCGGAACCGGGGAAGGCCGAAGAGGATAAGTAGGAGCGAGTCGCCTTCTCCAGGGACACCCCCCTCCAACCCGTAACCGTGCGTTCAGAAATGCCTTCCGCTCCCCCTCCACGGGAGAATCCCTCCAGCAGCCAGGGGGAATGACCCCGGAAGTGGCCCACGGGCGAGAGCCCGCCGACCACAGTAACTCATTGCACAGCAATGAGTTACGCAGGAATCTCCTTGGCCGTGATGAGGGTCGGCTCTGCCCCCGTGAGGATCTCGTAGAGCCGATCGAACTCCTCCAGGTTGGCGTAGTGGAGGACGATCTTCCCCCGCTTCCCCCGCCCCGGCTTCACGATCACCCGGGTGCCGAGGGCGGTCCGCAGACGGTCCTCGAGTTCGTCGAGGTGGCTGGAGCGCTCCTTCTTCTTCCTCCCCACGGGCCGGAGGTTCGTCGCCGCGGGTGCCAGGGCCCCCGCCGTGGCCAGCGTCTCGGCCTCGCGGACCGAGAGGCCGTCGGCGACGATGCGGGCCGCCAGAGCCTCCATGGCCACCGTGTCGGGGCACATGAGCAGGGCCCGCCCGTGGCCGGCGGTGAGTGTTCCACGTGAAACCTGCGCCTGGATCCCCTCCGGGAGGTCGAGAAGGCGGACGGTGTTGGCGATGCTGACACGGCTCTTCCCGACCAGGCGGGCGACGTCTTCCTGGGTGAGCCCGGGGGTCGTCAGCAGGTCCCGGTAGGCCATCGCGGTCTCGATGGCATTCAAATTCTCCCGTTGGATGTTCTCCACCAGGGCCAGCGCCAGCATCTGCTCGTCGGTGACGTCCCGGACCACGACGGGAACGCCGGCCAGGCCGACGTTCCTTGCGGCCCTCAGACGCCGCTCCCCCGCCACGAGCTGGAAGGCCGCCCCGACGGGCCGCACCACGATGGGCTGGAGCACCCCGTGTTCACGGATGGAGGCCTCGAGGTCGGCCAGCGCCCCCGGTTCGAACTCCCTCCGGGGCTGGAAGGGGTTGGGGGAGATGTCTCCGACGGGGAGAACACGCGGCCCCGGCGGCTCCGCTGGGATTGGGGCGGGGAGGGAGGCCATGGCGGGGGGGAGCACCGCGGGGGCGGAAACGGGGACCGTTCGTGAAATCAGGAAGTCGAGGCCCCTGCCAAGACGCTTTTCAGCCATGATGTGCCATCTCCTTTCCCAACTCCAGGTACCCGTAGGCACCCAGACTCAGGCAGTCGTAATCCACCACGGAGACGCCATGGCTCGCCGCCTCGGCGAGCGCCACGTCCCGCGGAATCATGGTGCGGCAGATCTTCCCCTCCAGGTGGCCCCGAAGGTTCTCGACCACCTCGAGGTGGAAGGGGAGGTCGGCATCGAACATCGTCAGCACGATTCCCGCCAGCCGGAGGCGGGGGTTCTCCCGGGCCCGAACCTGTTCGATGATGCTCAGGATCTGAGTCAGCCCCTCCATGGCGAAAAACTCGCACTGGATGGGGACGAGGACCCGATCCACCCAGGCCAGGGTCGACCGGGTGATTCCCCCCATGGAAGGCGGGCAATCGAAGAGGACCTCGTCGTAGGGCGCAGTGATTCTCTCCAACGACCGCAGGAATTGGTCCCTTGTCTCTATTTGCGACAGAAGACCCTCCGCCTCCACGAGATCCGGTGACGAGGTCAGCATGTCCAGGTTCGGGACCCCCGTGGGGGTAGTGACCTCTCCGGTGGCCCCACGGATCACCGCCGCCGTGCCACGCCCCGGGTCCTTGCTCAGTCCGAGGCCAGTGGTCGCATTCCCCTGGGGATCGAAGTCCACGAGGAGGACCTTCCTCCCACCGATGGCCAGCACGGCGGCGAGGTTCATGGCGGTGGTCGTCTTGCCGACTCCACCCTTCTGGTTGGCGATGGCGGTACGCAGCGGCAATGGCAGCCCTTCCCGAGAGCCGGACTGTTCCACGTGAAACAGCGCTCCCGACTGTTCATCGACAGGGAGAGGATACTCCCGCAGGGAGACGCTCCGGCGGGTATGATGGGGAAAGAGGTTTGGCCCCCGCGGGGTGTGCGCAATACCGGTCGACTTCGCGGAACCACCTGAGGAAGGAAGGGCGGGGCGTGCCCACGGAATCCAGGGAGAGATGCGACGTCGTGTTCCATGGAAACGTGCAGGGGGTGGGCTTTAGATTCCGAACCTGCGAAGTCGCTAGTTCATTTGCTGTAACAGGTTACGTCATGAATCAACCAGATGGTACAGTCCTTCTTGCGGCGGAAGGAACAAGGTCTACCGTATCCTCTTTGATACAGTCCATTCACTCCGCCCTCGGCCCTTACATCACGTCTTCCAGGCAATCCTGGCTCCCCGCCACGGGGGAGTTTCAGTCCTTCGGGATTCGCAACCATCCATGACCACCGTATCCCTGGCAGTCCTTCGGGTTTCCTTCCTGGCGGCGTTTCGCTCCCACCCTCTCCGCGCAGGAACCTGCCTAGCCCTCCTCCTCTCCGCCGTCGCTCCCTCCCTCGTCGCCTTCGCCTTCGCGGGGGCCGACCAGCTCGCCGTGGAAGGGGCTCTCGGGACGGCCACTCTCGCGGGGCCTCTTCTTGCCCTGTTCGCGGGGGTCGCCTTCGCCACGGGGGATCGGCCCGCCGAGGGGCTCGAGCCCCTCCTCCGGGTTCCGTCGTCGCCGTGGACCGTGGTTCTCGCGGCGACGGGGGGCACGGCCCTGGCGGGCCTGCTCGTCCTCCTCCTCTGCACCGTCGCTGCGGTGGCCGCCCTCCTCGGCGCCGGCATCCATCCGACGCCCGCCGTCGTCGCCGTGCCCCTTGCGGCGGCGGCGGCCCATTGCCTCGCCGCCGCCGGCGCCGGTATCGCGGTGGGGGCCGCGGCCCCGCGCGCCCTCGCCGCGATCCTCGCCTCGGTTCTCGCCGCACTTCCCGTCGCCGCCGCGTCCGTCGGACTCCCCCTTCCCGGATCCGCGGTCCTCCTGCTCCCGCGGGACGCCGCCTTCGGGGGCCTCCCCGCGTCCGCGGCGGCGTGGTCCGCGCTCTCCTGCCTCCTCGGGTGGGGGGCCGCGGCGGCCGCCGCCGTCGCCCTGATCAGGGGCAAAGATCTCGCCCCCCGTCCGGGATCCTCCTAGACTCGCGGGTTTCGAGGGTTCCTCTTGCGTTACGCCGTCGTCTCCGACGTCCACAGCAACTACGAGGCCCTCGAGGCCGTGCTGGCCGACGCCGCCGCGCAACGCATAGACAAGTATCTATCGACGGGGGACATCGTCGGCTACGGCGCCGACCCCGAGGCCTGCATCTCCCGGATCCGCTCCCTCGATCCCGTCATCGTCGCCGGGAACCACGACTGGGCCGTCGCGGGCCGCCTCTCCCTCGACTTCTTCAACTCCTACGCGCGCGAGGCCATCGAGTGGACGCGGGAGCGCCTCGACGCGGACGCCGTCCGCTGGCTCGCGGGCCTCCCGCTCACAGCGAAGGTGGGGGACATCACCCTCGTCCATGCCACGGTCCACGGCCCCGAGAACTTCGACTACCTCCTCACCGCCTACGACGCACACCTCTCCCTCGAGGTCCTCGACACGCCGGTCTGCTTCGTCGGCCACTCCCACGTGCCCGTCACCTTCGCGACGAACGGCACCGTCACCTTCTCCTTCGCGACGACGATCGACCTCACCGAGACCGTCAAGGCCATCGTGAACGCGGGCAGCGTCGGCCAGCCCCGCGACGGGAACCCCCACGCCTCCTACGGGGTCTACGACACGGAGACCCGCGTCGCCGAGGTCCGCCGCGTGCCCTACGACATCGCCTCGGCCTCGCGCAAGATCCTCGCCGCGGGGCTCCCCCCCGTGCTCGCGGAGCGCCTCTGGCACGGGAAGTAGCGCAGAGCCCGCGCTATCATCCCCCCATGAGCGAGCGCAGGGACCCCGGCGCCGTGGCCGTCACCACGGCGGCCCGCCTCCTCGCGGCCGCCGCGGCGTGGGGTGCCGCGTGGTGGCTGCGCTTCGCGTCGGGGATCCTCCCGGTGGACGGCGACGCCTCGGTCTACCCCGCCCGGTACCTCGAGGCGCTCCCGGCGGCGCTGCTCGCCGTGCTCATCGCATGCCGGGCCGCGGGGCTCCGTCACGCCGCGCGGCCCTCGGACCCGGCGCCGGCCCTCCGGGAGTTCCTCGCGGCGGCGGCGCTGGCGACCCTGCTCCTGTTCACCATGGCGCTCCTCGCGAGGGACCTCTTCCAGTACAGCCGCGGGTTCCTCCTGATCCTCGGAGGGCTGCTCGCCCTGGCGCTCCCCGCGGCGGAGTCCGCGGCGCGCCGCGTCCTCGCCGCGCGCCGGGGCGCCGAGGAGGCGCTCCTCCTCGTCGGGGGCGCGGGACCGGCAACGGCCCTCGCCGCCGCCCTCGCCGGTCCCGGCGCCGGGGGCGTCCGCGTGATCGGCCGCTGCGGCGCGGCCGGGGAGGCCCCCGGCGGTCCGCCGCTCCTCGGCCCCGCCTCCGCCGCCGCGGCCGCCGCCGCGGCCCACGGGATCCGCCGCGTGATCGTCCTCGAGGACGCCCTCGCCGATCCCGGCGCCGCGGACCTCCTCCGCGCCCTCTCCGACGGGACGGCCGACGTCGGCATGGCCTGGGAACTCCCGCGCCCCGCGGGCTTCCCTCCGCCGCGGCTCGACGCGGTCGGGGCCTTCGCCGTCGCCTCCTACTGGGAGAGCCCGCTCCGCGGCGGGGGGGCGGCGGCCGTGAAGCGCGCCCTCGACGTCGTCCTCGCCTCCCTGCTCCTCCTCCTGCTCTCCCCGCTGCTGCTCGTCGTCGCCCTCCTCGTGCGCCTCACCTCGCGGGGCCCCGCGCTGCACCGCCAGGAGCGCGTCGGCCTCGACGGCCGCGTGTTCACGATGCTCAAGTTCCGCACCATGGTCGAGGGGGCCGAGTCCGCCACGGGACCCGTCTTCGCCGTCCCCGGGGATCCACGCCGCACGCCCGCGGGTCCGTTCCTCCGCCGGTTCTCCCTCGACGAGCTCCCCCAGCTCTGGAACGTGCTGCGCGGCGACATGAGCCTCGTCGGCCCGCGCCCGGAGCGGCCCGAGTTCGTGGAGCAGTTCCGCCGCTCCCTCCCGGGGTACATGCTCCGCCACTCGCTCCGGTCCGGCGTCACGGGCTGGGCCCAGGTGAACGGGCTTCGGGGCCGCAGCGGCATCGAGGAGCGCCTCGCCTTCGACCTCGACTACGCCCGCCGCTGGTCGCTCCTTTTCGACGTCGAGATCCTCCTCCGGACGGTCCTCCAGGTCCTCGCCGGCCGCAACGCCTACTGAAGGGGCAGGTGCGGCCTCCCTGCGGCGCAACCCCCGGCTCCTCCACGTCTTGAGCGGGCCCCCGCCGGCATCCCTCTTTCCTCTTGACGGAGGGGCCCCGGGCTCCAGAATGGCCCCGTGGCACGCGAACCCGCCCTCGACGTCTACCTGCAGGACATCAACCGCTTCCGTCTCCTGACCCCCGAGCAGGAGAAGGAGCTGGCGACCCGCGTCCGCTCCGGCGACATGGAGGCGCGGGACCTGATGATCCGGTCCAACCTGCGCCTCGTCGTCTCCATCGCCAAGATCTACAACAACCGCGGCCTGTCGCTCCTCGACCTCATCGAGGAGGGGAACCTCGGGCTCCTCAAGGCGGTGCAGGAGTTCGACCCGGGACGGGAGACGCGCTTCTCCACCTACGCCACCTGGTGGATCAAGCAGTCCATCCGCCGCGCCCTCGTCAACACCGCCAAGACCGTCCGCATCCCCTCCTACCTCGCGGAGAAGATCCACCGCGTGAAGCGCGAGCGCGCCCGCCTCGAGGCGACCCTCGGGCGCATCCCCTCCTCGGAGGAGATCGCCGACGCCATGAAGCCGAAGCGCGAGGACGTGATCACGCGCCTGCAGGAGAAGCTGGATCGCCCGCCGACGGCGGCGGAGGTCAAGCGGGAGATCCGCTCCCAGAAGGTGGACCCCGTCCTCGTCGAGCGGGCCCTCCGGGCCGACGAGTCCGGTGCCGGCTCCATCTCCCTCGACGCCATGGTCGCCGGGAACGACGGGCTCCCGGACCGCCGCGACGAGCGCCCCGAGGACGCGCTGTTCGCGTCCCAGGATCGCGAACGCATGCGCGGCGCCCTCCGGACCCTCGAGCCCCGCGAGGAGCTCATCATCAAGCTCCGCTACGGGCTCACCGACGACCGCGACCTCCTCCTCCTCGACGGCCCCGCCAAGCCCCACGGGGACCGCATGACCCTGAAGGAGGTGGGGGAGCACCTCAAGCTCACGCGGGAGCGCGTCCGCCAGATCGAGGCGGAGGCCCTGCGGAAGCTGGAGCGCCACCTTGCCTCGCGCCCCGGCCAGTAGCGCTGCGGGGGAGCGGGCCTCTCCCCGGGGCCGCGGCGCCTGCCGCGCCCTCTACGTCCACGTCCCCTTCTGCGAGACGAAGTGCGCCTACTGCGACTTCTACTCGCTGCCCGGCGGCCGGCGCGGGAGCGAGACCGCGGCCTACCTCGACGGCCTGGATCGCGAACTGGCCGCGCGGGCCCCGGCCGGCTTCGCCCCGGAGACGATCTTCGTGGGCGGGGGGACTCCCACGGTGCTCTCCGCGGAGGAGCTCGCCCGCCTCGGGGAGATCCTCCGGTCCCGGTGCGACCTCTCGCGGCTCCGCGAGTTCACCGTGGAGGCGAACCCGGGGACCCTGGACGGCCCGAAGATCGACGCGCTCCTCGCGGCGGGCTGCGACCGCGTGTCCATGGGGGTGCAGTCCTTCGACGACCGCGTGCTCCGGTCCGTGGGGCGCATCCACGACGCCGCGCAGGCGCGGCGCGCCGTGGAGGACCTGGCGGCGGCGGGGGTGCCGCGCGTCTCCGTGGACCTCCTCTTCGCCGTTCCCGGCCAGGGGCTCGACACATTCCGGAGGGACCTCGACGAGGCGGTGGCCCTCGGCACGACGCACCTCTCCTGCTACGCGCTCCTCTGGGAGGAGGGGACGACCATGCTGGCGCGCGAGGGGCGCGGCCTCGTGCGGCGCGAGACGGAGGACCTCGAGCGGACGATGCTGCTCCACGCCCGCGCGCGGCTCGCGGAGGCGGGGTTCCGGGCCTACGAGGTGAGCAACTTCGCGCTCCCCGGGCGGGAGTGCCTCCACAACCTCGTCTACTGGCGCAACGGCTCCTACCTCGGCGTCGGCGTGTCGGCGGCCTCCTACGTCGAGGGACGGCGCTCCTCCAACGTGCGGGATCTGAAGGCGTGGCTGCGCCGCGTGGAGGAGGAGGGCGGGGACGCGACGGCGGAGAGCGAGACGCTGGACGACCGCGGGTTCCTCGGCGAGTGCATCATGCTCGGGCTCCGGCTCGACGAGGGCGTGGGCTTCACCGACCTCGAGGATCGATCGGGCATCGACGCGCGTTCCCTCTTCGCCCCCCTTCTCCGCCGCCTCGTGGAGGGGAACTTCGTCACGGTGGAGCGTGACCGGATGCGACTCACGGAGGAGGGAATCCCCGTCGCGGATGCCATCATCGCGGAATTCCTCCGCCGCTAGGGCGCGGCCCCGCGGGGGCCGCCGGGCCGGCGGAGGGGGGCCCGAGGGGGGCCTGCGATGAAGTCCGTGGAAGACCTCTTCGAGGCGATCCGGGCGGGCGATCCCGACCGCCTGCGCAGCCTCGTCGCCGAGAACGCGGCCCGCGCCTCCCTCGTGAGCGACGCGGGGATCTCGGCCCTCATGTTCGCCCTCTACCACCGGCGCCAGGACCTCGTGAACATCCTCCTGGCCGCGGACCCGGAACTGAACGTCTTCGACGCGGCGGCGCTCGGCGACGCCGGTTTCGTCGCCGGGGTCCTCGACCACTTCCCGGGGTTCCTCCACGCGCGCGCCGCGGACGGGTTCACCCTCCTGCACCTCGCCGCCTTCTTCGGACGGACGGGGGTGGTGGAGCTGCTCCTCGCCCGCGGGGCCGACGCCGACGCCGTCGCCGACAACCCCATGCGGGTGCGTCCCCTCCACAGCGCCGCCGCCGCGGGCCACGCCGCGGCCGTGGAGGCGATCCTCGGCGCCGGCGCCGACGCGAACGCCCGCCAGGAGGGGGGCTGGACCGCGCTCCACGCCGCCGCCCTCTCGGGGGACCGGGAGCTCGTCCGGCTCCTCCTGCGCTCCGGCGCCGATCCCTCGATCCGGGCCGACGACGGCCGGACGGCCTTCGCCATGGCCGAGGGGAAGGGGAACCACGAGGCCGCGGACCTCCTGCGCGCGCGGCGCGAGCCTCACCCGGGAGAGGGGCGGGCGCCTCCCTCGAGCAGGCCCCGGTAGCACTCCTCGTAGCGGCCGACGACGGCCTCCGTGCCGAAGGCCGCGGCCCGCGCCCGCGCCGCCGCGCGCATGGCGGCGTGCCGCGCCGGGTCCGCGAGGAGACCCGCCGCGAAGGCCGCCATGCAGGTGAAGTCCCCGACCTCGCACAGGTGCCCCGAGACGCCGTCCTCCACGAGCTCCGGCAGCCCGCCCGTGCGGGTGCCGACGACGGGGACTCCGCAGGCCATGGCCTCGAGGGCCGCCAGCCCGAAGGACTCGCTCTCGCTCGGGAGAAGGAACAGGTCCGCGCCGGGGAGCAGGGACTCCACCTCGTCCCTCTCCCCGAGGAAGGTGACCCGCTTGGACACGCCGAGGAGACGTGCCTCCTCCTCGGCGAGGGGCCGGTCGGGCCCGTCGCCGACCATGACGAGGCGGGCGGGGCGGACCGCGGCGACCTTCGCGAGGACCCGGACGGCGTCCACCACCCTCTTCACGGGCCGGAAGTTGGACACGTGCATGAGCACCGCCTCGCCGGGGGCGGCGAGGCGATCGTGGAGCCCCTCCGGGCAGGCGGGGCGGAACCGGTGGAGGTCCACGAAGTTCGGGATGTTGAGGATGGGGCGGTGGGGCGCGAAGACGCGGGCCGTCTCGTCCACCAGCCACGAGGAGACCGCCGTGACGGCGTCGGCCCGATCGAGGACGAACTGCGTCGTGCGGCGGTAGGCGGGGTCCGTCCCGACCACGGTGATGTCCGTGCCGTGGAGCGTGACGACGAGCCGCGGCGCCGCGGAGCCGAGGATCTCCCGCGCCAGGTGCGCGGCGGCGGCGTGGGGGATGGCGTAGTGGACATGGAAGAGGTCGAGGTGGTGCTCCTCGGCGACCTCCGCGAGGCGCGAGGCCAGCGCGAGGTCGTAGGGGGGGAAGCGGAAGAGCGGGTAGGCGGACACGGACACCTGGTGGAAGGTGATGTCGCGCCGGACGGCGTCGAGGCGGAAGGGCGGCGCGTAGGTGACGAAGTGCACCTCGTGGCCGCGGTCCGCGAGGGCGACCCCGAGCTCCGTCGCGACGGCGCCGGAGCCGCCGTACGTGGGCCAGCAGGCGATGCCGATCCTCACGGGCGCGCCGCCGCGGGCCGCAGGAGGGAGGCCGCGTCGTCCACGGCCAGGGGCCCCTCGTGGAAGAAGGGCTCCCCGTAGCGCACGCCGATCTTCTCGCCGAACCACCGGTGGCGCGCCTCCCACCGGGGCAGAAAGTCCTCGGAGGCGATGTTGGTGCGCGGCTCGCCGGAGGAGGGATCGTGGAGCTGGGAGGCGAAGCAGCGGGCGAGCTCGATCTTCCGCTCCCATACCGGCGTGACGTCCACCACGAGGGAGGGCTCGGCGGAGGAGTTGTGGTGGAGCGAGTACAGGAAGGTGCGCGCGCGGTGGGGAGGGTGCCCGCCGGGGAACCACCGCGCCATCCCGGAGACGTACCGCACGGAGCGCACGGCGGCGCCGGCGGCGGCGTGGTCCGGGTGGAGGTCGATCCAGTGCGGTGCGAGGACCAGGGAGGGCCGGAACTCGCGGACCGCCTCCGCGACGGAGCGCCGCACGGCCTCCGATGGCTCGAGCCTGCCGTCGCCGTGATCGAGGATGCGGCGGTCCACGGCGCCGAGGATCGCCGCCGCCCTCGCGGCCTCGGCGGCCCGCGTCCCCGGCGAGCCGCGGGTCCCCCCCTCGCCGCGGGTGAGGTCGAGGATGGCCACGGTCCTCCCCGCGTCCCGCAGCCGCAGGAGCAGCCCCCCCATGGTGAGCTCCACGTCGTCGGGGTGGGCGCCGATCGCCAGCACGTCCGCCATCGTCTCCGCCTCCTCAGGCCCTGATCACCCGGTGCCCGGGCTCCGGCCCGGCCACCCCGTCGGCGATGCGATCCGCGAGCCCCCGGCCGTGGCGCAGGAGGAAGGCGAGGAGCGACCAGCGCCTCTCCTGGGGAAGGCCCTCGGGGAGCAGGGCGTCGAGGACGCGCCGCCGGCGCGACTCGCCGACGCCCCTCCTCTCCTCCGCCGCCCGCGCCGAGGCGGCGGCCAGCTCCTCCAGCGCGTGCCGGGCCCGGTCCAGGCGGGTCCGCACCGCGGAGGCGTGCGCCGCGGGCTCCCCGGCGGCGGCGGCGAGCTCCGTGCGGAGCCTGCGGGCCGTCGCGGCGAGGGGATCCTCGACGGCCCCGGACGGGTGGCGGAGGGCCGCCTCGCCCCGCACGTAGAGGGAGGCCGCGTCGGCGCCGAACTCCCGGAGCGCCTCCTCGACGCGCTTCTCGAGGACGGTCACGCCGGGCCGCGGCACCGCGGCGGGAGTGAACGCCCCGAGGGCGCGGCGGGCGGGGCCGAGGGCGGCGAGGTACTCGATCTCCGTCGGCCCGCCGAGCTGGGCCGCCACGGGGAGGGCGGCGTCCTGCGCGAGGACCCGCAGCGCCACGTCGGCGCTCAGCCGGGTGGAGGCGGCGTCGAGGTCCGCCGGCGTCCCGCCTCCCCGGGTCCGCCGGCCTGCCCCGTCCACGGTGAAATGGAGGGGACCCTCGGGGTCGGGCAGCACGGGGTCGAAGCCCGCGGCCCGCACCGCGGCGTTGCCCGCGCGCACCGCCGCCGCCAGCTCCCCGGGGGAGCGCACGTCCCGCTCGAAGACGGCCCGGGCGAAGGGGCGGAGCACCTGGGGCTCGACGACGACGAGGCCGCGCTCCGCGAGGAGGTCCATGAACCAGCGGGCGTTCTGCGCGCCGAGGGAGGCCCCGGCGGCGGCCTCCCGGCGGAGCAGGACGTCGCAGGAGAACTCGCTCCCCCCGGCGTCGCCGGCGGCCTCCGCGAGGGCCGGGGCCGCCACGAAGGAGAGCATCCGGCGGTCCCTCGGCTCCGCGGAGAGCAGGTCCGATCCCCGGCGGCCGCCGCCGAGGAGGACCGCGCCGGCCTCGTCGATGTCGTGGTCCTCGGAGGCCACCCACCAGACGGGCACCACGGGCCCGGCCCCCGCCGCCTCGAGGCGCCGCGCCAGGGCCACGACCCCCGCCGCCTTGGCGAAGGAGAGGAGGGGGCCGCCCCCGACCGCGGGCTGCTGGCCGGCGACGATCACCACGGCGTCGGGATCCTCGAGGCGCCGCGCCGCCTCCGCCGCCGCGGGGACGCCCAGCGACAGCGCGTACCCGCGGACGGCGCGGGCCATGTCCGCGCGGTGGGGGAGGGGAAGGCGGCGGCGCTCCTCCACGGCGGCGGCGACGGCCCCGTCGGACCACCCGCGGCCGCCGAGGAGATCCCCCGCCGCGGCCTCGCCGGAGAGGTGGGCGAGGAAGAGCCGCCGCCCGCCGGCGAAGATCCCCCAGGGAAGGACCGCGTCGTTCACGCCCCCTCCCTCCCGAACAGGATCACGCAGCGCGGGGAGACCCCGCCGCTCCACGGCTCCCCGCCGTGGCCGCCGAACCGCCCCCGCGGCATCAGGCCCGCGGGGCGCGCCATCGCCTCGACCTCGCCGGGATCGTAGAGCCGGACCGATTCCGTCCACGCCCTTGCGCCCCCCGGTCCCTCGAGGGACACCCGCTTCTCCACCCGGCGCCCCCCCCCGGCGAGCGACCTCTCCTCGACGACGCGCGTGCCGCCGCGTTCCCTCGCGCTCCGCGGCACGAGGTCCCGCCGCACCGTCGCGGGGTCCATGAGGTCGAGGAGCAGGCCGCCCCCGGGCCTGAGCACCCGCCCGGCCTCGTCGAGCACCGCCGCGTCGTCGGAGGCGTCGGCGAAGTAGCCGAAGGAGGAGAAGAAGCAGGTGACGGCGTCGAAGCACCCGGTGGCGAAGGGGAGCCGGCGAATGTCGCATCTTATGAGACACTCGCGGCCCCGCGCCCGCGCCTCGGCCAGCAGGTCCGCCGAGAGGTCGCACCCCGCGGCCCGCGCCCCCATGGCCGCCAGGGCCCGGAGGTGGCGCCCCGCCCCGCAGGCGAGGTCGAGGACGCGGCTCCCGGGGGCGAGGCCCGGCAACCGCCCCGCCCAGGCCGCCGCCTCCGCCGCGGCGGCGGCGTCGTCGCGGTGGGGGTAGACGGAGAGGTAGTCGGAGCGGAAGGCCTCCTCGTACCAGGCGCCCACGCCCTACCTCCCCCGGGGCAGGACCGCCGCGAGGGCCGCCCGCATCTCCAGCGTCGCCTCCTCCACGGCCCTCTCCCAGCGGGCCTCCCCGTGCCTCTCGGCGAGGGGGCCCTTCCTCCAGGCGAGGACGATGCCCCGGGAGGAGTTGACGACGGCGCCGCGCCCCTCACCGTCGAAGGCGGAGACGCAGTCCGCGGCGGTGCCCCCCTGGGCCCCGTAGCCGGGCACGAGGAAGGGCACGCCGGGGAGCATCCTGCGGAGCAGCGCCACCTCCGCCGGGTGGGTCGCGCCCGTGACGGCGCCCATGGAGCTCCAGCCCGATTCCCCGACGAGCCCCTCGCCGCCGGCCCAGGCCCTCACGAGCACGGCCACCTCCTCGAAGACGCGGAGGTTCCCCACCTCGAGATCCTGGAGATCGGCGGACCCCGGGTTGCTCGTCTTCACGAGGACGAAGACGCCCCGCCCGTCCTTCCGGCAGCGGGCGAGGAAGGGCTCGAGGGAGTCGAGGCCGAGGTAGGGGCTGAGGGTCACGGCGTCGCAGCCGGCGACGTCGAAATGGGCGCGGGCGTAGTTCTCCGCGGTGTTCCCCATGTCCCCCCGCTTGACGTCGCCCACGACCAGGAGCCCCGCCTCCCGCGCCGCGGCCACGGTGTCGAGCCAGCAGGCGTACCCGGGGGCGCCCATGGCCTCGTAGAAGGCGATGTTGGGCTTCACCACGGGGACGAGGGGGGCCACCACGTCGAGGACGGCGCGGGTGAAGTCGAGCACCGCCGCGGCGCGGCCGGCGAGGTCCTCCCCCCGGGCGGATCGGAACCGCTCCGGGAGATCCTCCCAGCGGGGGTCGAGGCCGACGCAGACCGGCCCCCCCTTGGCGGCGGCGGCGGCGAGCATCCGGTCGGCGAAGTTTCCGCGGCTCATCGTGCTCCCTCCAGGAAGTTGCGCAGCAGCAGGGGTCCGTCGGGCGTGAGGAAGGACTCGGGGTGGAACTGCACCCCCTCCACGGCGGCGGTGCGGTGCCGGAGGCCCATGACCACGCCCTCGGCGGTCCGGGCCGTCACCTCGAGGCAGGCCGGCAGGCCCTCCTCCTCGACGACCAGGGAATGATACCGCGCCGCCCGGAGCGGGTCCGGAACTCCCCGCAGGACCCCGCGGCCGTCGTGGCGGATCTCCGATGTCTTGCCGTGGCGCGGCTCCGCGGCCCGGACGACCCGGCCCCCGAAGGCCGCGGCGATGCACTGGTGGCCGAGGCAGACGCCGAGCACGGGGACGCGGCCGGCGAGGGAGCGGATCGCCTCCACGGAGATCCCGGCCTGCGCGGGCCCGCAGGGGCCCGGCGAGATCACGAGGCGGTCCGGGGGGGAGGCGAGGATCTCCCCGACGGTCACCGCGTCGCTGCGCACGACGCGGGGCTCGGCGCCGAGGGCGCCGAAGGCCTGCGCGAGGTTCCAGACGAAGGAGTCGCGGTTGTCGAGGAGGAGGACACGGAGTCCGTTCCGGCCGGCCATCGGTTCCGCGCTCATGGGAGGGTCCATTCTCGGCGGGGGGATGGTAGACCGCCATACGGAACCCGACCCAGATTGGCGGCGGGGGCGGGGGCGAACCATCATGGCCCGGGAGG
>CAYJMF010000056.1:0-31875 GCA_964370855.1 uncultured Planctomycetota bacterium | reverse complement strand
CAACACGTCCCCATCCATGAATTCATCGGGGGTCCGGTATGAGGGGATGCCTCAGTGGTCGGCCAGCACCATTACCGGCATCCAGACGAAGGTCCGGTGCTTCGCCGTCGAGGGAGTGGCGAGATACCGCTGCAACGGCGCGATAGCGGATCGCATTCCGGCACAGGGCTCCGCATGGAGCCACCACTTCCTCCGGTAGGACTCTCGCCGCGTCTTTGCCCGGATAGGAAGCACGTGGGCCTTCACGTATTCGAAGGGCGCTTCGTAGAGCGCCGCCTCCATCTCCGGCATGTCTACCCCGAAGTCGATGATCCACATCCCCCTCGATCGCCCCGCGATGTCCTTCCCGTTCACCCACGGGCGAACGACGTCTGCGTTCGAGCGCCCGTCGGGGTTCGGCTCCGCCAACATCTTGCGCGCGGCCGACTCGGGGATGTCGAATGGGCCAGCCTTGACGTCAGAGTAGAAGGCGATTCCCGCGTTTTCCCGGAGGCGGCGGGCTCTGGTGAGGTCGGTGCCTGCCGTGAGGTCGGGGTTGATTGCGAGGACCGCGACCCCGTCCAGCGTCCGCATCTTCTCGCTCCCGTCGTCGAACCCGACCATCGAGATATGAACAGCAGCACCGTCGAGCGTCCAGGGGAGATCGGACCAGGCCATGAAGATGTCCCCTGTCTCCTTGACGAGTTCGAGGACGCGGCGGCTCGCTCCACCTCGGATCCCTTGGGTCGCCAGGAGCCCGACGCGCTTCGCTTGCCCCCTGGCGACCATTGCGCGGGCCTTCTCGTGCCAGTAGCAGGCGAGGTCCGAGGCAGCCGGGAGGCGGTCCTTGTAGACCGTGAACAACGCTTCGGTGTACTCCGACCCTAGCGCCCGCCGGAGCAGCCGATTGCCGAGGAAGGGTGGGTTCCCCACGATCACCTCCGCGTCCGGCCACTTAGGCTCCGTGGGAACCCCGGGAACGGAGAGGTCCAGGATTGCGTCCCGGCACTCGATGTTCTCGAGGGGCTGGAGGATGGGGTTCGTCCGGTAGGCGAACCCGTGGGAGAGCATCCATTGGATCTCACCGATCCAGATCGTCACGCGGGCGAGTTCGGCGGCGTAGTCGTTAATCTCGATTCCCCGGAGCACCTGGGGCCCGACCCTCGGGAAGGGGCGCGTCGTCTGGAGCGTGAGCGATCCCCACTCAATGACCTCCCGCTCCAAGTCCTTCAGTAGTTGGAGGGAGACGTACAGGAAGTTCCCGGAGCCGCAAGCCGGGTCAAGGACCCGCATCCCCGCCAGTCGAGCGAGGAACCCATCCACGAGGGAGTGGGGGTTTTCCTCCGGCTTCGTCCTCTTGGTGACCTTCTTCCGTTCGGCGAGGAGCGCCGTTACCCGGGTCTTCATGGCCTCGAACTCCCGCCGGAGGGGCGACATGAGGACGGGCTCCACGAGCCGCAGGATCGATTCCCGGTCGGTGTACTGCGCCCCGAGTTGGGAGCGCCGGTCCGGGTCAAGTCCCCGGACGAAGAGGGTCCCGAAAATCGAAGGCTCCACCTCGGACCAATCGAGGTTGGAGACGCGCCGCACCACGTCGATTTCGTCCCGCTCCAGGGGGATCACGTCGGGCCCGTCGAAGAGCCCGCCGTTGAACCACTGGATCCGCTCCGGCCCGAAGAGCCCCCCCTCCTTCGCCATCTTCCCGAAGAGGTCCGAGAGGGCGTCCGTGAAGGCGGCCGGGTCGTTCCGGGTCCCCTCGGCGATCCGCTTCACGAGGTCGGGCGGGAGGAGGCGGGCGTCCTCGGCAAACATCATAAAGAGGAGTTTGTTCAGGAAATGCGCGACGGCGTGGGGGTCATGGCCCCGGCCGCGGAGGGCCACGGCGAGCGCCGCGAACTCCCGGGCCGCCGCCTCCGTGATCTCGTGGCGGGTCGTTGTCGGGCGGAGAACCTCCGGCTTCTCCATGACGGCCCCGAGGACCCGGAGGGGCTCGGAGGGATCGCTCCCGGCCAAGTCGTCGAGGGTGAACCGGTGGACCTTCTTCGCGGTCCCGGTGAAATTCGTGTGGACTTCGAATCGATCAAGATCGCAGACCACGAGGAGCGGCGGGTTGTCGAGGGACTCGCGGTAGCGTAGGAGCTGCTGGTAGGCCGCATCCAGGTCCTTCCGCTTCCCCTTGTACTCCCACCCGAAGTGCCCGCGCTTCCAGACATCCGCGAAGCCGTCCCCGCCGCCAGTCTTCTCCGCCCCCTTCTCGAATGCGTACCAGTCCCCCGTCGCGTCAGCCTCGTTCGGCGTCGGCACGCCGAGCATCCGGCAGAGGTCGATGAAGTGCTCCTGTGAGGCAGCCCGCTCCGTCGCCCGGCTTCCTGACCACTTCGCCGCGAACTCGGAAGGTGTCATCGCGCGCTTGCTGTCCTGTCGCACCAGTCGAGGAATTCCTCCACCTCGATGATCGGGAAGGGCAGGTTTCTCGGGTCCTCGCCCTTGAGGCCGGCACTCGCCAGATCGCGGAGGAGCATCACCGCCTTCCTGGCATCGGGTTTGAGTGCGGTTTTCCGGCGGGTGCCATCCATCCGCTGGATCGCCATGGCAACCAGCTTGCCGAACGGAGGTCGCGACGAAGGCTCCCCGATCGGCCGATCGGGCTCGTTTGCCGGGTGGCACGGGAGGCTGTCCCCGCCTGCGTGGAACATCCCCGCCTCCACCTTGATGTAGACGAACTCCTCCGCGGTCGGAAGGTCCGCCAGGAACTTGACAGACCCTGCCTGAAGGAGCACCGGTTCTCCCCAGGTCCCGGTTGCTGCGATCTCCACCGCCGCTCCCCCCGACTCGACAACCAGTTTGCCGTCCTCCAAGGAGATGACCGCGGGATACGGGCCCCCCTTGCGCACCACCTTCACCAGTCCCCGGAGCGCCGCCTTCAACTCCCTCGCCGAGACCTTCACGGATGAGGTCATTCCGTCCCCCTGAGGATCCTCACGAGGAGCCGAAGGTAGCGCGACTCCGCCCTGGTCGCCAACCTCATCCGCGGGAACTCACGGATACGGTAGGGCGGCAGCGTCGGTGTGGAGCCTCACTCCGGGACTCCTGAACGGCCTCTCCCCCTCCTCCCGGACATCTACCCCCCGGGGGTGGTGAGGGCGGTTGGCGACGGGGAAACTCCTGGAGAATAGGGATGAGGTAGAAGTTTCACGCCCGTTGGGGCAACCCCGCCGCGCGGCGAGGATCCTACCCGCCGGAGCCCCCCGAGTCGAACTGCGCCGCGACGAGCCCGCCGAGGCGGTCGAACTCGGCCGGCGTGACGTTCCCCCCGGCGTTGAGGTGGACTTCCATCCCCGCGAGCGCCCCGGGGACGAACCTCCGGAGTGCCTCGCACCGCTCCGGCCCGAGGAGGTCGAGGACGGAGATCCGCTCCGCGAGGGCCCGGGGATCCTCGCGCCGTTCCACACCGGCGATCTGGAGGCCGGCGATCCGGAAGACGGCTGCGGCGATCTCCGCCTTGTTCCGCCCGGGGAGCCCATCGAAGGGGAGCCGGCGGCCCGCAGGCGAGGAGGGAGGCTGGATCACTTGAGGAGGCTCGTTGCCACCGACGCGCCCCCGGTGATCAGCGGGGTCATGTAGTCCATCCCGGGGCCCTTCTCGTTCAGCATCTCCTGCTGGAGCCGGTAGTCACCCACGCCCTGCATCGGGTTCCCCGTGTTCGCCAGGTTCGGCGTCCCGCTGATGAGGCCCGCGAGGCTCCCGTACATGGAGGCGTAGGGGCCGAGGAGGCTCTGCTGCGCACCGTTGAGGGCGTTGAACCACCGCTCCCAATCGGTCGCCCCGGACCGCGCCGCCTCGAGGTCGATGTCCCGGTCCATCTGCGAGAGGCCCATGCCGGCCTCCGACCGCGCCCGCAGTTCCATCGAGGCGAGGTCCGCCGGGTTCACCCCGAGCTGCGCCGCCCGCTCCCGGATGTCCGAGGTGATCCCCGCGTTGGCGTCCCCGTAGGTCTGGGCGGCCGACGCCTTCATCTTCTGGACCGCCTCGGGCGAGAGGGTCTCGTAGGGGTCCTCCAGCTGCTTGTAGAGGGCCGCCCTGGTCGGGTCCTCGTCGTACATCTTGAAGAGGTCCTTGTACTGGTCGATGGCGAGCTGGCGGTCGTCGCGGGCGAGGTTGAAGTTGAGGAGGTCGAGGTAGGCCCGGAGGTTCTCCGGGTCCATCTGCTTCATCCACTCCGGGATCGTCTCGTACCTCATGTCGGGGAGTTCGCCGAGGTCCGTCCCCTCGCCGGGAATGGTGCTGTCGCCAGGCGTTGCGGGATCGGGCTCGTCGCCGGGCTGCCCGAGTCCCTGGCCCCAGTTCTTGAGGAGCTCATCGAGGTTGATGGGGATCCCCTCGGTGTTCTTCAGGTTCTTCGCGGCCTGCTCCATCTTTTCCTGCTGCTTGCGCATGGCGAACGAGTTGCCGTCCGCCACGGCATCCTGGTACTTCCCGAGGGCGGCCGTGAGGTTGGCGAACCGGCGGGCGGCGTCGGTCCCGTACCACCCCTGCGCCTTCAGGAAGGCTTCCATGGAGGCGGGGTCCGAGGGGAGCCAGGTGATCGCGCCGGACTCGTCCTGCCACGTCGAGGTGTCGTCCCACCAGTTCTCCCCCGCGGGAGTCTCTTCGTCCGCGGGAGGGGCGCCGGGGGTGTCCTCATCGACGGGCGGAGGCTCCGCGTCGATGAACCCCGGAAGATCGGGGTTGCCGCCTCCGTTGTTGGGACCACCCGCCCCCAAGTCCGCCGGGGCGGCCTCGGCCAGCGCCGCGTAGGGGGAGGCGCCGGCCTGGGAGTCCGCCGTGAGGGGCATTCCCGCCTCGTCCGATGAGCCTTCGTCGTCCACCCCGCGGCGGATCAGGGCGTCGTAGGGACCCGGCATCCGCTCGAGGCCCGAACCGGCCCGCTCCTCCATCCGGCGCTGGATCTCGGCGATCTTCGCGGGGTCGGTGATCTGGGTCGCGCCGGGTCGGGAGCCCTGCCCCGCCTCTCCGCCGGGCATCCCCATGTCCGTCGTCGCGCCCGAACTCGCCCCCTCGGTGCCCGCCTGCCCCACCGGCCCCGTCTTCGGGACCAGTTTCCCCCCCTTCATGACCATCTGAGCGCCCTCGGCGATGGGGGGCTCGGGAGGCGGCGAGGCCGGCATCCCGCCGGGCGGAAGCATCCACGCGGGCACCGGGGGCGACCCGGGGAGGCTCGGGGGCGGCTGGGTCAGCGGCGGCGTCGTCGGGGCCTGCGCGGCGCCCATCTGCGGCCCCGGCATCGGCTTCCCGTCGGGACCCGGCACCGGGCCCCCGGGGACCCCCGGAACGATCGTCGGGGCCTGCACGGTCGTCGGCTGCATCCCCGGCGTCCGGGAGTCCGGCGGGACCTCGCCCGCGGGGGAGCGGGCGGGAGCGCCCATCGGCTGCGTGAAGGTCGGCTGGCTCTTGGGGGACCCACCCGGGGGGGTCTCGACGAGGGAGTCGTAGGGGCTCGAGGACGCCCCGAGGATGTTCTGGGGGTTCTGCTGGCGGATCGACTGGCCGTACCGACCGGGACCGCCGGGGGCGGGGGCCTTCGTGCTCGGAAGGAGCGCCGCGTAGGGATTGGCCGCGAGGGGGAACTTCTGCGCGACGGGGGCGGAGGGCATGGCGGACCTCGTTCGACACGTCCAGAAATCCGGGGGTCCTGCCCGGCGCTACCTCAACTCGATTCTACAACTTGAGGGCGACCCTGGATGTCCACTTCCTGATGGAGGGACTTGGGTAGACTCATGACCACCAAGGCCACGAGGAGGAAGGGATGAGAGTCCCTGACGTAGGTCCGAGCCGCGTCCTCCCGGCGGCCTTCCTTCTCCTCCTCGGTTTGACGCTGGCATCCACCGAGATGGCCGTACCCCTGGGATGGAGCCGGGGAGATGCTGTTCAGGCTCTCACCGCGATCTTGACACTGGTTGCGATCGCTGTGGCCCTATGGGGGGATCGCCTCCGCTCCTGGTTCCACCCCCCGGCGCTGATCCTCGACCCCAGGTGCCGCCTTCCTGACTGCGACGTCTCTCGGCACCCCGTACTTCTTGGCGGCCTGGAAGTGCCCAATCGGTTCCGGCCTCAAGCAAACCTCCGGGTGCGAGTTTGGAATGTCGGCAGTGGAGCAGCGCACCGCATCGAGGTCCTGCTGGACAGGATCCTCGTGTTGGATGCCCTGACGTTCCGGGCGGTTAGTGAGGTGGACTGGGTGTTGCCGATGAGGCTGAAGTGGTGCCACCCGCGAGAAGTTGAGGAGGTGATCCGGGACGTTCTCCCGCCTGGAGCTCAGGCCCACTTTGATCTCGGTGCGGGAGTACCTGTGCCCGATTCCGGGAGAGGAACCACCACGGTCATCCTGAAGACTGAAGTCGATCAACCGGGTTTCACGAACCAGCTCAGTGAAGGTACCTACGCCCTTCGGCTTCGGATCTTCTGCGCCGAGGCGGAGTCTCCCTTCGAACACTGGATACGGCTTCGGGTGGGTAGCAAGTGGCCCGTAGGCGAAGATGCCGTGATCGGGAACCACATTCACTTCGAGGGAATCGAGACGCCTCAGGGCGCCGACAGCTTCCCGGACGGGCCGACTCAATCTCCGAGCCACTGAAGAGGCCCCCCGTTAGAAGATGGGGGCTGTCGATCGCATTGGCCGCGTGCGGATTCGCGTCGTTCCCCGCTTCGCAAACCGGCCTCTGGGCCTCACTGGGATCAAAGGAGCGGCCAAGACCTCGCGCATGGGATCCTGATAGACTCCTCCCCTGCCGGCATGGGAGGGATGAGCGTGGGCAACGCAACGAGGCCACAGAGGATCACCTGGGGGTCGTGCCTGCGGGAAACCCTGAAGCTCCTCCAGGAGAAGGCGGGGCTCGCCGCATCGGAACTCATGGGGACCTACCTCGCTTTCCTCTTCCTCCCGCGGTGGACCATGCGCGAATCCGCCCCCCTGACGGCCGAAGATGCGGGAAGGGCTGCCGCGTACTGGCTGGGGGTACAGATCCTGATCTTCCCCTTCCTCCTCACTCGCACGGCGATCCGCCTCGGGCAGCAGGCTGAGTCCCGCATTCCCGAGGGAAACCGGTGGGACGCCCGCCATGCCTGGACCGGGTTCCTGGAAATGCTCGAGGATGCGATTGTCCAAGGGAAGCACCTCCACAGCGTCATCACCGGCCCCAAGGACCGGCAAGATGCAATCCGGGACGCGGCCGCCATGGCCTTTGGTTGGAGCGATGATCTGCGGGACCTCTTCGCCGCTGCCCTGGCCGTGGCAACCGAAGCGCGACACCTACCCGGGGTTCGATTCCCCAACAAGCCGGACAATGCCGGCGCGTGGAACGGGGCGGTGATGAACCTGAGTTCATCCATCCGGGTCACCGAGGAGATCCGGAAGAAGATGATCGAGAATCCGGACCTCGGGATGGCCTGGATGAGGCCAGGCTTCACCCCCTGCAAGTGGGAGAAGTTCCCCTTCCAGAAATCGGCGGACGAAGGCAAGTAGCGCGTGGGATGCCCGGCTCGCATCGAAGTCGGGAGGTGCACGGATCGCGTCGGCGCGGGAGTACCTCCTACCCCCAGGAGGTATGCGAATGGGTCCCATCAAACTCCCGGGTGTATCCCCCCCGGGGTACCCCCACCCCCCGGGTGCCGGGCTCGGGGATGAGCGCCGGCCGCGCCCCGCGTCCCACCGCCCCCCGCTGCGCCCTCCGTCGTCGTCGGGGCCCGGAGGAGGAGGGACGCCCCGCGCCCCTTCGGCCAGGTGGCCGGCGAGGATCGAGGAGGGGGGCGATCCGCTCCCGCGTCGTTCCTCCTTCCCGCCAGGGCCGCGGATGGCCCGCTACTCCCCGTGTCCGAGTTTGCAGATCCGTGCCGGGCTCCTTCATTCGGAGATTCCGATGAACCGGTCCGGAGGATCGGAAGGGGGAACTAGAATCGAAAAATGGGGTGGACGCGATGACGTTGGGATCGGATATTTCCCCGCCGGCGCGATGAGGGCGCCGCGAGGAAATGGAGGCTACCGTGCGGAAGGGCGACATCGGCGCGGACGCGGCGGGGTGCATCGTTGAGATGGTGTCGGACGAGGGAGCGATCGCCTTCGAGAACGACCAGATCGCCATCCTGAAGAAGTGCTCCCCCGACGAGAATCCCACCGGGTGGAAGCCCGTGGGGGTCGCATGGGATGCGGTCGTCGCCCGGAAGATGGCCGGCGCGCTGTAGGGCCGCCCTCCGCGCCGCTCCCGCCCCGGGCCCGCATCGGCCGGGGCGGTTCGATTCAGGGACCGCCCCGCCGAGGTTGACGGGCCGGGAGGAACCGGCGAGAATCGGCCCGCGATGCTGGACCCATCCGCCGCCACCGTCACCCCGCCGGCTCCCCCTCTCAAGGGGCCCGAGTGCTCCACGGAAGGGTGTCCGGGGGTCGCCCGGGTCCGGGGACTCTGCCGCCGCTGCTACGGGCGGACGTGGGACAGGGCCCGGCGGCGCGAGGAGCGGGGGGAGGCTCCGGGGTTCGCGTTCCGGCGCCCCGAGGAGGATCGCCCCCGGTCCGTCGAGGCCTGCGGCCGTCCCGGCTGCAACCTCCCGGCCTTCCGTGACGGCGCCTGCATCCCGCACCTCGCCCAGGATGAGCGCGGGCAGGTCCCCGGCCGCAGGATGCCCCGGGACCCCCTTCTACGCGCCGTCGTCGGCGTCTTCCGGACCGCCGAGGGGACCGTAGGCCGGCGGGAGGCCGTCGCCATCCTCGAGCGGGCGGCGCGGGCGGCGGCCCTCCTGTAGGTCGCCCCCCGTCCTTCGCCGGAGGCCCCGCAGGGCGCGCAGGCTGGCCCGGGACCGCGGCGGAGCCGATGGAGACACCCGACGTGCCATCTCGGAGCCCCGGGCCTCGCCAGCGGCCCGCGGAGGGGCCTTCCTGGGGGCCGGTGGGGGAGGGTGGCGAGGGGCAACCCGGCGGGGGCGTCCGTCGTCGCGGCCGTGGCGGGGGACCGTCGCTTGTCCATTCCCTTGTCCACGATCTCTCAGCAACGCGCCCGGTCCCTGTCCGGTCCGTTTCCGTCCGGTTTCCCTCGGGGAACGGATCCGGAGCCCCCCTCGCAGGAGGCCCCGGACCGTTTCAAAAACCTCTGCCCGCAAGGGCATGTGGGTTCGATTCCCACCCCGGGCACCAGCGCTGGAGGCGTGTGGGGCGGGAGTCAGGCCAGAAGGGAGGGGTCATGCAAGTCCTGTACGGAGAGCTGGTGCTGCCCGCCGTTCGAGACCTGATCAAGAACGCAGAGGCGGGCGGGGAACTTCGCCTGATCACCGGGTACTTCGATCCGAAGGAGACCCTCAGAGAGTGCATTCAGGGGGCACTCGCTCGGGGGGTTCACGTGTCGCTGATCACGCGTGGGGGGCGCTCGGAGCAGCGGCACAGCGAGGCCGTCGCGGAGTTCGAGAGAATGGGCATGAAGGTCATGTACCTCCCCTGGCTGCACGCCAAGCTGTACATCTCCAGCACGCTCGCCATTTCCACCTCGATGAACCTCACCGAGAACAGTGCCCACAACAGCGGGGAGATGGCAGTGAGCATCGGGAAGAACGCGGCAGGCGAGGACTTCAGGCTCATGTGCGCCGCCTTCGAACACTTCAAGGAGAAGGCCATCCTGCACGAGATGGCGGAGCGCGGGACGAGGGAGAAGGGCGCAGCTTCCGAGCTGCCTGGAAAGAAGGCCAGGGCCAAGGAGAAGGAGGGGCACTGCATTCGGTGCAACGCCGGCCTTCCGCTGGACCGCGAGAAACCCCTCTGCAGGTCCTGCTACGGCGAGTGGGCGAAGTACGAGAACCCGGCGTACAAGGAGAAGTTCTGCCACGAGTGCGGCTCGGTCGAAAGGACTACCATGAGCAAGCCGGTATGCCGCAGCTGTCGTTCCTCCTGATAGCTGAATGGCACTAGAAGAGAAGCCCGCTCGCGCAGCCACGGGCCTGACCGCAGTCACGGGTCACGCGTGCACCCCGCTCACCGCCCACCGCCAGGCCCAGCTCCTCCGGAAGCGGAGGTCGAGCCCCGCCGACGGGCCGAGGGTCCGCCAGTCCCCGGCGGTGAAGGCCCGGGCCACGGAGAGCGGGGCGTCGTGGCGCAGGGCCTCGTTGCGGGACGCGAGCAGCGTGATCCAGCGGATGAGCGCCCAGGGCACGGGGTGGCGGCGGAGGTCGTTCACGACGACCCCCTTGCGCGCGATGCGCGCCATCGCACGCAGCGCCCGGGCGGCCCCGTCGCCGTCGAAGTGGTGGAGGAGGAGCCCCGCGTGGACGACGTCGAAGGAGCGCGGGGGGAGGTCGAAGAGGTCCCCGGCGAGGGACTCGGCCCCCTCGAGCCCCGAGAGCCGCGCCTCCGCCTCGCGGGCCGTCCCCGGGTGGATGTCGAGGACGACGACCCGGGCCCCGAGTCCCCTCCGCCGCGCCCACGCGAGAATCCCCGGCGCCGCGTCCCCGGAGCCCCCGCCGGCGTCGAGGACCTCGATGCGGGGGCCGAGGGGCACCCGGTCCGCGAGGTCGTCGAGGGCGCGGCGGGTCGTCCCCTCCCCCCCGAGCCAGCGGTTGACGGCGCGGAGCCCCGCCAGCGCGCCGCGCAGCTCCTCCCCGTCGAGGGAGGCGGGGTCGTCCATCCGCTCCGGACCCGGCCGGCGCTCCCCGAGGGGCGGGGGGAGCAGGTTCACGGGGCGGACCCGGTGACGTCCGCCGCCTCCACCGGGGAGGGGGCGGGGGCGCGGACGGGGACGCCGCCCCGCCGCAGCAGGAGGCCCTCGAGGGTGAGGCCCGGTCCGAAGCCGAGGGCGACGAGGCGGGCGCCCTCGGCGGCGCGCGCCGCGGCGCGCTCCAGCACGAAGAGGATGGTCCCGCTGGAGACGTTGCCGATGGTGCGGAGCACGGCCCGGGAATCGTCGAGGGCGGCCGCGGGAAGGCCGAGGGCCCTCTCCGCCGCGGCGAGGACGGCGGGGCCGCCGGGATGCACGCACCAGGCCTCGACCCCTTCGCCGGGGTCGAGGCCGCCGACGAAGTCCGCCACGGCTCCCCCGACCCGGGCGGGGATCTCCGGCGCGAGGGTCATCTCGAAGCCGTCGTCGCCGACGTCCCAGCCCATCATCGGGCCGGTCCCGGGCTCGACCCGCGTCGCCGCCGGCCCGAGGGCGAGGAGGACGCCGCGGCGGGGCCGGGGGCCGGCGATGACCGCCGCGGCGGCCCCGTCCCCGAAGAGGGAGAAGGAGACGAGGGAGGCGGGGGAGGGGTCGCACCGCAGGTGGATGCTGCAGAGTTCGACGCAGACGACGAGGGCCACGGCCCCCGGATCGGCGAGCACCGCCATGCGGGCGACGCGCAGCCCCGCGAAGGCGCCGTAGCAGCCCATGAAGCCCACCACCGTGCGCTCCACGTCGGGGCGGAGCCCGAGCCGCCCCACGAGTTCGACGTCCACGCCCGGCGCGTGGAGGCCGGTGCAGGTGACGACGACGAGGTGGGTCACCTCGCCGGGGGCGACGGCGGCGGCGGCCAGCCCCCGGGCCGCGGCGGCGGCGGCGAGGGGGCCGGCGTGTTCGCGGTAGAGCGCCATCCGCAGGGCCGTCCCCGGGCGGGGGTTCCCCCCGAAGGGGGCGCGGCCCGCGGCGAGGTCCTCCATCACCGTCCGCCTGCGTTCCACGCCGGACCGTCGGAAGAGCCTCCGCGTCCATGCCGCCTCGGCCCCGGCCATCCCCGCCATGCGGATGACCGCCTCGGCGGCCACCTCCTGCTCGACGCAGGGGCCGGGCAGTGCCGTGCCGATGCCGAGGATGGCGGGCCCCGATCCCTCCGCGGGGTCGAGATCCCGGTGCGGAGCGCGGCGCGGGAACGGGAGCCCCTCGTGGCGGAGGAGGCGGGGCCCGCGACCCCCGGCGGGGAGCGGACGGCGGGATCGGGGCCGGAGCGTGACGGGCATCGCGCCTCCTCGGGGGAGGAGGGTCGGAGTCCCCCCCGGCGCGACGCTACCCGATTCGGGGGAATCGGCGCATGGGGTGGATCCCCACTCGGACCGGGGTTGCGGGGGGAGAGGCGAGCGGCGGGGGAGGGGCGGTCCTAGTCCTCGCCGAGGTCGAGCCCGAAGATGCGGACCGGCTCCTCGAAGCGGAGCGCGAAGGCGCGCATGACGCCGGCGCCGGATCCGTACTCCTCGATGCGAAGCACGCCCCCCTGGCAGCGAAGGGTCCCGGCCTCGACGCCGCTCTCCTCCAGCCGGTAGGGGATCTCGAGGGAGACGACCTCCCCGTCGAGGACCGGGGCGTCGGGGAAATCGCAGACGAAGAAGGCCCCCCCCGCGGAGAGGTTCTCGATGGTGCCGTGGATCTCGGCCCCCTGGTTCTTCCGCCCGATGGCTTTGAGGACGCGGAACTCCCGGGGCGACTGGCGACGCTCCATCTCCAAGGGGTGACCTCCCGGCGGGCGGCGGAACGGCGCAACGGGAAACGGGCGGACCCGCCCATGGGGGCCGCCGAAGGAGACCGACGGGGGGAGGATAGCCTCCGATCCCAAGGGAGTCAATGGGAACGGGGGGGACCCTCCCGCCTGCCGTCACGGGAATCCCGGAATCCCGTGGAAAACCCTGGCTCGCCCTCGTTTACAAGGGGGAGGGGAGGAGCATCCGGCCCCTCCGGCGGGTACCATGGCCGCACGGGCCCGTCGAGTTGCGAAACGGCCTCACCGGAACTGCCGCAGCGACAGGGACTTCAGTCGCGACAAGGAGACAGCCATGAACCGTCGACTCCTCCTCACCGTGCTCACCGTGGCGCTGGCCGCCGCCTGGGGCGGCTCCCCCGGCGCCCGTGCCGACCGCCTCGGCGGCAACTTCCGCGGCCCCGGCGACAAGTATATCGTCCGCGAGGACACCGCCCAGTCCACCCCCGATTCCGGCACCTCCGGGGGCGGCGGCGGCACGCCGGCTCCGCCCACGGGCGGCGGCAGCACCGGCGGCTCCGGGGACGGGACCTCCGGGGGCGGGGACGGGACCAGCGCCGGCGGGGGCGACTCCGGCGGCGGCACCGGCGGCGGCGACTCCGGCGGCGGCGACTCCGGCGGCGGCGACTCCGGCGGCGGGGACTCCGGCGGCGGCGACTCCGGCGGCACCCCCTCCAGCCCCGACACCGGCGGGGGCGGCGACTCCGGCGGAGACTCCGGCGGTTCCAGCGGCGGCGGCAGCGCTCCTCCCCCCTCCTCCGGCGACACCACCGGCGGCGGCGCTTCCGCCCCGTCCGTCAGCGGCGGCGGCGGCGGCGCCGGCGTGGGCGGCAAGAAGACCTCGCAGGACGACGCGGACAAGATCTGGCCCTTCTACTTCGAGGGCGCCAAGGAGGAGTACATCGCCACGGTCCTCGCGCGCCGTCCCGTGGCCCGGATCTCCCCCCCGAAGACCAGCACCTACGTGCTCTCCACCCAGCCCGAGCCGGCCCGCGATCGCCGGCTCATCGGCGAGACGGACCGCCAGGAGGCCATGGCCCTCGTCGTCGGCCGCCTGAACGACGGAGACTCCCACGTGCGGGACGCCGCGGTCCTCGCCCTCGGGAAGAGCGGCTTCAAGGAGGCGCTGCCCTTCCTGCAGAACGTGGCCACCTCGGACGCCGACTTCGCCGTCCGCGAGGACGCGCTGCTGGCCCTCGGCCTCTCGGGCCACTCCGACGTCGCCCTCCCCTACCTCCTCAAGGCCTTGACCGGCTCCTCCACGGATCGCCGCGAGAAGCGGGCCGCCTACGCCGCCCTCGGCCTCGGCCTCCTCGGCACCCCCGAGGGCGCCGTGGAGCCGCTCCGCAAGCTCTACGAGACCTCCGTCTCCCGGGTGGGCATGGAGGACGAGGCGGCCTGCTCCGCCCTCGCCCTCGGCATGCTGGGCGACGCGGCGGCCCTTCCCCTGTTCGAGAAGGTCCTCGCCGCCCGCAACTCCGCCGAGTCCGTCAAGTGCTTCACCCTCCACGCCCTCGGGCGGTACGGGCAGCACGCCGACGAGAAGGTCCGCGGGAGCGCCCTCAGGGCGGTCATCGCCTCCCTCGGCGGCAAGACGGAGGTGCGGCAGTCGGCCCTCCTCGCCCTCGGTTCCTTCAACGACCTCAAGGCCATCCAGGCCCTCGCCAAGGAGGGCTTCAGCAAGGCCGACCCCTACGCCAAGAACTTCTCCGCCCACTCCCTCGGGCGCATCGCCTCCCGCCTCGGCCCCACCTCCAAGGAGTACGCCCTCATCGCCAAGGAGCTGGCCGAGATCGCGAAGAACGACAAGAAGGACAAGTGGCTCTTCCAGGCCGGGACCCTGGCGCTGGCCAGCATGGCCTGCGGGGACCACGAGAAGACCCTCATGGAGATGGTGCCCGAGCTGAAGAAGCTCGACCTCAACTCCCAGTCCTCCGTGGTGCTCGCCCTCGGCCTCCTCGGCACCGACTCCCCCGCGACGGAGAAGCAGCTGCAGACCCTCTTCTCGAGCCGCTCCTCCGGGACCGGCGTCCAGGCCTACGCGGGCCTCGCGCTGGCGCTGTCCGGCGACGCGTCGGCGGCGGCGGACCTCTCCAAGACCCTCACCTCCGACTCCAGGCCCCACGCCGACGTGGCGCGGACCGCGGCCCTCTCCATCGGGCTCGTGGGCGGCGCCGACGAGGCGCGGGTGCTCGTGGACGTCCTCACGGGCAAGGTGGCCGTCCAGCAGGCGGACAGCGCCCGGTTCTTCCTCAAGGGCGCCGCCGTCCAGGGCATCGGCCTCATCGGGGACGCCGAGTCCGTGAAGCTCCTCAAGCCGGTCCTCGAGTCCAGCGACTGGGAGCAGAGGGCCTTCGCGACGGCGGCCCTCGGGTACCTCATGGAGCCGAAGGCGGAGTACCGCATCGCCCCGCGCCTCTCGGATCTCTTCCGCCACCACAACTACCACGTGGCCCTGCCCGTGGTGAAGCAGGTGCAGAGCGCCCTCTAGCGCGCGGATCGAAACCGTCATCGAGGGCCGGGGGGGCCCGCCCCCCCCCGGCCCTTCCGATTCAGGGGTCGGGCCCCGCCTCCGTGATAGGGTCTCCCCTTCGGTCGAACCCCGGACGGGATTCCCGGTTCCATCCCACGGGGCCGACGAGACCTCGGGCACCGGCGGGATCCCTCCCTTGAAGAGCTACGTCCCCTTCCTCTCCCTCCGGTACCTCTGGTTCCACAAGGTGTCCACCACGCTGGGCATCCTCGGGGTCACCCTCGGGGTCGGGCTCGTCATCGTGGTGGTGGGGGTCATGGACGGGTTCCAGACCCGGCTCAAGCGTTCCCTCGTGGGGAACACCACCCCCGTGGTCGTCCAGCCCTGGTACGACCTCGACGCGGAGAAGCTCTGCGAGGAGCTCAAGCGCCGCGTCCCCGGCGTCGTCGAGGCCTCCCCCGTGGTCTACGCCATGACCCTCGTGGCGCCGGAGGGGCGCAGGCTCTCCCAGGGGCTGCCCGCCAAGGTCATCGGCATCGACGCCGCCCGGGAGAACCGGGTCTCCGACCTCACTTCCAAGCTCCGCCGCGGGAAGACGCCGGACAGCCCCCTCTCCCTCATGGAGTCGGCGACCCCGGAGCAGCCCTTCCGGACGCCGGACTCGGTGCGGTCCATGGACCGCCGCCAGCGGCCCGAGAAGCAGGGGGTCATCGTGGGGCGGGTCCTCAAGGACAAGCTCCGTCTCAACCTCGGCGACCGCCTCCAGATCCCCACCTTCCGCACGAAGGACGACACGGGCGGCGCGGGCACGGGCACGGAGTTCGTGGCGCAGCAGGAGCTCTTCACCGTCACCGGCTTCTTCACCACGGGGGACTACGACCTCGACGAGATCATCCTCATGGACCGCCGCGACGCCCGGTCCTTCTTCAAGGAGGGCATCCGGCGGGAGGCCGACGCCATCCGCCTGCTCATCTCCGACGCCGACGATTGCGACCGGGTGAAGGAGGCCATCGAGCTCCTCGCCCGGGACGGGAAGGACGGCACCCCCTCGGACCTCGTGCGATCGACCCTCCTCCCGGGAGGGAGGGTGGAGCCGATCCCCATCGAGGTGAAGACCTGGAAGGACCTCAACCGGACCATCCTCAACGCCGTGGAGAACGAGAGGGCCCTCCTCATCGTCATCACGGGGTTCTCCTTCATCGTGGTGGCCTTCCTCATCGGCTCGACGCAGTCCATGCTCGTGGTGGAGAAGACGCGGGAGATCGGCGTCCTCCGGGCGCTGGGGGCCTCCGTGGCGGGGACCTCGGCGGTCTTCATCGGCAACGGGTTCTTCATCGGCGCCATCGGCGCCGGGACCGGCCTGGCCCTCGGCCTCGCCATCACCTCCAACATCCAGGGGATCATCGACGGGCTCCGCGACATGGGCATCGACCTCTTCCCCGAGAGCGTCTACCGCTTCGAACAGCTCCCCATCGACGTGAAGGGCCCCTTCGTGGTCTCCATCTGCGCCGGGGCGGTGGTCTTCGCCCTCCTCGGGAGCCTGCTCCCCGCGGTGCGCGCCTCCACGCTGGATCCCGTGGAGAGCCTTCACCATGAGTGAGCCCCTCTACCGGGCCCGGGACCTCCACCACTCCTACCGCAGCGGCGGGGTGGAGATCCGCATCCTCCAGGGCCTCGACCTCGACCTCGCCCGGGGGGAGATCGTGGCCGTCCTCGGGGCCAGCGGCGTCGGGAAGTCGACGCTTCTCCACCTGCTGGGGCTCCTCGATTCCCCGGACCAGGGGACCCTGGAACTGGACGGGGAGGTCGTGGGGGGGGCGGACCACCGCACCTCCTGGCTCTCGGGGGGGGGCGCCGCCCGGGACCGGATCCGCAACACCTCCGTGGGGTTCGTCTTCCAGTTCTTCCACCTCGTCCCGGAGCTGACGGCCCTGGAGAACGTCCTCCTCCCCGCCCGCATCCGGGCGGGCCTCCTCGAGTGGCTGCGGGTGCGGGGCGCCCGGCGGGACCGGGCGCGGGAGCTCCTCGAGCAGGTGGGGCTCGGCGCGCGCACCCACCACCGGCCGGCCCAGCTCTCCGGGGGGGAGCGCCAGCGGGTGGCCATCGCCCGGGCGCTGATGAACGACCCGAAGGTCCTCCTCTGCGACGAGCCCACGGGGAACCTCGACCCGGAGACGAGCCGCGGGGTCTGGGACGTGCTCCGCGGGTTCCGGGGGACCGACCGCGCCATCCTGGTGGTGACCCACAACGAGCACCTCGCCCGGGACGCCGATCGAGTCCTGCGGCTCCAGGGGGGGAGGCTGGTGGAAGCCTCCCTCGTTCCCGGTTAGGATGGGGGGCATGGCCCGATCCCGCAGGCTCGCCGGTGCCCTCCTCCTCCTCTCCGCCGCCGCGGCCCTGCCGGGCTGCTTCTTCGCGAGGACCTGCATCCCCCTCGACCCGAAGGGGATGGAGGTGCCCTTCACGTGGGCTTCGGACTGCTTCGCCGACCAGGTGGAGAGGACGTCGGACCGCGTGGCGTCGCTCCCCGCGGACTTCGAGGACCACGTGGCCGACTGCTGGCGGAACCTCACGGTCTACCCCGGCGAGTAGGGGCGGGGCGCGGGGGCGCTACTTCCCGACGTAGCCGAGCCGCCGAAGCGACTCCACGGCCTCCGAGGCCTCCCTCGGGATCTCCTCGACCCGGTGCAGGCGCATCCTCCGCAGCAGCACCCCCCGGTACCGCGCCGCCTCCGCGGGGCGGGAGGCGATGACGTTCTCCCTCCTCCCCGCGTCGACGCGGAGGTCGTGGAGGGACTCGGCCCGCCAGACCGCGTCGAAGGAGTAGGCCCAGTCCGGCGTCTCCACCCAGAGCAGCCCGTCGGCGTAGACGAGGGCCGGCTCGACCGAGGGGTGGCGCGCCGCGGCCAGCGCGCCGGCGCCGAGGACGGCGGTCGAGAGGAGTCCGAGGAGGAGGGCGCGGGAGCGGGGCACGGGGGGAGTATACGGCGGGGGAGGGCGGGGGCGCCCTGGCGGACGGGATTCCCGATCCACCTACTTCCCGACCGTGCCTCCCGACAGGACCTTCCCCGTCGAGACGTCCACAATCCACATCGGCGATCCGATCATGGAAGGCCGGACGTAGAGGTGGGGCGTCGCCCCGTCGTCGGAGCCCCCGCCGGTCAGCGCCGCCTCCGACGCCGCGGCCGAAAGAGGTACCTCCGAGGTCCGAATCGCCGCCGCCAGGCCTGTGCTTTCCAGGGCCGCTGCCTTCGGCGGGTTCCAACCGCCCCCGGGGTTCCGGGGCGACCTCTCGAGGTTCGTGCCGTCGGCGCCCACTACGCGCCAGACTACGGCCGATGAGGAGCGGTCGAGGAGCCGGACCCCGAACCGGGCCGGACCGGTTCCGCCCGGCCCGAGGTACCTCACGCCGAAAACGACCTCCGTGGGGTCCACAAGAACCCGGTCCAGCACGGCAAGGAGCTCCTCCAGCGTGCAGGGCGGCTTTCCCGGCCCGAAAACGACTCCGTCCAGGGACGCAAGGAAAGGAGCGCCCCAGAGGGTTCTGCGCTTCTCGTCGGTGAGGTCGGTCGGGCCGAGCGCGACCTTCCCGCCTCGTACGGCGACGGCGAAGGCGGTCTTCCCCTTGCCGCTTTCCATGCGGCGGCTCACGACGGCGGAGTTCTCGTAGGTGCAGTCGATGAGGCGGACGGCGCTCCCGGACGCCCGACCGTCCGTGCCGACCACGGCTTCCTCTACGTCCGCGAAGAGGCACTTCTCGAACACCGCGAGCGCGAGGCCCCGGACGGAGAGGACGAAGAGGCCGCCATCGGCTCCGCCGAGGAACTCGCAGCCCCGGGCGCAGAAGATGGCGCTCCCCGAGACTCCGATCGCGCCGCTGTACCCTCCACTGCTCCACCCGCTGATGCGAACGTTCTCCATGGCGGCCGAAACCCGGCCCTGGACATCGAGGAGCGTGCCTTCCTCGGCCCCGGCGCCCAGGGTCAGGTCCCGGACGACGAGGTTCTCGAAGGCGGCATCCTGCCAGACGGAGAAAATGTTCCTCAGGGACCCGGTGAGGATGGTCCGGTCCATGCCCGCTCCCCGGATCTCGAGGGAGCGAATGCCCTGGCGGACGTTCATCCATTCCCGGCTCCTCCGGTCGATGGTGAAGGTCCCGGCGCCGAACTCGACGATGACGGAGTCGCCTGCCTCCGCTTCGAGATTCACCGGGGAGCCGTCGGCGGGGGCCTCGATGGACTGTCGGCCTCCCTCGACCCGGATCCTGGCCCGGACAGCGTCGTAGTTCTCCAACAGGGTCAACGGATCGACTCCCGACACCGCCACCCTACGCAACACCTCCAGGCCGCCGAGGGCGGGGTCCATGCGTCCGGCCTCCTGCCGCTCCCTCTCCTGTACGAGGGCCCCCCGGAGGAAGGACCACTCCTGCGGCCGGACGCCGAGGTCTTGAAGCGCCGTGGAATCCGGGGGAGTGACGGTCGGGAGGAGGCCCGGTCCCGGGACCGAGGGTTCCGCCTCCTTCCCCGTGCCGGGATGCCCTGCCGCCGAAGACGATGCGGAAGGTGCTTGCGTAACGGGCGGCGGCCCGGACTGGATGAGAAGGGTGACCCCGGCCCCTACCACCGCACCGAGGCCGAGAAGGACAGCGGCGAGAACTGGTGAGCGCATGGGCGGGTCCCTCCGCGGCGGCGCTCCCTTGCGCCGCTCCGGCCATGGTACTCCGCCGCCGCCAGGAAGGAGCACCGAGGCCGATTCCAGCGATGCTCGCGGTCCGCCGCTGAACTGCCGGCCATCCCCGGAATCCGGGAGAGGGGGTAGGATGGTGGTCCCTTCGAGCCTTCCGTCCACGGCCCCCGTCGGTGGGAAGCCCCTCCCTCCACGCCCGGGAGACCACCATCGTGGGGCGGAGGGGAGAGAGCCTCTCCCCCCCTCCCCTCCTACGGCCCCGCGTTCAACCTCGCCCGGTGCTCCAGCCTCTCCCACGCGGCCCTCGCCTCCGCCTCCATGGCGGCGAGGTCCTCGTCCTTGAAGTGCTTGAAGCGGCCCTGGAGCGAGGTGTACTCCTTGAGGGGCGTCCACGCGGGGCGGTGGTTGATGACGAGCCTCTCGCCGTCGAAGACCTCGTAGAGGGGGAACAGCCCGGAGTCCACGGCGCGGCGGCCGAGTTCGACCATGTGGCGGGAGTCGGCCTTCCATCCCGTGGGGCAGGGGGAGAAGTAGTGGATCATCCGGAAGCCGCGGAGCTTCTTCGCCTTCTCGAACTTCGCCACGAGGTCGGCGGGGTGGGAGATGCTGGCCGTGGCGAAGTAGGGGATGCGGTGGGCGGCCATGATCTCGCCGAGGTCCTTCTTCGTCTCGATCTTGGTGTGGCCCGCCGGCGTCGTCGTGGTCCATGCGCCCCGGGGCGTGGCCGAGGAGCGCTGGATCCCCGTGTTCATGTAGGCCTCGTTGTCGTAGCAGACGTAGAGGAGGTTCTCGTTCCTCTCCGCCGCCGCGGACAGGGCCTGGAGCCCGATGTCGAAGGTGCCGCCGTCGCCGGCCCAGACCAGGACCTGCGTGTCCGATTCCCCCTTCACGTCGAGGGCCGCGCGCACGCCGCTGGCGTAGGCCGGGGAGGCCTCGAAGGCGGTGTGGAGGAAGGGGACCCCCGACGCGGAGTGGGGGAAGGCCCCGTCGATGACGGCGAAGCAGCAGGCCGGGGCGGTGACGATGGTGTTGCGGCCGAGGACCTTGAGCGCCATCCGGTAGGCCGGGGTGGCGGCGCAGCCGGGGCAGGCGAGGTGGCCCCGGTGCATGATCTCGGCCGCGTCGAGCTTCGGCATGGCGGCGGGGGTCATCGGGCGGCCTCCTCGTCGACGGGCCCGCCCTCGGGGAGGACGGAGCCGAGCCACATGGTCTCGGGGTCGGGCTCGGGGCGCTGCTCCGTCAGCCGGACCACCTCCTGCAGCGCCCGCGGGCCGATGTCGCGGCCGCCGAGCCCCATGATGTAGCCGTAGAGCCGGGGCCGATCCGCCGCGTCCATGCCGTAGAGCGCGGACTTCAGCTCCTGGTGGAAGATGCCGTGGTGGCCGAAGGAGCAGTTGCGGTCGATGACGGCGACCTTCGGCACGCCCCCCAGGATCTCCCGGAGCCGCTCCCCCGGGAAGGGGCGGAACATCCGGATCTGGACGAGCCCGACCTTCTTCCGGCGGAGGCGGAGGTTCTCCACGACCTCCCGGGCCGTGGAGGAGACGGCGCCGCTGGTGACGAGGACCACGTCGGCGTCCTCCGTGCCCCAGGACTCCACGGGGCTGTAGGAGCGCCCCGTGAGCCGCTCCCACTCGCCGTAGACCCGGGGAGCGACGGTCCCGAGGCTGCAGAGGGAGTCGTGGAGGTCCTTCCGGACCTCCTGGTAGTACTCCGGCGCGAGCAGGCCCCCGAAGGCCCGGGGCCGCTTCACGTCGAGCTGGAAGGCCGGCGTGCGGGGGGGGAGGAAGCCGTCCACGAGGGCGCGGTCGGGGACGTTCACGGCCTCCGCCGTGTGGGAGAGGACGAAGGCGTCCTCGACGATCATCACGGGGACGGAGATCTCCTCGGCCATCCGGAAGGCCATGATCACGTGGTCCATGACGTCCTGGACGCTGGAGCAGTAGAACTGCGCCCAGCCGGTGTCCCTCTGCGAGAGGGAGTCCTGCTGATCGGTCCAGATGGACCAGCCCGGCGCCATGGCCCGGTTGACGTTGACCAGGACGATGGGCACGCGGCCGCCGGCGGCCCAGTGGAGGAGCTCGTGCATGAGGGCGAGGCCCTGGGAGGAGGTGGCCGTGAAGGAGCGCACCCCCGTGTAGGAGGCCCCGATGCAGACGGCCATGGCCGAGTGCTCGGATTCCACGTTCACGAACCGCGAGGGCCAGTCGGCCCGGTTCATGAGGTCCGCGAGGGTCTCGATGACCGTGGTCTGGGGGGTGATGGGATAGGCCGACACCACCTGCACCCGGGCGAGGTACGCCCCCCAGGCGGCGGCCTGGTTCCCGGTGAGGATGGTCGGGGCGGCGGCGGGTTCTTCCACGCGGGTGGTCACGAGGTCGCCCTCCTCAGGTGCACCGCGGCGCGGGGACATTCCTCCACGCAGACTCCGCACCCCTTGCAGTAGTCGAGATCCACGGCGTATCCCCCCTCGGGCTTCTTGACGATGGCGAAGTCGGGGCAGAAGGTGTAGCAGGTGTCGCACTCCGTGCAGGTCCCGCACTTGAAGCAGCGGGTCGCCTCGGCGCGGGCCTGCTCCGCGGTGTAGCCCTCCACCACCGGGTCGAAGGTCGCCGTCCGCAGCGCCGGCGCGAGGTGGTGGGGCGCCTGGGGCGCCTCCCTGTCGAACCAGGCCATGTTGAGGTCCTTGAACTTCGCGATCTCCGGGTCCCGGCCCTGGGGCGGTCGGAGCGGATGGTCCGCGGGGAGCGGGGCCCCGGCGATCTCCTCGTGCAGGACGACGGCGCAGAGCCTCCCCGCGCGGATGGCCTCCCCCACGGTGTGGCCGAGGCCCGGGGTCGCGTCCCCGCAGGCGTAGACGCCGGGCCGGTCCGTCCGCCCCTCGCCGTCCGTGACCACGGTCCCGCCCTCGGTCCGGACCCCCTCCGGCAGCAACTCCATCGAGAGGGTCTCCCCCAGGGCGCGCACCACGGCGTCCACCTCGAGGACGGACTCCGTCCCCGGCTTCGGGACGGGCCGGGGACGGCCCGACGCGTCGGGCTCCCCGAGCCCCGTCTCGACCACGGTGAGGAGGAGGCCGCCCTCGGGGCGGGCCTCGATGCCGATGGGGGCCGTCTGGAAGCGGAACTCGATTCCCTCCTCGCGGGCCTCGTCGATCTCCTCCCGCGCGGCGGGCATCTCGCGGAGCGAGCGGCGGTAGAGCACCACGGGCTCGGAGCCGAGGCGCAGGAGGGAGCGCGCCGCGTCGATGGCGGTGTTCCCGCCGCCGACGACGGCCACCCGATCCCCGAGGTGGGGGGGGCGGTCGCGGCGGATGTCCGCCAGCACGCGGATGGCGTCGTGGACGCCCCGGAGGTCCTCCCCGGGGATCCCGAGCTCGCGGGGCCGCCCGAGGCCCAGCGCGATGATGGTGGGCCCGAAGGCGTCGTAGTCCCCGCGGAACACCGGCGTCCCGGTCTGGACGACGACGCCGAGGTCCCGCACCCACTCGAGCTCCCGACGGACGACGTCGAGGGGGAGCCGGAACCCGGGGAGGCCGTAGCGGAGCATCCCGCCGGCCTCCTCGGCGGCCTCGTGGACGACCACGGGATGGCCGAGGGTGCGGAGAGTCACCGCCGCGGTGAGGCCGGCGGGCCCGGATCCGACGACGTGGACCGCGGGGAGGGACTCGCGGGGGAGGGGGGGGAGGACCTTGTGGGCGAGCTTCCAGTCGCCGACCTCGCGCTCCACGCCGCGGATGTTCACGCCTCCCCCGTGGGCCTTGCGGTTGCAGGGCGTCATGCAGGGGTGGGGACAGACGCGGCCCGTGAGGGACGGGAAGGGGTTCATGGCCATCACCGCCCGCACGGCCCCCTCCCACTCCCCGGCCTCCACCCGCCGCATCATCGCCACGACGTCGATCCCCGAGAGGCAGCGGTCGGAGCAGGGCGGCGTCATGTCCCGGTGGAAGGGCTCCATGTACTTCCAGGAGCCCGTGTGGTTCCAGTCCGTCACCCCGATGGAGATGGCCGTCGGGGGGAGGTCCCCTCTCGTCTCGAACTGCACGCGGCCGTTCCTCACCTTCATCGGGCCCCCCCCTCGAAGAGCGCCTGGAGGGCGCCGGTGACGGGCGACGGGAGGACCCGGAGGGCCTCGAAGGCCTCCTCCGCCGCCGCGAAGTTGCGATCCTCGCCCCCGGGGAACACCTCGTGGAGGGCCGCCCGCACGTGCTCCATGCGGAACAGGCCCGTGGCCGCGGCGAAGGCGCCCACCATCGTGGTGTTCACGATGGGGGAGGAGACGGTTCCGATGCCGTGGCGGGCGGCGATGGAGGTGGCGTCCACCCATCCGAGGCGCCACGGCCCCTGGAGGGCCTCGAGGCCGGCGTCGTCGGGGGCGTTGATGACGATGCAGCCGTCGTCGCGCATTCCGTCGGTGACGGGCATGTGCCGGGCGAGGGCGGGATCGAGGATCACCACGTGGTCGGGGGCGGTGATCTTCGTGCGCAGGCGGATGGGGGAGAGATCGAGGCGTGCGAAGGCGGTGACCGGGACGCCCCTCCTCTCCACCCCGAACTCCGGGAACACCTGCACGTGGTACCCGGCGTGGTGGGACGCGTGGGCGATGACGGTGGAGGCGAGGACGGCGCCCTGCCCGCCGCGGCCGTGGATCCGGATCTCGATCATCGTGGAGTCCTCCCGTGCCGGTCCTTGCCCGGCCTGCGACCCTGCGGCGCGACGGCGGCTATCCCGACTGGCCGAGCTCTTCCTCGGAGGGGGCCTCCGCCTTCTGGAACTCCCGCCGCTCCTCCCCGTACATGCAGATGAGCGAGACGGGGTCCCCGTTCTCGTCCCAGACCGGGGCGACGGAGAACTCGCAGGAGAGGTGCTCCTCCATGGGAAGCCACCTCTGCTGCCTCCGGCAGAACACCACCGGGACGGCCCCCGTCACCTTCGACACCGTGTACTTCATCTCGACCTCCCAGCGCCCGCGCCTGGCGTCAGACCGTCACCCCCTGCTCGGCGAAGCGGATGCGGTGGTACCTGAGGCCCATCTCCTTCTCGTCCATCCCGAAGGCCCGCGCGTACATCTCGGCGACGTGGAGGACGGGGAGCGGGCGGGCGAGCCCGGCGCTCCTCTCCGACCCCTCGATCTGGAGGAAGCAGGAGGGGCAGGGCGTCACGACCACCGTCGCGCCCGCCGCCTCCATGCCCCTGAGGATGGGCCCCATGCGCTCCGCGGCGGCCTCCGGGGCGGTGCCCGTGAACCCCATGCCGCAGCACTCGTTGCGCTCGGAGTACTCGACGGGGACGCCTCCCAGGCGGTCCACGAGGCGGTCGAGGATCTTCGGCCTCACGGGGTCGTCCACCTTCGCGTACTTCGCGGGGCGGACCAGGTGGCACCCGTGGAAGGTCGCGACCTTCGCGCCGGCCAGGGGCCGCACGAGGCGCTTCGCGAGGTCCTCCGGCGCCACCTCCTCGAGGACCTGGGTGAGGTGCTTCACCTTCATCCCCCCCCGGTAGGTACGGCCGATGGACTTGAGGCTGGCGCCCACCTTCGCCATCAGGGACTTGTCCTCCTCGAGCATCCCGGCGGTCTCGTTGAGGGAGCAGAAGCAGCCGTTGCAGAGGGTCATGACCCCGTCGAAGCCCTGCTCCTGCGCGAGCGCGATGTTGCGCGCCGAGGAGGCGAGCCAGGCGTCCACGGAGAGGGACTTGAGCACGATGGGGTCCATGCAGCAGGTGGCGTCGGCGATGGGCGCCGCCTCGATCCCGAGCTTCCCCAGGACGAAGGCCGTGGCCTTCTCGATGAAGGGGAGCCGGGAGGGGATGGCGCAGCCGTAGAACAGCCCGTACCTCATCCTATGCCTCCTTGCCCGGGGCTCCGGCCGCGGCCGGCTCCTCGGGGCGCTTGTCGAGATCGGGAAGCCCCGCCGCCCGGCAGAGGGCGTTGAGCTCCTCCACCCCGCGGGGGGACACGGCGAAGGGCGGGAGGCCGAGGTCGTCCCTCATCCTCCCGGTGTTCTTCGTCACGGGGAAGGCGCAGCCCGAGGCGAGGACCTGCTTCGCGACGGCCCTGTAGGCGTCGGGGATCCGCCCGCGGCCGGCGGCCTGGTTGCGCAGCTCGTAGAACAGCCCGGAGATGTCGATGCCCGCCCGGCACTGCTCGGCGCAGGCGTAGCAGGTGACGCACTTCCACGGCTCCGGCCCGTCGGCCAGGGAGTCGTCCCCGGCGGCGGCCCGTTGCACGACGTCGCGGGGGCGGAGCCCGTTGACGGGGGCGGCGGTGCAGGCGGCGCCGCACACGTGGCACTGCATGCAGAGGGCGGCCTTCTTCGCGAGATCCTTCACGAGGCACCTCCCGCGGCCACCGCGGCCGGCGCGTGCACGGCGGTCTTGCGCTTCTCCCGGTGCTTCTCGACGCGCTTGTCGTACTTGAGCCTCTGGTCGCGGGCCCAGGCGGAGGCCTTCTCGACCTCGACGGGATCCACGGACGGCAGGCGGTCGGCCATCTCCTGGATGGTGTCGGCCCAGCGGCGGCCCTCGGCGGCGGAGACCCACTTGCGGTGCAGGCGGTCGAGGTTCAGGCCCGCGGCCCGCATGCGCTCCTGCAGCTTTTCCACCCGGGTCAGGGTGTTCTTGTTGGCGTCGATGTAGTGGCAGTCGCCGATGTGGCAGCCGGAGACGAGGACGACGCCGGCCTTCTTCTCCATGGCGTAGAGGACGAAGCGCTCGTCGATGCGCCCCGAGCACATGGAGCGGATGATCCGGACGGAGCCCGGGTACTGCATGCGGCTCACCCCGGCGAAGTCGGCGCCGGCGTAGGAGCACCAGTTGCAGCAGAAGGCGAGGACCTTCTTCTCCGGGTCCTCCTCGAGGGCGGCGTCGATCTGGTTGAAGAACTGCTCGTCGGTGAAGTGCTTGAGGGAGACGGCGTCGAACCGGCACTCCGGCCCGCAGGTGCCGCAGCCCTGGCAGAGCGCCTCGACCACCGTCGCGAGGCCCTTCTCCTTGTCCACGGTGATGGCGTGGTAGGGGCAGACCTTCGCGCACTGGCCGCAGGCGGTGCAGAGGTCGGGGTCGATGCTGGAGGTGATGGCCTCCACGGTGACCTCGCCCTTGCGCATGAGGATGGAGGCCCGGGAGGCCGCCGCCGAGGCCTGGGTGACGGAGTCCTTGATGTCCTTGGGCGACTCGACGAACCCCGCCAGGAACACGCCCCCGGTGGGGGTGTCCACGGGCTTGAGCTTGGGATGGGACTCGAGGAAGAAGCCGTCCTCGGTCCGGGAGAGCGTGAACAGCTTCTGGACGGCGTCGCTGTCCATGCGGGGCTTCACCCCCACGGCGAGGATGACCATGTCGTGGGCCTCCTCGCGGATCTCGTTGGTGTCGGGGTCCATGATCCGGCAGACGAGGCGCCCCGCGGCGTCCCGCGTCACGGCGGAGGGGATGGAGTGGACGTAGCGGACCCCGTCGGCGCGGGAGCGGCCGTAGAGGCTCTCGAAGCCCTTGCCGAAGGCGCGGATGTCCATGTAGTAGACGGTCTGCTTCACGCCCTTGATGTGCTCTCCCACCTGGAGCGTGGTCTTGACCGTCTCCATGCAGCAGAAGTTGGAGCAGTAGGCCATGCCCCGGGTCGGGTCCTGGGTCCGGGAGCCCACGCACTGGATGTAGGCGATGCTCTTCGGCTCGCGCCCGTCGGAGGGGCGCTTGATGTGGCCGGCCGTGGGGCCCCCCGCGGCCAGCATGCGCTCGAACTCGACGGAGGTGAGGACGTCGAGGTGGCGGGAGTAGCCGTACTCCACGTTGGGCGTCGGGTCCCAGGGCTCGGCGCCCGTGGCGACGACGACGGTCCCGATGTTCAGCACGACGTCCTCGTCCCGCATGTCGTAGTCGATGGCGTTCGCCCCGCAGACCTCCTTGCACTTGCCGCACGCGACGGGGTTGGAGCCGAGGCAGGAGTCGGGGTCGATGAGGAAGGAGGAGGGGATGGCCTGGGGGAAGGGCTTGAAGATGGCGTGGCGCGTCCCGAGCCCCTCCTCGAACTCGTCGGGGACGGAGACGGGGCAGACCTCGGCGCAGTCGCCGCAGGAGGTGCAGGCCCTGCTGACCATCCGCGCCTTCTTCCGGACGACGGCGGTGAAGTTCCCGATGTAGCCGGTGACCGACTTCAGCTCGCTGCTCGCCAGGACCTCAATCTTGGGATGCCGACCGGCATCCATCATCTTGGGCGCGAGTATTCATATCGAGCAGTCCATCGTCGGGAAGGTCTTGTCGATCTTCGCCATCATCCCGCCGATGGAGGGCTCCTTCTCGATCAGGTAGACCTGGTAGCCCTGGTCCGCGAGGTCGAGCGCCGCCTGGATGCCGGCGATGCCGCCCCCGACCACCATGGCCGCCTGGGTCACGGGGACCGTGGCCGCCTCCTGGGGCTCCAGCAGGCGGGCGCGCTCCACGGCCATGTGGACGAGGTCCTTGGCCTTGGCCGTCGCGACCTTCCCGTCCTCGTGGACCCAGGAGCAGTGCTCGCGGATGTTGGACATCTCGAGCAGGTAGGGGTTGAGCCCCGCCTGCTGGAGCATGTTCCGGAAGGTGGGCTCGTGGAGGCGCGGCGAGCAGGCCGCGATCACGACCCGGTCCAGCCGGTGCTCCTTGATGTCCTTGATCATCCCCATCTGCCCCGGCTCGGAGCAGGAGTAGCGGTTGGTGGAGGCGTGGACCACGCCCTCCAGGTTCGCCGCGTACTTCGCGACGGCCTCGGTGTCCACCACGCGGCCGATGTTGTGGCCGCACTGGCAGATGTAGACGCCGACCCTGGGGACGCTCCCCCCCTTGTTGCCCGATGCGATCATGCGTTCACCTCCACAGGCTTCCCGTGGGTCAGACCCGCGAGGAAGGCCTTCTCGTTGAGAGCGTGGTACTTCGCCGGAACGGCCTCCAGCACGGCCCTCTTCAGGGCCTCCGGGTCCACGGCGCCGGTCCTCCCGGCGAGGAACCCGAGCATCACGACGTTGGCCGCCATCCTGGAGCCGAGGGCGGTGGCGATGCGCGTGGCGGGGATGGCGTGCGCCTCGCCGCCGACGGAGGGCCGTGGCACCAGGTCCTCCTCGTAGAGGACGACGGTGCGGGGCCCCGCCATGGAACCGTACTTCTCCGAGGCGGCACGGCTCATGAGGACAACGACGTCGGGGCGGCGGACGTAGGGGTAGTCCACGGGCTCGTCGGAGAGCACCACGGAGGCGCTGCAGGCGCCGCCGCGGGCCTCGGGGCCGTAGGACTGGATCTGGACGGCGTGGCGGCCCTCGTGGATGGCCACGGAGCGCCCGAGGATGGTGGCGGCGAGCACGATGCCCTGGCCGCCGAAGCCGGCCAGCAGGATCTCGGTGCGTCCCTTCATTCCTCGCCTCCCCCCGCGGCGGCGGCGGGCCGCGCCACGGCGTCGTAGAGCTCCCTGAAGGTCGGGCGCGGAACGTTGCGGAAGGTCCCGACGATGAAGCGCCCGTCGAGGCCGATGGCGGCGTCGGCGGGGTCCGCCCCGTGGCGGATGGTGGTCCGGTCCCGGAAGGCCTTCATGGTGTCGAGGCCCCGGCCGAGGTCGTTCTTCCGCCCGAAGCAGGTGGGGCAGGGGGAGATGACCTCGATGAAGCGGAAGCCCTTGAGGTTCATGGCCTCGGAGACCCCCTCCATGAGGTGGCGCACGTGGAGGGTCGTCCAGCGGGCCACGTAGGTGGCGCCGGCGGCGACGGCCATGTGCATGAGGTTGAAGGGGTGCTCGACGTGGCCCGTGGGGGAGGTGGCCGTCCACGCCCCCTCGGGGGTGGTGGGGCCCATCTGCCCGCCGGTCATGGCGTAGTTGAAGTTGTTGACGCAGTAGACGAGGAGGTCGGCGTTGCGCCGCGCGCCGTGGATGAAGTGGTTCCCGCCGATGGCGAAGAGGTCGCCGTCGCCGGAGTAGACCACCACCTTCATGTCCGGCTTCGCGAGGGAGAGGCCCGTGGCGAAGGGGATGGGGCGGCCGTGGGTCGTGTGGTAGCCGTCGAGGGCGAGGTAGCCCGCGGCGCGGCCGGTGCAGCCGATGCCGCTCACGACGGCGACCTTCTCCCAGGGGACGCCGGAGCGGCGCACCCCCTCGATGAAGCCCGTGAGGCTGGTGCCGAGGCCGCAGCCGTCGCACCAGATGTGGGGGATGCGGCCGGGGCGGAGGTACTCGTCGTGGGGGTGGAGGCCGTGGGGGTGGCCGTCCCCCTCGGAGGTGAAGGGGGAGAGGTAGTCCCCGGAGAAGTCGTCCCGGGCCTCCTCGATGGGGTCGTCGTCGAGGGGAAGGACGGGGAGCGCCGTCTTCGCGTCGTGCCCGTTCACCGGATCACCTCCTCGACCTTGGCGACGATGTCCTCGGGCAGGTGGATGGCGCCGCCGAGCAGCGGCATGAAGGCCACCTTCGTGAGTCCCCGCGCGCTGCGGGCCACCTCGTAGACCACCTGGCCGTAGTTCACTTCCGGCACGACGACGGCGCGGACCTGGCGCGACAGCTCCCGCACGCGTTCCGTGGGGAAGGGCCACACGGTGATGGGGCGGAGCATCCCCGCCCGGATCCCCTTCGCGCGCAGCGCCCGGACCGCCTCCCTGGCGCTTCGGGAGACGGAGCCGTAGGCGACGACCAGCACGTCGGCGTCATCCACGAGGAACTCCTCGGTCCGGAGGATCTTCGAGACGTTCATGCGCACCTTGTCGAGGAGTCGCCCGACGAGCCGCCGCTGGGTGCGCGAGTTCAGCGCCGGGTAGCCGCGCTCGTCGTGGGTGAGGCCCGTGACGTGGACCCGGTACCCCTCGCCGGCGCAGGCCATGGGGGGGACGAGGTTCTCGCCGGGGCGGAAGGGGAGGAAGTCCGCCGAGGGGGGTTCCTGGGGCTTCGGCCGGTCGACCACGCGGATCCCCGCGGCGGCGGGGATGACGACCCGCTCGCGCAGGTGGCCCACGACCTCGTCGGAGAGGACCACCACGGGCATCCGGTACTCCTCGGAGCGGTTGAAGGCCTCGATGGTCAGGTCGAAGCACTCCTGGGGGGAGGAGGGGACGTAGGCGATGACCCCGACGTCCCCGTGGGTGCCCCAGCGGGCCTGCATGACGTCGCCCTGGGAGGTGTGGGTGGGGAGGCCCGTGGAGGGGCCGGCCCGCATCACGTCCACGATGACGCAGGGGGTCTCGGTCATGAGGCCGAGCCCGTAGTTCTCCATCATCAGGGAGAAGCCGGGGCCGGAGGTGGCCGTCATGGACTTCTTCGCGCCCCAGGAGGCCCCGAGGATGGCGGCCATGGAGGCGATCTCGTCCTCGAGCTGGATGTAGATGCCCCCGAGGCCCGGAAGGCGGCGGGCCATGACCTCGGCGATCTCCGTGGCGGGGGTGATGGGGTAGCCGCCGAAGAACCGGCAGCCCGCGGCCAGGGCCCCCTCGGCGACGGCCTCGTCGCCGTTGAGGAACCAGGTCCCGGTGCGGACGCCGGACTTCTCCGCGGCGCGGGGAAGCGTGGCGGACTCAGACATCGAGGCCTCCTCCGGGGAGCGCCGCGACGGCCCCGGCCGGCTCCTCCTCCTTGGTCACGAAGATGGCGAACTCCGGGCAGAGGAGTTCGCAGAAGTGGCACTCGGCGCAGTCCTCGGACTTGCCGGCGACCACCTCGGGGGGGTGGTAGCCCCTGCGGTTCCAGGCCGTGGACTCCCGGAGAACCTCGCGGGGGCAGAACTCCACGCACCATCCGCAGCCCTTGCACCGTTCGGCGATGACGTGCACCTCCCCGGGCGGCTTCGGGGGGGACCCGTCGTTGAGCGGGGTGCGCCAGAACCGTCGTGCCACGCGTGCCCTCCGTGGGAGCGGGGTGGGAACCGGACCCGAGGATTCCTTCCGGTTCGCGGCGCTCCCGGGCGGGCATTCGCAAGATCGGAACCCCGGGAGGAGGGAGGTTGACGGGAGTCACGGATCCCCGGGAGATCCCCGCCCTCCGGGCGGATCCGGCGGCGCCGTCGGGGGTGGGCATGGGCGGGGGGCGGGAAGGAGGGAGGGAAGGAGGGGAAGGGGCGCGAATTCCTCCGCATCGCCGCGGGAATGTACCCGGGTTTTCGGGGCATGTCACATGCGGGGAGGAGGGGAGGCGTGCAGACTCGGGTACGCGGGGTGGATTTCCCGGCGCGGGCGGGGATGGGGGGAGGGGGAGGGGGAGGGGGGGGGAGGGGAGAGGAGGTCCCATTTCCCGTGTCCGGTTCCGGGGGCCCGGGGGGGGGGGGGGGGGGG
>CAYJMF010000055.1:0-32058 GCA_964370855.1 uncultured Planctomycetota bacterium | reverse complement strand
TGGAGAACAAGCTCTACCCCGTGACCCTGTCCCTGAGCATCAAGATGAAGCTGCCTCCGGCGGACAAGACCACGCACAACCTCACCGCCCTCGAGCCCGTCCTCACGGGCATCAGCCACTCGGCCTCCACCTGCGGGGTCGTGATCACCCTGACCGGCGAGAACCTGGGCACGGGGCCCCTGGGGGTCTTCTTCGGCGGGTCCTCCGCCTCCGGCGTCGAGGTGACCGAGGGCAAGACCGTCACCTGCGGCGTCCCCTCGGGCTCCGGCACCGTGGACATCATCTACGCCGCCGCCGACGGCCAGGTGGCGGTCCTCGAGGACGCCTTCACCTTCAACCCCCTGCCGGTCCTCACGGGCTTCGATCCCGTCGTCGGCCCCAACGTGGGCCGCATCGAGATGAAGATCTACGGCGGCGGCTTCGAGACGGAGGGGGCGAACCTCTACGACATCATCGTGGGGGGCACGGAGGCGTCCCGGGTGCAGGTCCTCGGCCCCTCGGTCATCTCCTGCGTGATCCCCGCCCACGTCTCGGGTGCGGCGGACGTGGTCCTGCGGAACGCCTGCGGCGAGACCGTCACGGCCCCGGGCACGTTCACCTACTCCAACCTCCTCTCCATCAGCGTCGTCGTTCCGCCCGCCGTCCCCGCCTTCGGGGGCGTTCCCGTGACCGTCTACGGGGCCGGCTTCAGGAACGACGACACGGTGTACCTCGACGGGGATCCCGTCCCCTCCACACCCGTGCTCTACCAGGGGACGGTCATCGGCCACGTCGTCGCGGGGACCGACGTGCCCGCCCACGCCCCGGGGAAGGTGGACGTGAAGGTGGTGGCCGTCTCCGCCGCCGAATCCGTGAAGACCGGGGGGCTCGCCTACTACGCCTTCACCGACGTCTCCGCCACGGCCATCCCCGCCCCCACCGTCTTCGAGGACTGGGGGGGCGCCTCCACCGCGGCCCTCGACCGCGACGGCGACGGGACCGTGGACTACCTCGTCATCACCCACACCGACGCCCTCTCCGGCACGAGGCCGGGAACGCGGATCCTCTCCAACAACGGGTCCGGCGTCTTCACCGACGTGACCGCCACGGCCATGCCCACGGAGGAGGACGAGGGGTTCGGCGGGGTCAAGGTCCTCTCCTCGAAGTTCAACCTGGACGGGGATCCCGACATCTACCTGGCCCGCCCGGGCACCGGCACCGAGGCGCGCCGCACCGGCGACCAGAAGTTCATCGACGCGTGGGGGAAGGTGCTTCTCGCAAACGGTTCGGGGGGGTTCGACTCCCAGGTCAGCGGCGGGGCGGATTCGAAGTTCTCCGTCCCCGGGACACTCACCTACTCCTACTGCTTCATCTACGACTTCGACTTCCGCTCCGTCTCCGCGGCCATGGGGGACCTCGACGGGGATCTCGACCAGGACCTCCTCCTCGTGAACGACGTGTCCATCAAGGACTTCACCGGCGTCAACTGCAACTACAAGTGGATCTCCTGCGCCGGGGGGTACTACACCGCCTGCTACTCCTTCTCGTCGGTGGATTTCGGGAGCGCCGTGAGGCTCTGCACCTCGGGCAGCAACGGCGGCTTCTTCGACCGCACCCAGTACATGCTCACGGCCACCCCGACGCCCTCGGAGGACTTCCGCGGCGTGGCCGTCGCCGTCGGGGATTTCAACGCGGACTTCCTCAACGACTTCGTCGTGACCCACAACGCCGACGTCAACGGGGGGCTCTCCTCGGCCACACGGGTCTTCCAGCAGAAGAACGTCGGCATCCAGGTGGCATTCCAGAAGGCCACCGGCTTCGTCCCGGTCCCCGCGGGGGGGGACGACTGGAGGGGCGACGCGGTCTCCCTCGTCGACCTCAACAGCGACCTCTACCGCGACCTCGTGGTCAGCCTGGACACGGACCTCCCCAACGGCGGGCCGACCTCGACGAGGATCATGATCCAGAACACGGCGACGGGGAAGCTCGAGGACAAGACGTCGACGGTCCTCTCGGGCCTGTTCCCCGCCGGGGACAAGGGGCACGCGAAGTTCATCCTCGCGACGGACATCGACAAGGACGGGGACGCCGACCTCCTCCTCAGCACCCCCGGCGACGCCGGGGCTTCCAACCCGAAGACGCGGTTCCTCCTGAACGCCGGGAAGGTCGAGGCGACGGGGATGCCCGTGTTCCTCAACGCCGGCTCCATCCTGCCCGACGTGGGAACGGACGCCGGCAACGCCGTCTGCGTGCTGGCGGCGGACATCGACGGGGACGGGGACCTCGACCTCATCGTGACGGACACGCACCAGGGCAACGCGGTCCGGCGGACCCGGGTGTGGAGGCAGGACCGGTAGGGCGGATCAGAACTTCGAGGGGTCGATGCGGATGCGCCCGTCCACGGCGACGCAGTCCCCCTCCGCCTCCCCGACCATGTAGGGATTGACGTCCACCTCGAGGATCCCCTCGAAGTCCGCCACGAGCCGGTCGAGGCGGAGCAGCGCGTCCTTGTAGGCCGCGATGCTGAGGGGCGGGCGCCCGCGGAACCCCTTGAGGAGCTTCGCCCCCCGCAGGCCCGCGATCATCTCGTCGGCGTCGGAGGGCGTGATGGGGTGCACGCGGAACGCGACGTCGGCGGAGACCTCCACCAGGATTCCCCCCACCCCCGCCATCAGGAGCGGTCCGAAGGTCGGGTCCGTGGTGGCGCCGAGGATCATCTCCTGGGCCCCCTTCCTCATCTCCTGCAGGACCACGCCCTCCACGCGGGGCCGGGGCTCCAGGGCCTTCGCGCGGGTGGTCATGGCGGTCCAGGCCGCGGCGACCTCGGCCTGGGTCCTGAGATCGGTCACGACGCCCCCGACCTCCGTCTTGTGGGTGATGTCGGGGGAGAGGATCTTCATGACGAGGGGGAAGCCGACGGCCTCGGCGGCGGCCTTCAGCCCCGCGGCGGTCCTGGCGATCCGCGACTTCGCGAAGCGGATGCCGTAGCTCTCCAGCACGGCCCGGGTCTCGTCGATGGTCAGGACCTCGCGGGCCTCGGCGGCGGCCTTGCGGAGCACCCGGGCGGCCTCCTCGTGGGCGACGTCGAAGACGGGGGTCTCGTCCACGGGCCTGTCCCGCATCGCGCGGTAGCGCGCCAGGGCTCCCATGGCCTTCACGGCGGATTCGGGGAAGCGGAAGATGGGGAGGCTCGGCCCGTTCATCTTGAGGACCGCGTTGAGCACCTCGTCGCGGGCCATGAACACGCAGAGCACGGGCTTGCGGCTGCCCTTCGCGGCCTCGAAGATGAACTGGGCCACGGTGACGGGGTTGTGCATCACGGGGGGCACGTAGAGGGTGATGACGGCGTCCACGCCGGGGTCGTCGAGGATGATGCGGAGGCACCGGGCGTAGTCCTCGCCACCGGAATGGCCGAGCATGTCCACGGGGTTGGCCACGGAGGCGTCGGGGCTCAGCCCATCGCGGAGGCGCGCCTTCGTCCCGTCGGTGAACCGCGCCAGCTGGAGGCCCGCGGCCCGGATCGTGTCCGCCGCCATGATGGCGGGGCCGCCGGCGTCCGTCAGCAGCGCCACCCGGGGCCCCTCGGGCAGGGGCTGGAAGGTGAAGGCCATGGCCATGTCGAAGAGGTCCTCGATGCTGTCGGCGCGGAGCACGCCGCACTGGGCGAGGAGCGCGTCCACGGCCACGTCCGGGCCGGCCATGGCCCCCGTGTGGGAGACGGCGGCGGCGGCGCCCTCGGCGGTGCGCCCGGCCTTCACGACGAGGATCGGCTTCTTGCGCGTGATCCGGCGGGCGACCCGGGTGAAGTTGCGGGGGTTGCCGAAGCTCTCCAGGTAGAGGAGGAACAGCTTCGTGTTCGGGTCGTCCTCGAGGTAGAGGAGGAGGTCGTTGCCCGAGACGTCGGCCTTGTTACCCATGGAGGCGAACATGGAGATGCCGAGGCCGAGGGACTTGGCGTGGTTGAGGATGGCCGCCCCCATGGCTCCGGACTGGGAGAGGAACCCGATGCCGCCGCCGAGGGGCGGGGTGGGGGAGAAGGTGGCGTTCATCGAGTAGGCGGGCTCGGAGTTGATGATGCCCATGCAGTTGGGGCCGATCATGCGCATCCCGTAGCGGCGGAGGATGGCCACCAGCTTCCGCTCCCTCTCCACCCCCTCGGCGCCGATCTCGCGGAAGCCCGAGGAGAGGACCACGACCCCCTTCACCCCCTTGCGCCCGCAGTCCTCGACGGCCTGCAGCACGTCGTCCCTCGGGACGACGACGACGGCGAGGTCCACCTCGTCGGCGATGGAGAGGACGCTCGGGTAGCTCTTCATGGAGTGGATGACGTCGGCCTTCGGGTTGACGGGGAACACCTTGCCCTGGAAGTCCCCCTCGATGAGGTTGTGGAGGAGCTCCCGGCCGATGGTGCCGCGGCGGCGCGATGCGCCGATGACGGCCACGGAGCGGGGGCGGAAGAGGCCGTCGAGTGAGGAGGCGGCGGGGACCGCGGAGGGGGGAGGGGGCTCGGTGGAGCGGGATGTCTTCTTCTTCATGGGGGGAGTCCTCGTTCGGAGGCGGGGAGGGGAAGAGGGAACGGGGATTCTACCCGGGTCGCGGGCGGGCCGTGAATCGAGGGGCCCCGCCCGGGTGCCGGTCGCGTGACCAAGTCAGGCCCGCGGGCGGGGCCCGGTGCCGGGGCGGGGCGGCGCCTGCGGCGCTACTTGTTGACGGCCTTCTCGATCATCTCCTTCAGGGCGGCCATGTGCTCGGGGTTCTTCCCCGTGCGCACGTAGAACACCTTGCCGTCCTTCCCCACGACGGTGATGGCGGGGATGATGGAGCCGGCCCACGCGTCCATGAAGGGCTGGCCCTCGTCCCCGTAGGGGCCGATGGCCAGGGGGTAGGTGACCTTGAACTCCCGGGTCCAGGCCTCGTAGAACGTCATCTCCGTCTCTTCCGTCATGTCCGCCACGGTGATCATCTTGTTGGCGTCGATCTTCGCGAAGCGGGAGATGCCGACGAACATCACCTCCTTCGGCATGTACTCCTCGGCCAGGGCGTTGATGCGCTCGAAGAACCACTTCGCCCACTGGACCTGCATGTTCCAGGAGAAGACCACGACGACCTTCCCCTTCATCATGTCCCGGGTGACGGGGCCGCCGATGCCGCTCCAGTTGCGGGCCCCGGTGAAGTCCGGGGCGGTGCGGCCGAGCATGCTCGTGGCGGCGAGGAGGACCTTCATGCGGTCCGCCTGGCGCCCCTCGCGGTAGAAGTCGGCGGCCTTCTGGGCCATGCGGTGGGCCTCGTCGTTGCGGCCCAGGCGCTGGTAGCAGTCCACGGCGTAGAGGGCCGACTCGGGGTCGCCCATGCCGTCCGTCGCCAGGGCCTCGAAGAGGGGGGCGGCGCGCTCGACCAGGCCGGCGGTGAGCATGGCGACGGCGATGGAGGTCTCGGCGCGCTGGCGATCCCCGTCCTTGTCCTTGAAGGTGGTGTCCTTCGACTTCTTCAGCTCGGCCATGGCGCCGTCGTAGTCGCCGGTCTCCGCCATGAGGCCGATGATGTTCGTCGTGCAGGTGAGGTAGTTGCCGCTGGTGGGGTCGCCGATGTCGAGGTAGCGGCGGAACTGGACGATGGCCTCGACCTTCTTGTCCCCCTCCTTGAGGATGGTGGCGTAGTAGTGGGCCTCGGGGGCCGGCACGCCTCCCTCGCGGGCGCCCCACTTGGCGATGGTGTCCGCCACGAACTGGTGGAGCGCCTGGTCGGCGGCGGTCTTCTCGTCCTCCTTGCGGGCGTTCTTCCAGGCGGACTTCATCTCGTTGAACTTCTTGAAATCCTCCTTGATGCCCGAGGGGGTGAACTCCGGCATCTGGTGCCCGAGGGCCGGGGGCCCGCCGCCGCCGCCGCCCCCGCCGCCGCCCGCTCCCCCTCCGCCGCCCGGTGCGGCGGGCTCGTCGCCGCCGCAGGCCGCGAGGACCAGTCCGAGTCCGAGGGCAAGGGCGAGGCGCGGGGTCGCGTTCATGGGTTCCTCCGGTTGCGCATCGGGCGGACCGCGTCGGGTGCCGGGTCGTCCCCGGCTGGAGAACGGGGATTCTAGGAGCCGGCCGTCCGGCCCGGGACAGGAAAACCTCCGTTCCCGGTGACCGCGGGGCGCCGTGGCCGCCGCGATTCGGGATTACCCGTGAACCGGCCCCCGCGCACCCGCTAGGATTCCCGTGCAGGAACCGGGAGGGCTTGACCGGAATGGGGGCGCTCGACAACACGCTGAAGTACTTCCGCGAGGCGTCGCGGGTGATGGACCTCGGCGACCGCATCGAGAAGTTCCTCACGACGCCGCGGCGCGAGGTCGCCGTCGAGGTCACCGTCGAGATGGACGACGGCCGCCTCGAGACCCTCATCGGCTACCGCGTCCAGCACAACAACGCCCGCGGCCCCATGAAGGGCGGCCTCCGCTACCACCACGAGGTGGACCTCGACGAGGTGAGGGCGCTGGCCTCCCTCATGACGTGGAAGACCGCCGTCGTGGACCTCCCCTTCGGCGGCGGCAAGGGCGGCATCAACTGCCGGGCCGACCTCCTGAGCGAGCGGGAGCAGGAGAGGATCACCCGCAAGTTCGTGGACGGCATCCACGACGTCATCGGGCCCCACAAGGACGTGCCCGCGCCGGACATGGGGACGGGGCCCCAGACCATGGCATGGGTCATGGACCAGTACTCCAAGTACCACGGGTTCTCCCCGGCCGTCGTGACGGGCAAGCCCGTGGACCTCCACGGCTCCCTCGGCCGCGACGCGGCCACGGGGCGCGGCGTGGTCTTCGCGACGGAGGAGCTCCTCAAGTCCTTCGGGAAGGGGAAGGGCGTCGCCGACTGCACCTTCGCGGTGCAGGGCTTCGGCAACGTCGGCTCCTGGGCGGCCCGCATCTTCCACGAGAAGGGCGGGAAGCTGGTCGCGCTCACCGACGTGAAGGGCGGGATCCGCAACGGGAAGGGCCTCGACGTCCCCGACGTGGTGGCGTGGGCGAAGCGGACGGGGAGCGTCGCCGGCTACCCGGAGGCGGAACCCTGCTCCAACGAGGAGCTCCTCGCGACGAGGTGCGACGTCCTCGTGCCCGCCGCGCTCTCCGACGTGATCACGAAGAGGAACGCGAAGGACATCCGGGCGAAGTTCATCGTCGAGGGCGCCAACGGCCCGACCTCCTTCGAGGCCGACGAGATCCTCCACGAGCGGGGGATCGTGGTGGTCCCGGACATCTACGCCAACGCCGGGGGCGTGACGGTCTCCTACTTCGAGTGGGTGCAGAACCTCCAGGTGGACACGTGGTCCGAGGAGGTCGTGAACCAGCGGCTCCACGGGAAGATGGTCCAGGCCTTCGGGAAGATCCGGACCATCGCGGAGTCGCGGAAGGTGCCCCTGCGCACCGCGGCCTTCGTCCTCGCCATCGGGCGCGTGGCGTCGGCGGCGTCGAAGCTCGGGATCTCGTAGTCCGCCTCCGGCGGAGGGAAGGGAACGTGGCGACGAGGAAGCCTGCGAAGGGAAGGGCGGCGAAGGCCCCGGCGAAGACGCCCCCGGCGAAGGGGCCGGGCGGCGGGACCGGCCCGATCCCGCTTGAGGAGTTCCGCAGGATCCCGGCCTTCTCCGGGCTCGGGGAGGAGGACGCGCGGCTCTTCCTCTCGATCATGAGGGAGCGCCCCGCGGCGAGGGGGGAGCCGATCCTCCTCGCGGGCGAGGTCGGTGACGGGCTCTTCGTCGTCCTCGAGGGCAGGGTCTCCATCGTCAAGCGCAACGCCAAGGGCGGCGAGCGCGAGGTGGCGGTGCTGGAGAAGAACGAGGTGTTCGGCGAGATGGACCTCATCTCCGACCGTCCCCACACGGCGGGGGCGAAGGCCGCGGAGTCCACGCGGCTCCTGTTCCTGCCGAAGAAGGAGTTCCAGAATCTCCTCGTCGCCGGGAACCCGGGGGCGACCTCCATGGTGATCTACTTCGCCCGCATGCTCGCGGGGCGCCTCGACGCCAGCAACCGGCAGATGATGACGATGCTGGACGAGGTCCGGAAGCCCGCGGGGGGTACCGAGTTCGCCGAGTTCAAGCGGCGCCTCCTCAAGGACTGGACCTTCTGATGACGCGGGCCCGGCGCCCCCGGCCGGTGATGCCGCCCCCGGGGGCCTCCGCGGAGAGGGCGCTCGACCGCCTCTCCCGGCTCCACCGCAGGGACGCCGGCGAGGCCGCGCTCCGGGCGTCCCACCAGCCGGGCCTCCTCTCCTCGCTCCACGCCCGCTTCGCCGCGGAGCGCGCACGGGAGGGGGACGCGGCGGGCGCCCTGAAGGCGGCCCGGGAGGCCGCGTCCGTGCCCGCCCCCCTTCCCGACGCCGTGGCCGCGGCCCTCCTCTCCGCCGCGGAGGCGGACATGGCCGCGCTCGGGGGAGAGGGTGCCGAGGGGCTCCTCCTCGAGGCCTACTCCGCGGCGGCCTCGAGCCTCGGCCGCGGCGTCTCCCTCGCGCGCCTCGCCCTCCTCTACAGGGATCGCTCCGTGCCCCTCGGGTTCCGCTTCTACGCGCCCCGCGCGCTGCGGATCCTCGACCGGGGCGCCGCCACGGGGCTCCACCCCGAGGCCGACCTCGACGCCGCCCGGCTCGCCTGCGCCGTCCTCGAGTACCACCACCGCCGCGACGAGCCGGAGCGCAGCGGCAGGGCCTTCGCCGTCCTCGACCGCGTGCGCGACGCCGACCTCTCCACGACGGTGCAGGGCCTCAAGTACCACGGCCTCGCCCTGGGCAAGCTCCAGGAGTGGGAGGCGTCCTGGAAGGTCTTCGCCGAGGCGGCCCGCCTCGCCGAGGAGCACGATCTCCGCGGCTGCGACGGGGTCTTCGTCTACGCCGCCGCGGTGATGGTCCAGTCCAAGGACTTCGCCGGCGCCCGGCGCCTCCTCCAGAAGGTCCACATCCGCCGTCTCGAGCCCGGCGAGAAGCAGCTCTTCCGGCAGTTCCGCCACCTCGTGGAGACGGCCCAGGAGCACCGGCCCCTCCCGGCGGCGAAGGCCGAGAAGTTCATCCGCTCCGTCAAGCGGAGGGAGAAGGCCGCGGAGAAGAAGGTGCAGGCGGAGATCGCGCGCCGGGAGGAGGAGGCCGCCGTCCCGCCCGGGGCCGCCGCCGCCGCGGCCGCCCCGGCACCGGCCCCCGCCCCCGCGAAACCGCCCAAGCGCCCGCGCGCCGCCGCCAGGCGCAAGAAGACGGCCCGCGCCCGGGCCGGGTAGGAGGGGGGGCGGGTACCGCCTTCCCCCCCTCCCCCCCTACGTCCCCCGCAGCAGGCGGTTGGGGTGGACGCGGGACCAGAAGGCCTCCCTCTCGTCCTCGCGGAGCGAGGAGGCGGCCTCGCCGAGGAGCGCCTTCAGGCGGTCGCGGTTCTGGCGGGCGGCGCCGGCGTCCCCGCGATCCTCGGCGCAGCGCAGGAGGATCCACCGGATCTCGACCTCCTCCGTCGGGCAGAAGCGCGAGGGATCCGTGCGGGGGGGATCCGTCCGCCGGAGCTGGGCCAGGCGGGCGCGGGCGTTGGCCTCCTGGCCAGGGCGACCCAGGCGGGCCGCCAGGTCCGCCGCCTCCACCAGGGCCGCGTCGGCCTCCGCGGTCCGCCCGGCGTCGGCGAGGAGGTCCCCCTCCTGGAGGCGCGCCGTCATGATCCCGTGGGTGTATTGCAGGGTGCGGCGCAGTGCGATGGCCTGCTGGACCAGGCGAAGGGCGCCTTCGCGGTCCCCGCGCTGTCGCGCGAGGTCCGCGAGGGAGGCCAGCGAGTAGGACTCCCCGCGGGCGTCGCCCACGGCCCGGCAGGCCTCGAGGCTCTCGGCGAGGAGCTTCTCCGCCGATTCGAAGTCCCCCCTCGCCGTGGCCAGGGCGCCGAGGCAGTTGAGCGCGATGGCGGCGCCCGCCCGGTCCCCCACGATGCGGTTGAGGCTGAGGGCCTCCTCGTGGTTGGTGCGCGCCTCCCCGAGCCTGCCCATGTCCTGGAGGATGAGCCCCAGGTTGGCGACGGAATAGGCCTGCCCGCGGACGTCGCCGATGCTCCGGCGGATGTCCACGGCGCGGGAGTGGAGCCTCTGCGCCTCCTCCAGGTTCCCCTGCGCGTAGGCCACGTTGCCGAGGTTGTTGAGGGCCGTCGCCTCCCCGGCCCGGTCCCCGGACTGGCGCTTGATCTGGAGGGACTGCTCGTGGAACCCGCGGGCCTCGTCGTAGCGCCCGAGGTAGTGGGCCACGGCGCCGAGGTTGTTGAGGGAGTTGGATTCCCCCTGGCGGTCGCCCACCTCGCGGCGGATGCGGAGGGCCTGCTCGTGGAACTCGCGCGCCTCGTCGTAGTGGCCGAGGTAGTAGGCGACGATGCCGAGGTTGCTGAGGGAGCGCGCCTCGCCGTTTCGGTACCCGATCTCGCGCTGGATGCCGAGTGACTCCTCGTTGAAGGCGCGGGCGCCCTCGTAGTCCCCGGTGTTCTGGGCCACGGTGCCGAGGTTGTTGAGCGCGTCCCCCTCCTCCTTCCGGTCGCCGAGCTGGCGGGCGAGGTCCAGGGAGCGGTCGTACAGCGAGCGGGCGTCGTCGAGCTTGCCGAGGCTCCACGCCACCATGCCGAGGCTCTTCGACGCGCGCGTCTCGCCGCGGAGGTCGCGGGCCTCGTGGGCGGTGCGGAGCGCGGTCTCCGCGGCCTGGCGGGCCTCCTCGAAGCGGCCGGTGTTCGCGTAGAGGAGCGACAGGGAGTCGAAGAGCCGGATGGAGCGCTCCGTCCCGCCGAGGCGGTCCATCACGACCCGGGCCTCGCCGAGGCAGCGCTCCTGCTCCTCGCGATGGCCGAGGCGGTCGAGGAAGGTCGCGAGGTGGAGCATCGCCTCGAAGCGGGTGGCCTCGGACTCCCTGTCCGTCCCGGCGAGGGACGCGAGGCCGAGCCGGCAGAGCGCGGCCCCGGCCTCGTTCTGGAAGGCCGCCATGAGGCGGGAGATGCCGGGGAGGAGGTCGGGCAGGCCCTCGGAGGGGCGGCTCGATCGGAAGAAGTGGGAGGCGACGACCTCCGGCGGGGCGGCCCTCTGGCGGAGCGCCTCCGCCACGAGCCGGTGGTACTCCTCGCGGAGCGCGGGGCCGAGGTCCTCGTAGATCATCTCGCGCACGAGGTGGTGGTCGAAGCGGTAGCGGTAGCCGAGGTGGCGCACGAGGCGGTGGCGCCGCTCGAGGGAGCCGAGCCGCTTCAGCACCGGGAGGCGGTCCGCCGCGAGGGAGTCGGCCACGACCTCGGGGTCGAACTCGAAGCCCTGCACCGCCGCCGCGTGGAGCACGTCCATGTCGTCCTCGTCGAGCTCCGCCAGCCTGAGCATGAGCAGGTCGCGGATGCTGCTCGGGACGTCCACCTCGGTGACCCCCAGCTTCGCGGCGAGGGTGCCGTCGGGCTGCGAGGTGAGGGTGCCCCTCTCCTTGAGGCCGCGCACGATCTCGAAGATGAAGAAGGGATTCCCGTCGGCCTTCTCTAGGATGCGCAGGCCCAGCTCGTCCACGGCCTTGGCGGCGCCGAAGTAGTCGCGGAGCAGCGCGACGCTCTCCTTGGTGCCGAGCCTGCCGAGGCTGATGCGCTTGCCCCCGGGCAGCATCTCGATGCCCGACAGGAACTCCGCCAGGGAGCGCTCGGGCCGCGCGGTGCAGACGAGGAGCATCCTCAGGTCCTGCGCGAGCCGGGCCAGGTAGGCGAAGAGGCGCCGGGTCTCCTCGTCGGAGAAGTGCAGGTCGTCCACCACGAGGACGACGGGGGCCTCCGCGGCCATGGCGCGGAAGACCTCGGCGGCGACGGTGAGCATGGAGTCCCGCGTCAGCGGCTCCGCCCCGGCGGGCGGCGGCGCGCCGCGGATGAAGGCCGCGAAGGCGGGCACCAGGATCTTCATCTGCGGGAGCAGGCGCTCCAGGGACTTCTCCAGCCGCTCCTCCTGGCCGAGGCGCTCGACGATGGCCTCGGTGAAGGGCTGGAGCGGGCGCACGGGCCCCTCCGGGGGGGTGCTGCCGTGGAGGAACTGGAAGGGGGCCTCGCCGGCCTCGAGGCGCGCCGCCAGCTCGTCGAGGAGCCGGGTCTTCCCGATGCCCGGCTCGCCGACCACGGCGACGACCTGGCCGTTCCCCCGCGCGGCGGAGCGGAAGGCCTCCTCGAGGATCTCCAGCTCCCGGTCGCGGCCGAAGACCGCCGTCTCCCGCGGGATGCGCAGGCGCCGGGTGACGCGGAGGCCCGCGGGCTTGAGGGAGACGGTCTGGCGGGCCAGCCACCAGCGCGAGGAGGCCCCCTCCTCCAGCGCCTCGAGGAGCGCCCATGCGTTGGCGAAGCGGTCCTCCCGCTTCTTCTCGAGGCAGGTCATCACCAGCTCCTCGAGGAGGTGGGAGATCTGCGGGTTCACCATGCCCGGCTTGTCGGGGACGACCTCCATGTGGCGGCGGATGGAGGCGAAGGGGTCCGCCGCGGCGAAGGGGTTGCGCCCCGTGAGCAGCTCGTAGAGGACGACGCCGAGGGAGTAGATGTCCGCCCGGGGGTCCACCTCCGTGGCCCCGTCGAACTGCTCCGGGGCGGCGTAGGGGAGGGAGCCGAGGAACTCCCCGGTGTGGGAGATGCGCAGCGAGGCCTCCTGGATGCGGGCCACGCCGAGGTCCATGAGCTTGAGGCGGTGGTCCGCCGAGACGAGGAGGTTCTCGGGCTTCACGTCGCGGTGGACGATGCCGGCGTCGTGCACGGCGGCCAGCGCCGCGGCGGCCTGCCGGGCGATGAGGAGGGCCAGGGGCTCGGGGAAGGGCCCGATCTCGCGGAGCAGCTCGCGGAGGGTCTGCCCGTGGACCACCTCCATGGCGAGCCAGCGCGTGGGGCCCCGCCCCGGGAGGTCCAGGGAGCCCGCGGCCAGGGTCCGGACGACGTTCTCGCTCTCGATGCGGGAACCGAGCTCCGCCTCCTGGAGGAACCGGCGCTCGGTGTCGGCGTCCCCGTGGAGATGGGAGTGGAAGATCTTCAGAGCGACGAGCTTCCCCTTCTCCACCGTGTCCACGGTCTCGAGGGCCTCGGCGAGGTAGACCGTCCCCATGCCGCCCCGGCCGAGCTCGGAGTGGATGCGGAACGGTCCGATGGTGGATCCGATCAAGCGGAGGCGCCTCCCGGGAGTGGAGGATACGGGGAGCGGGGCCCCGCCGGCAACGGCGACCGGGGGAGGGGGAGAGACCGGGGCCAGGAGTTCCGTACGGGCTTGCTCTCTCAAGGGAGAGGGGGAGCGGCCCCTGCTCCTTCCTCCGTGTTCACGGGAATCGCCCGCCTCACCCCCCTTCCCGGGTGAGTGAACCCGCCCCTCTCCCCACCTGACGCTTCCAGTTCCTGGGACCTTCGGAGGTGGAGCTACCTGGGCGCCGCGTAGGTGAAGGTCCCGGCCTTCCTGTTCGTCCATTCGGCAACGTAGTGCCCCGCATCGTCTCCCGACGCGAACCAGAGGAGGATGGGGTTGGCGGGGGCGGAGGCCAGGGTCAGCCGGCTGGCGGTGAGCTTGAAGGTCCCCTTGACGGTATCGAAGACCACCTTCACCTTCGTGAGGGAGTCCCTGGGGCTCTTCCACGAGTACTTCCCCTTCTTGAGGACCCACCCCGCGTCGCCCGCCGGGATGGCAAGCTGGGAAGGAGCCTCTTCGCCGCCGAGGCGGAGGGTGAACCCGTGGAGGGCGGGGTCGAAGGACTCCTCCCGTGCCGCCTCCCCCGGGGTGAAGGTCGCCGTCAGCGCCACCTTGTCCTTCCCGAACTTCGGGGAGTCCTTGATCAGCCCCTTCAAGGGAACCATGGAGAGGGAATCCGGGGTCGTCACGGAGACGGTGCCGGAGACCGCCGACACCCCGATGGAGTTCACGGCGCGGACGCTGTAGGCGTAGGTCCTGTCGGGAAGGAGGCCGGTGTCCAGGTAGGAGGTCGTGCCGGCGATGACCGACGCCCGGACGGAGAAGGCCCCGCCGGAGACGCTGCGGTTGACCTGGAACTGCTCCTCGTTCCCGCTCGCGTCGGTCCAGGAGAGGAGGACCGAGGAGGGACTCTCGAGGGAACCGGAGAGCCCCGTGGGGGCGGCCGGGGGGAGGACCGGGATGGGAGGGGACTCGACCACGTCGGTATTGGAGTAGGCGGATCCCCCGTCGGCGTTCACGGCGCGCACCCGGTAGGAGTAGGCGTGCCCCCTCGCGAGGGTGGAATCCTCGTGGGCCACGGCATCCGAAGGAAGGGCGGCGAGGAGGGCGAACCCCCCGCCGTCGGTGCTCCTCTCGAGCTCGTAGGACGTCTCCTCGGAGGTGTTGTCCTCCCACGCGATGTCGGCGACGGTGAGATCCTGGAGGGCGGCCTCGAGTCCCGTGGGGCCCTCGGGGACGAAGGCGACGCGCCGGACGAAGGGGGAGGGGACCCCCGCCGTGCACGTCCCGACGAGGGGATCGACGAGGGGGAGGTTCGAGGACTCCGTCGTCCCGACCACCGTCGCCGTGGTCCCCTGCAGCGCCAGGTAGGTCGGGTACTCGTCGTCGGAGCCCCCGATGAAGGAGCTGTAGAGGAGGCTCGACCCGTCGGGGGAGAGGCGGACCAGGATGGCGTCGAAGGCCCCACCGCCGTAGGTGGACTGGTGGGCGTCCACCGTGGCGAGGCCGGCTCCCGTGGCGATCCCCGTCGCGTAGAGGGACCCGTCGGGCGCAAGGGCGATGTCGTCGATCCCCTCGTTCGCCGTCGAGCCGAGGAAGGTGGAGTACTCCAGCGTGTCCCCGTCGGAGGAGAAGCGCGCCAGGAATCCGTCGGATCCGCCCCCGAGCGTGCCGTCGTAGCACCCGGCCGTCGTGGGGAGGTTCGAGGAGAGCGTGTACCCGCCGATCCAGGGCCGGCGGGAATCGTCCACGAGGATGGCCCCGGATTGATCGAGCCCGCTTCCCCCGAAGTAGGTGCAGAACTCGTAGTCGTCTCCCGCCGGGTTCACCTTCAAGAGGAAGTGGTCGCCTCCCCCCGGGGGCGAGGAGAGGTAGGCGTTCCTGGTGGGAAGGGCGCCCGACTGGAATGCGCCGAGGACGTAGGCCGCTCCCTCGTCGTCCACCGCCAGGTCCACGCCGCTCTGGACTCCCGTGGTGCCCCCGATGTAGGTCGAGTAGACGAGGGCGGAGCCGTCCCCCTCCATCTTGAGGAGGCCCGCGGCGGTCGTCCCCCTGGTCGGGAAGAGGGCGTTCTTCAGGGGGAACGAGGAGGGCGCCTCGGCGGCGAGGGCGTAGATGTCATCGGAGGAGTCGAGTTCGAGCCCGAGGATCCACGTCTCGGCGGAGGCCCCGAGGTAGGTGGAGAAGACGAGGCCGCCGCCGTCGAGGGTGAACTTCGCGAAGAAGGCGTCGACGCCGCCGATGAGGGTGGACTGGAAGGGGGACTGGAGGGGAAGGTTCGAGGAGGTCGTCATGCCGGCGATGACCGGGCGGCCGCTCCCGTCGAGGGCGAGGGAGGCGCACTGGTCCGCCCCGCTCCCGCCGAAGTAGGTCGCGAAATCGATGCCGCTCCCGTCCGCCTCGAGCCGGACGAGGAACACGTCGGAACCGCCCCCCTCGAAGGTCCGCGCGGGGGAGCCGGGGGAGACGGAGTTCCCGGACACGGCGCGGCCCGCGACGAAGACGGCTCCGTCGCCGTCCACGGCCATCGCGAGCTGGTCCTCGGAATCCAAGGGGGAGCCCAGGTAGGTCGAGTAGTCGATCCACGGGTCGATGACCAGGGGAAGGGCCCGGTCGCGGGCCCCGATGCGGAACCCGACCCGGCCGACGCCGCGGATCTCGAAGGCGGCGCCGACCTCCCTGCGCCTGCCGTCCACCCGCTGGAAGGCGACGGGGCGGGACTGGCGGAGGATCCCCCCCTCCGTGCGGACGAGGAGGCTCCCGTCCCCGGCGATGGAGAGTCCCCCGTGGCCGGAGAAGTCGATCTCGATGCTGTCGGGATCCGCCCCGGCGTCCAGCCGGAACTCGTAGCCGAGGCGGTCCCCGGACGAGAGCCACGCGAGGTCAATCCCTGGAAGGACGCGGGGGAGGACCACCCGGGAGAACCGGGGGACGCGGGTTCTCCAGAGGGAGGAATCGCTCCCCCCGATGTAGTGGCTGACCGCGGGCACGATCCCCTCGAACGCCGGTGTGACGGGGGCGGCCCCGCGCACGCCCATCCGGAGGACCTCGTCGACGTCCGTGGCCGTGGTGAAGGACGCACCGGTCCCGGAGAGGGTGAACAGGCCGAACCGGGGGTGGGAGAGGCAGGTGACGCCGTCCGCGGCCTGCCCCCTGTTGGGCTCGAAGTGCACGGGAATCGCGTCGGCGAGTGGGGCGCCCCGGCGCATGCCCTGAGTGACGGGCTCCGGGGACGCCGTCGTGCGGCTCGGGGTCCCCGCCCTCTCCGCAACTGCGGGGGGGGAAAGGAGCAAGACCAGGGTCAGCGCACTCGCGATTCGCATGAGAGCGTCTCCGTCAGGTGAGCAGCGTACGAGGGGTTTCCGTTGCCTTGGCCACGGACTACTTCTTGCCCAGTTGATTGAGCATGATCTCGTACATCGAGGGAGACTGGGGAACTTCGATGCCCGGGAAACTCCCCGGGGTCTTCGGCTTCCCCGTCTTCGTCCAGTCCACACGAGACATGGGATCCGGGATGGGCGGAGTGATGGGGCCACCGGCAGTTCCCACCGTGCTGCCATCACCTGAGGCCTCGCGACCCGGAGCCAATCCACCGCCCCAGGGCCCCCCGGGACCGCCCCCCCTGAGCAGTCCCTCCGCCCAACAGGTGATCATGCTGTTGGCCCCGAGCACGACGCGCAACCGGAACCACCGCATGAGAAAGCTGTAACTGAAGAACCGAACCTGGTCCGCCTCCACAACATACTCTTTCGGGGCATAGGCCCCCAGGGCCCAGGTCTGGGAGTCCAGGGACTCCTCCAGGTAGACGGAGAGCGACCCGGGTCCAGGATTGCGCCAGAACTGGAACTGGGCTCCGCTGAACCTCGAAACATCCAGCGGCAGGGTCGTGAAGCCCGTTGAACTGGCGCCGGCAACGAGCGTTGTGAAGCGAGGCAACATGACGATCGAAGCCTCAACGACTTCCATGGGTCCCCTCCATAGTAGGCATCCCCTCCTTCGGAGCCTTCCCTGGAACTTCCGCCGTCCTGTCCCGAAGTTGATGTGAGTTTACCCTGTAGGGGGCACCCTGTCAAACCGAAGGACGGGACTCGAATGAATCATCCCCTGGGTGCAGACCCCTGACAGGGAGGGCCCCATCTCATCCCGTCAATACCCAAGGGGTTAGGAGGAATTGCCTGCCTCCCGGAGCGAAGCTGAATCGGCGGGCCTAGAATGCCAACCCGAAAGGAGTTGGCCCCCTCGAGTTGACTTTCGCCGAATCGCGCGGTAATCTACGACACGAAGACGGGAGTTCGAGTGGTGACCTAGGAGGAGGCGAACTCATGCCGCCGCCGGTGGTTCGGATGGTGCTCCTTCCCCGGTTCACGGGGTTGTCAGGGGAGACGGACTTCCTTACTCCCCCTCTGAATGTCCGCGCATTCTCCGCCGCCCTGATTACCGTCTGGAAATCCCATGGTCTCGGCGATCCAGAGGCTGAGGTCGAGTTCCAGATGCAGGAGTCCACCGACTTGGTGGACTGGAACGATATCGACTCCTCCTTCACGCCCAGCGCCGCGGAGACCGAGGTGACGGTCGCCAGGAGCCTGAAGTTCGAGTGGGTGAGGTTGAAGGCCACTGTTTCAACGACGGGACTCTACCCTTGCATCACGGTTTGGGGGGTGGGCGCGTTCCTGCCGCGGCGCAGGGCCGGGTCGGAGGATTGAGGTCCTAACAACGGGAACCAGGGGGACGCCGGTGTCAATCTCGATCATCCAGGATGGAATGGGAGGCGGAGGGGGCGCGGCAGGGGTGACGGATGGGAATCTCCATACGGTCTCCTCTTGCAAGGCATGCACCGTTACCCATGTCACGGCACAGGCATCGGGAACGGCGGCGACCCTGCTCTCCGCCGACGCGGACAGGGAAGCCTATGTAATCTGCGTGGTCGGGGCCAATCCGGTCCATTTCAGGTTCGACGGAGAGGATCCAGTGGCGACGGATTTCGTCCTTTCCCAGGGCGAGAAGTTCAGCGATCCGTTCTGCTGCAAATCTCCCGGGGCCGTCGTGACGATGTATTGCCCCGGCGGTACCAGCGATGTTGCGGCGCTCGTCTACCACCGGGAGGCCTAGCGTGTATATCGGGAGGTGCAAGAGTGATAGGTGAACTCGTCCCGTTGGTTCTGGTCCCTCGGTTCACGAGTTTCATGGCCCCCGGTACCTACATCACCGTTCCATTGGAAGTCTCCGAATATGCCACCGCCCGCATCCAGATCTGGTTGGGTCCTCTGGCCTTCGATCCGGGATCGGGACAGGCCTCCCAGCGTCCGCATGTGACGGTCACCATTGAGGAGGCATTCGAAGCCCAATTGGCTGACTCCGCCTGGGTGTCACTCTGGTCCGGAGGAACTCCTGGCGCTTCCAGCTTCGCCACTCTCACCTTGGCGAGGCGTTACCTTCGTGTGAAGGTGGTGCTACAGGCCAAGACGAACCCCAGCGACGACAACTTGGCGGCAATTACGGCATGGATTGCGGGAAGTCTTGAGAGGAGAATCCCGGGCGCAGAGAGCAACGAATGAGGAACCATTCCCCCCGAAGGGCTTGGGCCCCTGGCCATTCGGGGATCAAACTACCCGGGGTCCAACCCTAGATCTCGCACGGAGGTATCCAATGGCCGGCGAACTCGTTCCCCTCGTCATGTTCCCGCGATTCACGACGCTCGTGGGAGACAGCGTCTTCGTGACCGTCGGGATGGACGTGACCAACTTCTCGAGCGCCATCGTGAACGTCTGGCGCGGAGCGCTCATCGGGACTGGGACCCCCGGAGTGAAGTTCTATTTCGACGAATCGACGGACCAGGTCACGTGGACCACCTGCAGTGGCACGAGCGGGAGCGGCCAGGCTCCGAGCGCCGGCAACGAGGCCCAGTACACCGCGACCCTCACGAAGCGGTGGTTCCGCATCCGGGCCGAACTCGGTAACGCCGACAACGCCGTGAGCTGCTGGGCCGTTGGCTTCCTCGAGGACCGCCTCAGCTAGGCAGGGGCCCTTCGCTCCGGCGGCGGCTGGTTGGTTGGTCAGGCTTGAGTCCCCGCCCAAGGGGCGCACTACCGAAAGGGAGGAGTTCGGCCGATGGGATGCAGCGGCGGATCCGGCGGTGGGTGTTGCGCTGATTGTCGGAAGCAGTCCGCCGATTCCTCCTCCGCCGTTGGCCCCGGAACGGAACCCCTAAAGGGGGCTACCAGTTCCACTGATGGAGGCCGACCCGGCAAGGGTGCGACTGATGCGGGGAGGGGACTCGAGCCGATCCAGAGCGCGGCCGTCGCGGTACTTCCTGACGACTCCGGAAGGGCGACAGTTCCCGGAGTTCCCGTCGCAGGGGCTGGCATGCCATCCGCCAAGCCCCAGGCGACCGTCAAACCGGAGTCCCTTGGCGCGCCCTCCCCTTCGGCTCTCTGCCTGTGTGCCTGCGTCTGCGCACCGAGGATGGCCTTCCAGCCCGCGGGGGTCAACTGGTACTTCGGGCCCCCCGTCAACGCTACGCAAATTCGACCGAACGTGCCGGGTACCGTCGGAGCAGGTGTTCCCGGAATCCGGACATCATCGCAATCCGGGGTGACGAGCGGGCAGGCTTTTGGGGTTCAAGGGGCGATGCCTGGAGCCCACGTGGAGTTTGGGGCGAAATGGTGGCAAGACCCGAAGAAGGCCCCGACGGGGTTCGCGGTCGGATTTCCAAACCTGCGCCCAGTGCCATCGGAGTCCGGGGCCTTCAGGGGGAATGGTCTGGATCGACTCAGCGAAGGAGCCGTGTCTGCCGTTGAATCGCGATTCGAGTCAAGTCAGTCCGGACTCTACGGAACTCCCGCCCAGGAAGTTGACCAAGCTGACCGTCGGGACCAGGAGTTCATCCCGGCGGCTTCATGGAGAACGCCGGATGCTCCCCTGAGGGCGGACTCCACGCACGGGGCTCATCTCCCTTCCGCCAGCGTACGTCCCGACGACTCCCTGCCACGGGGTGGGCTGATGGTTCTCAAGCGTGCTCCAGCAAGGGCGGTTTTTCCTCTTCATGCCGGTTCCCTGGGGGGCGGAATTGACCTCGGGGTCGGCGCGGGGAGTGCACCCGACCCGGCCCCATGGCGCGAAGACGGGGTTAGAGCCTCCGGGATCTGGAAAGAGCGAGACTCAAGTCCAGTCTTCCCTCCGCAGGGGCCGATGACACCGGACCCTGACGATGCAGGCGTCAGGGGTGCTCCCATCTCGCCCCCCCACGGACGCCCGATTCACGAGCCATCAAGTGCGTTCGTGGCGGCCTCCATCGCCCCTTACGGGGTGCTCGAGTCGCTCGATGGAGGATTCGCCCCGGACTTCCCGAAAGTGATGATGGCAGCCACGGATGCCGACTCCGGGCGTTCGTCGGACCCTCTCAGGCGGCAGATGCAGCTCAAGGTCGGAAGCTTGGCATTGAAGGGAGGAGTTCCGTGGGAGGGTACACCTGCCATGTCCGGGTACTCCTCCCGCGACGTCCTTTCATCGGGAGTGGTACCGAAGGGTGGAGCCGGTGGACTGGCCCTTGGAATGCCCGGACTGTCGGGCCGTTCTCCGGTGGGGCAGTCCATCAGGGGCAAGCTTGGCATTCCCCGTGGCAGGAGCGACGGGACTTTCGCAGGTGCAGTGTCTGCGTACCGAACCATCATCGAAACCAAGCGCGAAGTCCAGTACCTTGCGACAATGGCGATTCCCGACGCCATCAGGACGCTCGAGAAGGCTCGAGAGAACTTGAACATGACGATTGCGGGGGAAATCGAAGCAGCCTTGGCAGGGGATGTCGGTGCCCAGGAGAGACTCGAACGAGCGCAGAGGGCCTTGGTAGCGGCGGCAGTCGACCTGGAGGAAAAAAGGAATAGACTGTCCAAACGGATCCTGCTGGTGGACAGCCCGGTCGCGGGGGCGGTGCTGAACCCGAGGATTGACGCCTATGTGCGTTCCAAGGGAGGTGCCGACCCGGATCGCCTGGCGAAGTTGGCAAGAGCAGAAGCACTGCGCCAGGCGGATTACTACGTGCGCTTCGGTCTCGGTCATGAGATGAAAGCCGCGGAGCGGTTCCAGCGGAAGATCCTGCGCTGGTCGGGGGGGGCGGCCTCTGAAGCAGATATGGGATTCGCCCTTCAGGCATACTTGGCGGGGGGGAGCATAGTCGCCAATCGTGACAGGATCACGTCGGCGAGCGCGAGGCTGGCCAATTCGTCCAGGGCACCAAGGGGCGAAGACAATTGGAGGGAGGTTCGTGGGGCCGTCCTCCATGAGACCAGGAAGGTCGCCGAGCGGGCTGAGAACAATGCGGCCGTCGCGTCGCGGATGGGCAAGGAAGCGGAAGGCCGGACGGAAGCAGCTTGGAATGCCGTGCGGGAGGCGGAGGGCGGGGCAGACACCGTCGAGAAGATGGAGCAGTACAAGAAGGCCAGGGAGGAGGCGATTGCAGCGCGTGAGGCCGCAGATGCTGCAAAGGAGGCGGCGGAAAAGGCGAGGGCCGACTATGCGCGGCGGCGTACCGACAAATCACGAGCACAGAGAGTGGCGAGAGCCAGGCAGGCGCGGAGAGAGGCGAAGGCCAAGAACAAGGCGCTCAAGAGGGCCCAGCGGAACCTGAAATACGCGGCGCGATCCGGGGATTCCAGGGCCAAGGAGCACTGGGCCAAGGAGGTCGAGAAACGGGAGAAGGAAGCGAAGGATGCAACGGAGAACCTCGAGAAGGTGGTCGATGAGGTGGAGAATCCCCCTCCCCCGCCGCCTGAGGCTCCTGCTGCCGGTCAGCCACCCGTCGTTCCTCCACCGCCTTCACGTCCTGTTGTCACCGAGCCGACATTGTTTGTCGGAGAACCTTCCGAGGACAGTCCGGTTGACACTGGGATGGGTTGCGGAGAAGGTGCCAGATGCGGAGGGGATTTGTGCCCGAAGTGCCTTGAACCCGAGGAGGTATGCATCTATTGCGGTTGGGTTACCGTGCCCATCCCTGGGAAGGGGAAGGGCCTCGCACCTCCGCCACCACTTGCCCCGTGCGACGCAGGATACCCCGCACGGCCGTCTGGAGCAATGGGCTCATGGGAGCCTCCAGATACCGCGATGCCAGTACCAGATGCTCCTCTGGAGGGTGCCTGGGCTGGTGGAAGCGACGAGGCGAGTTTGGAAGAACCAGGTGACGAGTCATGGGCCTTGAAGGAGGCGGAGAAAGAGGGTCGGGAGGAATTGAAACGCCTGGTTGATGAGGGACTGCGCGAGTGGAGGCAGCGTGAGGCCGAAATGGCCCCCGACTTCGGGCTCGGTTCCCCGGAACAAGGCGGGTTGAACGATAGTGGATTTGAACCGACCACGGGATTCACGGGGCGAGATGCCAACCGAGTGTTGGCCGCGGTTTCTCCACTGCGCTATTTCTATCGCGACTACAAGAAATGGGCGCGGCGTGATAACGACTTCAAAAACGAATGGGAGAAGCGAGGCGACACAGGCGGAACCGTGGATGTGGAAATCGACTGGACACGCTCTCGCGTTGTCCAAGGCCTGCAAGAGCAGACTTTCGTCATCCCCCTGAGTGGAGGGTATAGCTTCGTCATTCCGGATAGCGTTGTGAAGCGGGATATCAATGGAAGGCCAGTCGGCCTCAAGGGTGAGATCACGCTCCCGCAGGTGGCATTCCTAGCCAGGCGTGACGTCATTCCCGGTATCGCCAATGAGGTCGTGGATCCAGAGGAGTACGCGCGGAGCATGAGGGAGCTCTTCCCATGGGAAGTTGTCTCCCAGACCCTTCGTGATTTCCCGTTCCCGGTGGACCAGGGCCCTGCGGTAATCATTCACTTGAGAAGCCTTGAGCGCGAATTGGCAGGCGGCCCACCCGTGGCGTACGGCCCTGGACCAGTGATGACGTCGCTTTCTGTTGAAGAAGCGGCCGCCATGAGGGGCTACTCGATTCCCAGTATGGCTGCATTGGACTACGTCAGTGATGAGGTGAAGCTGAAGCGCGCCTTCCCCGAATCAATGACCCGGATGCGGGAGGGGGGGGAGCACCTTGACAGAGAGAGTGCCGCAAGGACAATTCTAAAGAGAAGGCATGATCACTGGAAGCAGTATAATAGGAATGTGCAGTTGGGGTCGACACAACTCCCATCCGAATACGTAAAAGCTCTTCAGGAGCGAGAGGATGTTAAAGGACACCTGCGAGACGCCGCAGTGTTTGTAGCTCTGGGCGCCGCTCCCAAGGTCGGGGTACTTGCCAGAAGGGGAGCGGCTAGAATCCTCGCAAGGGTTCGGGTCGGAGTTCACGGGGGGGAGGCTGGAGTCTCGTCGGCGGAGCGTGTCGGCAAGTTCTTCGGCATCTATCCCAACGCGGCGAATCCGGCGAGGCAGGCGGTCCTCGTAGAGCGGTACGTGGCGAAGGGGTACACCCGGGAGGTTGCCGAAGCCCTGGCCAAGCCATACAAGGGCATGGGAGAGCACTTCCTGCCTCGGCGAGCCCTTCGCGCTGTTGGCATCCCCGAGCGAGCTCTCGACTCGCCTTTCACGGTTCTCATGCCGAGAGGCATTTCGTACGGGGAGATGTTCGAGCTTCACTTCGGCGTCGACAGCCACTTCTACGGAGCCTCGTTCGGGCTCCGCAGTCAACTGCGTTGGTCGGGGTTGAAGGTCGGCGCAGAGAGGTTCGGAGCTCTCGGTAGTGCCTGGTACGGGACGCCTATCGCCGTCAAGGCGACGGGTGCCGCAGCCGGTGCTAGCTACTGGATCTACAAGGCTACGCAGTCCCCGCCGGACTCGGCGACCACGCAGGACTCGGAGACCCCACGATGAGTCAAGGTGCTCCCTCGGATTCGAAGGGCGCTGGTGCTTGGGTCACCTGCTGGGCGAATGTCCCCGATGACACTGTCTCGAGCGAGGCCGGACATGCCGTAGTGCCCGGCGGACGGTGGCTTGTCGATCTGCTGGTGCCGTGCTTGGAGAGGCATGGAGCCCGTGTCGCCGGGATCGGTTTCGAGTACTCCGGCTATTGGTGGATGCACGTGGACCAAGGAGACCGGCGGTTCCGCCTGTTCCTGTACTTCATGTCGGGCATCGGCAATCTACGCATCGAGCGACGACGCGGTCTGCTGGGATGGGTCACGGGGCGTGACTACTCCGCCGAGGTGCGCGAGTTTGCCGACGCGCTCGTCCAAGCGCTTCAGGGGGACAAGCGAGTGCAGCGGGCTGCCATCAGTCCGAGCTACGTCGAGGCTTGAGGATGGCGACCGAGGAGACCTAGTTCGCGCGGGCAGGGAGAAGAGACGGATGAGGCTGCCCGCAGAGCCACGCCCGGATGCTCTCCTCCAAGAAGTCGAGGATCGATTGCCCTTGTCCTTGTGGAGGTGGCCACGTGCGCTGGCGGCGCCGATCCAGGAAACGGCGAGGCGCTTGGTGGCGAGTTGGCAGACATATTCGTGAAGTCGCCTGAGAAAGGAGAGGTGGTTCGTGAAGGAGAAGCGGGTCGAGCCGATGTTTGGCGGTTTCCACTTCCATGTCGGGGAGGTCGTCGGCTGCGTCGGGCCCCGGGTGGAGGTTCCTGCCGCCGAACACGTGTATCTCGTGCAGGAGGCGGAGCGTTTCGGATGCCGGTGGCTCGCGTCGCTTCGGCACTCGCACCCAAACGAGTTGATGGCGGAGGTTCCGGGCGACGCCGTCCTCGGGGAACTGGACCTGCTCCTCGGCGATGCGACCGTGGACGACCGGGCGCGGGAGGCGGCGAAGCGGATCCGGGCGCTCTTGGACCGCACGGAAGCCGCAAGGAAGGTCATCGTGGCGTGCGGCGTGGGATCCAGCGTCCACGTCGAGCAGGCATGGACGGACCCCCCGCCGGATGGGGCCGGGGACCCGCCGGCCCTGAAGTACCAACCGATGATCGACCTGGTGGGAGCGAGTCCTGGCCGACCTGCCCCGGCGACCCTTCCGGTGCCGGGTGGAGCAGCGGGAGCCGGAACGAAGGCTCCTCGCGGGTGGACGACCCGGATCGACTTCTTCCTGTACGGCACTGTTCATCGCGGTCCCGGGCCGTTTCCGTCCGCCCCCGTGGATGTCCGGGGAATCGGGGGAATGAGGATCTCGGCGTGGGCGGGGCTGGACTGCAACCGCACATGGGCCGGCGCGACCTGCTGGATGGAAGAGTCCGAGGACGGGAAGACATGGGTCGCCATCGGGGATCGGCTGTTGCCCGGCGCGGGGCGCCAGGCGATTGCGGTGTTCTTCCTGCGGTGGAAGTGGCTCCGTGCGACGGTCGAGGTGTCGGACCCGGAGGCGCAGTTGCCGGTGAGCGTTCACGGGTGGCCGCTCCCCGGTGGGCCCGGTGGTGAGCCTTCCCGATGAAGCCGCATCCACTGGACCCTTCGAATCGACCCCGGGTCCAGCGCCAGGCCGCAGGCTGGCGACCTGCCGGGCCGTCGAGCGCCTCGGGGGGCGTGAGGAGGGACCGTCGTTGGCCTTTAGCGGAGGCTCGGGCTGTTCCTGCAAGCGCCCTTCCGCTCCCGCTGGCGGCGCGGAGGCCGGGAGGCTCCCCGACTTGGGGTGCCCGGAGGGAAGGAGCCGCCGCGGACGCTTCCCGTCCCCCCGGGGCATGGGAGCGGCGGCGGCGCCCTCCTCGGTGTCCGCGGACCGGTGGGGAGTGCTGGCCCGGGGGGAGACCCTCGACGAGGCCACCGACCTGGTCGGCCTCCTGGCCGCGGGGAAGCTGAAGGTGGAGGAGCTCGAGAAGGACAAGCTGCCGGAGGAGCTCCGGAAGCTCTCCCCGGAGGAGCTGAAGGCGCGCATCGCGGTCCTGGTGAAGGAACGCGAGGAATTCCGCAAGGAACTCTCTGATTTGCAAGCAAAGAGGGCCGAATTCCTCAAGGCCGCCGCGGCGAAGTCCGCCGCCGCCGGGAAGTCCGCCTTCGACCTCGAGGTCGGGAAGGCCCTCCGCGCGCAGGGGGCGCGGAAGGGGTTCGCCTTCCCGGAGTGAGGCCGCGGCCCCCCTCCATCGGGTAGGCTCCGGGGATGGTCCGAGGCGCACCCGGCCGCATCCCCGCCGCCTCCTGGGCCGCCGCCGCCGCGCTGGCCGCGGCCGCAGGCGGGATCCTCTGGTTCGGCGCCCGCGGCGCCCGCGCCGCGGGCCGGGAGGCCGCCGGCGAGGCGCGCCGGGCGCTTGCCGTCCGCCTCGAGGGGGAGGCCGCCGCCGCGGCGGGGACCCTCCGCGCCGTCGTCGAGGCCACCCGCGGCGGGGTCTTCTCCGGGGTCCCCTTCCCCCTCGAGACCGGGGCGGCGCGCTTCCGCCCCGATCCCCCCGCGCCCGCCGATGCCCGCCCCTTCGCCGAGGCGGAGCGGCTCGAGGTGGAGGCGGGGGACCCGACGGCGGCCCGCGTCGCCTACGCCGCCGCCGTGGCGGAGGATCTCCCCCCGGCCCTCCTCGCGGAGGGGCTGCGCCACCTCGCCCGCCTCGCCCGGACCGCGGGGGACGCCGGGGCCGCGGCGGAGGCGCTCTCCCGGCTGCGCGCCCTCGAGGGGGCCCCGGACCGGGAGCTCCTCCTCGCCGCCTTCGCGGAGGCGGCGCGCGAGGGGGGCGCCGCGGCGGACCGCCTGGCCGCGGACATCGAGTCCGGCCGCTACTTCGGCGCGGCGCCCGCCGAGAGGGTGGCGCTCCACGCCCGCCTCGGGGGCGCTCCCGACGGCGTGGCCGCCCTCGCCGCCGCCGCCTCCCTCGGGGACGCCGAGGATCCGCGATCCCTCGTCGCCGCCGGCCCCGCACGTGCCGCATGGTCCCTCGGGCCGGCGGGGGACGAGGTGCGCGTGGCCCTCGCCCCCCTGGACGGGATTCTGCGCGCCCTGCTGCCCGGGGCGGCGGAGGGGCTCTTCGAGCGCGGGGGAGGCGGGGGCGCGGTCCGCCTGCCTCCCCCCTTCCCCGCGGGTCTCGACCTCCGCCCCTCGGCGGCGGCCCTCGCCGCCGCCGGGACCGCCTCCGCGGAGGCGACGCGCCGCCTCCTCCTCCCCGCGGCGGGCGGGGCGGCGGTGCTCCTCGCGGCGGCGGGCGGGCTCCTCGTCCTCGCCCGGGGCCGCGCCCGGCTGGAGGGCCGCCGCGACGCCTTCGTCTGCGCCGTCACCCACGAGTTGAAGACGCCCCTCGCCAACATCCTCCTCTACGCCGAGACCCTCTCCGCCCACGGCGCGGCGGATCCCGCCCGGGTGGCCGGCTTCGCGGGGACCATCGCCGGGGAGGCCCTGAAGCTCCAGGCCCGGGTGCAGGACGTCCTCGACGTGGCCTCGGGTCGCCGCGAGGTGGGCGGCGGCCCCGCCTCCTTCGACCCCGTCGCGGAGGTGCGGGCGGCGGTCGTCGAACGGGAGCCGGCGGCGGCGGCGCGCGGGATGCGCATCGAGGTGGAGGGCGGCGCGGATCTTCCGCGGGCGGCGGGCGAGCCGACCCTGTTCCGGCGGGCCCTCGGCGCCGTCGTGGACAACGCCGTCAAGTTCGCCGGGAGGGGGACGGTGCGGGTGATCCTCGGGGCGGAGCCGGGGGCGGTCCTCGTCGCCGTCGAGGACGAGGGGCCGGGCATCCCCCGGGAGGCGCGGGAATCCGTCTTCGAGCCCTTCCTGCGGCTCGGCGACGAGAGGACGCGCAGCGTCGAGGGCACGGGCCTCGGGCTCGCCCTCGCCCGCCGCTGCCTCGAGGTCGGGGGCGGGACCGTGATCGCCGCGGAGCCGCGGGGCGGGGGCGCCCGGTTCGAGATGCGGCTCCGGGAGGCGGCCGATGCCGACCATCCTCGTCGTTGAGGACGACCGCGCCCTGGCCGAGGGGCTGGCCTACAACCTCGAGCGGGCCGGGTACCGGGTGCTGCGCGCGGGGGGCGGCGCCGAGGGGGCGGCGCTGGCGAAGGAGGCGCGGCCCGACCTCGTCATCCTCGACCTCATGCTGCCGGGGCTCGACGGCTTCGGGTTCCTGCGGAGCGTGCGCGGCGGCGGCGACCGCGTCCCCGTCATCGTGCTGTCCGCCCTGGACGCGGAGACGGACAAGATCCGCGGCCTCGACCTCGGCGCCGACGACTACGTGACGAAGCCCTTCGGCGTGGGGGAGCTGCTGGCCCGCATCCGGACCCGCCTCGGCGAGGGGGGCGCCGGGGCCCGCTCCTTCCGGCTCGGGGAGGGGACGGTCCACCTCGACCGGCTCGCATGGGTGAAGGGGAGGGTGTCCACGGCCCTCACGCCGACGGAGGCGGGAATCCTCCGCGAACTCCACCGCTTCCCCGGGGTCCCCGTGGAGCGGGAGGCGCTGCTCCGCGCGCTCTGGGGCGCCGACCCCGGCGGCACCCGCACCCTGGACACCCACGTCGCGCGCCTGCGCCGGAAGATCGAGAAGGACCCGGCGAGGCCCCGCCATCTCGTCACCGTCCACGGGATCGGCTACCGCCTCGACCCGTGACGGGATCGTTGCAACTTCGTCACCCCCCTCCCGGGCCGGGTCGGGCATCCTCGGCGCGTCGCGCGTGAGCGAGGAGCGGACCATGAGAGGGACGGCGGCGGGGATCCTGTTGGCGGGAGCGGCGGCGCTGGCCGGGTGCGGCGGGGACGGCCCGTCGGCCCCCGCGCCGGGGGCCCCCGCCGGGCCCGAAGAGCCCGCGGGCGACGGGGCCGAGGATCGCTACTGGGAGGCATGGCAGGCCCTGGAGGTCGAGCACCGGCCCGCCGACGCCCTGCCGATCCTCCGGGCCGTCGCCGACGACCCCGCCGCCGCCGAGGCCCTCCGGGGCCGCGCCCTCCTCCTCGTCGCCCGCTGCGAGCGGCTGATGGGCCGCGGGGCGGAGGCGGAGAAGACCCTGCGCTCCGCCATGGAGCGCCACGGGGGGCGGGCGGGCCTCCGCGCGCGGATCCAGGAGGAGCAGGCCTCCCTCGCCGGCGCCCGCGTCCGCTACGTGACGGGGATCCTCGGCCTCGCGCCGGGCCAGTACCTCGACTTCGACGCCGGGGGGATCTTCGACATCCCCTCGACTCCCTCGGGCGGCCTCGCCGAGGCGACCCTCGAGGACGGCTCCCTCCGGTTCTTCCCCCCGAGCGCGCCGGATCCCGACGGCATGGGCGCCCTGATGCCCTGGCTCTCCGACGCGCCCTGGGTGCGGTTGTCCACGGAGCGCGGGGGCACCGCCTGGGTGCAGTCGCTGCGGGAGGGGAAGGAGTCGGTGGTGCGCTTCGTGACCCGCCTCTCCGGCGAGGGGCCGGTGCTCGGGCCCCCGCGGGATCCCTTCTGCGTCGGCCGGGAGGGGGCCATCGACGTGCGGTTCGGGACCGACCCCCGGTACGCCGCCTACCGGATCGAGAGGCGGGTCGGCGCCGCGGGGGCCTTCGAGGAGGCGGGCCGCGTGGAGGCGCCGCCCTACACCGACGGGGACGTGGAGGAGGGGGTCCGCTACGGGTACCGCATCACCGGCCTCGCGGCCGGGGGGGATGAGGGGATACCCGCAACGGTGCAGGGGACGACGCGGTCGCGGGGCATCGTCCGGGGGAGCTGCCGGCTGCGGCACGGTGCCGGGGACGACCACCGGCCGGATTTCGACTTCCTGCGCGAGGAGGTCGTGAAGAAAGCCGGGGACCTCCAGCTCGAGAGCTTCTGGGGGAACCGCGACGGCGCCTCCTTCCTCGACCCCGCGGGCCGCCACGTGCTCCCCGCGCCCGGCGGCGGCGGCGCCCTCCGCACCCCCTGGACGCCGGAGGACGGGATCCGGAGGACGTCCCAGCTCATGGCGGGGGCCTGGTTCCTGGTGGGCCTCCGCGGCGGCGGCGTCGCCCGCTGCCGGATGACCATGCCGGTGGACGCCCCCCGGGACGTGCAGCTCGACTACGAGGTCTGCCCCGACGCCGACGCCATGCCCGAGGGACCGGCCCTCGCGGCGGAACCCCTGGCCGGCGGGGGAGCGGCGATCCGCGTGGCCGGGGGGCCGGCGGGTTCCACGGTGGCCACCTTCCGTGCCGTCGATCTCCGGGGAGGGACGGAGGATCGGATCCTCGACGTGGCGGACGGGAGCGCCGTGGATCCGCGGGCCGTCGAGGGCACCTTCACGAGGTACGAGGCCGTCGCGACGGACCCCTTCGGGCGCTCCTCCGCCACGGGCTCCACGGTGCTCAACCGGCTGCCCCGCGGCGTCCTCCGCGGGGAGTTCTCCTTCCACTACCGGCAGGGCTGGTCCATCGAGCGGGGGAGGGAGGCGGGGCCCGAGGAGGCGGACCTCTACTTCGAGTCCTGCGCCGGCGGGATCTCCTCCATCACGTTCTCCGCGGCGGGGGGGATCCGGAACCTGGACGGCCTGCTGGAGAGGGAGCGGGGCGGGCCGGAGGCGGCGGAGATCCACGAGGCCGTGGTGCGCGCCGACCCGCGGGCCGTGGAACTCGGGAAACGCGCCGACGGGGACTCCCGCATCCCCGCCGCCGACGTCTTCCTCCTCCGCACCCGCAGCGGCGGCTGGGCCAAGGTGGCCATCGTCGCCCGCGGCTCCGCGCGGTCCTGGACCGAATACCCGGCCACCGTCCGGTTCGCCTGGAACCCCCACGAGCCGGTCTTCGAGGAGGGGAGGGAGATCACGGAGACGCGGGGGGGGATCGGCCTCGCCTGGTTCGCTCCGGCGGAAGCGGCGGCCCGGGAGATCGCGCGGCGGCTCCCGGGGAAGGCGGCGGAGAGCGGGAAGGCCCGCGACCTCCTCGCCCGCCTCGACGGGGAGAGGGTCAGCATCAACGGGGCGGAGATGACCCTGGAGGATCTCGGCTCCTTCCTGGAGAATCTCGGCGTTCCCGTGGAGTTCGCCCCGGAAGCGGACCGGGCGCGGCCGGCCGAGATCCGGGTGCGGAACGTGATGCTCGGCCAGGCCCTCGACGGCCTCGCGGCGGGTTTCGGCTGCACGTGGCGCATCACGGAAGAGGGACGGGTGCGCTTCGAGGCGAAGCGGTAGGGGCGGCAGCCCCGGGAGGACGTCATGCGTGGTTCCTGGATGGCGGCGGCGGTCGTGGCGGCGACGGCGGCCCTCGCCCCCGCGGGCGCGAGGGCGGCGGACCCCCTCCTCGCGGAGGCGCGCGCCGCCCACCGGGGCGGGGATCCGGAGAAGGCGGGGGCGCTCCTCGGCGAGGCGGTGGCGAAGGCACAGAAGGCGGGGAACCTCCTCGCCGAGCAGGAGGCCGCGGAGGTCTTCCGGGAGCTGATCGGCCGCCGGCGCCCCGGCGTCCCCGGGGACGTGGAACCGGCCCTGATGGAGCGGCTCGACGCCCGCCGCTGCGGGGCCTTCTTCTCGGCGCCCCTCCTGGCGGGGGAGATCCTCCTCGACGCCGTCGTCTCCGGGGAGTCCGACGGACTCGGGAAGGCCGCCGCCGTCCTCAAGCCCCACGTCAAGGGCGGGAAGTCGGGCAAGGCCGTGGGCGTGCTGTCGCGGCTCGCGGCGGCCGTCGTCGAGGCCCGGGGAGCGGCGCCGGAAAAGGCCGTGGAGTTCCTGGACGCCGTCATCAAGGACGCGGCGGCCGAGGACTGGGTGGACGTCGCGACGGCGGCGGGGGTGGAGCTGGCGGCCCTGCACGTCCGGTCGGGGCGGGAGGACGAGGCCGCCGCCGCCGTTGCGGGGTTCACGGCCCTCCTCGGTCCGAAGACGGAGCAGCGTTTCCTGCAGTACGCCCGGACCGCCGTGGAGAAGCGGTTGTCGGGGGCGCCGGAGAAGGTGCTGGCCCCCTGGAAGAGCGCCATGGAGGGCCCCTACGGGGTCGGCTCCGCGTTCGGGGGCGGAGGAGCGGGCGGGGCGGGGGGCGGCCGCGGCGCCGGCGGGGGGGGGGGGGGGGGGGCGGCCGCGCCCCCCCCCCCCCCCCGGCGCCGATGACGCCGATCGCGACTGCCGCGCGGCCGCCGCTGCGCGTCGAGCGGGCTATGCCGCCGACGACGCCGCCCGCCGTGGCGCCGACTCCGCTCTGGCTGCCCT
>CAYJMF010000054.1:23657-32451 GCA_964370855.1 uncultured Planctomycetota bacterium | reverse complement strand
GCCCTCGCCCTCGCGCGGCGCGCCGAGGTGCTCCTCCAGGAGGAGCGCGTGGGCGAGGCCCTCGAGGCCGCCCACGCCGCCGCGGCGCTGGCGCCGCGGGCGCCGGAGACGCTGCGGATGGTGCAGGCGACCCGCCTCGCCGCCGGCGACGACGCCGGGGTCCGCGCCGACACGGAGGCGTTCCTCGCGGCGGAGCCCGGGAACCCCGTCGCCCTCTACCTCCTCGCCCGCACCGAGGGGGATGGGAGCCGATCCGAGGCCCTCGTGCGAGCGGCCCTCGACATCGACCCGGGCCTCGTCTGGGCCCGCCTCGGCCTCGCCCAGGTTCTCCTCGGGAAGAAGGACCTCACCGGGGCGCTGTCGGAACTGGCCAGGGCCGACGAACTCGATCCCGACCAGCCCTGGGTCCCCCTCCTCCAGGCCCAGGCCGCCATGGCGGCGAAGAAGCCCGAGGCCGCCCTCGAGCGCCTGCGCGAGTGCGTCCGCCGGGACCCGGGGTGGTACCGGGGCCACGAGGCCCTCGCCCGGACCCTCCTCCGCGTCCCCGGGAAGGAAGCCGAGGCCCGCGCCTCCTTCGCCGCCGCCCTCGCCCTCGCGCCGGGATCCCGCCCCCTCGCCACGGCCTTCAGGGAGGCCCTCGAGGAGGGCGCCTCCCCGGAGGAGCTGGCCGCCGCCACGGCCCTCCTCCATCGCCTGGAGGCCGCCGCCCCCCTCACCCCGGAGGCCCGCCACCTCCGCGGGCGGGCCCGGTTCCTCCTCGGCGACGCCGCCGCGGCGCTCCCCGACCTCGAGGCCGCCGCCGGCTCCGGGGAGGACCGCACCGCCTCCCTCGACGATCTCCGCCTCGCCCTCTTCACCCTGGGGCGGTACTCCGCCGCCCTCGCCGCGGAGGAGGCGGCCACCCCCGCGGACCTCCTCCACGATCCCGCCTCGGAGACCGACGTCCGGCGCTGGTTCCTCGAGCGGGCCGCCGCCGGGGCCGAGGCGAGGCCCGATGATCCCGACGCCCTCGGCCGGCTCTCCGACCTCTGCCGGCGCACCGGGTGGCACAGGGAGGCCCACCTCGTCGCGAAGGCGAGGCTCGCCCTCGCCCCCTCCGCCGCGGATCCCGCCGCCGCCGCCGCCGTCGAGGAGACCGCCCGCACCCTTCGCTTCCTCGGCGAACTCCGCCGTTCCTGGAAGGGGACCTACCACGGCTACGCCGGCGGGGAGGACGGGGAGGGGCTCGACGGCGCCCTGGCGGCGCTCCGCCGCCTCTCCCTCGACACCCTCGGCCTCGACGTCACCGAGGGCATGGCCCGGCGCTCCTACGCCCTCCTCGGCGAGATGGCGGAGACGGTGCGGGCCGAGGGGCCCTGTCGCGAGTGGTTCGACGCCCACGGCCTCGCCCTCCTCGTGGGGCGGGCCTCGGGGGAGCCCGTGGAGGCGCGGCTCCTCCGCGTGGTGGCGCTGCGCCGGGACGCCCCGTGGTCGAGCCTCGGGCGGCGGTTCCGCGCGACGGTGGTGACGGGGGAGGGCCTCCTCGTCCCCTCGCGGCGGGAGTCCGGGGGAGCGGTGCTCGGCGGCGCCACCGTCGGGGACCTCGTCTTCCTCGACCTCGAGGGGGTCGCGCGCTGGAGCGGGGCGGCCTCGAGGAACCGCCGCGACCCCGCGGTGCGCTCCGTCCTCGAGGCCGTCCCCCGGGAGGTCCCCGCGGGCCTCGAGGAGTCCCTCCCCTTCCGGTTCCCGGGGCGGCTCTCGGACCGGACGGCCCTCGCCGTCCCGCGCTGGGACTACCCCGTGGAGGCCCTCGGGGACTTCCTCGACGCCGCCCTCGTCCACGAGCTCGCCCACGCCGCCGACGCCGCCCGCTACCTGCCCGTCACCTCCCACCCCCTGGAGGGGCTCCGGCTCCTCCTGCGGGGCGGGCTCTCCGCCGAGGGGGCCGCCTCCATCCTCGAGGGGGATGCCGAGATCGCCGCACTGGCGGGGGCCCGGGAGCCCCGCGCCTCGCTGGCGACCCTCACCTCCTTCCTCCCCGTGCGCGACGCCGGGGCGCCCCACGGGCGGGGGTATTTCGAGGCCCTGGAGGACCTCGTGGAGGTCCTCCGGGAGCGGGGCCTCCTGCCCGCGGGGCCGGGGGCGGTGCGCTTGCTGGACCGCATCGAGGGGGAGGCGCTACGATCCGCGGCGCGCGAGGTGTGCCGCCGGCGCGGGCTCCTCGGAAACGACCGGGAGTGAACATGCACCGATTCCCCGCCCTCGTCCTCGCCCTGCTGGCCGCCTCCTGCACGTCGGCGGAGGCACCGGCTCCCGCGCCTCCCGCTCCCGCCGACGGTGCGGCCCGCGCCGAGGCCGCCGCGAAGGCCCTCGGCGGGGCCCTCATGAAGGAGCTCGCCCTCGCCATGAAGGAGGGGGGCCCGGAGAACGCCGTGCGGGTCTGCGGAGACGTGGCGGCGAAGGTGGCCGCCGAGGTCTCGGCGCGGGAGGGGATCCGCGTGGCGCGCACGACGCTGCGCACCCGCAACCCCGCCAACGCGCCGGACCCGTGGGAGCGGCGGGTGCTCGAGGAGTGGGCCGCCTCGGGGAATCCGGAGGTCCGGGAAGAAGTGGTGGGGGGGGAGTACCGCTGGATGAAGCCCATCACCGTCGTCGCGATGTGCCTGCCCTGCCACGGGGGGGAGGAGCGGGTGGGCCCGGGCGTGGCGGCGATCCTTCGCGAACGGTACCCCGCCGACGCCGCCACCGGGTACCGGGAGGGGGACCTCCGCGGGGCCTTCACCGTCGCCGTGCCCGTGGCGAGGTAGGAGCCGGGAGGAGGAAGCGCGTGGAGAGTCGGGACTTCGGCCGCCGCAGCGTCCTCGTCACACTGAGCGTCGGGCCCGGTGCGGCCGTCGCCCCGCCGGCGGCCGTGGACCGGACGGCGGACGCCGCGGAGTTCCCCGCCGGGACCATCTCCCTCCCCCATCCCGGGGAAATCCCCGCGGGGGAGGCCCCCGGGTCCACGGAGGAGGTCGCGCTCCCCGCCCCGGGCACCTTCGCCCCCTCGGCGGACAAGTACGGCGTGCGCGCCCTCATCGGGCGGGGCGGCATGGGCCAGGTGCTCCTCGTCGAGGACCGGGACCTCCGCCGCGAGATCGCCATGAAGGTCCTGGCCCCGGACAAGGCGATGATCCGGGAGGAGCAGCTCCGGTTCGTGGCCGAAGCCCAGGCCACGGCCCAGCTCGAGCATCCGGGCATCCTCCCCATCCACGACATCGGGATGACGCCCGACGGCGAGGTCTACTTCACCATGAAGCTCGTGCGGGGGCGCACCCTCCGCGAGATCCTGCACGACCTCCTGCTCGGCCGCATCGAGGTGCGGCGGGAGTGGTCCCTCCACCGCCTGATCACGGTGCTCGAGCGCATCGCCGAGGCCGTCCACTTCGCCCACGAGAAGGGGGTCGTCCACCGCGACCTCAAGCCCGACAACATCATGCTCGGGGACTACGGCGAGGTCCACGTCATGGACTGGGGCATCGCCCGCGTCCGCGACGGGGGGGACGACGACGGGGTCGTGGAGCCGGTCTCCACGGCGGACAGGGACGCCGGGATGGTCACCGTGGACGGGACCATCATAGGGACGCCCCCCTACATGAGCCCCGAGCAGGCCGAGGGGCGCATCCGGGCCATGGACCGGCGGAGCGACGTCTACGCCCTCGGCTGCATCCTCTACGAGATGCTCACCCTCCACCCGGCCTTCGAGGGGGGGCTCGCGGAGGTGCTCCGGGCCGTCGTCTCCGGCTCCTTCGCCCCCGTGGAGAGGCGCAACCCCCGCCGCGAGGTGCCGCCGGCCCTGGCGGGGATCTGCCGGCGGGCCATGGCCCTCCTTCCCTCGGCCCGGCACGACACGGCCCGCCTCCTCGCCGAGGAGCTCCGGGGATGGCTCGACGGCCGCCTCGAGAAGGACCGGCGGAAGAAGGACGCCGACGTCCTGGTGGAGCGCGCACGGGAGGCGGCGGTCCGCTACGAGCGGCTCCGGCGCGAGGTGCGGGAGGCCGAGGACCGCGTGGACGCGGAGGCCCTCCGCGTGAAGCCGTGGATGGCGCTGCCGGAGCGGCGCGGGCTGCTGGACGCCAAGCGGGGGCTGCGCGAGGTCCGGCGGGCATCGGTGCTCGCCTTCGGCGAGACCACGCGGCTCCTCGAGGGGGCCCTCCTCGCGGAGGAGGAGAACGAGGCCGCCCGGGAGGTGCTGGCGGACCTCTGGAAGGGGAGGCTCGTCGAGGCCGAGGCGCGGGGCGAGGACGACGACGCCGCCGCCGCCGCGGAGCAGGTCCGCCATTTCGACGGGGGGCGCCTCGCGGGCTTCCTCAAGGGGGACGGGTCCCTCCACCTGGATACCGTCCCCGCGGGGGCCGGAGTGGTCCTCCACCGGCTGGAGGACCGCGACGGTGTCCTCGAGGCCGACGGCGGGAGGAGCCTCGGCACCGCCCCGCTCCGCGGCGTCCCCCTGGAGATGGGCTCCTACCTCCTGATCGTCTCCGCCCCCGGCTTCCGCGACGCGCGCTACCCGGTGCACGTCACGCGGAACCGGGAGTGGAAGGGGCGGGTCCGCCTCTACACCGACGCCGACATCGGTCCCGAGTTCGTCCTCGTCCCCGGGGGCCCCTTCCTCTTCCGCGAATCCCGGGAGGCCTCGCTCCTCGACCTCCCGGACTTCGCCATACAGCGCCGGCCCGTCACCTTCGGGGACTGGGCGGAATTCCTCCGCGCCCTCGAGGAGCGGGAGGGGGCGGCGGCGGCCGAGGCCCGCGTGCCCGGCACCAAGGGGGACGGCCCCTACATGGAGCGCGGGCAGGACGGGCTCTGGAGGCCGCTCCCCAACAACGTGGAGGGGGCCGCCCGGGAACGGTGCATCGCCGCCTTCGGGAAGGACTTCGAGACGAGCCTGGCGGTGGCCGGGGTCTCCTGCGACGACGCCGTGGCCTACTGCGCGTGGAAGAGCGCGACCACGGGGCGCGAGTGGCGGCTCCCGACGGAGGCCGAGCGGGAGAAGGCGGCCCGCGGCGTGGACGGCCGGGCCTTCCCCTGGGGGGCGCGCGAGGACGCGAGCCTGGCCAAGTGCCGCGAGTCCCGCCCCGACCATCCGCAGCCGGAGCCCGTGGGAGCCTTCCCGTCGGCGGTCTCCGTCTACGGGATGCTGGACGCGGCGGGGGGGGTCTGGGACTGGACCTCCACCTGGTACGACGGGGCGAAGACCGCCCTCGTCCGCAAGGGGGGCGCATGGAACGGCATGGCCGTCCTCATGCGGTGCGCCAACCGCGGCTTCGATCGCCCGGGCCAGAGGAGCGGCGCCGTCGGCTTCCGCTGCGCCCGCTCCCTCGGGAGGTAGGGGCTACCTCGCCGCGGCCCGGATCTCCTCCACTTCCTTGCGCTCCCGGGGAACGCCCGCGGAGAGGCGGTCGAGGGTCCCGTCCGCTCGCACGGCGTAGGTGTCCTCGATGCGGATGCCCCACCCGAGGTGCTCGAAGTAGACGCCGGGCTCGATGGTGAAGACGGAGCCGGGGACGATGGGGACGGGCCCGTTGGGATCGTGCACGTTGAGGCCGACCCAGTGGCAGGGGCCGTGGCGGATGGCCGCCTCGTACCCCCGCGCCTTGAGCACCCCGGCGCAGGCCTCGGCCACGTCCCGGAAGAAGGCGCCGGGCTTCGCCGCCTTCTCCCCCGCGGCCTGGGCCTCCAGCACGGCGTCGTAGGCCTTCGCCTGCTCCTCCGTGAAGGCGCCGTCCACGGGCCAGGTGCGGGTGATGTCCGTGGCGTAGCCGAGGTACTCCCCGCCGGCGTCCACGAGGACGAGGTCCCCCTTCTCCAGCACCCGGCGGTTCCTCCCGTAGTGGAGGACGCAGGAGTTGGGACCGCTCCCGACGATGGAGTCGTAGGCCTGCCTCCGGCAGCCCCCGGCGCGGCAGGGCTCCTCGAGCAGGGCCTGCACCTCGTACTCCGGCATGCCCGCGGCGGCCCTCTCCATGGCGCGGCGATGGCCCTCGGCGGAGAGTTCCGAGGCGCGGCGGATGCGGGCGATCTCCTCGTCGCTCTTCACGAGGCGCAGGCCGCCGGTGAAGCGGCGGAGGTCGTCGGTCTTCGCCTTCGCCCCGCGCAGGACCTCGCCGAAGAGGGCCTCCGCGGCCGCGGCGCCGGGGCCGGACCGGGGGAGGATCACCGTCTTCGCCCCCTTGAGGAGGCGCTTCACCTCCTCCACGGCCTTGCGGACGTCCTCCGTGGCGGCGATCCCCGTCGCCTCCTCCGCCTCCTTCCCGGGGAAGAGGCGGGGCCCGACCCAGCCCTCCGCCCTCGGGTTGCGCGGGGGGAGGAGGAGGAGTTCCCCGTGGGGCTTCCCCTTGCCCGGGGGGGACCAGAGGAGGAGCACGCCGCCGGCCTCCTCGATGCCCGTCAGCCAGAGGTAGTCCTCGTCCTGGCGCTCCGCGAAGAGCCCCGTCTCGTCGGGGCGGACCGCGGGCAGGAGGGCGAGGGAGTCCTCGGGCAGCGCCGCCGCCAGGGCCGCGCGGCGGGCCCGGTACTCGGGCCGGAGGTCGGCCCCGGTGACGGAGACGGGGACGTCGGCGGCGGGGGCGGGCGGGGCGGCCAGGAGGGCGGCGAAGCAGAGGAGCGCCGGGGCGGGGAATTTCATGGGGGGGATTGTAGCGGCAAGGACCCCTACCGCGGCGGGGCCGCCGCGGAAAGGAGGGCGACGATCTCCGCGGGGCCGCCGGCCTCGCGCACCGCGCGGCGGAGGGACTCGTCCTTCAGGCGCAGCGTGACGCCGGCGAGGATCTGCAGGTAGCGGGACTGCCGCTCGTCGGGGCCGGCGATGAGGACGACGATGTGGACCGGCTTCCCGTCGAGGGAGCCGAAATCGACGCCCTCCCGGGAGCGGCCCACGGCGAGGAGGAACTCCTTCACGCAGGCGACCTTGGCGTGGGGGACGGCGATGCCGAGGCCGATGCCCGTGGACATCACCCTCTCCCGGTCGAGCACGGCGCGGCGGAAGGACTCGACGTCGCCCATCTCCGGGCTCCCGCGCAGGACCTCGCAGAGTTCGCCGATGGCCCCGTCCCGGTCCCGCGCGGCGAGATCCGCGACGCGGTCGGGGTGGAGGTAGGGGGCGATGGCGATCATGGGGTGGGGGGCCTCGGCGCGGGGGGAGGAGTCAATCTTCCATGGGCAGGATGCGCACCCCGACGGGCTTCCCCGCGGGGTCGAGATCCACGGCGGCGACGAAGAGGGCGCGGCGCGCCCCCCGGAGGCGGCGGCGGGCGAGGTACTCCTCCGAGGCGCGGGCCACGCGCTCCGCCTTGGCCCGGTCCACGGCCTCCTCGGGGGCGCCGGCGGCGCGGGATCGGCGGGCCTTCACCTCGACGAACCCCATCACCCCGCCCTTCTCCAGGACGAGGTCGATCTCGCCGGAGGGGGTCCGGGCGTTGCGTTCGAGGAGGGTCCAGCCCCGCTTCGCCATCGCCCCGGCGGCGGCGTCCTCGCCGACGCGGCCGAGGGAACCGGCGTCCACGGGCTAGGCCTCGGTGGGTTCGGGCTTGCGGATGGAGTCGCCCATGCGCTCCTCGACCTTCGTGGCCTTGCCCACGCGGTCGCGGAGGTAGTAGAGGCGGGCGCGGCGGACCTTGCCCTGGCGCTTGACCTCGACGGAGGCGATGCGGGGGGAGAAGAGGGGGAAGGTGCGCTCGACGCCGTCGCCGGAGACGATGCGGCGGACGGTGAAGGTGCGCCGCGCGCCGTGGCCCTGGCACTTGATGACGGTCCCGCTGAAGATCTGGACCCTCTCCTTCTCCTCGACGCCGCCCTTGCCGCCCTTGCCGGCCTTCTCGGTCACCTCGGTGATCTTGACGCCGACGTCCACGGTGTCGCCGACGTGGAAGCGGGGGAAGGGGCTCTTCTCGAAGTCCTTGTCGAGGTCCATCAAGCGCCTCATGGTTCGTCCTCCTGCGCGGTGCGTCGCCTGTCGGTCTCGTCCCGTCGGCGGGTGCGCTCCTCGGCGCTCGCCCGTCGCCAGTCCCGGATGCGTCCGTGGTCGCCGGACAGCAGCACGTCGGGCACCCGCAGCCCCCTGAACTCCGGGGGCCGCGTGAACTGCGGGTACTCGACGAGCCCTGCGCCGACGCCGTCCTCGTGCGACTCCTCCACCGTCGACTCCTCGTCCCCGAGCACTCCGGGCAGGAGGCGCGCCACGGCCTCGACGACGGCCATGGCCGCGATCTCGCCCCCGCTGAGGACGAAGTCGCCGACGGACAGTTCCTCCGCCCCGAGGACCTCGACGACGCGCTGGTCGATGCCCTCGTAGCGGCCGCACACGAGGACGAGATGCTCCTCGAGGGCGTACTCCCGCGCCACCTTCTGGGTGAAGCGCCTTCCCGCGGGGGTCAGCACGATCACCCGTCCCTGCCCCCGCTCCTGCCGCGCCTTCTCGGCGCAGAGGACGACGGGGTCCGGCTTCATCACCATGCCCGGTCCGCCGCCGTAGGGGCGGTCGTCCACGGTGCGGTGGCGATCGAAGGTGAAGTCCCGCGGGTTCCAGAGGGCCGCGTCGAGGGCCCCCTTCTCCCGTGCGATGCGCAGGATGCTCTCGTCGAGCGCCGCCTGCACCATCGCGGGAAACAGCGTCAGGACGTCCACCTTCAAGACCGCCTCCGCCCCGTTTCGCGACGGGGCACGTCTGCAAACCGGCGAATGTACCGCGGGGAGGGTCCGGGGCAAGGAAGAAGGGGGGGAGGGGGGGTATTGGGCCCCCCCCAGGCGCCGCGCACTCCAGGGGCGTGGCGGGCGG
>CAYJMF010000054.1:0-23647 GCA_964370855.1 uncultured Planctomycetota bacterium | reverse complement strand
CGGCGTGGCCGCGCCGGCGGGCTCGCGGTCCGGCCGCCCGGGGGGGGGGGGGGGTGCGTTGTCCCCCCCCCCTTCCCCCCGCCAACGATCCGCTGTAGGATCCATCCCCATCGCGGAGGAAGGAGCACCCCATGTTCCGACCGTCGGCAAGGGGTCTTGCCTCGGTGCTGCTGGTCCTGCTCCTGCTCGCTGGACGATCCGCCAACGCCGGTGGGGCCCCCCCCTCCCCCCCCGCCCCCTCCCTCCTCATCTCCGAGTCCTCCCACGAGACCCCCGCCGGCCGTCTCCGCGGGAGATTCCACGTCCGCGCCTTCCTCCCCCGCACGGAGCCTGGCCCGGTGCGATTCCGCATGGGGACCTTCGACCTCGAGATCCCGGCGACGGGCCCCACGACTCTCCGGGAGGGGCCCCGGACGATCCGGGCGACGGCGCGGCGCGTCGGGGGCGGCATCGACCTCCGGATCCGGGGGACGATCCGGGACTGGGGCGGCGGGCTCTTCGCCGACGAGTTCCTCATATACGACCCCTACGACACCCGCGAGATCCGGCGGGTCGAGGTGACCGCCGGCGAAAGGACCCGGGTCTTCGCCCTCGGCCTCTCGGTCCGGGTCCGGCCATGGACCCATGACTGGGAATACTTCGGCCTCGACGTCGAGGCGGCCGGGCTCCCGATCCCGTGGGCGGGGGAGGCCTTCCCGCCCGTCGTCGCGATCCACCCCGATGCCGCGAGCCGCCGGTGGAGGGGGCGGGTGGCGGGAGTGGCCCTCGCCGCGGACGGGGCGCCGGTCCTGTCCGCCGCCCTGGACGGTGCGCGGTTCCAGGAGTTCGAGCCCGCCGGGACCCTCGAGTCGGACTTCGACGGGACCCCGGTCCGGATGGACTGGTTCGACCGGGCGGTCCCGGCCCCGGAGGGGCCCCACGTCTGCATCGTGCGGGCCGCCGACGGGGCGGGGAGGTCGGCCCGGGACCGGATCCCCTTCGAGGCGCCCCGGCCCGCGCGGCCCCTCGCGCTGGACGCCTACCTCCAGATCCTCGAGATCCGGGAGGACGGCCGCGTCTGGGCCTGGGGGGAGAACGACCTGGGCGAGGTCGGGGACGGGACGTGGCAGGTGCCCTTCTCCCCGGCCCCCCTCGCGGGGCCGGAGCGGGCGCGGTCCGTGGCCGCGGGCTTCGGCTTCTCGCTGGCGGTGGACGGGCGCGGGGAGGCCTGGTTCTGGGGGACCCTGATGACCCCGTCCCCCCGGAATGCGCGGGGGGAGCGGCTCGGGAATCCCTGGCCGCAGCCGCTCGGCGGCCTCCCCCCGGTGCGGGCGGCGGCGGCGGGCGGGTGGGACCACGCGGTCCTCCTGATGGAGGACGGGACGGTGCGCGCCATCGGCTCGAACCAGTACGGGAACCTCGGCGACGGGACCACGGAGGACCGGAGCCGGCCGGTGCGGGTGAAGGGGCTCGACGGGATCCTCGACGTGGACGTCATGTGGGAAGGAAACGTCGCGCTCCGGGAGGACGGATCGGTCTGGGCCTGGGGGAACGTGGACCCGCTCGACACGGTGGATTCCCGCGTACCGTACCGCGTGGAGGGACTCCCTCCCTGCACGGCGGTGACGTGGTCCCTCGCGCTGGACGGGGAGGGGGGGGTCTGGGATCTGTGGGGCGGTGCGGAGGGGGAGGAGGGGGAGTCGGCGGCCTCGAACCGGGCCCACCCCGTCCGCGTGGTCGGCCTTCCCCCGATCCGGGCCGTCGTCTCGTCGGACACCCATCACCTCGCCCTCGACGTCGAGGGCCGGATCTGGGCCTGGGGGGGGAACGACAGCGGGCAGCTCGGGGACGGGACCGCGGAGTCCCGGACCGCCCCGGTCCGCGGCCCCGACCTCGGGCCGGTGGCGTACCTCGCCGCCGCCTCGTGGGGCTCCTTCGCCGTCCTCGAGGACGGCTCCCTCTGGGGATGGGGCAGCGTCGAGGACGTCGGGACCATCGGGGAGTTCGGCTCGCCCCCCGTCCTCCTCCCGCGGGACTACGTTCCGGGGCACTTCCCGGTGGAGCGGGGGAGTTTCCTCCTCAGGGCCCATCCCCGGCCCGTGTCCTCCGCGGGAAAGTGACCGGGGGTCCCTCCTCCCCCCCTATCCTCGGGCCATGTTCACAGGCATCGTCGAGCGCTCCGGAACCGTCCTCGCCGCCGAGCCCCGCGGGGAGGCGACGCTGCTCCGCGTGGACCTCGGCCCCCTGGCCGCGGACGCCCGCGCCGGGGACTCCATCGCGCTCAACGGCTGCTGCCTCACCCTGACCGGTGACCCGGCGGGGGGGGCGGGCGCCTTCGAGGCGGTCCGGGAGACGCTCTCCCTCACCAACCTCGGCGACCTCCGCCCCGGGAGCCGGGTCCACCTCGAGCGGGCGCTCCGGGTGGGGGACCGGCTCGGGGGCCACTTCGTGCAGGGCCACGTGGACGGCGTCGGGACCGTGCGCTCCGCGGGCGGGGTCGCCGGGGACTGGGTCCTCTCCGTGGCGGCCCCGCCGGCGGTGCTCCGGAACCTCCTCCACAAGGGCTCCGTGGCCGTGGACGGGGTCTCCCTCACGGTGGCCTCCCTCGACCCCGAGGGGTTCACCGTGGCCCTCATCCCCCACACGCTGGAGGTGACGACCTTCGGGGCGCTCCGGCCCGGGTCGCGGGTGAACCTCGAGGCCGACCTCATCGGGAAGTGGGTGCGGAGGATCCTCGAGGAGCGGGGGGGCGGGGGCGTCACACCGGCCGTGTCCACTCTCACCCGCGAGATCCTCGAGGCGGAGGGGTTCGCCTAGTTCCGCGGCGCCTCCGGCCCCGCAGCACGGCGCCGCAAGGGCTCCATCCAGTACGTACCGGAACGGGCGTGAAACGCCGGGCGCTTGACCGGATTCGCGTTCGGCTACGCTTTGTCCTTCGAAACATGGAAGACCCCGCACCTGCGATCCCGCTGGAGAAGCTCGTCTCCCACAGAGAGTGGGTGCGGCGGGTCGCGCGGGCGCTCGTCCGGGATGAGGCGCTCGCGGACGACCTCGAGCAGGAGGTCTGGCTGGAGGCGCTCCGGAGCCCGCCCCGCTCGGGGCGCTCCTTCGGCGGCTGGCTCGCCGCCGCCATGCGGCACAACCTGGTCGACCTCCGGCGATCCGAGAGCCGTCGGCGGGTTCGCGAGGCGGCCGCCGCGCGTCCCGAGGCCGGGAAGTCCGCCGTGGAACTCGTCGCCGAAGCGGAGGAGCACAGGAGGGTCGTCGCTGCGGTCCTGGAACTCGAGGAGCCCTACCGGGGAGCGCTGCTTCTCCGGTACTTCGAGGACCTTCCTCCCGGGGAGGTCGCCCGGCGCCAGGGGGTACCTCTGGAGACGGCCCGTTCGCGCCTGAAGCGAGCCGTCTCCCTGCTGAGAGAGAGGTTCGACTCGGAGAGCCACGGCGACAGGGCGACATGGTGTCTGGCCCTGGTTCCCCTGGTTCGGGATTCAGGTGCGAGCGGAACAGCGGGCTCCCTGTCCGGGGCCGTGGCGGGAGGGGTGCTCATGGCATCGGCGACGAAGGTGGTTGCGGCGACGGTGGTGATCGTGGCGGCCGCGACCGGGGGATGGTGGCTGTCGGGACTGGGAACGAAGGACGCGCCCGTGGTCGGGACGGTGCTTGGGGAGTCTCCGGCACCCTCGCACATGGCTGCGGTCCCCATGCCCCCGGCTCCGGCCGCACAGGCCCTTCCCGAGGAGGCGGAGCCCCGGTCTCCGTCGCCCCAGGGGGCAGGCCTCGTCGTCACGGGCCGCGTCGTGGACGCGGAATCCGGCGAACCGATCGCGGGGGCCGAGGTCCGCCTGGGCCACCGCTACGCTCGAATCCCGGACCGGGAGCGGATGAACAGGACATCGCCCGATGGCTCCTTCCGATTCGAGGGAGTCGAGGATCGGTCCTTCGCCGACATCGTCGCCTCGGCACCCGGCTACCCGGAGCAGGCATGGAGGAAGCCATGGTCGGATCCCGGGAGGGGGCGGAACCCCGGTGAGGCCGGGGACCTGCGCCTCCACCCCGGGAAGCGTGTCGCGGGACGCGTGGTCGCCGTGGACGGGACGTCTCCGGTTCCCGGAGCCTCCCTCTTCCTCTGCGAGGGGGGAGGAAGCGGTGCGTTCTGGACGAACCATGCGCAGCGTGCAGGACAGGCTGCGGAGGATGGCTCCTTCCTCCTCGAGAAGATCCCCCCCAGCCCGTACGCGCCCCACATGCCCTGGTCCCTCATCGCTCTCTCCGAGCGGGGCGTCGGCTGGGTCACCCTTCCAGCGTCTGCCGGGATGGACGACGCCGACGGCGTGACGGTGCGCCTGCGACCGACCGGGAGTGCGCTGGTATCGGTGAGGAACGAAGCGGGCCGTCCCATTGAAGGGGTGCAGGTGGCGGCGAGTCCCCGATTCGAACCCCTTGGACCTGACGCGAGGTGGGGGACCAACCACGATGCGTGGATAGATCCCGACTCCGCGTTCGGTCGCGTGCTCTCCGTGCCGACGGACACGAGCGGTGTCGCCCGGTTCCCATGGCTTCCTGTCGGAGAGGACGGGGCCCGGTACGACTTCGTCGCAAGATCGAAGGAGGGTGCGCTGGCGTGGAAGGACGGCCTGGCTGTGCCCGGGGGGCGCGAGGTCGTGGTGGACCTGGTCATGCCGGAGAGCCGCCCCTGGAGCGTCTCGGGCGTGGTCCGGACGACCGACGGGGCCCCCGTGGCCGGTGCAGGGGTGGGCAACACGTGGAACGTCCCGCCGACGACGACGGACCGGGAAGGGCGATTCCGCATCGAGGGGCTGCGCGTCGAGTGGTCCTTCTTCACCTTCGAGGTTACTTCCCAGGGGATGGCCAAGGCCGTGGTCCGGGTGGAGGCGCCACGAACGGGAGCCGAGGCGGAGGTGGAAGTCGTGGTCCATGCCGCTTGCGTTGTCGCGGGGAGATTCGAGGACACGGACGGGAAACCCGTGCCGGGAGCGCAGGTGCAGTTCTACCGATCCACGGGAAACGCCGGCGGTTCGATGCTCATCGCCGCCGATGCGGAGGGGCGTTTCTCCTGGCCCGACGCGACGGAAGGGGAGTGGGAGACGGTGGTGATGCCTCCTGAGCCGTGGGACGCCTGGCAGGTGGTGGGCGGGAACCGGATCGTGCATGCCGGGGACGGTGAGGTCCGGTTCGTCCTCCGCCGCGTCGAACAGAGCTCCTTCCGGGTCGTGGCCGAGGTCTTCGACCTGGAGACGGGCAATCCACTCTCTCCCCAGGAGGCGATGGTAGTGGATGGGGAGAGGCAGTTCCAGTTCGGCTCTCAGCTCAACCCCTACGGGGAGCTGAAATGCGGGGCGGGGAAGGTCGAGATTGAGCGCACCAAGCCGGGGCGGTGGGGTCTCCTGGTGCGCGTCGCCGACCGTCCTGCAGCCCTGGGGATGTTCGAGGTGGGGGAGGGCGGCCCCCAGGAGGTGCGACTCCGCATCGGAGTTGGAAGGAACGGGACCATTCGGGGCAGGGTGGAAGGGGAGGGGCCATTCGGGAAGGACGGGATCCGGATGGTGGAATTCCTCTCCGGGGAGGGGATCCCGGAGCCGGAGTGGGCCCGCTACCGGACCTCCGACGCCATCGGTTGCGCATGGATCCAGGGCGACGGGACCTTCGTGGCGGAGGGAGTGCGCCCCGGACTCCATCGCCTCCGGGTGAACGCCCTGGGCTGGATCGGGGAGGCGGCGGTCGAGGTTCCCTCGGGACAGGAAGTCCCGGCGACGATCCGCCTCGTGAGGTCGGCGAAGGTGATCTTCGTCCTGGCGGAACGTCCGCCAGGTGGGTCGGTTCGGATATGGACTTCGCGGGACGGAGAGGTATGGGACATCGCGGTGGCCAGGTCCGGGCTGAAGGAGGGGGCTTCGAAGGAACCCATCGCTGCGGCGCCGGGACGACTTCTCTGGAGGGCCCGCTTCCCGCTGTCCGGCGGCGGTGCCGGTCCGGAGGGGGAGGTCACCCTTGAAGGCGGGCAGACCGTCGAAGTGGGCATCCCGGTCCGCTGAGCAGGTTCGATGCGGGCTTCCGGGGCCTCATCGAGGTCGGACCGTGACGGGCTTCGGCCCTTCGCTTTGACCCGGAAACTGTGCTCCCCGAGAATGCGTGTTCGTCCGGCGCCCGAGAGAAGGGGAAACCGACACGTGGGAGTAGAGCCTGGCTCGCGACGGCCGGCCCTACTGCTTGTCGCCTTCCTGGGCCGGGCTCGCGGGAGTCTCCCGCACCTCGCCGTGGGACTGCGTTGCACCCGCCCCCGCCGCGAATGCGGGAATCGTGATGATCACGGCGGCCTGGAACGCAGGAACCAGGTACCGGATGAACGGCGGGCGCTCGATGGTGCCCTGCCTGTGCGGGCTGTAGTCCAACTGCATACCCGGGAGTGTACCCCAGCCCTCGTTGGCGGCCATGGCTTCTTCCCCTATCTCGGCGGCATGGGTACGTCCACCCAGCCCGTCCGATCATTGATGACGCTGATCTGGACCTGAAGGTCCGGAAGCCTGACGCCATAGATGCGGCCTGCGATCTCGAATCGTGTGGCCATTCTGCAGCTCTCGACCAGCGCAAAGGTGAGGCGAAAGGGAGCCGGGGGAAGAGGAGGCGCCGCGGCGAGCATCTGCTGGACGAGCTGCATGGCGACCTGCGGTGGCAGGTTCGCCGGCAGTGAGATCTGCGGCACCGGTCCGAAGAGCCCGGCGGTGCCGGGATCGGCGCTCAGCACCGCGAGCGGCTCGAAGGGAGTGCGTGCCTGGATCTCGGTGGCCATGTCAACCCAGATCCTCCAGATCAGGCCCTCGACAACCCGATCCGGCGCCGCCACTTTCAGCCCGATCTCGCGGGCTTCCTTGCGACTCACAGGGTACCCATGGTGGAAGAACTTCTTGTTCAGCGCCTCGGCGATGGTGCGGGCCCGCTGCCGCTCGGCCTCGTCCTTCGCGTGCATGCTGAGCAGGCGCTCTCCGAGCGCCAACGAAAGCTGAGCGCTCCTAGCGGCGACTCCAATGGGCACGGCCCCGACTTCCTTGGAGATCAACTGGAAGGCGGCAAGGAGCGGCGCCTGATCCGAGAGGCCGGCTCTCTCCTTCGCGAAATCCAGGAACGAGAGGAGGTCCTCCGATCCGAAGTTCATCTGTTGCGGTGGCCCCCCCGGAACCCCAGGGCGCTGGACGTGGATCTGCGGGTCCACCGGCCCCAGGTTCCCGTTGGGGTGCATCACGATCTCGTCGGCGCCCAGGGCGATCAAGGTGGCGGCGCTGAAGGCTGCCTGCGGAACGAGCACCGCAAGTTGATCGACTCGCTCACGGATCAGGGACACGATTCGCCATGCCACTGTCGGGTCGCCACCGTGACTCACGATCAGGAGGTCCACGGACTTGGCGCTCCGTGGAAGCGCCTCGAGCTGGGCGAGGAACTCACCCACGACATCCCCGCCTATGCTCCCCTGGGCGTTCGCGCGCGGACTCGTGACGTAGACCAGGAGCGGACGCTTCCGCTTGCGTTCCAGGGACTTGTAGAGTGCGAGGCGATTGGCGAGTGCCATGGTTCCCCCTAGAACGTCTTGAACAGGAATCCGGCGAAGGTCAGGATGGGGGCGTTCTCGCGGGACTCCTCGAAGGAGCGCTGGAGCGCGCGGACGGCGTCCCGCACGTCGGCGTAGAGCTCCTCGTCGGTCATGAGCTTGCCGAGGGTCCCCTTCCCGGCGCGGATGTCGGCGAACATGTCCCGGATGTCGGCGACCGCCGCCTCCACGTCGGAGCCGAGCTTGTCGTCGTAGGCGAGCCGGTGGAGGAGCCCGTTCCCGTCGTTCATCTGCCGGGTGAAGGAGGAGATGTCCGCCGCGGCGGCCTTCAGATCCACGAAGAGCGCGTCGTCGGTGAAGAGCCGCCCCATGGTCCCCTTCCCCGCCCGGACGTCCGCCGTGATCCCCTTGAGATCCGCCACCGCCCCGGAGAGATCCTCGCCCAGCTTCTCGTCGTAGGCGAGCCGGTGGAGCAGCCCCTTCCCCTCGTTCATCTCCTTCGTGAAGTTGCGGATGTCCGCCAGCGCCGCCTTCAGATCGTCGTGGATCCCGTCGTCCTTCAGGAGCTTCCCGAGGGACCCTTCGCCCCTCTCCACCCCCTCCGTCACCTTGCGGAGGCTCGCCGCCGCGGCCTTCACGTCGGCGGCCACCTGAGGATCGTTGATGAGGGTCGCCAGCAGCCCCTTCCCCTCGCGGGCGTCCCTGGCGAGGCTCCGGACCTCGTCGAGGGCGTCCTTGAACTGGATGCCGACCCCGCCCACCTCGTCGGAGATCGTCTCGAAGGCGTCCTTGCGCGCCTTCCACGTGCGTTCGAGGAGCTCGGGGAGCGTCCCCACCCCCTTCTCCTTCCCCTGCCCCGTCTCCACGGCGATGACGGATCCGCCGAGCGCGCTCTTCGACTTGACCGTGACGGCCACGCCGGAATCGAAGCTGAGATCCTTCAGCGGGTGGCGCATGCGGGCCGTGGCGAGCAGGGTGCCGTCGGGCTGTATGTCGATGGACTTCACGGTCCCCGCGGGCAGCCCGTTCATCCAGACGTCGGACCCCGGGGCGAGCCCCGACACGTTCTCGAAGCGGAACACCACCTCCTCGCTGGCGTTCAGCACGTCCGCCGAGAGCACGAGGGTGAGGACCGCGAGAGCCCCCATGAGGGCGAAGAACACGATGCCGACGATGAACTCCCGGGTGTTGCTGCGCATGGGCGTCCTCCTCCTGTCAATCGTAGTTCGGGTCGGCCTGGAGGAAGCGGCGGATCTCCTCCACGGGGGACTCCTTGAATTCCTCCGGCGGGAGGCAGGCCAGGATCCTCCCCTCGTGCAGCATGGCGACGCGGTCGGCGATGCGGAAGGTCGAGTCGAGGTCGTGGGAGATCACCACCGAGGAGACCCCCGTGCGGTCCCGGGTGCCCTTGATGAGGCGGTCGATGGCCGCGGTCCCGATGGGGTCGAGGCCCGTGGTGGGCTCGTCGTAGAGCACCGCCCAGGGCTCGCCCACCAGGGCCCGGGCGAGGGAGACCCGCTTCCGCATCCCCCCGGACATCTGGTCGGGGTAGAGGGCCGAGGCGTCGGGAAGGTCCACGGACTTGAGAGCCGCGGCGACGCGGCCCGGGACCTCCGCCGGCGGGCAGACGTCGTTCTCGACCAGAGGGAGCGCCACGTTCTCCTCCGCCGTCATCCAGTTCAGCAGCGCCCCGTTCTGGAAGACGTAGCCGAAGCGGGAGCGGAGGCGGCGGAGCTTGCGCTCGTCGAGGGCGACGACGTCCTGCTTGAAGGCGGTCACCTCGCCGGAATCCGGGCGGATGAGGCCGCAGGCGACCTTGAGGGTGACGCTCTTCCCGGCGCCGGAGCGGCCGAGGATGACGAGGATCTCCCCCCTGTGAACCTCGAGGTCGAGGCCGTCGAGGACGACCTTCTCCCCGAAGGACTTCCGGACCCCGCGGAGGGAGATGGAGACGCGTCCCTCCGGCGCCGCCCCGGTCTCAGGGGGCATAGAAGGCCCGCGTCAGGTAGTAGCCGAGGACGAGGACGAGCACGATGGAGGCCACGACGGACTGGCGCACGGCGCGGCCGACGCCGAGGGCGCCGCCCTTCGCGAGGAGGCCCTGGGCGCAGCCGACGACGCCGATGACGATGCCGAAGACGAAGGCCTTGAGGAGCCCCGTCCACACGTCCTTGGGGAGGACCCCCAGCAGGAAGGTCCCCGAGAGCGTGTCCCGCGCCCCGTCGAAGTAGACCCGGTAGGAGACGCCGAGCTGGGACTTCGCCACGAGGGCGCCGCCCATGGTCCCGAAGACGTTGGTCAGGACGGCCAGCGCGAAGCACATGATCCCGAGGGCGAGCACCCGCGGCACCACGAGGAAGCGCACGGGGTCGATGGACATCATCTCGAGGGCGTCGATCTCCTCCGAGACCCGCATGGTCCCGAGCTCCGCGGCGCAGGCGGCGCCGGCCGTGGCCGTGAGGATGATGGCGGTGATGAAGGGGCCCATCTCCCGCGCCATGGAGGCGGCCACGATCCTCCCGACCATCTCCTCCTGCCCGTAGGCCCGGATCTCGATGCCCGTCTGGAGGGAGACGATCATCCCCGTGAAGACGGCCACGAGCGTCACCACGGGGATGGCCTTCACGCCGTGGTCGTACATCTGGAGGACGAGGGCCCGGAACTCCCGGCCGGGGCGGCGCGGGTTGAAGACCCGCCGGAGGACCTTGCCGAGGAGGTCCGTGGAGTAGCCCGCGCCCTGGACCATGCCCAGGGCGGCGGCGCCCACTCCCTCGAGGATGGACCGGATCACTTCGCCTCCCCTCCGCCTGCGGGGATCCTAAGGAACCAGAGCAGCCGGAGGGAGGAAGCGCCTCCGGGTGCCGTCTCCCCGCCGAGGAGCCCCTCGAGAATCGACCAGGAGGCCCCTGCGTCCCCGTTCTCCGCCTTCCAGAGGAGGGGGATGCGGTGGCTCGTCCCCGCGGGGCCGCGCCGATCCCGGATCAGGGAGAAGAGGAGGTCCGTGGACCGGGAGCCGTCGGCGCCGCGCCGCACCCGCGCCAGCTCGAAGAGGAACCCCCAGTTGGCGTCGAACTCCTCCCACCGGAACCAGGGGATGGGGGCGAGGGCCGACCAGCCGCCGCTCCCGTCGGGGAGGGTCTCCCCCTCGGCCAGGGGCCAGAGCTTCCACTCCCGCGTCCCGGGGCCCCCGGCCTTCGGGGTCCGCTCCACGCTCCGCCAGAAGGGCATCACCCCGGTGCCGCGCTCGTCGAGCCTCCCGTCGGAGGTCCACCACGACTGCACGAAGGGCCACGCGTAGAACCGCGTGCTCTCCTCGCCCCAGCGGTCGTAGCGGCCGTAGAAGGGCCAGAACCAGAGGAGGTCCGAGGCCTCGACCCGCTCCCCCTCCCGCTCCGTCCACTCGGTGCGGGTGCGGAAGAAGGGGTAGGGGAGGGAGCGCTCCCGCGCGCGGGGGCCGTCGGACCAGGAGAAGAAGGGCCAGAGCACGGTCCACGCTTCGTGGCCGTCGTCGGCGTGCTCCCGGCCCAGCAGCGGCCAGACCAGCCAGCCGTGGACCGGGTGGGCCGTGTCCATCCCCTCCGTGGTCCCGTGGACGATGGGCCAGAGCACGGTCCGGCGGTCGTAGACCCCCTCCTTCACGGACATCCCGTAGAAGGGCCAGAAGCGGAAGGCCCGCCTCCCCTTCCCGTCGGAGCCCCAGTGGACCAGCGGCCAGAGGAGGTGGCGTCCGCGCCAGTCGCCGGTCTCCGTGCCCGCGTAGAGGGGGAAGAGGACGAAGGTGGTCCGGTCGGAGAGGAACTTCTGGTGGGCGGAACCGAAGAGGGGGAAGAGCAGGAAGTAGGAGTGGCGGACCGGCTCCCCGCCCTCCACGGCGGAGGGGCCGTACTCCGAGCCCCAGAAGAGGAAGGGGAGGACGGCCCAGTCCCGGTCCGGCCCCCGGTGGGAGGGCTGGGAGTCGTACCAGTACAACGGGAAGAGCCGGGTGTTGACGGCCCCCTTCTGCCGGACCGACTTCCAGAGGGGGTAGAGGACCTCCTGCCTGTCGAAGGCGTCGGAGGCGACGGAGCGCCAGAAGGGGCGCACGCCGGAGGAGCGGTAGCCCGGGCTCTCCTCGACGTGGCCGAAGGGCCAGATCCAGTCGGTGATCCGCGGGGGGCCGGTGACGGGGTTCTCCCGCTCCAGCAGGGGGAGGGCGCGGACGTCGGGCCCCCCGGAGGGGGCGGCGCAGGCCGCGAGCCACGGGACCGCCGCCGCGAGGAGGGCGGGGAGGAGGATGCGGGAGAGGAGGGGGCGGGGTCGGACGGGGGCGCGGCCCATCGGGACAGGATCCCATCCCCGGGGGCCCGGGGTGCGGGGTTTCCGGGAGAGGTTAGGATATGCCCATGCGGGAAACGGTGCGCGCCCTCCTCGTCGCCGCCCTCGGCGGCCTCCTCCTGCTCCCCGGGAGCGCCCGGGGATCCCCCGGGGACGACTTCCCCGAGGCCGCCCGCGCGGTCAACGCCGCCCTCGGCGAGAAGGACCCGGGCCCCCTCGCCGACGCCCTCTGGAACCTGCGCCGCCACGACGGGGCGCCGGCGGCGAAGCTCCTCCTGTCGGCGGCGCTGCGCCGCGAGGTCCCCGACTTCGTGATGGACGCCGCCGTGGACGCCCTCGGGGAGTTCCGCTCCCCGGAGGCGGCGGCGGTGATCGCCGCGGAGGCCGGGAAGGCCCGGGAGGAGCGGCTCTTCCCCCTGCTCGAGGCCCTGGGACGGCTCAAGGACGGTTACGCGGAGGAGGCGCTCCTCCCCTTCCTCGACGACGCCGACCCCCGCGTCCGCACGGCGGCGCTCCGGGCCCTCTCCGACAGGAAGGAGGTCGCCGCGGCCACGCGGGCCGCGGCGGAGAAGTCCGCCGCCGATTCCGACCCGCGGGTGCGCTCCGCGGCCATCGCGGCCCTCGTCCGCTGGAAGGGCACCGCCTCGGGGCTCCCCCTCCTCGGGCGCATGGCCGTGGAGAAGGGGCGGCTCTTCGGGGACGCCTGGCGGGGGCTCGTGGCCATCACCGGCGAGAACCGGCCGCCGGACCCCGAGGAGTGGGCCGACTGGTGGCGCACGATGCCCGGCGAGGAGGGATGGCACTTCGACGAGCCGCCGGGGGAGCCGCTTCCCCCCTCGGTGCGCATCGCGGGGCTCTCCTGCTGGAGCCGGCGGGTCGTCTTCGTCCTCGACACCTCCGAGGGGATGGCCGACAGGCCGGGCTACCGGCTCGACGACATCGTGCCCGAGGAGGTCAAGCGGGCGGGCGGGAAGGAGCTCGCGGCCTGGTCCGGGGTGAAGACCCGCCTCGACCACGCGGTCCAGGTGCTCGCGCGGACCATCGAGGCCCTCCCCGCCGACGCCGCCTTCGACGTCCACTTCGGGGACGAGGCCCCGTCGGCCCTCTTCCGGAAGCTGGAGCCCGCCACGGCGGAGAACAAGGGCCGGGCCGTCGCCCGCCGCCGCGGGGGGCACGGCCCCGGGCGCCCCGGCTTAGCCCCCCGCCGGGGCGCCGCCGTGGCGGGGGAGCCGGACAAGGACCCCTTCTCGAAGGCGGCCTTCCTCGACGGCGCCGACACCGTCGTCTACGTCGGCTCGGCGCTCCCCTCCTGGGGCGCGGAGAAGGACGGGGGGAGGATCGTCTCGACGCTGCGGCGGTGGAACCGGGTCCGGCAGGTCCGTTTCCTCGGCGTCGGCGTCGGCAACCACGGCGCCGACCTCCTGGCCGGCCTCGCCTCCATCTCCCCCTCCGGCGGGAGCACGGCCATTCCGTGAGAGGCGGGGACGTACTCAACTAATAAACTTATTCCACCGCCCCCCTCGCGATGGTCGGAGGGGGGGCCACGGAATAAGTTTATTAGTTGAGTACGTCCCCGACTTTTCGCCCGGAGGATTCATGGAACGGCTCTTCAGCGGCATGCAGCCGACGCAGGACGCGCACATCGGCAACTGGCTCGGCGCCATCCGGAACTGGGTCGCCCTCCAGGACCGGTACGAGTGCCTGTTCTGCGTCGTGGACCTCCACGCGCTGACGGTCCCCTTCGATCCGAAGGCGATGCCGGGGCGGGTGCTCAACCTCGCCGCGGCCTTCCTCGCCTGCGGCGTGGACCCGGCGAAGGCGACGGTCTTCGTCCAGTCCGCCGTCCCCGAGCACACGGAGCTCACCTGGCTGCTGGCCTGCCAGACGGGGCTCGGCGCGCTGGAGCGGATGACCCAGTTCAAGGACAAGTCGGAGCAGAACGCGGAGAACATCAACGCGGGGCTCCTCTTCTATCCCGTCCTCATGGCCGCCGACGTCCTCGCCTACCGCGCCGGGGTCGTGCCCGTGGGGGAGGACCAGGTGCAGCACCTGGAACTGGCGCGCGAGATCGTGCGGAAGTTCAACCGCCTCTACGGCGACACCTTCCCCGAGCCGCGAGCCATCGTCCCCGAGGGGAGCGCGAAGCGCATCCTCGGCCTCGACGGCAACGCAAAGATGTCCAAGTCGCGGGGGAACTCCATCTCCCTTGTCGAGGAGCCCGCCGCGATCCGGAAGCTCCTCGCCGGCGCCTACACCGACCCGGAACGCAAGCGCCGGACCGACCCGGGCCGGCCGGAGGTCTGCAACGTCTTCACCCTCCACGGGTTCTTCACGGAGTCCCCGCGCGTCGAAACCATCGGGCGGGACTGCCGCTCCGCGGCCCTCGGCTGCGTGGACTGCAAGAAGGAGCTGGCGGAGAACCTCGTCGCGGCCCTCGCCCCCGTCCGGGAGAAGTACCTCGCCGTGCGGAGCGACGAGGCCGGCCTCCGGCGCATCCTCGAGGAGGGGGCCGTGAAGGCGCGGGCCATCGCCCGGGAGACGCTGGCACTCGCGAAGCGGAACATGGGACTCGTGGAGGGGGGGGGCGGGGCATGAACCACGGCGCGCGCGCGGCGGTCCTCCTCCCGGCGATCCTCCTCCTCGCCTCCTGCCAGACCGAGACCCGGTCCGCGGGGTACGACCCCGCGGAGGCGGCGGCGAGGGGGGGATGGAACGTCTCCGGCGGCGGCGACGGCGGGGGACCCGGCGGGGAGGGCGCCGGCAGGGACTCCCCCCACGACGTCCTCTTCGACCCGCCGGAGCGGGACCCCGGCGACGTCGTCAATGTCCCCGTGGAGGCCTTCGGGCCCGTGGACCGGTTCCTCGACAACGAGGGCTACCTCGTGGGGGACCGCGTCGTGATCGACTGCTCCTACGAGCCCTTCATGGCGCGCCTCATCGGGCTCGCCTACGCCGACGAGAGCAGGAAGTTCGTCGTCCGCGAGGAGACCCGCGAGGGGGACGTCCACGTGGTCCGGCTCCTGAACGCCGTCGAGGGGCCGAGCCACCAGGCCATCCTCCTCCCCCGCGTCACCTTCGGGAGCCAGAGCGGCATCGGCCGGGACGACCCCGCCACGGGCAAGCTGGAGTCGGTGAACGTCCGCCCCTTCTTCGAGATCGTCGGGACGGAGGAGATCGTCGTCCGCTTCCACATGAACTCGAGCCGGGACCTTCCCGTGTTCTTCCACGCCGTCGCCCGCGGCACCCCCGGGGTCTTCGAGCCGGGGACGGTGAAGGAGTGCATCTACGTCAATGCCAACCGGAGGCGGAAGGTGCGGGGCCCGGAACTCTCCCTCCGCCTCGAGATCCGGCGCGACGGGGCGGGCCGCTGGACCGGCGTCGTGGACGACCCCGGGACCGGACGGTGACGGAGCCGGCCCCCCCCGGCCGTCCCCCCGACCTCCTCTTCTGCCGCCGCTGCGGCGCCTCCGTCGCCCGCCGCGACGTCCTCTCCGGCCGCGCCCGGCTCCTCGAGGACCGCGCCTACTGCCCCGCCTGCGCCCCCGGGGCACTGGCCTTCCGCCGGAGCGTGCGCGCCGCCATCGCCGCCGCCGCCGGCTCCCTCCTCCTCCTCGCGATCCTCGCCTCCGTGGACGCCCGCCGGCGGGCCGCCGCGGCGGAGGCCTCCGCCAGGGACGCATCGGCCGCCCTCGCCGCCCTGGAGGGGAGGGCCGGCCGGGACGCCGCCCGCGTGGAGGCCCTGGACGCGGGGGCCCGCGGCGTCGTCGAGGCGGCGGCGCGGCTCGCCGAGGGGCTCCGCTCCCTCCGGGAGGAGGCGGCGGGCGGACTTGAGGTCGTCGAGGACCGCCTCGAGGGCGTGGAGCGATCCCTGTCCACGGTGCTCGACGCCCTCGAGGGGCTCCGGAGGGAAGTCACGGCGCTCCGCGGGAACCCCCGGCTCTCGGAGGCGGAGGAGGCGGAGCAGCTCGCCCGCCTCGACGACGCCAACGCGGGGGCGCGCTTCGAGGCCCTCTGGATCCTGCAGCGCGGCGGGGGCGGCGACGCCCGCAAGGCGGCCGTGAAAGGGCTCGCCGATCCCGAGGATTCGGTGCGGTGGCAGGCCGCCGTCCTCGCGCGGGTGCTTTCCGTGAAGGAGGCGGCGCCGGCCCTCGTGGACTGCCTCTCCTATCCGAGCGCGGCCGTGCGCAGCGCCGCCATCGAGGCCCTGGTCGCCCTGGAGGGGGAGGATCTCGGGTACGACCCCCTCGATCCATCGGAGAGGTCTCGGTCCGAGGCGGTGCAACGCTGGGTGGAGCGCCTCCGGTCGCGATAGGATGCGCCCCTCCCGGTCCCGGTGGACCGGCGGCGGGCGCGGCGCGAGGAGGCGGTGAATGAAGATCCACGAGTACCAGGCGAAGGCCATCCTGGCGAAGTTCGGCGTCCCCGTCCCCCGGGGCATCCCCGTGGAGACGGCGGAGGCCGCCGTGAAGGCGGCCCGGGACCTCGGCACCCCGGTGGTGGCCGTGAAGGCGCAGATCCACGCCGGCGGCCGCGGCAAGGGCGGCGGCGTGAAGATCGCGAAGTCCCCGGAGCAGGCCGGCGAGCATGCACGCGCCATCCTCGGCATGATGCTCGTCACGCCCCAGACCGGGCCCGGCGGGCAGAAGGTGCGGCGCATCCTCGTCGAGGAGGGGACCGACATCCGCCGCGAGATGTACGTGGGCGTCGTCCTCGACCGCGCCGCGGGACTGCCCGTGGCCATGGCCTGCGCCGAGGGCGGGATGTCCATCGAGGAGCTGGCGCGGGAGAAGCCGGAGGCGATCCTGCGGGAGCCCGTGGATCCGGACCGGGGGCTCCTCCCCTTCCGGGCGCGTCGCCTCGCCGCGGGCCTCGGCCTCGAGGGGGAGTCGCTGCGGAAGGGGCAGAAGTTCCTGACGGCCCTCTGCCGCGCCTACCTCGCCACGGACGCCTCGCTGGCGGAGATCAACCCGCTGGTGGTGACGGGGTCGGGGGACGTCGTCGCGCTGGACGCGAAGATCAACTTCGACGACAACGCGCTCTTCCGCCACCCCGACATCCAGGAGATGCGCGACCCCCACGAGGAGAACGCCGCGGAGACGCGGGCGGCGAAGTTCGACCTCTCCTACGTGGCGCTGGACGGGAACATCGGCTGCATGGTGAACGGGGCGGGGCTCGCCATGTCCACCATGGACATCATCAAGCACCACGGGGGGGAGCCGGCCAACTTCCTCGACGTGGGGGGCGGCGCGACGCTGGAGAAGGTGACGGAGGGGTTCCGCATCATCCTCGAGGACCCGAAGGTGAAGGCCATCCTCGTGAACATCTTCGGCGGGATCATGAAGTGCGACGTCATCGCCGAGGGCGTCGTGGCGGCGGCCAGGGAGCTGGGCCTCCGGGTCCCCCTCGTCGTGCGCCTCGAGGGCACGAACGTGGAGAAGGGGCGGAAGATCCTGAAGGACTCGGGCCTCGATCTCATCCCGGCATCGGACATGACCGACGCGGCCGCCCGGGTGGTCGCCGCCGCGAAGGGGAGGTAGCCATGGCGGTACTCGTCGGGCGGGACACGAAGGTCGTCGTGCAGGGCATCACCGGCGCCGCCGGCTCCTTCCACGCGAAGCAGTGCATGGAGTACGGGACCCGCATCGCGGCGGGCGCCACCCCGGGCAAGGGGGGGACGAAGTGGGAGGGGACGGTGCCGGTCTTCGACACCGTCGCCGAGGCCGTGGAGAAGGCGGGGGCGGACTGCTCCCTCATCTTCGTCCCGCCCCCCTTCGCCGGCGACGCCATCGAGGAGGCGGCGGCGGCGGGCGTGAAGCTCGTCGTCTGCATCACCGAGGGGATCCCGACCATCGACATGATGCGGGCCATGGACACCGTTCGGAAGCACGGGGTGCGGCTCGTCGGCCCCAACTGCCCCGGCGTCATCACCCCGGGGCAGGCGAAGATCGGGATCATGCCGGGATACATCCACAGGCCCGGCCGCGTCGGGGTGATCTCGCGCAGCGGGACCCTCACCTACGAGGCGGTCTGGCAGCTCTCGGAGCGGGGCATCGGGCAGTCCACCTGCATCGGCCTCGGCGGGGACCCCGTGAACGGGACGAACTTCATCGACGCGCTCACGCTCTTCGAGGAGGACCCGGACACCGACGGGGTCGTCATGATCGGGGAGATCGGCGGCACCGCCGAGGAGGACGCGGCGGAGTTCATCCGCACGCGGATGAAGAAGCCCGTGGCCTCCTTCATCGCCGGCGCCACGGCCCCCCCGGGGCGGCGCATGGGCCACGCCGGGGCCCTCATCAGCGGCGGCAAGGGGACGGCGGCGGCCAAGAAGGAGGCGCTCCGCGCCGCCGGCGCGGCCGTGGCCGAGTCCCCCGCGGACATGGGTGCCGCCATGGCGGGGCTGCTGCGGGATCGGGGGCTGCTCCCGAAGGGCGCGCGGGTCTAGTCTCCGTGGGAGGGGGCGAACCGCCGACGGTCCGCCTCCTCCTCGGCCGCGCCCTCATGGCGCTGGGGCTCGTGCTCCTCCCCGTGGGCCTGTATTACGGTGTCGTACACCACGAGGGGATGACGACGGAACTCGCCCTGCTGGGCGCGGGCGCCGGGCTGTTCCTCCTCGGGCGGTCCCTCACGGGGTGACGGCAGCGGCGGCGGCAGCAGAACGGTGTCAGACACCTATTGGCTGCGGCGGCGCGGGACTCAGACCTCGCGGGGGACCCCGTCGCCGCAGCCAATAGGTGTCTGACACCGTTCTGCTGCCGCCGCCGCCGCCACCGCCTCCGGGGTGATGCGGCGCATGCAGGCGCGGTCCTCCTCGATGTGGCAGCGGCGCTTGCGGCAGGGGGCGCAGGGGAGGCCCTCCCAGGCGTCCACCACGAGGTTCCCCTCGCCGAGGGGGCCGGTGCGGGCGGGGTCCTGGGGGCCCGCCAGCAGGACCACGGGGAGGCCCACGGCGGCGGCGAGGTGGGGGAGGAGGGTGTCCGGGGAGACGAGGACGTGGGGGATTCCCCGGCGCCGCCGCTCCTCCGCGAGGAAGCCGAGGAGGGCGAGGAGTCCCCGCAACGGAACGCCGGCGGAGAGGTCGAGGACCCCCTCCGCCGCCAGCGCGGCGAAGAGACGCCGCGCCTCCGGGGGCCGCGCCGGGTCGTCCCCCTCGAGGGCCACGGCGGCGCCCCGCGCCCGGAGCGACCGCGCCAGGGAGGCGACGCCCTCCGCGGTCCAGGTGCGCACGTCCCGGAGCTTCCCGGGGTGTATCATAACTAGATACTTTCCCGCCCCGAGGCCGGCCCGCCGGAGGAGCGCCCCCGCCTCCTCCATCTCCCGGTCCGTGGGGCGGAGACCGTAGTCCGGGGGGCCCGCCGGGGGCTCCTCCCCGAGGGCGCGCAGCAGCCCGAGGTTCCGGCGAACGGAGTGGACCTCCCCCGAGGGGGGGGCCTTCACCGTGGAGAAGGCGAGGTTCGACCACTCCCGCACGTCCTCCTTCGCGAACCCGGCCACGGGGGCCCCCCGGGCGGCGAGGCGGGCCACGGTGCCGGACTTCGTGTTCCCCTGGGCGTCCACGACGAGGTCCGGCATCACCGAGCGGAGCGCCGCCACGGCCTTCCCCCGCGCGCCGAGCCCGCCGGTGCGGGGGACGGGGACCGCCTCGACGTCGGCCCCGTGGTCGAGGAGGAGCGGGGCGGCGTCGGGCTCCACGGCCCAGAAGAGCCGCGTCCGGGGCCAGCGGGCGCGCAGCGCCATGGCCAGGGGCATGGTGCAGACGACGTCCCCGATGGAGGAGAGGCGCACGAGGAGGATGCGCTTCGGATGGCCGGGAATGCGCGTCGAACCCATCCCCCGAGGAAAACCGGCGGAGGGGGGGCGCGCCCCGGGATTTCCGATGCGGCCGCCGAACCCGGCCTACGGTGTGCGGTTCCATCGGGCCTGGAAGGAGGCGGACATGGACAGGACGGCAGCGGGAATCGCCGTGCTCGCCCTCGCCGTGGGCGGGGCGGGGCTCTGGGCGGGGCTCGACGCGCGGGAGCGGGCGTCCTCGGCGGAGGCCGCCGCCGCGGCGTCCCGCGCCGCCCTCGCCGCGGCGGAGGGGCGCATCGAGGAGGCCCGCCGCTCGGCGGAGTCCGCCGAGGCCGGCCGCCGCTCCGCCGAGGAGCGCCTCGGCGCCCTCGAGGCGGGGGTCGTGTCCCTGGCCGCCGGGGGGACTGGCCCCGCCGGCCCGCCCTCCTCCCCCGCGGGCGGGACGGCCCCCTCCCCGTCCCCGGGCCCCGCCGGGAAGGCGCCCGTGGATCCGGCCCGGGTGGCGGAATTCAAGGGCCTCCGGGACCGGTACTTCAAGGGCGACCTCGACGACGTGGAGGAGGGCCGCTTCTGGGAGATGGCGAAGAGCGAGGGATTCCTCGACGCCGTCATCGGGGAGATGGAGGCCGCCGTCGCCGCCTCCCCGGAGGACGTCGGCGCCCGCATGGAGCTGTCCCGCGACTACATCGCGCGGCTTTTCACGGTTCCGCCGGGCCCCGAGATGGGGCTGTGGGCCTCGAAGGCGGAGACGCAGTGGAAGGAGGTCCTCGCCCGGGACGACCGCCACTGGGAGGCCCGCATGTCGCTGGCCACCTCGTGGGCGCGCTACCCGGACTTCCTCAACAAGACCCCCGACGCCATCCGGGAGTTCGAGACCCTGCGCCGACAGCAGGAGGCGGGCCCCCTCGAGGAGCGGCAGGCCCAGGTCTACATGGAGCTCGGGAACCTCTACAAGCGGGCGGGGAACCCGGAGAAGCAGAGGGCGGCTCTCGAGGACGGCCTCCGTCGCCACCCGGAGGACGAGTCCCTGCGGAAGGCGCTGGAGGTGCTGAACCCGAGGTGAGGGGAGGGAGGGAGGCACCGTCAGGGAAGGGGGGAAAGCGGGCGACTCCCGTGGACGATGGGAAGGAGGCAAGGCACGGCGACGCGTCGGAGTTCCGTGGGGGGATGGAGGAGCAAGGGCTCCCCCTCACCTGGGTGGGGATTTTTCCCCTCCACCCTGTGCCAGGCACCTGTCGATGAACTCCCACACCTTTTCACGGAGGGGGCTGTGGCCGGCGCCGGGGACCATGGTGCGGGTGACGTTCGTGAACCCGAGGGTCTTCAGCGCCTCCACGGCGCGGTCGGTCTGGGGCTCGATGCCCGGGGAGTCCTTCTTCCCGAAGGTGAACTCCCGGTGCTCGTCCTTCTCCCCCGTGAAGATGTGGACCGGCGGCCCGCCCCCCTCGCCGGCGCCGGGGGAATCCCCCGCCCCGTAGCCCGCGAAGTTGGCGCAGGCCGGGGCCGCGCCGCGGACCCCCTTCGGGTCGTGGAGGAGCTTCCAGTAGCAGTAGTTGCCCCCGCCGCTGAAGCCCGTGACGAAGACCCGCTCCTCGCCGCCGAACTTCCGCCGCACCTCCGCGAGGATCGCCTCCATCCCGGCCCCGTCGAAATCGATGCGCCGCCCGTTCCACTCCTCGAGGAGCGCGGGCGGGTAGGCGGGGTACTTCGCCGGGGCGAGATCGTTGGTGTTGGACAGCGTCATGGGGGAGACGACGATGACGGGCCGCGACCCCCGGCCTTGTGCGAAGCCCCGGCCGCACCCGAGGAAGCCGCACCCCGCCCCGTCCACGGCCACGAGGATCGGGAAGGACCTCCCCTTCTTCCAGTCCCGCGGGAGGGAGACGAAGGCCATGAGCGGGTGGGCGGGGGAGCCGAGGAGGAGGACGTCCTTCGAGGCGAGGCGGACCTCGAGGGCGTCGTAGCGCCCCTTCGCCGCGCCCTCGGGGTCGGCGCGCTTCACGGCCTGGAGGAGGACCCCCGCCTCCTCGGGCCGCGAAGTGCCGGCGTCCTCCACCCCGGCGAGGGCCCGCTTCACGCGCCCGTCGGAGGGCTCCCAGCGGAGCGCCGCCGCGCCGTACTCCCGGAAGCGCGGGCCGTCCTTCCCGTCGTGCTTCATCGATGCGAGCCGGTCGTAGGCCTTCGCCACGGACTTCCCGGCCTCCATCCGCCGCTTCGCCAGGGCCTCCCCGTCGGGGGCGTCGGCGGGGAGGTCGGCGAGGGCCTTCTCCACGGAGGAGAGGGCGGGGGCGAGGTGATCGAGCCCCCTCCCTTCGGCCAGGGCCGCGGAGCCGGCCTCCTTCGCGCCGTTCCTCGAGCACCAGTCGGCGAAGAGGAGGACCTCCTTCGCCGCCTCCTGCCGCCCCTTCGCCTCGGCGGGGGAGAACTCCTCCGCGGGGGCGGCGGGGGAGAGGAGGAGGGCGGCGGCGAGGAGGAGGGGCGCGGGGAACCGGCCCACGGCTACAGACCCGGCTCCGGCATCCCCATGGAGGCCCACCCCTCCCTCGGGGGGCCGTAGACGCCGGGCACGGCGAGTCCCGCCTGGCGCATGAGGACCGTCATCTGCCCGCGGTGGTGGATCTCGTGGGAGATGAGCCCGCCGACGGTCATCCCGCGCATCCACTTCATGCCGTACATGTCGTCCTCGACGAGGAGATCGGCGTCCCTCCACGCCTTTGCCACGGCCTCCGCGAGGGAGGCGGCGGACCTCCCGTGGGCGGCGGCGATGGCGGCGGCCGTCGCGGGGACCGTCTCGGGGAGCACCTCCACGGGGAGGCCGGTCCTCGACATCATCTCGCCGTGGGTGTGGACGACGTGCCACGCGATGCGGCCGAGGGTGCGGTCCTTCGGCCCGACGCGCCGGCCGAGGGAGCCGTCCGTGAGGGCGGCCATGACCTCGGCGGTCTTCCCGGACTCGTCCTTCCAGTCCTCGAGGAACGCGGCGACGCTCCGGTAGATCACGGCGGCTCCCTCCTCTATTTCGGCAGGCTCTTGTCCGGCGCCACGGCCCGCAGCGCCTGGGAGAGTCCCTCCGGGGAGACCCTCCCCTGGAAGGACTTCACCACCTTCCCGGCGCGATCATAGACCACGACCGCGGGGGCCCCCTTCAGCTTGAGGGCCTGGAAGGCCTCGGCCTCGGCGACGGCGTCCCGCTTCCAGGCGACGCACTGGCGGCCGAAACGCTGCACCAGGGGGGCGAGGAGGACCTCGTTCTGGAGGGACTTCGCCTGGGCCTCGTCCATGGGGGTCGAGGTGAACCAGTACTCGAGGGCCCCGGTCTTCCTCTCCTTCGCGAGGCCGGGGCCCCGGGCGGGATCCTCGATCCAGTCGAAGGGGAGGCAGCGCCCCGGCTCGTAGCGGCCCTCCTGCACCTCGAGCCACCAGCCGTAGAAGGGCATGAGGGCGTCGGGCCACTCGTGGGCCTTGCCCGGCTGCACGCGGGACATCGCCGATCGCACCTTCCCCTCGAGGAGGTCGGGGGTCTTCTCCGCGGCGTCGCGGTTGGGGTCGTTCTCCCCCGCCATGGCGAGGACGCCCATCCCCGTCTTCGCGTGCTTCGGGACGGAGCCGCCCTTGTAGCCCGCGGCGATCCAGCAGGCGGAGGTGAACTTCAGCTCTTCGTCGAAGGCCACGGGCGCGAGGTTCCAGCCGCCGTTGGAGAAGCCCGCCCCGTGGAGCCGCGCCGCGCCCGCGTGGAGCCGCTTCTTGAGATCGGCGACGATGCGCCGCACGGCGTCCAGGTCCTTCTTGTCCCACGTCGCCGCCGTGGACTTCGGCGCCACCACCACGAACTCCCTCTCCGCGAGGAACTGGAGGGAGCCGGCCATGCCCGTCTCCGTGCCCCCGGCCCCGTGGAGGATGACGAGGAGGGATCGCTCCTTCGCCGGGTCCCACTCCGCGGGCATGACGATGGAGCACTGCAGGCCCTCCAGGCGGGTGGAGGACATGCCCGCGGGGAAGGGG
>CAYJMF010000053.1:31709-32882 GCA_964370855.1 uncultured Planctomycetota bacterium | reverse complement strand
ACATTGGGCGGGGCGGGCGCCGCGACCCCGCCCGGGGGCCTCCCGCGGGGGGGGGGGGGGGCCGCCGGCGCGGCCGCGGCGGGGGGGGGGGCGGGGGAGCCTCGGGCTGCGGGGGGCCTCCCTCCACAACCTCCGCGACCTCGACCTCGACCTCCCCCTCGGCGCCCTCGTCGGCGTGTGCGGCGTGAGCGGGAGCGGGAAGTCCACGCTGGTGGAGGGGGTCCTCGTGCCGGCCCTCCTGCGGCGGCTCGGGCGGCCCGGGGAGGAGAAGGAGGGGGCGCTGCGGGCGCTGGAGGGGGCGGAGGGGCTCCGCGACGTCGTCCTCGTGGACCAGTCCCCCATCGGGCGGACGCCGCGATCCAACCCGGCCACCTACGCCGGGGCGTGGACCCCGATCCGCAAGGCCTTCGCCGCGACGGCGGACGCGCGGGCGCGGCGGTTCTCCGCCGGGACCTTCTCCTTCAACTCCCCCGGCGGCCGGTGCGAGCGGTGCGAGGGGGCCGGCCACGAGACCCTGGAGATGCAGTTCCTCGCCGACGTCTTCGTCCCCTGCCCGGAGTGCGGCGGGAAGCGGTTCCGGCCCGAGGTCCTGCGGGTGCGCCTGCGGGGGCGGAGCGTCGACGAGGTGCTGCGCATGACCGTGGAGGAGGCGCTCGCGTTCTTCGAGGGGGAGGAGCCGGTGCTCAAGGGGCTGCGGCCGCTGGCACGGGTCGGGCTCGGGTACCTGCGGCTCGGGCAGCCGGGGACGACGCTGTCCGGGGGCGAGGCGCAGCGGCTCAAGCTCGCCTCCCACCTCGGCGGCGGCGGGAAGGGGGCGACGCTGTTCGTGCTGGACGAGCCCACGACGGGGCTCCACGCGGCGGACGTGGCGGTGCTGCTCGCGGCGCTGCACGACCTCGTGGACGGGGGGCACACGGTGCTCGTCGTGGAGCACAACCTCGACGTGCTGCGATCCTGCGACCGGCTCGTGGAACTGGGGCCCGAGGGCGGGGAGCGGGGGGGGAGGGTAGTGGCGGCGGGGACGCCGGAGGAGGTCGGCAGCGGCGGGACCGCGACGGGGGTGGCGCTGCGACAGCAGCAGAACGGTGTGAGACACCAATTTTGTTCGGGGGGTGTGGCCCCCCCCCGCCGGGGGGGCCCCCGCCGCCAAAATGTGTGTGTCCCCCGTATTGG
>CAYJMF010000053.1:0-31699 GCA_964370855.1 uncultured Planctomycetota bacterium | reverse complement strand
TGGGTCAACCCCAGATTTTTGGGGGGGCGTTGGCCCCCCCCCTGGGGGGGGGGCCCCGCCGAACAAAATAGGTGTCTGACACCGTTCTGCTGCTGCCTCACCTTCCCCACAGGCGGCGCCGGCGGGCGCGCTCGGGGGCGGTCTCCTCCACGAGCCGGCGAATCCGCGATGCCTCCCCGGGGTGGAGTTCCGCCCACACCGCGCGATCGAGGGTCCGGCGGATCGCGGCCTCCTGGAGGGTCCGCTCCACCGTCGTCCCCGCCTGCGCGGGGGAATACCGCCACCCCTGCAGAGGGTGCTCCCCCTCCCGGTGGGCGGACCAGGGTCGGATCACCCGCAGCATCCTCTCCCCCAGGGCGGCGTTCCCGTGCACGGGGTCGGAGAACCACCGCAACGTCGCCGTTCCCGCCAGGGGCACCTCCTCCCCCCGCGGCCCCCCCCACCCGCTGAAGTCGTACAGGAGGGGCTGGTTCCACGACATCTCCGCCGCCGCCCGCACCCCGGCCTCCACCACCCCCGCCAGGTCCCTCCGCAGCCGGTCGAAATCCCCGCCCAGCCCCACCTGCTCGATGGCCTCCATCAGGATCGCGTGCTGCGGCGGGATGACCACGATGCACCGGACCCCCTCCCGCCGGCACCGTTCGAGGATGCGCCCCACGACCTCGATGCGGTCCCTGCCGTAGGTGAAGCGGTTGTACTCCTCGTGCAGGTAGTTCCGGACGATGCTGGAGAAGGACTCCCACGTGTGGGGGAGCGGCGGCCGGTCGCGGAACCCTCCCGCCGTGGTGTGCGCCTCCAGCGGGTCCGTGTTGCACGATGCAACCACGACGTCGATGCCGTCCCGCGCCGCCCCCCAGCCTAGGAGGTGGCGCAGGAGGTAGTCGGTCCCGTCGAGGCCGGGGTTGAGCCGCGATTCCGCCCAGTCCCCGTCGAACCCCTCGGCGCCGGAGACGGACCGCAGGTCCACGACGAGCACCACCAGCTCCGGCCGCCCGCGGTCCATGGCGAAGTCGAACAGCGTCTCCGTCTCCACGAGGTTTCCGCCGGCGAGCCCCCCGCAGTAGATCTCCCGCCCCGCCCAGGCCGGGCTCTCCGGGTCGAAGAGCTGGTTGGCGACGGAGTTGCCGAGCAGCAGCACCTGCGGCACCCTCCGCGACAACCGCTCCGCCTTCGTCGTGCGGTCGGCGTTGCGCCGGAAGCCCTCGAGGGACCCGGCGTGCACCTGGGGGAAGAGCGCGTGGGGATCCACGACGAGGTTCCACGCCGCCGCCGCCCCGAGGAGGAGGCAGAGGACCGTCCCGAAGACGGCCACATACCGGTCGAGCATGCGGGCGTGCTTCATCAGAACTGGTAGTAGATGAACTCCGAGGCCCCGGACATCCGGAGTACCGCCCACGCCCCGGCCACGGCGAGGGCCGCGGCCCAGGCCGGCGACGGGGTCCAGGCGATGCGCCACCGCGGGAGGTCGTCGCGCGCCCAGTGGCGGGAGCCCCGCGCGTACTCCAGCGTCGGCCGGAGCCGCCGCATCCACTGCTGCGTGTTGGGCAGGAGCCAGACGACGATCAGCATGGCCGCCACCCAGCGGAGCGCCGGGCCCCCGCTCACGATGTCCGTCGACGCGAACCCCTCCCCCCCCGCCATGGAGGCGAGGATGCGGCCGGCGCCGCAGAAGGTCGTCGCGCGGAAGAAGACCCAGCCCGCGACCACCGCGAGGAAGGTCGCGAGCCGGGCCGCGGCGAGCCGGGCGGGGCCCGCCCCCTCCGGGGGGAACCCGAGGCGCCGCGCCAGCGCCTCCCACCCGTGGTTGACGCAGAGGTAGAGCCCGTGCAGGAGCCCCCAGAAGGCGAAGGTCCAGCCGGCGCCGTGCCAGAGGCCGCCGAGCACCATGGTGGCCATGAGGTTCCCGTAGCGGCGGACCGGCCCGTGGCGATTCCCCCCGAGGGGGATGTAGAGGTAGTCGCGGAGGAAGCGGGAGAGGGTGACGTGCCAGCGGCGCCAGAAGTCCACGATGCTCGTCGCCTTGTAGGGGGAGTGGAAGTTGAGCGGCAGGCGGATGCCGAAGAGCCGCCCGAGGCCCACGGCCATGTCCGAGTAGCCGGAGAAGTCGAAGTAGAGCTGCATCGCGTAGGCGAGCGCCCCGAGCCAGGCGTCCCCGAAGGAGGGCGTCCAGCCCCCGTCGGCGGCGCGGAAGACGGGCGAGGCGAAGCCGGCCGCGGTGTCCGCGAGGACGACCTTCTTGAGGAGTCCGATCACGAAGATGGTCGCGCCGACGGAGAGGTCCCGCGCGCGCAGCAGGGCGTCCCCCCGGCGCGTGAACTGGGGGAGCATCTCCCTGTGGTGGACGATGGGGCCGGCGATGAGCTGGGGGAAGAAGGTGACGAAGAGCGTGTAGTCGACGAGGTCGTACTCCCGCGTCTCCGCCCGCCAGGCGTCCACGAGGTAGGCGACCTGCTGGAAGGTGAAGAAGGAGATGCCGATGGGGAGGACGATGTGCTCGAGGCGGAGGCCCGTCTCCGCCACCGCGTTGACGGAGTCGAGGAGGAAGTTCGCGTACTTGAACCAGCCGAGGAGGGCGAGGTTGGCGGCGACGCCCGCGACGAGCAGGGTCTTCCCGCCGGGGGTCCCGGTGCGGCGGCCGATGGCGGCTCCCATCCCGAAGTTGAAGAGGACCGACGCCCCGATGAGGAGGAGGTAGACGGGGGACCACCAGCCGTAGTAGGCCAGCGAGGCGACGGTCAGGAAGGCGATGGCGGCGCGTCGGGTCGTCCAGCGGGTGAGCACCGAGTACCCGAGGAGGACCGCGGGGAGGAAGAGGCACAGGAACACGTAGGAGTTGAACAGCACGGGGGGGATGGTACGCGACAGCAAAACGGTGTCAGACACCTATTGGCTGCGGCGGAGACCTCCCGCCACGTTGGTGAGGGGGGCCGCCGCAGCCAATAGGTGTCTGACACCGTTTTGCTGTGGCACCATCCCCCGCGTGACCGACCCGACTCTCATCGCCACCGGCCTCGCCCTCGGCTGGAACATCGCCTGGGTCCCCGGCCCCATCAACGCCGAGATGCTCCGCCGCGGAGCCCGGGGTGGATTCCGCTCCTCCTTCGTCGTCGGCTGCGGCGCCTCCTCCGCCGACTTCTGCTGGGCGCTCGCCGTCTCCCTCGGCGCCGGCGCCGTGGCCGGCCGCGAGTCGCTGCGCACCGGCCTCGCCGTGGTCTCCACCCTCCTCCTCCTCGGCCTCGCCGCCCTCTTCCTGAAGGGGGCCTGGCGGAGCCTCGGCCACGCCCGCCGCGGCGAGCCGCTCCCCGAGGGGTCGAAGGCCTTCGAATCCTCCCGCGGCGGCTTCCTCCTCGGCTTCCTCACCGCCCTCACCAGCCCCTACAACCTCGCCTTCTGGACCGCCGTCGTGGGACAGCGCGCGGCCCGGGGGGCGTCCACCGGGGAGGCGCTCCTCTTCGCCGGCGCCGTGGTGGCCGGGGCCCTCTCCTGGTGCGTCGTCCTCTCCTCGGCCTCGCGGTTCGGGGCCCGCCTCCCCGGCGCCGCCTGGGACGCCGCCCTCCGCACCGTGGCCGCCGGCTTCCTCCTCTGGATCGCCTGGAGGACGGCCGCCCTGGTCGCCTAGCGTCCCTCCCGGCTGTACAATCCCCGGTGCCGGAAAACGGGAGGAAGCGCCATGGCCAGCATCTTCACGAAGATCATCGACGGGAAACTGCCGGGCCGCTTCGTCTGGAAGGACCCGGCCTGCGTCGCCTTCCTCTCCATCGCCCCCCTGCGCCCGGGCCACGTGCTCGTGGTCCCCCGCAAGGAGGTCGATCACTGGCTCGACCTCGACGACGAGACCGCCGCCCACCTCATGAAGGTGGCGAAGTTCATCGGGCGGGCCCTGATGAAGACCTACCGGCCGGAGAAGGTCGGCCTGATCATCGCCGGCCTCGAGGTGCGCCACGTCCACCTGCACGTGGTCCCCATCGACGAGATCCACGACCTCGACTTCGCCCGCCAGGACCCCAATGCCACCTCCCTCGACCTCGACAACGCCGCGGACCGGGTGCGGGAGGCGCTGAAGGAGCTGGGGTACGTGGAGGTCTCCCCCTAGATGGAGGTCCGCCGGCTCGCGCCGGACCTCGACGCGCCGTTCCTCCGGTTCATGGCCGACGAGGCCGCCGGGAGGGGCTCCTGCTTCTGCGCCGCCTGGTGGGTGCCCACCTGGGAGGAGTGGGAGTCGCGGACCCCGGCGGAGAACCGCGCGCTCCGCGAGGCGCTCCTCGCCCGCGGGGAGCGGGACGGCTTCCTCCTCCTCGACGGCGACGAGGTCGTCGGCTGGTGCCAGGCCGGGCCGAGGGACCGGCTCCCGAAACTCGCCGCGCAGTTCGGCCTCGCCCCGGACCCCGGTGCCTGGGCCGTCACCTGCTTCGAGGTCGCCCCCTCCCACCGGGGGCGCGGCGCGGCGCGGCTCCTGTTGAAGGCCGCCGTGGCCGAGGCCCGCGCCCGGGGGGCGACGAGCGTGGAGGGGTTCCCCCGCTGCGGCGCCGCCCTCCCGCCGGGGGAGGCGTGGACCGGTCCCGAGGGGCTGTTCCGGGGCGCGGGGTTCGTGGAGGCGGCGACCGGGAGGCGGGGGCCCGTGATGCGGCTCGACCTCCGGGGGGGGCGCACTCCTCAACCCCGATGAAACGGGTCGGGTACCGTATATGCCTCCCGTGGCCTCCCCTTCCCCCCCCGCCCGCCCCCGCTCCATCACCGTCCGCGGCGCCCGCGTGCACAACCTGCGCGACGCCGACGCGGAGATCCCCCACGGGACCCTCACCGTCGTCACCGGCGTCTCCGGATCCGGGAAGTCCTCCCTCGCCTTCGACACGATCTTCGCCGAGGGCCAGCGCCGCTACATCGAGAGCCTCTCCTCCTACGCCCGCCAGTTCCTCCCGCAGATGGAGCGCCCCGACGCCGACCACATCGGCGGCCTCCCCCCCACGATTTCCGTGGACCAGCGCACCACCCGCGCCGGCCACCGCGCCACCGTGGGCACCGCCGCCGAGGTCCACGACCTCTTCCGCCTCCTCTGGGCCCGCCTCGGCGTCCAGCACTGCGCGGAGTGCGGCGACCCCATCGCCGCCTCCACGGTCCGGCAGGCGGCGGACGCGCTCCTCGCGGAGTTCCGCGGCCGGGAGGTGCGCCTGTCGGCCACCGTCGTCCGCGGGAAGAAGGGCTTCCACCGGGAGGTCTTCGAGAAGCTCGCGCGGGAGGGGGTCGCGACGGCCCGCGTGGACGGCCGGCTCCTCCCCGTGGAACCGCCCCCCGCCCTCGCCCGCCACGAAGAGCACACCGTGGAGGCCGTGACCGCCGTCCTCGTCCCCGACGGCCGCCGCCTCCGCGACCTCGAGGACGCCGTCGCCCGCGCCGCCGCCCTCGGGGCCGGGGCGCTGCGCGCCGACCCCGGGGACGGGACGGAGCCCCGCCTCTACTCCGTGGCCCGCGCCTGCCCCCGCTGCGGCGTCGCCGCCGAGGAGCCGGAGCCCCGCACCTTCTCCTGGTCCTCCCCCCACGGCGCCTGCCCCTCCTGCCGCGGCACGGGGCTCCACCGGGCCGGGGAGGACGGGGAGGATCCCCTCGAGGGGAAGCCCTGCGCCGCCTGCGGGGGGCTGCGCCTGCGCCCCGAGGCGCTGGCCGTGAAGGTGAAGGGGGCGTCCATCGCCGAGGTCTCCGCCCTCTCCGTGGAGGACGCCGCGGGGCTCGTGGACGCATGGAGGTTCACGGGCCGCGAGGCCGCAGTCGCCGACCCGATCCTGCGGGAGGCCCGGGCGCGGCTCTCCTTCGTGCGGGAGGTCGGCCTCGGCTACCTCGAGCTCGACCGCCCCGCCTCCTCGCTCTCCGGCGGGGAGGCGCAGCGGCTGCGCCTCGCGGCCCAGATCGGGGCCGGCCTCCACGGCGCCTGCTACGTGCTCGACGAGCCCACCATCGGCCTCCACCCCTCGGACAACGCCCGGCTGCTGTCGGCCCTCCGGAAGCTCCGGTCCCGCGGAGCGACGCTGGTCGTCGTCGAGCACGACGAGGACACCATCCGCGCCGCCGACCACCTCATCGACATCGGGCCCGGCGCCGGCGTCCACGGGGGCCGCGTCGTCGCCGCGGGCACCGTGGCCGAGGTGGCCGCGAACCCCGGCTCCCCCACCGGGGCCTGGCTCCGCGGCGAGCGGCGCCTCGTCCCCCCGGCGGCGCCGCGCCCCGTCTCCCGGGGCGGGCCGGCCCTGATCCTCGAGGGTGTTGCATCGCGCAACCTCCGGATCCCCTCGGTCCGCTTCCCCCTCGGCCGCTTCACCTGCGTCACCGGCGTGTCGGGGAGCGGGAAATCCACCCTCGTGCGGGAGGTGCTCCTGCGGGCCGTGGCGCGCTCCCTCGGCCTCGTCGGCCCCCCGCCCGGCGCCCACCGGCGGCTGCGCGGCGCCGGGACCCTCGAGAAGGTGCTGGAGATCGACCAGGACCCCATCGGGAAGACCCCCCGCTCCGTGCCCGCCACCTACGCCGACGTCATGGGGGAGTTGCGCTCCATCTTCGCGGAGACGGAGGAGGCCCGCATCCGCGGCTGGTCCCCCTCCCGCTTCTCCTTCAACGTGAAGGGGGGGCGCTGCGGGACCTGCGAGGGGCAGGGGCGGGTGCGGGTGGAGATGGCCTTCCTCCCCGACGTCCACGTCACCTGCGAGGAGTGCGCCGGGCGGCGGTACGCGGCGGAGACCCTGGAGGTCCGGTTCAAGGGGCGGAACGTGGCCGACGTGCTGGAGATGCCGGTCTCCGAGGCGCGCCCCTTCTTCGCCGCCTTCCCGCGGGCCCACCGGCTCCTCTCCCTCATGGAGGAGGTGGGGCTCGGCTACCTCGCCCTCGGCCAGCCCTCGACGACGCTCTCCGGCGGCGAGGCGCAGCGCCTCAAGCTCGCCGCGGAGCTCGGCAAGGTGGAGCACGGGACGACGCTCTACGTCCTCGACGAGCCGACGACGGGGCTCCACTTCTCCGACGTGGAGGTCCTCCTCCGGGCCCTGCATCGGCTCGCCGACCTCGGCAACACCGTCGTCGTCATCGAGCACAACATCGACGTCATGGCCGCCGCGGACTGGATCATCGACCTCGGCCCCGGCGCCGGGAGGGAGGGCGGCCGGGTCGTCGCGTCGGGCCCCCCGGAAAAGGTCGCCGCCAGCGGCTCCGAGACGGGGAAGCACCTCAGGCGGGGGCGAGGCGGGGACGTTCTCAAGTTATAAAGTTATTCGGGGGAGCGGGCAGCATCCGCCATGGTCGACGCTCCGCTCCCCCGAATAACTTTATAACTTGAGAACGTCCCCGCCTCGCCCCCCCCTACATGAAGCCGGCGACGACGTCGAGGGGGTCGACGCGGATTTCGGCGTCGAGGTCGAAGCCGATCTCCGAGAGGATCGGGAGGTCCTTCCGCTCCCCGAGGATGCCGAGGCCCGTCACCGCGAACATCCGGAGGTAGCCGGTCTCCTTCCCGTCGGCGGCGAAGGCGGCCAGCGCCCGGGCGGAGTCCCGGTTCCCGATCATCCCGAGGATGCGGCAGGCGTGGCCCCGGGCGAGGATGGACGTCGCCCCCTTCGCGCAGGCGGCGATGGCGGGGAGGGCGTCCCGGTCCCCGAGGAGGCCGAGGGCGGTCCCGGCCCCGTTCTTGAGGAAGGGATCCCAGTCCGAGGTCACCACCCCGAGGAGCGGCGCCGCCGAGGGCGCGTCCCCGAGGAGGCCGAGGGCGATCATGCAGTGGCGGCGCATCTCCCTCTGCCCCTTGCCGAAGGCGGCGGCGCGGATCTCCTCCGCCGCCGGCGCATGGCGCAGCAGGCCGAGGGAGAGGGCGAAGGCCCCCCGGATCGAGGGGTCCTTCTGCTCGCGGAACATCCGGTGCAGTTCCGGCGCCGAGGGGGCGTCGCCGGCGATGCCGAGGGCGAGGGCGAGGAAGGGGAGGTCCACCCGGGCCGCCTTCTCCATGGTCTCCCGCAGGACGAGGATGGCGGGGGCCCCGCCGACCCGCGCCAGGGCCATGTCCGCGTGAACCCGCGTGCCGAAGTCCCCGTCCTCGCGGGCCGCCCTCCCGAGGGCCCCGACCACGAGGGCGTCGAGGGGGGCGTCGTCGGCGCGCCCGAGGAGCCCGAGGGCGATGGCCGCCCCCTGGCGGACCACCTCGCGCCCCTCCTTCCCGAGCATCGCGGCGATCTCCGCCCGCCCGATCTCCCCCGGCGCCCCGAGCCTCCCGAGGGACACGAGGGCGAAGGAGCGGACCGTGGAATCCGCCTTCGTGCCGTCGGGCATCCGGCCCGCCACCACGCGCTCCAGCGTCTCCACCGCCCCACGATGGCCGGCGAGCCCGAGGGAGGCGAGGACGCAGCACTCCGTCTCCGTGCGCCGCCGGATCCCCCCGACCCGCTTCGCGTCGCTGGCGGGATCGAGGTAGGCGAGGAGCGCCTCCGCCGCCTCCCCGCCGCCGATGACGCCGAGCCCGAGGGCGGCGAAGGAGCGGGTGCGCTCCTCCTCCCGGGAATCGAGGAGGATCCCGAGGAGCTGGTCCACGGCGAGGGAGTCCCCCACCATGCCGAGGGCGAGGACCGCCGACTCCCGTACGTCCCGGTCGGCATCGCGGAGGAGGCCCTGGAGGTCCATGAGGCTCCGCGGGAAGCCCAGCTTCCCGAGGGCGAGGACCGCGGCGGAGCGGACCTCGGGGTCGCCGTCCCCGAGGGAGGCGTTGAGGACGGGGAGCACCTCCTTCGCGAGGAACTCCCGCGCCGAGGGGCCGCCGTCGGGCCCCCCCTCGCCGGGGTCGTCGCTCACCCGGCTCCGCGCCCCGTCCCGGGCGCGCACGCGGGAGCGCAGGCGGAGGTAGCGATCCCCGTTGGCGTCCCACCAGCGCTCCCAGGGGGTCATGTCGGAGCGGTCCGGGGGGGTCGGCACCGGGACGCGGGGCTTGAGGATCTCCGAGTCCGGGGGGATCCCCCCTTGGGGGCCGGGCTTGTACTGGCCCCCGTGGGCGACGGCGGCCCCGGGGATCAGCAGGACGGCGAGGACGGCGAGGGCGCGCTGCATGGCGATCTCCCGGCTAGAGGAAGGTCTGGATCTCGAGGAGCGGCCCCACGGGGAGGAGGAAGTTGGTGCCGGCTCCGTAGTCCGCGAGAAGGGGCACGGGGCTCCGATCGGCGAGCACGCCGAGGCCCGCCACGGCGTGCATGCGGAGGATCATCTCCCCCCCGCGGTCCCCGGCGACGCGGAGCAGGGTGCGCATCGCCTCCTCCCCGCCGAGGACGCCGAGGAGGTAGCAGGCGCCGGCCCTCTCCTGCACGCCCCCCCCGCCGAGGGCCCGGCGGACGAGGTCCGGGACGACGGTCCGGTCCCCCAGCGCCCGCAAACACTCCGCCGCCACGAGGTGGAACCGGGGGTCCCGTTCCTCGAGGAGGATGGTCCGGGCCGCGGCGGCGGCCTCCCGCTCCCCGAGGAGGCCGAGGGCGGAGAGGGCGTGGGAGCGGGCCACCGGGTCCCCCTTCCCCGCCCGCTCGAGGAGGTCCTTCGCGGCGGTGCGGTACCCCATCATCCCGAGGGAGAGGGCGAGGGCGCTCCACTCCCGCGCCGCCCCGGCCTCCCGGAGGGCGCGGTGGAGGGAGACGGCGGAGGGAAGGTCCCCGGCGGCGCCGAGGGCGAGGGCCGCGTGGAGGCGGTCCTCGCGCCGCCCCTCCCGCCACGCCTCCCGCAGCACCGCCACGGCCGGGGGGCCGCCGACGCTCCCGAGGGCATGGAGGGCGAACTCCCGGGCCCCGGCGTCGGCGTCCTCCCGGGCGGCGCGGGCGAGGGCGGCGACGACGGGGAGGTCCTCCGGGGAGGCGAGGTCGCCGAGGGCGAGGGCGGAGGACTGGCGCATGCGGGCGTCGTCGTGGACGAGCCCCTGGAGGAGGAGCGGGATGGCGCCGACGTCCCCCAGGCGCGCCAGGGCGATGCCGGCGAAGCAGCGGACGCGGAGGGTCCGGCGCACCGGAGAGGCGAACTCCTTCCGCAGGGCGGCGGCCGCCTCCGGCGCCCCCGTGCGGCCGAGGGCCACGAAGGCGCAGCAGAGGAGGTCCTCGCTCCGGCGGATCCCCCCGACGCGGGCGGCGTCGGCCGCCGGGGAGATGAAGTCGAGGAGGAGGGCCGCCGCCTCGGGCCCCCCGGCGAGGCCCACGGCCAGGGCGGCGAAGCCGCGGGTCCGCTCCGGCACGGCGGGGTCGAAGAGGACGAGCCGAAGATCCTCCAGGGCGAGGGAATCCCCGATCATCCCCATGGCGAGGAGGGCCGCGTCCCGGACGTCGGGGTGGGGATCGTCGAGGGCGCCGTGGAGCGGGAGGAGGGAGCGGGGGTGGCCCGCCTTCCCGAGGGCCACGGCGGCGGCGGAGCGGACCTCCGCCTCGGGGTCGCCGAGGGCCGCCGTGAGGACCGGGAGGATCTCCCGCCGGAAGGCGATCCCCGGGTCCGGCGGAGGGGGGGGCGCCGCGGGCCCCATGAGGGGGGGAGGCGCCGCGGCGAGCCCCTCCCCGGAGGCCGCGGGGATCGCCTCCCGGCGGCGCCGGGCCCGGTCCCGGACCCGCTCCCGGTGGGCCCACCACCAGCTCTCCCAGTCCGGCTCCGTGGCGATGCCCCCCTTCCCCGACCCGGGTCCGGTGGGCTCCCCGCCCCCACCGGTCTCGGGGGGCGCCGTCGCCGGGGAGCGGTACTGCCCCCCGTGGGCGAGGGCGGGGGACGCGCTCCCCCCGAGGAGGAGGAGCGCGACGGCGGCGCCGATGGCGGCGGTCCTGTCCATCCCTGCCCTCCGGTGCACCGCGTCATCGGCCCGCTACATGTCGGCCCGCTACATGATGGAGGCGATCTCGATGAGCGGGTCCACGATGGAGGCGTAGTTCCCGTCGAAGCCCACCGTGGACAGGAGGGGGACGTCGCTCCGGTCCGCGAGGTTCCCGAGGCCCGCCGTGGCGGCCATGCGGACCACGCTGTTGTCCTTCCCGTCCTTCGCGATGGCCGCGAGCACGCTCCAGGAGCGGGGGTTGCCCACCTCGCCCAGGAGGCGGCAGGCGCTGGAGCGGACGTAGGCGTTGTCCCCGGACTTCGCCATGGACTCGAGGAGGGGCACGGCGCCGGGGTCCTGGAGGAGGCCGAGGCAGGTGGCGGCGGCCATCTTGATGCCCACGTCGTTCTCCTTCTCCACGATGGCCCGGACCTCGGGGGCGGAGGATCGGTCGTCGAGGAGCCCGAGGGCGAGGAGGCAGAACCCGCGGAGCCCGCGGTCGCCGGCGGAGAGCGCGAGACGCCGGATCTCGGGGAGGGCCTCCCTGTCCCCGGCGAGGCCGAGGGCCAGCACGTAGCCCCCCTTCTGGTCGGGCTGCTTCTCCTCGAGGAAGAGCCTGCGCAGGACGGGGGTCCATTCCGCGTCCTTCCCGAGGGCGACGGCGAGGGCCGCCAGGGGCCGGTCGATCTTCGGCCCCTTCTCGAGGACGCGGCGGACCGCGGCCCGGGCCTCCTCCCCGCCGATGCGGGAGAGGGACATGAACGCGAACTGGCGCCCGTTGATGTCCTTCTCCTCGAGGGACATGCGGGCGAGGGCCCTGACCACGGCCTCGTCCCCGGGACGGCCGAGGACGCCGAGCGCGATGGCCGCGGACTGGCGCACCGGCTCGCGGGCGTGCTCGATGCCCTGCAGGAGGAAGGGGAGGGACTCGCGATCCCCGAGGCGGGCCAGGGCGATGGAGGCGAAGGCCCGGACGGCGGGTTCGTAGCGGGTGCCGCTGGCGTAGTCCCTCCGGAGGCCGGGGATGGAGGCGGGCTGCTTCGCGAGGCCGAGTCCCGTGATGGCGCTCGCCTCGGTGTAGGCGGTGCGGTGGATCCCCCCCACCCGGGCGGCGTCGGCGGAGGGATCGAGGAAGCCCTCGAGGAGGTCCGCGGCCTCGGGCCCGCCCACGAGGCCGATGCCCACGGCGGCGAAGGAGCGGGTCCGCTCCTGCTGGGCCGGGTCGAGGAGGATCTCGTGGAGTTCCGGCAGCGCGAGGGTGTCCTGGAGCATCCCCAGGGCGAGGACGGCCCCGTCGCGGACGTCGCGGACGTCGTCGAAGGTGGCCTTGCGGAGATCGAGGAGGGAGCGGGCGTAGCCCATCTTGCCCAGCGCCACGGCGGCGGCGGAGCGGACCTCGGAGTCGGCGTCCTTGAGGAGCTCCGTCACGACGGGGAGGACCTCCCGCTCGTAGAGGCGGCGGCGATCGAAGGGGTCCGCCGCGGCGGGCAGCGAGGGACCGGCCACGGTGCCGAGTCCGGAGCCCGCCGTCTCCCCTCCCGAGTCGCGGGCGCGGACCCGCTCCCGGAGCTTGATGTAGCGCCAGGCGTTGGTGGCCCACCAGGCCTCCCAGTCGGCGGAGCTCGTGGGCGGCGCCACGGGACCCGTCGGGTCCGTGGGGGTCTTCCCCCCGGGGCCGCGGTACTGGCCGCCGTGGGCGAAGGCCGGGGCCGCGAGCCCGGCGATGACGAGGACGGCAAGTCCCGCAGTGACGCGACCCATGGCACACTCCCGCACCGGTGTTCGGCGACTCCTGTATGCTAAGGGCATCTGCCGCCCCCACAAGGGCGTCCTTGCCCCACCCGGCGCCGGAACCCCCCCATGACCGAGAGCGAAGGCGCTGCTTCTCCTCCTCCCCCCGCGCCTTCACCGGCGGCCCCGGCACCCCCCGCCGCCCCCCGGGGTCCCTGGCGGAGGAGGCTCCTCCTCGGGGCCGGTGGCCTCCTCCTCCTCCTCGGCGTCCTCGTGCTCCTCCTCCCCGCGATCCTCTCCTCCTCCTGGGTGCGGGGACGGGCCGAGGCGGGGATCTCGAAGGCCGCGGGGCGCCACGTCTCCCTCGGCGTCCTCTCCGTGGGCTGGTCCGAGTCCGGGGCCGAGGACCTCGTCGTCCGCTACGGGCCCGGAGCCTCGGACCCGGTGCTCCTGCGGGTGGGCTCCGTCCGGGCCCCCGCGGGCATCACCACGGCCTTCGCCTCCCGCTACGAGATCGTGAAGGTGAGCATCCTGCGGCCCGAGGTGCGCCTCGACCTCGCCGCGCTGAAGAGGGCGGCCCCTCCCCCCGGGGCCGCCCCCGCCTCCGCCCCCTCCGCCGGCGGGGAGGCCGGGGAGGGGAGCGTCCCCCCGTTCCACGTGGCCGTCGAGATCCGCGAGGGGACCCTCGTGGAGGTCGGCCTCGACGGGAGGGAGCGGACCCTCGGCACCTTCAACGCCGACCTCGACGCCTCCTCCGACGGTCCGGCGACGGCGGTCTTCCAGCTCGACCTCGGGGCCGCCGGCCGGTTCCGCCTGGAGGCGGCCGGCTCCCCCTTCGTGGGCGGCCGGCCCGCGGGCCCCGACGCCATGGAGGGGACCGTGGCGCTCCTCCTCGATTCCCTCGACCTCGCGGTCCTCCTCCCCGCGGTCCGGGAGCTCGGCGGCGGCGGCCTCGACCGGCTCGATGGGACCCTCTCCCTCAAGGCGTCGGCGCGGATCGCCGGCGGGGCGGTCCTCGACGGGAAGGTGGAGGGGGCCCTCGCCGGCCTCGCCGTCGCGGGCCCCGCCCTCGGGGCGGGACGGACCTTCGCCGAGCCCTCGGCGGACTTCGCCGCCGGCTTCCTCCGCACCTCCGAGGGGCAGGTGGAGGTCAAGGACCTCTCCCTCCGGGCCCCGGCCCTCGAGGTCCGCGGCGGCGTCTCCCTCGCCCCCGCCGGCGGCCCCGTGGACGGCACCCTGTTCGTGGAGGCGGAGCTGAAGGGGCTCCTCGACCGGGCCAAGGCCCTCGGCGTGGCGATCCCGGGGGACGCCGTCGGGGACCTCCGCCTCGAGGCCCGCGCCGCGGGGGACGGCGACGCGCAGCGGTGGAGCGGCAGCCTCCACGTCTCGGGGATGCAGATCTCCCCCGGGGACGGGCGGCTGCCCGTGGACGAGCCCTCCGTGAACGTCGAGTTCGACGCCCTCCGGAAGGGGAGCACGCTGCGCATCGACGTCGGCCGGGTGCAGTCGGGATCCCTCCTCCTCGAGGCGAAGGGCACGGTCTCGAAGGAGGAGGCCTCGGACCTCGCCGTGACGGGGAAGGCCCAGCTCGCGCGGCTCGCCGCCATCGCCAGGGGGTTCGGCGCCCCCCTCCCCGGGGACGTGGCCGGCGTCGCCGACATCGAGGCCCGCCTCCTCCGGGCGGCGCCGGGCACCGCGGGGGCCCGGGACGAGGCCCGGGGGACCGTGACCATCACGGGGCTCGTCGTCACGCCGCCGGGGAAGGGCGCGAAGCCCCTGTCCGAGGATCGCTTCGAGATCGCCTTCGACGCGGTGCCCGGGGAGAAGTCCGTGGACCTGCGCTCCCTCAAGGTGAAGGGGGCGGGCCTCGACCTCGCCGCGGCGGGCCGCTTCGACCTCGACGGAGGCTCCGGCGCGCTGACGACCCTCTCCTCGAGCCTCGACCTCGCCCGCGCGTCGATCCTCGCCGAGGCCTTCGGCGCGGCGCCGCCGGCGACGGCCGCGGGCACCGCCTCGTGGACCGGCCCCGTCGCCTGGAGGGAGACCTTTGCCGCCGTGGACGCGGGGCCGGGGGAGCTCCTCCTCCGCGACCTCGTCCTGACCCTCCCGGCAAAGGAGGGATCCCCCGCCCGCAACCTCACGGAGCCGGAAATCCGGATCGCCATGGAGACCTCCCTCGCCCGCTCCGACGCCGGGATCTCCGTGGACCTCCGGAAGTGTTCGCTCTCCGGCGACGGGATCTCCATGGCCGCCTCCGGCACCGTCGCCGCCGACGGAACCCTCGACCTCGCGACGACCGGTTCCCTCGCCCTCGCGCCGACGACGCGGCGTCTCCTCTCCCTCGGCCTCCTCGAGAAGGACCCCGCCCCCCGCGGCTCCCTCGCCTTCGACATCGCCGTGGCCGGGAAACCCGACGCCGCGGCGGCGACGTTCCGCCGTTTCGAACTCGTGGACGCCGACGCCGACCTCGCGGTGACCGGGACCGCCTCCGCCGACGGTCCCGTGGATCTCGCCGTCGCCGCCGGCGGCGGGCTCGGCCCGCTCCTCGACCTCGCCGCCGGCGCCGGTTTCGGGGAGAGGGTGGAGGGGGCGACGGGGACGGCGGTCCTCCGCCTCCGCGCCACCGCGCCCGACGGGAAGGGGCCCGTCGCATTCGACGGGGAGGTCTCCGTCGCCTCCCTCTCCTGGCCCGCCCAGGGCGGGAAGCGGCCCTGGACCCAGGAGAAGATCGCCGTCGCCGCGAAGGGGACGCTGGACCGCGCCGCGGAGACGGTGCGCTCCACCCTCCTCGTCACCGCCGACGGCGGCACGGCGACCCTCGAGGGGAGCGCCGACCTCGCCGCGGGGAAGCGGGCCGTGGACGGGTCCGCCACCCTCGACTTCGACGCCTCCGGCCTCACCCGCGCCCATCCCGGCCTCCTCCCCCTCTCCCCCATGGAGGTCGGCCGCGTGAAGGGGACGGTGAAGGTGAAGGGACCCCTCCCCGAGCCCTTCTCCCTCGCGGGGCTCGCCGGGACCGCCCTCCTCTCCCTCGACTCCGTCTCCACGGAGGCCTTCGTCCTCGAGAACGGGTCCGTGGACGCCATCCTCCAGGGCGGTGTGCTCCGCGCCCGCTCCATCGAGGGGACGGTGAACGGGGGGACGGTGAAGGGGCAGGCGCTGCTCGTCCTCGCCGGCGAGGGGCCGGATCACTTCGTCGAGGTCCACGCCGAGGGCGTCCAGGTGGACCGGGCCATGGGGTGGCTGTTGAAGCAGGTCGTCCCGATCTTCGCCGTGGCGGAGAGCGGCGCCGTGTCGGGGAAGCTCCGCCTCGACCTCCGGCTCGACGGGAAGGGTGCCGACTGGGAGGCCGTGAAGCCGGACCTCCACGGGAAGGGCTCCCTCGAGATCGCCGAGGGGGGGGTCTCGGGGAGCGGCATGGTGGTGGACCTGCTGGAGCTGCTCGGCGGCGCGAAGTCCCTGGAGTTCAGGACCATCACCACGGAGTTCTCGGTGCACGACGGGCGTGTCTGGAACGACCGCCTCGCCGTGGGCGGGAAGGAGCACGACATGGTGCTCAAGGGCTCCACCACCTTCGACGGGAAGCTCGACTACGCCGTGGGGGCGAAGTTCCTGAAGATGAAGGAGAAGCGGAGGGAGCGGCTGAAGCCGCTCATGGACGGGAACGGGGACCTCCCCTTCAAGCTCGCGGGCTCCCTGTCGCGGCCGAAGGTGAGGCCGCCGGACCTGGAGAAGGTGCTCGGCAACCTCGCCGAGGACGTCCTGAAGAAGAAGCTGAAGGAACTCCTCGGCGGCGACGACTAGCGGCCATGGCCAGGCACCGCCTCGACCGCAGGCCCGGACTCGCCCTCATCCCGGGGCTCGCCCCTCCCCGCCCCCGCGTCCGGCTCTCCGCGGCCCGGGCGACGCCGCCCTACCTGCTGCGGTCCATGGGCCACTTCCGGATCCACCCGGTGACCTTCGGGAACCGGGTGACGCTCTACGATCGCGGGGCGCCGGCCTACGACGCGATGCTCGACGCCATCGAGTCGGCGCGGGACCACGTGAACCTGGAGTCCTACATCTTCGAGGCCGACGCCGCGGGGCGGCGCTTCGCCGACGCCCTGGTCCGGAAGGCCGCCGCCGGCGTGGTGGTGAACGTGACCGTGGACGCCGTGGGCTGCTGGAACGTGCCCGCGGCCTTCTTCGAGGACCTCGCCGCGCGGGGGGTGCACGTCCTCCTCTACAACCCGGTGGCGCCCTGGCAGGTGAAGCACGGGCGCTGGGTGCTGATGCGGCGCAACCACCGCAAGATCCTCGTGGTGGACGGGCGGGTCGGGTTCACGGGGGGGATGAACATCGGCGACGAGTACGCCTCCGCCGAGGGGAAGCCGGGGCGCTGGCTGGACGTGCACCTCAAGGTGGAGGGGCCGGCGGTGAAGCACCTCCAGCGGGCCTTCATGGGGTGCCGCTGGCGGAAGGAGGGGGACGCGGTGGCGGATGCGGACTACTTCCCGGAACTCGCCGAGGCCGGCGACCACGGGGTGCGGGTCCTGCCCTCGAACCCGGTGACGGGGCGGCCCTACGTGAGAATCGTGCTCCGCCGCGCCTTCGCGGCGGCGCGGACGTCGATCCACGCGACGCAGTCCTACTTCATGCCCGACGCGCGTGTGCTGTGGACGCTCACGCGGGCGGCGCGGCGCGGGGTGGAGGTGGGGCTCGTGGTGCCGTCGAACTCCGACGTGCCGATGGCCATGGAGGCGGGGCGGTCGACCTACGGGCGGCTGATGCGGGCCGGGGTGGCGATCCACGAGCGGCTCGGGCCGGTCCTGCACCAGAAGACGGTGGTGGTGGACCGGGGCTGGTCCATCGTGGGGTCGGCGAACATGGACATCCGGTCGTTCCGGATCAACCACGAGATCTCGCTGGACGTGCTGGGGCGCGGGTTCGCGGAGAAGCTCGAGGAGGTCTACCGGAGGGACCTCGGGCACTCCGTCGCGCTCGACCCGGTCGCGTGGTCGCAGCGGCCACTGCTGACGAAGTGGAAGCAGAGGCTCTGCGGCCTGTTGCGGGAAGTCCTCTAGGGGGGAGGAAAGCGTGTGAGCGGAAAAGTATCGAGTGTGGCTATGAAGGGACTCCACGGGAGTCTGCTGAGTCCAGACCTCCTGACATAGGGCCTCACCGATTTGTCCGGTTTGCCCCCCTTTCGGCGACCGAGAAGGCCATGCGGAGGGCGGTTCCCGGGAAGTTCACGGGAGTGGCGTTGAGTTCGTTGCAGAGCATGGCGATGGCCCGGGTCCGGTGAGGTGAGCTGAGGGGGGCAAGGGTGACCCGGAATTCGGTCGGGGTGACTTCGATGTCGGCGGCGGAGGAGAGGGCGGTCTGGACGAGGGTGCGGCCCTCCTGGTCGGTCCGGTGGTAGTGAGGTCGGAGACGGTTCAAGAGATCACCTTCCGCCTGGTAGGCGACCATCTTGAAGAGGCTGGAGAGATGCTGGCGTTCGGCGGCCAGCCTCACGACGGTCCCCGGGACGACGTCTCCGACCGGGACGCGGGTGGGGACTCGAGCGCGGCGTGCCCGTAGCCGTTGGACACGATCGAGGGCGGCCTGGAGGGCGCGGCCGTCGGCGGCGTTGGCGATATTGAATCCCCGCATGGTGCGGCGCTGCTGCTCGCTGTTTCCCAGGGCCTGGTAGCCGTAGCGGGAGGCGATCCAGGTGGCCTCGGTCTGTGCCCGGCGGATTTGGGCGGTGAGCTCCTTGTGGCGCGGGTTGGGCACTTCGCGCAGGGCGTCGTCCTCCTCGACCGCGTACTGGAGGAGAGCGTCCAGGGCGTACTCCTCGCGCAGGTACTTGAAGAAGTTCTCCTGCCTCCACCGCTCGAACATCCGGAAGGCCACCTCCACGGCCGGCAGGTCGCGGCGGCTGGTGATGATGGAGGTCTGGTGGCCGGTGTCGGTGAGCCGGGTGACCTGGCGCATACGAACCTTGCCCTTGAGGAGGCGAATGCCCTGGTCGGGGAGGGTGTAGGCGACCTCACGCCCCTCGATGACGGCGGTCTCCTTGCGGAAGAGCCGAAGCGGCACTCTGCGGGAAGCGCCCTTGCGGTAGGTGAGGATGTCGAAGCCCTGATCGATGAGGGTCTGGAAGAGGGCTGGGCTCCAGCCGCCGCGGTCGAAGACGACGGAGACGCGGCGCTCGCCGACGAGCGCGCGGACTTCGCCGAGCAATGGGGGGAGCATCTGGACGAGTCCCCCGTTGGCCTCGGCGGTGACGACGAACAGCGGCTCCCCCATGGTGTCGTTGACCCAGTAGTCCGAGGTGGCCGGTGCACAGATCCTCATGCGTGCGACGTGGGCCTTGGGCAGTGTGTGCTTGCCGTGGTAGACGCGCACGTGCCCGTCTATGTACAGGAACCCCATGGCGGGGCCGTGGGCGGCGACGCGACGTAGCGCCAGGGCCCGTCCGAAGGCGGCGGCGCGTCCGTGGGAGGCGAGCCGACCGAGCTTTCGGCGGAGGGTCTTGACCTCCGGGGCGCGGTCCAGGCCGAGGAGCCGGCCGAGGTCCTCGGGGGACTGCTCCTTGAGGCCCTCGGGCCTCTTGATGCGCAGGAGCGCCATGAGCACGAAGGCCACCACGGAGGTCCGCAGTCCGTAGAAGGCCGGCCCGATGTCCCCGAAGACCGACCGGGCACACTCCAGCACCCCCGTCCCCAGCAACCCGGGGATCGCCAGGAGCACTCCTGCCCGCGGTAACTTCGGGGTGGACGCGAACACCGGGGCCGCGTCGTCGAGCAGTCCCAGGTAGGCCAGCAGCCGGTCCCCGGGCCGGTCGGCGGGGTCCCCGTCCACGGTAACGGGGCTCTCCTCGCCGGAGAGAGCGGACATGTTTGGGTCCGCACCGGCAGCGGCGCTCCCCGTCCCGGATTCCGACTCCACGTGGCCCTTCTCCTTCGAGGACCGGGCGGCCGAGGGCGGGGGAACGGAAAGGTTTGGGTCCGCATCTTCCCCATCCTCCCCGCTCAGCGGCAGGAGCGCCTGCGGCTCCGGCGCCGCCGGCTTCCATCCGAGCCGCCGGAGCACCTTCCGCACGGCCTTCTCGGTGATCCCGGCCCGGGCGGCGATACCGCGGTTGGACATCCCCTCGGCCTTGAGCCGCTGGATGAGCTTGGTGCGCGAGGCACGCTGCCTCGGCCGGCCCGCGGGGTATCCGCCACGGCGACCAAAAGCGGCAAGCCCTCCCCGGGCGATGCGCTCTTGGTAGCGGCGCACAGTGCGGGTGGTCAGGCCGAAGGCGGTCGCCACCTCCAACTGCGTCGCCCACCCCTGCTCGACAAGGCTCACGACGGCCAGCGCCTGCGCCATGCGATCGTCCACCGTGAAGTGCAGCAGCGGAACCCCGGCGCACACCACGACACGGAACCCGTCCCGTGTCTGCACGACGCACCGCTCGTTGACGACCACCGTCCCGGCCGGCGGCCCTACCTCTGCGAACAGCTCACCCTGCGTCGATGGCTCTCGTGGCATCCCCCCAGACTGCCTCGCAGGGCCGAAAAACCGGACACGTTTGGGTCCGCACCCGGATCCGCCTGATCAGCCCGTTTCCCCTATGAAGAGCGGATCCCCATGTCAGGAGGTCTGGATTCACGTCAGGCCCCCCGCCGCATGGCGGTGGACGTCACCACCGTGCGCTGCTGGGAGTGGGGGACGCGTATGCCACGGGCGACACTACATCCGGCCATCAATGACTTCTTGGAGAACGGCCCGCCTGGCGCATCCTTGCACCCCGCTACTTCGGGGGGATCTTGCTGGAGAATGCAGCAGTGATCAATTCCTGCAGTTGCCTGCGAGGGAAGGACTGCATACTGTCCCGCTCAAGGTACCTTCTCAACTCATCCCAGCGTTCGTTCCTGATAATACTCCAGACTTCGCGCTTTTCGCTAAAGAACCGGATCTCCTCTACAATTCGATTCGGTACATCTCCGCGCTCCTTAAGTTCGCCATCGATCCGCTTGGACAACGCTTCCATGCGCTCCACGAGCCTCTCATCGGCCGTGTCCGTTGCCCTTGAAATGTCCAAGTAGTAGTACTCGCTCCACGGAGCCTCGGCGGGAATTGTTTCCAGCATTTCCTTGATACGGGACTCCGATGGCTTGGAGACCAGCAATTCCACAGAGCCTCCCAACCACTCAGTTTCTGCGCCATCCCCCCAATTCAGATTGGGATCAACGCCAATTCGCACAGAGTACTTCCCGATCATCGTCATCTTCACCCACTTGCTCAGCTCCACGGCAAGGGATCTCACTTCCCCCTGTCCAAGGACCACCTTCGGCCGTTCTCCGTGAACGGTACCAATCTCGCGAATACGCTCACACTTGTACCCGTCTTCGAACAGAACTTCCAGGGCGAGAGCATCACTGTTAACGCTGAACAACGATTGGTCCATGGAAATGGATGCGAACCCAGCATTCTCGAGCGTCAGTTCTGCGCGGATGGGTTCAGACCAATCGTAAACCCCTCCCTCGACCCACCCCGTGAGTCGAAGGCCGTCCGTTCTTAGGATCGGCTGCAAAGAGACTCTAGTCCGCGGCAGCACTTCTTCAGTAGCTACAACTCCTTCCGATGGACCCCGTGAGCCCTCAGTAGCAGAATCCTCTCGAAGAGGTCCGCTTGTGGGATTGACACCCGCAACCTGCGCCGGCTCCGTCTGGCCACTCGACGCCGTTGCTGGCAATGATGGCGAGGCTTCTTGACTCCCGCTAGCGCCATCGCTGGAGGGTTGCTCCTGCGGACGGTATGACGGGCCATCGGGCTCTCTGGTCGTGAACAAGTTGGCCAAGCCGATGACCACGAACAGGCTGCCCCCCGCAAGCAGGAGGGTGCGCATGGGTTGCCTTCTCGAAACTGTCATTTCGGCCCTCCATGCCTATGGCTTATCGCTACGACGAATCCGAAGGAGCTCGCTTGAATCGGCTCTGAGTCCGGGATTCCCAGGCGCAGGGGACTGCATGACGCAAGCAGTTGAATCCTGCCCCACATTACTGGTGTGGGAACAGTCCGGAACCAAGAGCGTGGCTGAGTTGTGGCCTACCTCATGTTGGGAGGTGACCCGGATCCACGTTTGCCTGTCCCCCTCGCTGGAATAGAGTTGCTGGATGGAGTCGGTGAATACGAAGCACCGATTCGTGCTCGTGAATGCATACCCCATTTCGTCGCCGGGTGCAGTAAAGGTCGTGTGCCCCAGGCCGGCCACCCACAGGTGGAAGTCCGAGTTAAGATTCGAGAAGTGAGCAGTCGAGTAGCCTGTTAGAATATTTGACGGGTCTTGCGCGTAAAACCCCCGGAATGGCAGGGTACTTGCGCCGCTATCGGCCGAACGGACTTCCACAAAGGCATCCGTGAGTAGAGTCTCCAGCATAGAGGTGTCGGCTTCGAAGTACCCTTGGGTCGCTGCGGTTGCAACCCCAGCCGAGGTCGCCGAGAATGCCCTTTGGAGGGGACTTGTGATGACGATCTTCGCGAGCTGGTAATCGACGCTTTGGATAGTCGCCGGTTCCTGCTCTCCGGTTTGGAAATCATGCACCACGATCTGAGGGGCCCCGCTTGAGAACCCTGTGGCATCAACAAGCTGGATCTCGGTGGGAGTTCCCGAGGTCGGGGAATACGCCGTTCCGAGTGGAGAAATGGCGACTGGCTTCTCCATCCGGTCTACCTCAAAGTAGTAGCGTTTCCAAGCCACTAGAGTTGCCGTTTTCTTGGCCTCCGGCACACAATTGTCAAGGTCTGGTGTGAAGCCGACTCGTACTTCGTAGTTGTCTCCCGAGCACTTCGGTGAGACGACCAGAACCGCTTTCAGCGTCCCGATACTGTTGGTCTCCTTGAGCGCGCAACAGTAGACTTTGCCTCCCTCAAGCTGCTCGGTCCCAGCAACTACCGAGTGTCCCGAATCGGCCTTCAGATGGCCCTTCGGATATTGGCCCTGGAGGTTGTCGTTGAGGCTAGGATCCGTGTCGTATGGAGACGTGTCGTCGGGATCATAGGACTTCATCCACAGAGTCGCACCCCAGGTATTATGAGGCTTGACAACAACCTTGACGGCCAACTCCTGGTCCTTGGTCTGATACGTAGTGTGGTAGCGATTCTGATCGGCCTCTCGAGAGTTGATCATGACTCTCACGCAAGGCTCTCCGTGGAGGTCCACGGTATCATCACTGGTCGGATCGACGGTTTCGATCTCTACGACAGTCATCGTCACTTGGGTAATAACCGGGCCATTGGCATACCGCTGCCACGACGCCACACCCTTTGACAGGTCCGTCCAGTCAAGACTCCCCGTATCTAGGATTCTGTACTTCATTGCCACATCGTCTCTCGAGGCGCTTGTGGTATTGCCACTCATCAAGGTTCCCCCGCCCAGGCCATCGGATGAGATGACATATTCCGTGGCGGGATTGCCATCAGCCCACAGGTTCACTCCTGTGGCAAGGGGAGGAGCAGGCGGCGGGAGTCCAATCCTGCCCCCGTTCTGGGACGTGGTGAGTGGTAGGTCGATCCAAACCTGCCCTGGCGGTCCGACCAGGGTAAAGCGATGCCTGATGTCCTTACCCTTCGGCACCAAGAACGACTCAGTCCCAAGTAGCTCAGGCTCAGCAGGCTTGCGCAACGAGTAATCGTCGTCCGGAATTGGTGTGAGTTTGTAGTTGCGAAACGAAACCCACACGGCGATTACCTCCAAAGTCGGATCGCTTGGAGTGAACGTGCAAAGAACGCCTGAATACACCGGGGGCGCGGGAGCGGATGCCGCCGTTGCTGTGTAAACCACCACCGGACCGAATGCAGAAGACGACGGGGAGGAAGGCGGTCCGAAATGACCTTCTTGAATATTGGTGTCCCACCTCACGGTGTAAGTTCCCGACGGTGTGGCTCGGAAAGTGTACTGCCCGCCGACGGCTTGCGGGTCATTGAAGCCGGGGTATTGAATCGAATTGGCCAGTGCAGAAACTGCAGCACCGCACAGTGCAAGTACTGAGCAGCCGACCTTGAGAAGTAGGTGGGTAGTCATGACGAGGTTAACTCCCTGATGAAGGCGATGTCCGGTGGAATAAGCCAAGTTGGTAGATCGGTGAGGTGCTCACTCCAGAGTCGGAGTAACGCAAAAGTGTGGCCCGATGAATGCGAGGGTGCCCCTTTGAGGACCGCGAACGCTGTCGGGCGGCGGGACTCCCCGAGGAGGTGGACTACCGGGCGAGGTGGCGGATCGCGCTGGACCTGCTCGACCGCACCATGGAAGGCGACGTGCACTTCCGGTGGTTGATCGCGGACTAGGGATACTGGTGAACTGCGGATTACCGGGGGGGAGTGGCCGCGCGGGGGCTCCTGTACATTGTTGAGGACGATGGGTGCGAACTGCCTCGCGTGGTAGTCACTTGAGTGTCTTGACAAGTACATCCAAATCTCCGGTGTCCAGCACGAGTTTAGGTGAACATCGATCGGATGGAGGATAACGGCGCTTCTCCAGGCAAGTCAAGCGACTTCTCTTCTGATGAGGGGAGTCTTCTTGATAACGGTCACGCTGTTCAGCATATGCAGCGAGCCGTCCACAGTAGTTTACAGGCAGACAAAAGAGCTCCGTTATGCCTGCATCCAAAAATAGGAAGTGACTTCAGACCTCCTGACATACCCCCTCACCGATTTGTCCGGCTTGGTTGCTCGGTGGCAACCGCGAAGCGCATCGTGAGCCGTGTTCCGGGGAAGTGGATGGGGTGGCGGTTGTGGTCTTCGCAGAGTGCGGCGACGGCCCGGCTGCGGTGCTTGGAACTGAGCGGGGCGAGGATGATGCGGAATTTGGTTTCGGAAACCTCGATGTCTGCGGCAGAGGAGAGAGCCGTCTGCACAAGCGTTCGTCCCTCCTGCTCCGCCCGGTGGTAGTGGGGCCGTAGGCGCGTGGTGAGGTCGCTCTCGGCCTGGTAGGCCGTCATCTTGAAGAGGCCCGCGAGGTGCTGGCGCTCGGCGGCGAGCCGGACGACGGGTCCCTAAACGACCTCGTGGACGGGGACACGCTTGGGCACCTTTGCCCGCTTGGCCTCGATCCGTTCGACACGGCGCAGGGCCGCTCCGATGGCTCGTCCACCCTCGGCGTTGGCGATCTTGAAGCCGCGCATCGTGCGGCGGACCTTCTCGACGTTGTCGAGGGCCTCCACGCCGTAGGACGAGGCGAGCCACGTCACTGCGACCCGTGCCATGCGGAGGTCGGCGGTGAGTTTGTTCCAGAGGGGGTTGGGCACCTCGCGCTGGGGATTGTCCTCCTCCACGACGTGCTGGACGAGGGCGTCGAGCGCGTACTCCTCGCGCAGGTACTTGAAGAAGTTCTCATGGCGCCAGCGCTCAAACATCCGGTAGGCCACCTCCACGGTGGCGAGGTCGAAGCGGAACGTGATGATGGGGGTCTGGTGGCCGTTGGGGCTGAGCCGTGTCACCTGGCGCAGGCGCAGTTTGCCCTTGAGCTGCCGGATGCGTTGGTCGGCCAGCAGGTAGGAGATCATCCTGCCCTCGATCTCGGCGGCGTGCTCACGGAAGTGCCGGCGCGCCACCCTGCGGCTGGCGCCCTTGCGGTAGGTCAGGATGTCGAAGTCCTGGTCGATGAGCGTCTTGAAGAGGTTCGGACTCCAACCGCCGCGGTCGAAGACGATCGTGACGCGCCGCTCGCCGAGGTACCGTCGCACCTCGACCAGGAGGATCGGGAGCATCTTGGCGAGGCCGGCGTTGGCCTCGGCGGTGACGACGAAGAGTGGTTCGCCCTTCTCGTCGTTGACCCAGTAGTCGGTGGTCGCCGGTGCGCAGATGCGCATGCGGGCGACGTGCGCCTTGGGGATGGCGTGGCCGCCGTGGTAGACGCGGACGTGCCCGTCGGCGTAGAGAAAGCCCATGGCCGCTCAGTGGGTGGCGACGCGACGGCGGGCGAGCGCGGTGCCGAAGGCGGCGGCACGGCCCGCCCTGGCGAGGCGCGCGGGCTTTCGCCGCAGCGTCTTGACCTCCAGGGCGCGGTCGAGACCGAGGAGGCGCCCGAGATCCTCGGGCGAGTGCTCCTTGAGCGCCTCCGCCCTCTTGATGCGCAGCAGTGCCATCAGGAGCAACGCGACCACGGTGGTGCGGAGGCCGTAGAAGGCGTGACCGAGACTCCCGTAGACCTCCCGGGCGCAGTCGAGCACGCCGCTGCCGAGCAGGACGGGAACGGACAGGAGCACGCCCGCGCGCGACACGCGCACTCCGGGACGGAAGAGCGGGGCCGCGTCCTCCAGCAGCCCCAGGCAGGCGAAGAGGCGGTCCAGGCGTCGGTCAGCGGGGTCGCGGTCGAAGCTCCGGGGGAGGTCCTCTTCCTCGGACTTCACCAAAGCGGACAGTTTTGGGTGCGCACCCGGGGCCGGGTCCGCGACCTGCGGAGTCTCCTCCTCACGGGCGTCACGACCCTTCGTGGCGGCGAAAGCGGACAGTTTTGAGTGCGCACTCTCACCCAGAGGAAGTTCCCCCTGTGCGGGGTGCCGCTCCCTCCAGCCGAGCCGCCGCAGCTGCTTGCGCACGGCGTTCTCCGTGATGTGGATCCTCTCCGCGATGGCGCGGTTGGAGAGCCCTTCGCCCTTCAACCGGGAGACCAGCTCATCCCGTCGAGAGCCGACACGCACCACACCCCGTGGAAAGCCCCGCTGCCGGCCGAGCGCCGAGAGCCCACCCGCCTCAAAGCGCTCCAAGTTCCGCCGCACCGTGCGGGTCGCGCAGCCGAAGGCTCCCGCGGCCTCGACTTGGGTGGCCCATCCCGACGTCACCAGGTTCACGATCGCGTGCGCCTCCGCCATGCGGTCCCCGACCGCGTAGTGGAGGAACGCCACGCCGGCCACCACGACTACCCGGTGCCCATCGCGAGTACGCGGAACGCAGCGATCGTTGACGACGACGGCGTCACTCGGGACGGGGCCCCGGACGAGGGCGAGCGATTGATTTGTCCCAGGAGCGTGGGAATCGACTTGACTTCGGAGTTGTCAACGTAGAGTTGAGAAGGGATTTAACGGAGGTAATTGTCGACCTGCGTTTTCCTGATGAGAGTGGTACCGATAGAGATGTGGAGTTGTTCGGGCTTCCAATTAATCGGAGAACAATGTTCGGGAATTCTGTTTATCCGCACCTTTTCGATGGAACAGGGCGGGCGGAGGGTACGCATTCTATTGACCCGCGCCGGCAGTAGGCTGTTGAGAGCGAACCCACGGTCCCTATTGGCCCTTCGTGAGATTGGCGGCTCTAATTGTAGAGGTCTTGTGGAGTTCAATGAGGCAGAGATGAAGCGGATTGAGGTGGGTGAAGTGAATCTAAGGGCAGTGTGCGTTCTGTCGCCTGGTGCCCGACTTGAGTCAAGGGAGGCATTGTCCTTTCCCACTGATTGGGACCTTGGTGAGACCTCATTCGACCGATGACGATGGTGTGGTCCCCGAGACTATTGCCGCCGTTCACCCTCCGGTTTCCCTGAACTCTGGGTTCTTCCCGCCTCCCCCGCGATCCTCCCCCCCATCGGCGTACCGCAGACGAGGAGCAGGACCACCTGCCACGGAAGCGCCGGGCAGCAGCACTCCGCCGTCAGCACCCACTGCTGCGCCTCCGCCCCCTCCCCTGAGCGCAGCTGCTGTTCCGGGTCGGTGCCCGCCACCTTCGTCGCGAACTTGAGGAGGTCCGGCACCGCCGACGAATCGCCGGGCTGCGCCTTCCCCACCGCCAGCAGGTCCGCCACCGCCGTGGGGATCCCCGTCCGCCCCAGCGCCACCGGGACCACGAGCAGGACCCCGAACCCCACCGCCGCGAGCGACAGCCCCCGCGCCCAGCGGGCCCCCGTCACCACCCCGATCCCGCTCACCGCCAGCACCGCCCCCGGCAGCACCCAGGCCGCGGCCATGGTGAAGAAGGTCGTCGCCGAGGAGCCCTTCAACTGCATCCCGGCGAAGAGCATGAGCAGCCCCCCCACCGCCTGCAGCCCCCCGATCCCCATGGAGCCGACCCCGAGCAGGGGCACCCACCAGGGGCGCTTCTCCGTTGGAGGGCGAGGCTCCGGGGCCAGCGCCTCCCCCGTCACTTCCCCACCAGGCTCTTCCCGTCCCAGTCCGGCGGCGCGGGGACGCGGAACAGGTCCAGCACCGTCGGCGCCACGTCCATGATGGAGGGCTTCTCCCCCTTGACCGGGAAGCTCGTCAGCAGGATGCCGGGCACGAGGGAGGGATCCACGGAGCAGTGGTCGCCGCTCCAGGGAAAGCGGTTGTCCTCGATGACTTCCGCCCCGCCGCCGCCGAGGGAGGTCTGCCACGACACCCGGTACCCCCGCTCGAACCCCACCACGAGGTCCGGCGCGAACTTCGCCGCCGTGGGCCCCTTGTAGAGGTCCCGCCCGAGGTAGACCTCGTGCACGACCTTCGCCCCGTCCACGTCCCGGAGCGCGAGGAGCTTCTCCCGGATGGCGGCGCAGACCGCGTCGTACTTCGCCGGGTCCACGGACCCCTGCTTCTCCCGCCCCTTCAGGTTGACGTAGATCTCCCCGAGCCCGAGGGCGTAGGCCTCCGTCGCGTCCCAGTCGATGCGGTCGAAGAAGTCGGCCTGGTCGAAGAGCTGGGTGACGTCCTTCTGGATCCCGGTCCCCCCGCCGCCCCCCTTGTTGACCTGGAACCCCTCCCGCAGGAGGAAGGTGTTGAGGTTCACCCCGCGCCGGAACGGCGCGAACCCGTGGTCGCTCATGACGATGACGGCCGTGTCCTTCCCGCTGGCGGCGACGATCTCGCCGAGGACCCCGTCCATGGCGACGTAGGACTCCTCGATGGCCGGCCCGTACTTCGCCGCTTCGACGGCGTCGTGGAGCTTGGACTTCGTATCCACGTGGCGCCAGAGCGCGTGCTGCACCCGGTCCACCTCGGAGAACATCATGAAGAGGAAGCGCCAGTCCGGGTCGGCCAGGGCCACGCGGAGCTTCGCCCTCCGCTCCTCGAGGATCCCCTTCACGTTGTCGAGGAACCCCTGGTCCGAGAGCAGCATGTCCTTCACGGGGTTCGTCAGGCAGGGCCAGCCGACGGTGTGGTAGAGCCCCGCCTTCGCCGCCAGCGACGGGGCGAAGTCCGCGGGGAAGGAGAGTTCCACGGGCTCCGGGACGTCGCGGGGGTCGAAGCCCACGGGTTCCAGCAGGAGCCGGAAGGGGACCTCCCCGCCGGCGCTCTCGAGGCGGAACTTCGCCACCCCCTTCACCTTCACGAGGGGGTTGATCTCGAACTCGAAGTCGATGAACGGGCTCCACTCCTTCTCCCGGAGGACCAGGGGCGCGGACCAGCGCACGGAGCCGTCGTCGGGGGAGGGGAGGGGGGCGGCGGCGCCCCCCGGCCCCTCCGGGAGCGGCAGGTCGAGGATCGGCTTCGGCCCCCCCGCGCCCACGCGGATCGTCGCCGTGCGCGCCGCGGCGTCGCGGCGGATCTCGAGGATGCAGGAGGCCCGCTCCGCCTCCTTCGCGTGGCGGGCGACCATCTGCTCGAACCGCTTCGCCGAGGGCAGGCCCTGCGTGACCTCGTGGAATCCGCGGGCGTAGCGGGCCTGCTTCCGGATCTCCTCCCGGTCCTTCTCCGCCAGCGTGAAGTCCTTCGGCCCGTAGACCCGGGTGCGGGCGGCCCCGTCGGCCCCGAAGGAGAGGAACTCCACGGCTCCCCCCGTCTCGGCCCGGGCGTCCTCGCGGAGGTCCTCGGTGAAGAGCGTCCAGAGCCCCCAGGTCGCCTGCACGTCCGGCGTGCCTAGGCCGGAGAGGAGCCTGAGGTTGGCCGCCCGGTCCGCGGGGAAGGAGACCGGGGCCTCCACGGCCAGGGTCGGGACCCCGGCCTCGCCGAGGGTCACCCAGAGGGAGGCGCCGCGCCGGTTGGAGACGGCCTTCGGGACGGAGGTCGGCACCCACCCGAGGACCCGGTGCATGGCGGCGCCGAGAAGGCCCGCGGCCAGCACGCCGAGGGCGATGGAAACGGCGCGGCGGCGGCGCTCGTCCACCCCGAGGAGCCGGAGCAGGAGCCCGGCGAGGCCGAAGACGAGGAGCCCCGCCGCGGCCCCCGCGAGGAAGGGGAGGAGGAGCCGCCACGAGGGACCGGGGCCCGCGGGCACCGTGGCCGGGGAGGCGAGGCTGATCTCGATGAGCCCCGGCTTGTCCGGGTCCCGGCGGAGGAAGTCGTAGATGCCGGTCTTCCCCGGGTTGGAGCCCGTGGAGAAGGCGGCCCAGGCGACGGGGGACTGGGCGGGGTTCGTGGTGGCGAGGGGGAGGAAGCCCCCCCGCGCCGCGAGGGCGGCGAAGTGCGGGAGCTTCCCCTCCGCGAGCAGGCGGACGACGACCTCGTGGTCGGCCCCGTCGATGCCGAGGACGACGACCCGCCGGGGCGGGGTCTCCTCCGCGGGGGCGCCGGCGGGCAGGAAGGCGAGGACGGCGAGGGCGAGGAGGCCGCGCAGGGCCCGGGGGGAGGTGCTCATCGGGGGATCGCTACTTCTCCTTCTCGTCCTCCGCCACGAGGCCCTCGTCCTTCAGCCACTTCTGGTAGTCGCCGGGCCTGTTGCTGTTGAAGTACTGTCCCGTGATCTCGTGGATCACGAAGGCCGTCCACTGCTTCGTCGCCGTGCCGCGGAACCCCTCGATGAGGTAGGGGAGCCCGGGCCGCCCGATCTGCTTGATGGCGGCGATGGCGGCGTCCCTGCACTTGACGGTGTTGGGCACGTCCCCGCGGATGAGGAACTTCGAGAGGGATCCCGCCACCTTCGGGTTCCCCGTGGAGGCGAGGGCGGGGATGACCTTCAGGCGGACCTCGACGCTCTTGGAGTCGAGGGCCTCGAGGAGCCCGTGGGCCCCCTCGGCCCCGACGCCCACGAGGAAGTCCACGGCCTTGCCCGCGAGGGCGTCGTCCGTGGCCCGGGCGTAGCCGCCGATCTCGAGGAGGGCGAGCCTGCGGTCCACGGCGTTGCGGCCGGTCATGGCCTGGAGCATCTCCAGGGAGCGGGCGCCGAGGTCCTTGTCGTCCCGGAGCTTCCCCGTCTGCTCCGCGGCCTTGCGGCCCCCGATGGCGACGACGGAGGCGGCCATGGCCTGGAGGGCCTGCTCCTCCTTCTCCTTCTTCATCTGCTTGACGAGGGGGAAGACCGCCTCGCCGGAGCCGAGCATGCCGAGCATCTTCGCGGCCCGCTCGCGCACCGCCGAGTCCTGGCTGCCGAGGTCCTGGTTGAGGACGAGGATCATGCGCGTGACCTCGGCGCTCTCCGCGGACTTGAGGGAGTCGGGGTCGTCGTCCCGCATCTTCCGGTAGACGTCCTTGAGGTTCGCGTTGGCCTTGCCGGCCCGCTCCGCGGCCTTCATGAACAGCGGGTCGCCGAGGGCCTCGGGGTAGTCGGCCATCAGCTGGTGGTAGTGCTCCATGATCCCCGCGGTGTCGGCGCGGTGCTTGCGCTCGTACTCCTCGGCCTTCTTGAAGGCGTCGGCGAAGGGGAGGCGGCCCGGCGCCGCCGGCGCCGCACCGGGCTTCGGCTCCGGCTTCGGCTCCGGCTTGTCGAAGGGGTTCCCTCCGCCGCCGGGGGTCCCGGGCGGAGGCGGCTCCTTGGGAGGGGGCGGAGGCGCCGCGGCCGGCTTCTTCGGGCCGAGGCCCGCGGCCTCCAGCACCGAGAGCGGGCTCTCCTTCTTGATCCAGTAGACCATCTGCCCGACCTTCATGATCCGGTCCTCGAGGGCGGACTGGTCGCTCGGGTTGTCGTCCCAGTGCTTGTTGAGGATCTCGAGGGCGGTCTTCAGGTTCACCAGCGCGTTCTTCCGCGCCTCGTTGCGCTTCCCGTCGGGGAGGTCGGTCTTCCCCGCCTCGTTGAACCACTTCTCCCCCTCCTCGATGAGCCCCTTGAGCTCCGGCGGCAGTTCCTTTGCGGGTGCCGGCGCGGCGAAGAGGAGCAGGGCGGCGAGGGCGAGGGCGGGGGCGCGCATGGGGGACTCCTTCCCGGGGTCGCGAGGGAACCGGGCCATGATACCCCCCGAGGGAAGAGGGGACGGGCACTGCTTTTCCGCCTGTCGGGGGGAGGGAGGGAGGGATCGGTGTCCGTCTCGTGGTCTCTTGGTCTCGTGCGATTTGTACATGGCGTTGGGGGGGGGGGGGGGGGGGGGGGGGGGGGGGGGGGGGGGGGGGGGGGGGG
>CAYJMF010000052.1:29920-33163 GCA_964370855.1 uncultured Planctomycetota bacterium | reverse complement strand
CCCCGGCGCGGGCCCCCCGCCGGGTTTTTCGGTTTAAATTCCCCCCCCCCCCGTTGCCCCCCCCACCTCCCTCCCCTCCCTCCTTCCTCCCCCCCGGCGCCCGTGCTACCATCGCACCCCGGTTCAGGGCAACCCCGCGGAGGTCTCCATGCGCGCTTCCCTCGGACTCACTCTCGTCCTCGGCCTCGCCTGCTGCGCCGGCGGCTGCCGCTCCTCCTCGTCGAGGGAGGCCCCCGTCGTCGCCCCGGAGATGGCCATCAAGGACGTGCAGGTCGTCTGGACCCGCGGCGGCAAGCTCGGCTTCCTCAAGACCTATGACATGGCCGCGAAGAACCAGGACGGCAGGATGGGCCCCCGGGTCACCATCCACTACGTCGAGGACGTCGATTTCCGCCGCCTCGGCTGGATCGCCAACGACGGGCAGGCCGAGCGCTTCGACTACCCCGTCACCGCCGAGGCCGAGGCGAAGCGCGTGATCTTCGATCGCGTCCCCCTCCCCCCGGGCTCCATCGAGGACCAGGTCCGCCGCATCTTCCAGGTCGAGCCGACGACGGAGATCGCGCTGCAGCGCGCCGTCGAAGGGGACTTCATCCGGAAGTAGGGGCGCCGTGGCCCCGGCCGGCCTCCTCCTGGCCCTCCTCCTCCCCTTCGCCGGCGGGGAGGAGCCTCCCGGCGCCCCGCCCGCGCCCCCGCCCTCCCCCGTGGCCGCCGTAGTGGCGGCCGTGGCGAAGTCGGCGGCGGAGAACGCCGCCCTCCCGGAGAAGGAGCGCGTCGCCGGCGACGCCCTCTTCGACCGCTACGTGCGGGCCGCCGCCGCGGCGGCGGCGGGGGACGTCCGCTCCCTCCTCCTCGGCCTCGGCCACGCCGTGGACCCGAACCGCACCCTCGAGAGGTTCAACCTCACGAAGAAGGAGTTCGTCGGGGTCGAGACCGACGAGGCGCGGACCGCGCGCCTCGCCGCCCTCGGGAAGCCCTCCCTCCGCGGGCGCACCGACCACGTCCTCCACTTCGTCGTGTCGGCGGCGCTGACGGCCTCCGCCGGCGCGAAGCCGGCGGAGGCCCTGGCCCTCCTCAAGGAGCGGATGGACGCCGTCCGGGTCGGCGGCACGGGGATCTCCTTCGCCGACATCGTCGCCGACCTGGCGGGGATCCGGTTCGCGGAGTGGCTCGGCGAGGGGGCCGCGGGGAAGGCGCGGGCGAAGGGGCTGGCGGCGGCCTTCTCCGGGGCGGCGGTCATGCCCGACGCCTCGGGCGAGACCGAGGGGATGAAGCTGGAGGAGTTCGAGAAGCGGTTCGGGACCTTCCAGGACGAACGGTTCCTGGCCGAGAGGAAGAGGATGATGGGGGCGATCGAGGCCCTCGAGGCCTACAAGCCCGTCGAGGAGGGGAAGGACGGCGGGAAGTAGGCGGTGCCTACTTCCCCGCGCGCACGGGGGCCTTCCACCGCACCTTCGTCCCGTCCCCCCAGAGCATCTCGAGGTCGTAGAAGGAGCGCTGGTCCCGCCGGAAGACGTGGACCATGAAGGGGCCGTAGTCCACCACCGCCCAGGTGCCCTGCTCGGCGCCGTCCGCGGAGAGGGGGCGGATCTCCTCCTTCTTGAGCACCGCGACGACGTCCTCCGCCATGGCCTTCACGTGGCGCGGGTTGTCCCCCGTGGCGATGACGAAGAACTCAGTGATGGGGGAGACGTCGGTGACGTCGAGCACCAGCACGTCCTCGCCCTTCAGGGCGTCGAGGGCGCGGGCGGCGGCGATGGCGGCGGTGCGGGCGGGGACGCCCCTGCGGGGGCGGCCCGCGGGGGCCTTCCTCGTCCGGGGCGCCGTGGAGGATCCTGCTCGAGGCGGTTTCATGGGGGACAAGGATAGGACCTCCCGGGGGCGGCGGGGGTCATTTCCCCGGCGGGCCCCCCTGCCCGAGGGAGTCGAGCAGGACGCGGCGGCGCGCGGGATCGGGGGAGAGGGCCGCCTCCGCGACGGCCTCGGCGCCGGCGGCCAGGGTCTCCAGGGTCGCGCGGGAATCCGCCGGCGCGAGGGGGGCGAGGGCGCGCAGCGCCGCCGCGGCGCGGCGGAAGTCGGCGGCGGCGGCGGGGACGGGGGCGTCGGCGGGGGCCCCCTCGAGGGCGGCGCGGCCCCGCTCGAGGAGCGCGTCGGAGAGCCAGATCGTGAACCGCCCCTCGCCGGGATCCGCGGCGACGCAGGAGGCGAGGAGGTCCACGGCCTCGTCCACGGGGTCCCTTCCCCGCTCCCGCCGCAGGAGCGCCCGCACCTCGGGCCAGCGCAGCGAGCGATCGAAGAGGACCCGGGCGAGGGTGGCGCGGATGCCCGGGTCCGAGGGGTTGCGGCGGGCCCCCTCCTCGAGGATGCGGACCCCCTCGCGGACCCAGCGGTCCCGGTCCTCCGCGGAGGCGGCGCCGCCGGCCATGTCGAAGGCGACGATGAGCCCGCGGGCCTCGTGTGCCGCGGGGAGACGCGGCGCGGCGGCCCCCGCGGCCTCGAGGGCGGCGAGCCCCTCGGGCCTCCGGCCCTCCTCGAGGAGCGCCGTGCCCCGGAGCCAGAGGAGATCCACGGCCACGACGGTGGCGGCGCCGAGGGGGGGCGTCCCCCTCGCGGCGCGGGCCTCCGGGGAGCGGGCCCGCTCCGCGGCCCCGTCCGCCGCCAGGGAGGCCGCGCCGAGGGCGGCGGCGAGGAGCGCGGGGGCGGCGGCGCCGCGGGGGATCACGGCCGCCTCCGCGCGCCCAGGGCCGCGATGCCGGTGAATACGAGGACGAGGCCGAGCCCGAGGACCACGGCTCCGAGGGCGTCGCCGCCGTCGGGCACCTCGTTGCGGACGAGCGCCCCGGAGTGATCGAACCGGGCCCCGTCGGGGAGGATCGAGGCGAGGAGGCGGAAGAGCGGGGCCAGGGCCGGCGGGGTCGCGGAGATCGACTCCCCGTGATCGTGGAGCGCGCCCGTCGCCTCGAGGCTCCTCTCCAGGGAGCCGGCGGAGGAGAGCGTCGCCGCGGCGTCGGCGAAGAGGGAGCGGAAGATCGAGAGGATCGAGAGGGCCCCCGCCCCCGCCGCCGCCACCCCCGCGCCGGCCACCGTGGAGAGCGCCATCGCCGCGGCGAGGGCCGCCAGCAAACCCGCCGCCAGGGACGACGCGTGGAGTCCCCGCGCCGCGGCGCGCGGGCGCGGGGCGCCCGGCGCGCGCCCCCCCCCCGCCCGCCCCCCCCCCCCGCGCGCCCGCGCCCCCCCCCCCCCCCC
>CAYJMF010000052.1:17901-29910 GCA_964370855.1 uncultured Planctomycetota bacterium | reverse complement strand
GGCGCGCACCGCCGCGGCCCGGATCCCGAGGTCGAAGTTCCCCTCGACCCGCTCGATCTTCACCTCGAGGGTGCCCGCCGGCGCCCGCGCCGTGAAGGGGCGCCGCAGGGGGACGGAGACGCGGCGGAGCGTCCCCTCCGCGGGCCCCGGCAGGAAGCGGAGGACCGCCCGCTGGACGCCGGGGGCCGCGCCGTCCCGGGGGACGCGGGGCCGCGCCTCGACGACGACGTCGGCGTCGGCGGCGAGGGGGGCGGGGAACCGGGCGACGACGGGGGGCGCCCCGTCGGTGGACCAGCGGAGCCCCGGGTCCCGGGGATCGGGGGCGCCCCCCTCGAGGGAGGCGGCCCGGGTCCAGGCCCGCGGCGGCGGTGGCGCGCCGAGCACCGTCTCCACGGCGGCGAGAGCGGAGGCCTCGAGCGCGAGGAGGAGGAGCAGCAGCGCGGCCCCGGCGCCGAGGAGGGTCCCGAGCACGCGGGCCTCCGGCGACGCGGGCGAGGACAGGACGAGGGCCCCCCGCGCGCGGCCCCTCTCCGTCGGGAGGGGGCCGGCCCCGAGCACCACCGCCGAGAGCAGGCCGAGGAGCGCCGCGAGGGCCAGCGCCGCCCCGTCGGCGGCCTCGCGGCGCGCCTCCAGGGAGGGGCCGCCCACGGACCGCGCCGCCGCCGCGGCGAGGAGGAAGTGGAGGGGCACGAGCCAGAGGAGGCGCCCCGCCAGGGCCTCGCGGAGGCGCAGGACCGTCAGGGCGGCGAAGCCCGTCAAGGAGCGCGATCCCCGGGAGAGCCCCGGTCCTTCCCGAGGAGGCGGAGGAAGACCCGCTCCAGGGGCTCGCGGGTGGGGCGCCGGTCGGCGACCCGCCCGCCCCCCCCCCCCCCCCGCCCCCCCCCGCCCCCGCCGCCCGCGGGGGGGGGGGGCCCCCCCCCGGCGGGGGGGGGGGGGGGGGGGGGGGGGGGGGCCCCCCCCCCCCCCCCCCGCCGCCTCCGCCGCCCGCGCCGCGGCGTCGGCGGCGGCGGGGCCCCCCTCGATCTCCAGGGTGACGGCGCCGCCCCGCTCCAGCACCTCCGCCATGCTCCCCTCGGCGGCGAGCCGCCCCGACCCGAGGATGGCCACGCGGTCGCAGAGGCGCTCCACGTCGGAGAGGACGTGGCTCGACAGGAGCACCGTGGCGCCCCGCCCGCGGCACTCCTCGAGGAGGGAGAGGAGCCCGTCGCGGCCCACGGGGTCGAGGCCCGCAGTGGGCTCGTCGAGGACGAGGAGCTCGGGCCCGTGGACGAGCGCCGCCGCCAGCCCCACGCGCCGCTTCATCCCCCGGGAGAACCCCTCCACGCGGCGGTCCGCCTCGGCGGCGAGGCCGACCCTCTCCAGGAGGGCCGCGGCCGCCGCCCTCCGCGCCCCGCGCGCCATGCCGTGGAGCGCGCCGGCGGTCTCGACGCACTCCCGTGCCGAGAGGAAGGGATGGAGGTCCGCCTCCTCGGGCATGTAGCCGGTCCTGCGTCTGGCTTCACGGTGGCCCGCGGGGAAGCCGAGCACGCGGGCCTCCCCCGCGGTGGGGGAGTGGAGGCCGAGAAGGAGCCGCAGAGTCGTGGACTTGCCGGACCCGTTGGGCCCCAGCAGGCCGACCACGGCACCCCGGGGCACGACGAGGTCGAGGCCGTGGAGGGCCTGGACGGGATCCGCCCCGGCCCGGCCGCGGTACCTCTTGGCGAGGCCGCGGGCCTCGACGGCGGGGACGTCGGTCATGGGAGGCATCCGGGGGGCGGGAGGAATAGAATGGACACGATGATAGGCGGCGGCGGCCGGGGCGGCAAGGCGGGGGGAGCGTCGGCATGGGCCGACGGGGCCGCTCTGTCGGCGCTGGGCGCGCTCCTCCTCGGCTGGTGGGCCGCGGAAGCGGCGGCGGTCCGGGCGCTCCCCGGCGGGGAGCCGCCCCCGGATCCGTCGGAGTTCGCGCACCTCGTGGACCTGTCCACGGCGGGGGAGGAGGAGCTGCGCCTCCTGCCCGGCGTGGGGCCCGCGCTGGCGGCGCGCATCGCCGCGGAGCGGGCGCGGGGAGGGGGGTTCGCCTCCCTCGACGAGGTCGGGCGGCGGGTCCCCGGCGTGGGCCCTGCCCGGGTGGCGTGGTGGCGGGGCCGGGCCGTCCCCGGCGGCGGAGGAATCCGATGACCGTGGGACCGGCGGCGGGCGGGACGGGGCCGGAGCGGGAGGACGTGCGCGAGACCCCTCCCTGGCTTCCGCCCCTCGACGAACTGCGCCGCGTCGCCCGCGAGGCCCTGTCCGAGGACGGCGCCTTCGAGGACATCACCTCCCGCGTCCTCGTGCCCCCCTCGGCCTCGGCCCACGCCGTGGTGCGGGTGAAGGCCGACGGGATCCTCTGCGGGCTCCCCGCCATGCTGGCGGTGCTGCGCGAGGCGTCGCAGCGCATCGTCTTCACCCGCCTCGTCAGGGAGGGCACGGAGGTGGAGGCGGGCACGGAGGTCGCCGCCGTCGGCGGGCCCGCGCGGGAGATCCTCGCCGCGGAGCGCTCGGCGCTGAACGTCCTCGGGAGGCTCTCCGGCGTGGCCACCATGGCCCGCCGCTTCGTGAGGGCCGTGGAGGGGACCGGGGCGACGGTCCACCACACGCGCAAGACCACCCCGGGGCTCCGCGCGCTGGAGGTCTACGCCTGCCGCGTGGGCGGGGTCGAGCCCCACCGCGAGGGGCTCCACGACGCGGTGCTCGCCAAGGAGAACCACTTCCGCGCCGCGGGGGTGCCCTTCGCCGAGGCCCTGAAGCGGGCCCGGGGCCAGGTGCCCCCGGGGACGCGATTCGGGACCGAGGTGGAGACCCTGGGGGAGTTCTGCCTCGCCCTCGAGGCGGGGGTGGACCTCGTCCTCCTCGACGACTTCCCCCTGGAGCAGGTGCGCCGCGCCGTCGCGGAGCGGGACGCCCGCGGGGTCGGGAAGCACCCCCTCATCGAGGTCTCCGGGGGGCTCACGCTGGAGAACGTGCGCTCCTACGCGGAGACCGGCGTGGACCGCGTGAGCGTCGGCGCCGTGACCCACGCCGCCCCCTGGCTCGACGTCTCCCTCAAGTTCGCGACCGAGCCGAAGGCGCCGTGAGCGACCCGTACGATTTGCGGCGGTTGGCGGCGGGGGGGCGGCGCGTCGTCTACCGCGCCGAGGCGCCCTCCACGCAGGACCACGCCTTCCTTCTGGCCGAGCACGGGGCGCCCGACGGGACCGTGGCCCTCGCGGATCGCCAGACGGCGGGGCGCGGGCGCCTCGGGCGGACCTGGGCGTCCCCCGCCGGGCGGGGGATCTGGTTTTCCATGGTGCTCCGTCCGCCGCCGGACCCGCCGCCCGTGCCGACGCTCCTCGTGGCGGCGACGGCGGTGGCCGTGGCCTCCGCCGTGGAGGCGGCGGCCGGGGCGCGCGTATTCCTGCGCTGGCCCAACGACCTCCTCCTCGGCGGCCGGAAGACGGCGGGGATCCTCCTCGAGACGCGGGACTACGAGCCCCGCGCGCCGCTCCTCGTGCTGGGGGTCGGCGTCAACACGGCCCTCGCGGAGGAGGACTTCCCGGAGGAGGTGCGGGGGGAGGCGACGAGCCTCCTCCTCGCCTGCGGCGCGGCGCCGGACCGAACGGCCCTGCTGGAGGGGATCCTCGCGGAGGTCGCGCGCTGGACCGGGCTCCTCCACGCCGGCGGCGGGGCCGCCGTGGAGGAGGCCTTCGCCGCGCGGGCGGCCCACGTCGGGGAGGAGGTGCGGCTCCTCGAGGGGAACGAGCCGCGGGAGGGGATCCTGGAGTCGGTGTCGCCCACCGCGGGGATCGTGCTGCGCGGCGGCGACGGCCGGCGGAGGATCGTGCGGGCCGAACACGCCCGCGAGATCCGCGCCGCGGAAGGCAGGGACGTTCCTAACTAAGTAACTAACTCCACAACCCCCCTCGTGATTGCCGGGGGTGTCCCACGGAGTTAGTGACTTAGTTAGGAACGTCCCTGCCTTTCGCGTCCCTGCCTTCCGCCGCACCGCCCTCCACGAGGCGGTAGCCGACGCCCGCCTCGGTCCCGATGAACCTCGGCCGGGCGGCGTCGTCCTCGAGCTTGCGCCTGAGGTGGGCCATGTGGACGCGGAGGTACTGCGTCTGCTCCACGCTGTGGGGGCCCCACACCTCGAGGAGCATCTGGCGGTGGGTCACCACCCTGCCCGCGTGCTTCACGAGGGTCTGGAGCATGCGGTACTCGATGGGCGTCAGGGGGACCGGCTCCCCCCGCAGGAGGACGCGCCGGGCGGCGAGGTCCACCCGGAGATCCCCCGCCGCGAAGACGCTCTCCTCCGCCCCCTCCCGCGACCGTCGTGCGTGGCGGAGGGCCACGCGGATGCGCGCCAGCAGCTCCGGTACGCCGAAGGGCTTCACGAGGTAGTCGTCGGCGCCGGCGTCGAGGGCCGCCACCTTCTGCCCCTCCCCGCCCCGGGCCGAGAGGACGAGGATCGGGACCTGCGTCCACTCCCGCAGCCGCCGCGCCACCTCCATCCCGTCCCCGTCGGGGAGCCCGAGATCGAGGAGGACCACCTCCGGCGCGTACTCCGCCGCCAGCGCGATCCCCTCCTTCACGGTGCCCGCCTCGAGGACGCGGAAGCCGTGCCCCTCGAGGCTCGCGCGGAGGAAGCGCCTCACGGGGAGCTCGTCCTCGACGACGAGCACCGCCGCGCCCGCCCCCTCCGTCCCGCCGTCCTCCGCCGTCATCGCCCCTCCCCGGGAGCGGGCAGCTCCGCCCGGAAGACCGCCCCGCCGCCCTCGCGGTTGCGCGCCTCGAGGAGGCCCCCGTGGACGCGGAATACGGCGCGCGCCACGGCGAGCCCGAGTCCGGCCCCACCGGACCCGCCGGAGTCCCCCCTCTGGAACCGCTCGAAAATCCTCTCCTCGCGGCCCGGGGGCAGCCCCGGCCCCCGGTCCGCGACCTCCACCGCCACGCGGGACCCGGCGAGGAGGGTCCGGATCTCGAGGGGGCTCCCGGCGGGGGTGTGGCGGAGGGCGTTCTCGATGACGTTGAAGAGCGCCTGCTCCACGAGCACCGGGTCCACGTCCACCTCGACGATCTCCTCGGTCCGGGCGACGGTCACGCCGCGGTCCCCGAGGGCGGCCTCGAGGCGCCCGAGGGCCGAGGAGAGGAGCTCCTCCACGGGGCAGCGCTCCGTCCTCGGGCGGAAGCCGGAGGCCTCGACCCGGGTGAGGTCGAGCAGGTTGCCGACGAGGCGCCCCAGCCGATTCCCCTCGTCGCGGATGGAGGCCAGGAGGTCGCGGCGTTCCCCCGCGGGCAGCCCGTCCCCGCGGTCGAGGAGGGCCTCGGCGGTTCCGGTGATGGAGGAGAGCGGGGTCCGGAGATCGTGGGACACGGTGCTGAGGAGCTCGTTGCGGGTCCGCTCCGCTTCGGCGGCGAGGCGGGCCGCGGCACCCTCCTCCGCGAGGGCGGTCCGCTCGAGGGCCTGCGCGGCCTGGTCCGCCAGCGCGTCGAGGAGCCGCCGCGCGCCGGGATCCCCCGCGTCCTCCTCCGCGCCGCCTCCGCCGCCCGGGGCGGGCCGGGAGCGGAGGACCCCGTGGGTCCGCCCCCCCGCCAGCAGCGGGAGCCAGAGCGACAGGGCGTCGGGCGCCACCTCCGTCCCCCGCCCCGCCGGCCCGCCCCCGGCGAGGGCCGCACGGGCGGCGCGGCGATCGGCCTCCCCGAGGTCCGCGAGGGCGGCCCCGGAGTCGCCGGGATGGAGTTCCACCCTCCGCCCCGTGGACAGGGAGATCCTCCTCTCCGCCGCGGCGAGGATGGACGGGGCGTCCTCAAGGGCGGCCAGCTCCCGTGCAGCCTCGTAGAGGGCGGCGGTGCGGGCCTCCCGCGCCCGGGCCTCCAGGGCCCTCTCCCGCACCTTCGCCGTGAGGCCGCTCACGGTGAGCCCGACGCCGAGCATCACCGCGAAGGTCACGAGGAAGCGGGCGTCGTCGACGTGGAACGTGTACCGGGGGTCCACGAAGAAGAAGTTGAAGGCCGCCACGCTGAGGAGGGCGTTGGCCGTGGAGGGGCCGCGCGGCAGGAAGGCGGAGACGACGAGGACGTTGAGGAGGAGCAGCATGGCGACGTCGGCGTGGGAGAAGAACGGCTCCACCAGGTGGGCCGTCGCCGTCGCCGCCCCCACGCCGGCGACCGCCAGCAGCCAGGGCCGGAGGGCGCGCGCCGCGCGATCGCCCCTCGCCGCCGATGCGCCGCCGGGAGCGCCTCCCTCGACCATCGGTTCAGGATACCCCCCGTACCCTCATCCCCCCACCGACGCCCTCGCGTGCCTGCCCAGCTTGAGGAGGAACAGGACGACCACGAGCACCTCCAGGCGCCCGAGGAACATGCCCGCGGTCTCGACCAGGAGGATCCCGTGGCCGGTCCCGGGGGCCGTCACGCCGGAGGAGAGGCCCACGGTCCCGAGCGAACTCGCGAACTCGAAGAGCGCGTCCCGGGAGGAGCAGCCGAGGGCGGCCAGCGCCGCCGTGCCCGCCGCGAGGAGACCGAGGTAGAGGAACGCGTAGACGCCGATGGAGCGGAGGACCCCGTCGTTGAGGACCCGGCGGCGGCCGCCGGACCACTGGTGGGGCGTCGTGACCGCCTCCGGGGGGAGCGCCATGCGGCGGACCTCCCAGAGGAGCCCGCGCCAGAGGGCGTGCACACGGATCTGCTTGAGCCCTCCCGCCGTGGATCCCGTCCCGCCTCCCACGATCATGAGCAGGATCATCACCGTCCACCCGAGCCCGTTCCAGGGACCGTAGGAGACCGTGGAGAACCCCGTGGTGGTGAGGGCGGTGACGGACTCGAAGAGGGAGACCCGGATCGCCTTCCCCATGGTGGCGTAGAGCCCCGCGGCGACCCCCGCCGCAAGGGTCACGGCGGAGAGGGGGATCAGCAGGGCCATGACGCGCACCTCGCCGTCCCGGGCGGCGTCCCGGAATCTCCCCCTCAGGAGCACCCAGGCCGTGGCGAAGTTGAGGCTGCCGAGGAGCATGAGCGCGACGGCGACGGCCTCCACGGCGGGGGAATCCCATGCCCCGAGGGAATCGACGCGCGTGGAGAAACCCCCCGTGGAGACCGCCGCGAAGGAGTGGTTCACGGCGTCGAACCAGCCCATGCCGGCGGCGCGGAACGCCGCCGTCCCGCCGGCGGCGTAGAGGGAGTAGATCCCGATCACGAGGCGCGCGCTCCTCCGCACCTGGGGCACGAGCAGGTCGGCCCTGCCCTCCGCCGTCCCGAGCCCCGCGCCCGCGGGCCCCCCGCCGGAGCTGAGCATCACCACGGCGAAGCCGGCGCCGCCGGCGAGCTGGAGGGTGCTCCTGTAGAGGAGGAGGAGGCGCGGCGCCGCCTCCACGTCCACGACGCTGAGCCCCGTCGTGGTCCACCCGCTGGTGCTCTCGAAGAGCGCCTCCACGGGATCGAGGCCGCAGGCCATGAGGGGAAGCGAGCCGGCGGCGATGGCGGCGATCCAGGAGAGGACGACGAGCACGGCGCCCTCGTGGACGTTGAGGTCCTCGCCCCGGGCCGGGGAGAGGCGGAGGCGGAGCCATGCGCCGAGGGCGGCGCAGAAGACCCCCGTGAGGACCATGGGGAGCGCGGCGTCCCCCTCCCCCGGGTACAGCGGGAGGAGGGCCGCGGGGGCCGCGACGACGGCGGCGACGAGGAGGAGCACCGAGCCGAGGTACCCGAAGATGGCCCGGTACCTCCGGCCGAGGAACGCGGCGTAGCGGCGGTCGTCCATCAGGCGCGTCCTCCCGTGAGCACCTGCAGGACCGCGGTGTGCAGTTCCGGGCGGGCGACGATCACGAGCCGGTCGTGGGGCAGGAGGAGGGTGGAGCCGCGGGGGACGATGACCCCTCCCTCCCGGATGACGCACCCCACCAGCGCCCCCTCCGGCAGGGGGACCTCGCTCAGGAGCCGCCCCACGGAGGGGGCCCCCTCGCGGAGGGCGACCTCGGCGATGGCGATGCGGCCGCCGGCGGCGAGGACGAGGGTCTCGAGGTCCTCGAAGCCGGCGCTCCCGTGGAGCACCTGGGCGAGGAGCTCCGTGGTGGAGACGGCGAAGGAGACGCCCATGCGGCGGAAGACCTCGGCGTGGTCCGGGTCGTTCACGACGGAGAGGGTGCGCGGGACCCCGAACTTCCGCCGGGCGATCTGGCAGACGGCGAGGTTGTCGTGGTCGGCCCCGGTGAGGGCGAGGACGGCGTCGGCCCTCCGGGCCCCGGCGCGCTCCAGCATCACGGGATCGGTCCCGTCGCCGGAGAGCACCGTGGCGTCGGCGCGCTCGGAGAGGTGGAGGGCGTGGACGGGGTCGGGGTCCACGACGGTGACGGCGTGGCCGCGCGCGAGGAACCGTCTCGTGAGGTGATACACCGAGGGGCCCGTGCCGACGATGAGGATCCTCATCGGACCGCCTCCCCGGGGGGGGCGGGGGCGTCCCCGTCCCTCCCGCCGCCCGCGTCGCCGCCTCCCGCGTCGCCGCCCGCATCGTCCTCGAGCCGGAGGACGCGGATCATCTCCTCCACGGCCAGGCGGGTGGGGCTCACGGTGCGGAGGCCGAAGTCCCTGTAGATCTCCTCGCGGGCGGGGTCGAACACGCGGACCAGGACCCGGGGCACCTCGAGGATGGTGGCCGCCATCTGGGCGACCATGAGGTTCACGTTGTCGTTCTGGGTCACGGCCACGAGGCAGTCCGACTTCGCCGTGTCGGCGGCCCGGAGGAGGGCGATCTCGGCGGCGTCGCCGGCGACGCGGAACCCGGAGAAGCCCGGCGCGAGGCGGTCGAAGGCCCTCTCGTCGCGGTCGATGACCACGACGCTGCACCCCTCGGCGCTCAGGCGGCTCGCGAGGTGGGCGCCGAGGCGCCCGCACCCGACCACGGTGACGGTGCGGGGGAGCTTCCCCGCGGGGGCCGTCACGGCCGCGTCCTTCCCTTCCATCATCCTTCCCTCCCGCCTTCGTCCGGCTCCTCCCCGACCAGGAGAATCACGAGGGACGCGGCCGCCGCCAGGACCGCGACGGCGGCGGCCACGACCAGCAGGACCTGCCAGAGGACACCCAGCACGGCCACCTCCCTCGGGAGCCGGAGGAAGGGTAGGACGCAATCCCGCGAAGGTGTTGCCAAGAGGCCGGTCCCCGGCGCTAAGTTGTCGCGAAGATGACCGGCGACAATTCCGTCTCCATCCGGCCCGCCATCCCCGGCGACGCCGCGGCCATGGCCCGCGTGAACGGCGACGCCTGGCGGGCGGCCTACCGCGGGATCTTCCCCGACGCGGTGCTCGATGCGCGGGGGCGGGAGCCCGACGACGAGGAGAAGCGCCGCCGCTGGATCGCGCGGCCCGAGGCCGTCATCCTCGTCGCCGAGGAGGGGGGGACGGTGGTCGGCTTCGTCGTGTCCGGCCCCCCCCGGGATCCCGTCCCCGGTTTCGAATCGGAGATCCTCGCCGTCTACGTCCACCCCGACCGCCAGGGCCGCGGCATCGGTCGCCGCCTCATGCTCCGCGCCGCCGAGGCCCTCGCGGCGCGGGGCGCGCGGAGCTTCTTCCTCTGGACCCTCCGCGACCTCCCCCCGACCCGCGCCTTCTACGAGCGCCTCGGCGGCCGCGTGGTGGCGGAGCGTCGGGCGCCGGTGCTCGGCGTGGAGGTTGACGAGGTCGCCTACGGGTGGGGGGACCCGGGGCCCCTCCTCCGGCTGCGGGCCGACCTGTAACGCTCCCGCGTCCACGGTGCATGCGGATACCGAAACAGCCGCATCCCGGGGGTAGCCATACACCCATACTCCATGATATGGTGACCCCTATGAAGACCACTGTGGAGATCGCCGACGACCTCCTGCGGGAGGCGCGGGAGCGCGCCCGCGGCGACGGGACCACGCTCCGGGCCCTCCTCGAGGAGGGGCTGCGCGAGGTGCTCCGCAGGCGGGGGAAGGCCCGCGGGCCCTTCCGGCTGAAGATGGTGACCTTCAGGGGGAAGGGGCTCCGGCCCGGCCTCCGTCCCGGCGACTGGGAGCGGATGCGCTCCCTCATGTACGAGGATCACGGCGGATGATCGCCGTCGACACCAACATCCTCGTCTACGCCCACAGGCCCGATTCCCCCCACCACGGGCCCGCACTGCGCTGCCTCGAGGAGCTGGCTGGGAGCGGGGCCCGGTGGGCCATCCCCTGGCCCTGCATCGTGGAGTTCCTCTGCGTCGTCACGCACCCGCGCATCTACGTCCCGCCCACGCCCCTCGAGACGGCCCTCCGCGCGGTGGACTCCCTCCTCGAGGCCCCGGCCCTCGCCCTCCTCGCGGAGTCCGGGGACGGCTGGCCGGACCTGCGGGAGGCGATTCGGGAGGGCCGGGCCGCGGGCCCCGTCGCCTACGACGCCCGCATCGCCGCCCTCTGCCGCACCCGCGGCGTGCGGGAACTCTGGAGCGCCGACCGCGACTACTCGAGGTTCCCCGGCCTCGCCGTCCGCAATCCCCTCGGCGGGGCGAAAGGCAGGGACGTTCCTGAATAAGTAACCAACTCCACACTCCACCCTGAAGTATCCCCTCATACCGGCCCCCCGATGAATTCATGGATGGGGACGTGTTGGGAGAGTTCGTGAGAGAGGTTGAGCAGCGGGATCGCGAAGGCCGCCAGCACGCCGACTCCCACGGCGTACTTCCTGCCCTGCGTCAGCCTCGCAGACGGAGGCAGCAGTCCCTTGAGCACGGCTATGAGCCTCCGGCCCTCAAGACCTGCACGCCCTGTCGCAGCATCTCAGCGGTGACGGCCGCGGCAAGCGCATCGTCCTCGATGACGAGGGCCTCCTTTGTGCGGCGGTTTTGGATGCCGTAGGCGGGAGCAACGGCTCCCTTTGGCGCGGGTAGCCGGACCAGGACCCAGCCTGCGTCCTTGTCCTTCCAGAGGTAGGCGTACTCGTCGATGGTCGAGCTCATTGGGCCCTCACTGGCCAAAGTAGAATGGAACTGAGCCCTCAGGGACGATCATAGACCGCAACTGGGGAGACCCTGCGGCCTGCAGCTGCCGAAGCACGTTGACATCCGCGCCCGATGGGATGAGCGGGACTACCCTCCCACCAAGCATGGCAGGGTGGGTGTGGCCGATCCAGATGACGTCCGGACCCAGTGGCACACTGACGTTGCCTGGAGTGCCTCGGATCAAGAAGTACTGCCCTCCTCCGCCACCCTTCCCCGGTCCCAGCCTGTACACCTGGGTGAACTCGACCCCGTGTGCGCTCTGGAGTGCTTCCATCTGTGCCGGAGTGAGACGCCCAGGGATCCGAACTTGGCTGGACAAGCCGGGCGACGAGGGGACCCTGAATGGCCCCGCACCAGCCTGAAGGGTCCCTTCGAGTGCGGTCCCCTAGGGCGCATGTGCCCCGGTTGTTGCTAGACGATTCCTCAGTTAGGAACGTCCCTGCCTTTCGCCTCCCCCCCCTCCCCTCCCTCCCTCTCCGTGACGCGGCCATGACTCCCCCGGCTACGATGGCCGGATCCAAATGCGGGCGTGGTGGTCGCGGGTTCCTCGGGACGCACGAGTCGCCGCCGTCCTGGCGGCGCTGGTCATTCTCCAGACCGTGGCGCTCGCCGCCTTCGGCTTCACCGCCGTCCGCTCGCAGCGGGCCGAGGCGGAGCAGGGTCTCCGATCCCTCTGCGACCTCGCACTCGCCCGCGGCATCGGGGCCCCCGTGGCCGAGGGCCTCGGCCGCATCGAGGCCGCCGTCGCCTCCGCCGCCGCCCGGCCCGCGCGGGAGGCCGCCGCCGCCCGCCTCGAGCCCCCGGTGTTCCGCCGCGGCTTCGCCCTCCTGCCCGACGGCTCCGTGGTGGACGCCCGGGGCGTCGTGGTGGTGGCCGCCGATCCCCCGGCCGGCGTCCCCGCCGACGAGCCCCTCCGCCGGCGCATCGCCGACCTCGAGGGGGCCGCCCCGGGGAGCCGCGGGGGGGGCGGGGGGGCCCCCCCCCCCCCCCCGCGCCCCCCCCCCCCCCCCGGCCCCCCCCCCCCCC
>CAYJMF010000052.1:15232-17891 GCA_964370855.1 uncultured Planctomycetota bacterium | reverse complement strand
TGGCCGCCAACGCGGCCCTCGAGGCCGCCGACGCGACGGCGGACCCCGTCGCCGGCGCGAGGGCGCTCCGCTTCGCCGCCCGCGAGGCGCTCCGCGCCGGCGAGGACTCCCTCGCGCTGCGCGCCGCGGAGCGCCTCCTCGAGCGGTGGCCCGACGCCGTGGAGCCCGGCGCCTACCCCTTCGGCGCCGGCGCCGCCTCCGCCGCCGCGGAGGTCTGGAGGCGCCGCCTCGAATCCGGCGCCCCGGGCTCCGCCGAGGGCTTCGGCGAGGCCCTCGTCCGCCTCCGCGCCGCCCTCGTCCGCGCCCCCTTCCCGCCCTCCGTCGCCGCCGCCGAGGCCGCCGAGGCCCGCCGCCTCCTCTCCGCCGCCGCGGCCCTCCTCCCTGCGGCGGCCGCGGCCCGCCGCGGCGCGCGCCGCGACCCCCACGCCGTCGCCCCCCCCGAGGCCGCCCCCGCCCCCCCCCCCCCCCCCCCCGCCCCCCCCCCGCCGCCCCCCCCGCCCCCCCCCCCCCCCCCCCCCCCCGCGCCCCCCCCCCCCGCGGCGCCCCCCCCCCGCCTCGGCGAGCGCCTCGACGCCCTCGACGTCTCCGACCGCGAGGCCGACGCCGTCCGCCCCGCCGCCGTCCGCGAGGCCCTCCGGGCCGCAGCCTCCGCCCCCCGCTGGGTGGCCGCGGAGGGGTTCGCCGGCGAGCCCCTCGTCTTCTGCGCCGCCCCCGCCGCCGGCGGGGGCGTCGTCGCCTTCCGCACCGACGCCCCCTCCCTCAGGGACGGCCTCGTCGTCCCCCTCCTCGGCGGCTTCGACCTCCGCGAGGGCGTCGCCGTCCGCCTCGTCACACCCGACCGCCGCCCCCTCGACGGCTCCCCCGCGGCGGCCCCCTCCTCGGCGGTCCTCTCCTCCCTCCCCCTGCACCTCCCCACGGGGGACCTCCACGCCGAGGCCGTGCTCGTGGACCCCGCGCTCCTCGAGAACGAGGCCGCCCGGGGCCGCAACCTCCTCGTCGGCGTCTTCGCCGCCGCCGCCGTCGCCCTCGGCCTCGGCTCCATGCTCGTCATCCGCATGGTGCGCAACGAGGTCCGCGTCGCGCGCATGAAGGCGGACTTCGTCTCCGCCGTCTCCCACGACCTCAAGACCCCGCTCACCTCCATCCGCATGTTCCTCGAGACCCTGCGCGAGGGCCGCGCCCGGACCGAGGAGGAGCGCCGCGAGTGCCTCGACGTCGTGGACCGCGAGGCGGGCCGCCTCGAACGCCTCGTGCACCGCGTGCTCGAGTTCTCCCGCCACTCCGGGGGGACCCGGCGCCTGCGACGCGAGCCCACGGACCCCGCCGGGGTCGTGCGCGACGCCGCCCAGGTCTTCCGGGGCCATCTCCTCAACGGGGAGTGCGACTTCGCCGTGGAGACGGCCCCGGGGATCCCGGAGACCTCCCTCGATCGCGACGCCGTGACGCAGGTGATCCTCGACCTCCTCGAGAACGCCCACAAGTACACCGCCGTGGAAGGGAAGCGCATCCGCCTGCGGGCCCTCCCGCGGACCGGGGGGGGCGTCCGCATCGAGGTCGAGGACAACGGGCCCGGCGTGCCCGCGGCGGAGCGCACGCGGGTGTTCGAGGAGTTCTACCGGGTGGAGAGGCCGGGCACGGAGGCCGCCGGCGGGACGGGGCTCGGCCTCGCCCTCGTGCGCCGCCTCGTCGAGGCCCACGGGGGGACCGTCGCCGTGGTGGACGCGCCCGGGGGCGGGAGCGTGTTCTCCGTCGAGATCCCCGCCGACGCCGGGGGAGGGTAGGGCATGGAGACCATCCTGGTCGTCGAGGACGACCCGAGCATCCGCCTCGGGATCCAGCGCAACCTCGCCTACGAGGGGTACCGCGTCGTCACCGCCTCCAACGGCAACGAGGGCCTCGAGGCGGCCTTCCGGGAGAAGCCGGACCTCGTCCTCCTCGACGTCATGCTGCCCGGCGCCAGCGGGCTCGAGATCTGCAAGGCCCTCCGGCGCCACGATCCCACGGTCCCCATCCTCATCGTCTCCGCCCGCACCCAGGAGGCGGATCGCGTGGCGGGGCTCGACCTCGGCGCCGACGACTACATCCCCAAGCCCTTCAGCGTGCGGGAGCTGATGGCCCGCGTGCGCTCCTCGCTCCGCCGCCGACGGGCCATGGCCCACGAGGAGAAGCCCCTCTCCTTCGGCCGCTGCGAGGTGGACTTCGCCGCCCGCGTGCTCCGGGTGGACGGCGGGGACCGGGAGTGCTCGACGAAGGAGTTCGAGCTCCTGCGCTACCTCGTCCGCAACCGCGGCACCGTCGTGACCCGGGACCAGATCCTCAACCGCGTCTGGGGCTACGACTACGAGGGCACGGCCCGCACCATCGACAACTTCGTCCAGAAGCTCCGCCAGAAGATCGAGGAGGATCCCGACTCCCCGCGCTGGATCCGCACCGTGCGCGGCGTGGGCTACCGCTTCGACGTGGACGGGTCCGGGGCCGAGGAGGAGAAGGAGTGAGCCGCCTCCTCCACCGTTGTGCTCTCCTCGCGGCGGCGGCCCTGGCCGCCGCCCCCTCCCCGGCGCGGGCCGCCCCCCCCCCCCCCCCCCCCGCCGCCGCCCCCCGGGGCCCCCCGCCCCCCGCGGCGCTCGGCGACCACGCGGGGGCCGCCACGGCCAACCGC
>CAYJMF010000052.1:11669-15222 GCA_964370855.1 uncultured Planctomycetota bacterium | reverse complement strand
GTCGGGCGGCCCCCGCCCCTTGTGGGGGCGGGGGGGGGGGGGGCGCCGCGGCCCCCCCCCCCCCCCCGGGCGCGGGCCGCCCGCGCCGCCGACGCCGACGCGGCCTTCACGCGGGGCCAGCGGCTCGAGGAGGCGCTCGGCGACCTCGAGGGGGCCGCCTCGGCCTACCGCGCGGCCTCCGTCACGGGGGACCCGGCGCGACGGGCGGCGTCGCTCCTCCGGGAGGCGGCGGTGCTCCGCGCCCTCGGCCGGACGGAGGAGGCCCGCGCCTCCCTCCAGGCCGTCCTCGACGAGGTCCCGCTGGCGGGCGTTCCCGGCGCCGCCGCGGAGGCGCGCCGCGCCCTCGGCTCCCTCGGCGAGCCCGCGCCCCCCGCCGCCTCCCCGGAGCTGGAGGCGCTGCGCGAGAGGATGCGCTCCTACGAGCTGGAGCTCCAGCGCCTGCGCCGGGAGCTCTCCGACGCGCTGCGCACGACCTCCGAGGTAGAGCCCCTGCGGGAGTCCCTCGCGGCCAAGGAGCGGGAGCTCGAGGAATCCCGCAAGGCGCTCCGCGACGCGGAGCGCGCCGCCCGGGGCGCCGTCGGTGAGCTCTCGGAGCGGGAGATCGAGGAGCGCCGCCGCGAGGACGCCGTCAACCGGCGGATGCTCTCCCTCGAGTGGACCCGCTACGGGCGGGACTTCTACCTCGCGGGGCGCTTCGAGGACGCGCGGCGGTTCCTGCGCGACGCCCTGGACCTCGACCCCGACAACGTGGCCGCGCGGGACCTGCTGGCGAAGGCGTCCTCGCCCTCCGGCGACCGGGAGCGGATCGTGCGCGGCATCCTCGAGATCCTCGCCATGGAGCAGGAGGTCGCGGCGGACCAGGCGAGGACCGAGGCCGGCGGGCTCGCCGCGGAGGGGGAGCGGCTGCTCGCCGACGGAGACGCGGCGGGGGCCCTGGAGAAGGCCGACGCCGCCCTCGCCCGCATCGTCGCCCGCCCCGATCTCCTCGACCGGCTCGAGGGGCTCCGGGAGCGCGCCGCCGCGGTCTTCGCCGAGGCGGCCCGCCGGACGGGGTCCTCCCGGCGTCCGCCGGAGGCCCCCGCGGCCCCCGCCGAGGATCCCCGGTGGCAGGAGGCGGTCCGCTCGGTGCTCGAGAGGGCGGGCAGCGCCGGCGAGGCCGGCGGCGCCTCCCTGCGCATCCTCTCCCTCGGCCCCGTGATGGCCGCCTGGCGCGGCTCCCTGCCCCCCTCGCCGGAGGGGGGGACCCGGCCCCGCGGCTTCGTCCTCTCCGGCGACGCGCCTCCCGCGGGCCCCCTCGTCCGCGCCGCCTTCCGCGGCGCCGTGGAACCGGCGGCCTGGAGGGCGCCGGGGGCGGTCCTCGAGGGGGTCGGCGCCACCCTCGTCGCGCGGGCCGGCTCCCGGGCCCTGGACGCCGCGGAGAAGGCCGTCGCGTCCCTCGCGTCCCCCCCCTCCCGTTCCCTGCTCGTGCGCGCCACTGCCTTCCGCTGCGCGCCGGGGCGGCTCGTGGAACTCCTCGCCGCGGAGGGAGGGACCCTCGTCCCGCTCCCCGGCGGCTCCGGGGCGATGGCGGTCCTCGACCCGGCGGCGGCGACGGCCCTGGCGAAGGGCCTCGGCGGCGCCGACGCGGCCCCCGCGGACGCCGCCTTCCGGGTGCCCGAGCGGCGGGGGTTCCTCCTCGCGGCGCTCCGCCCCCGCGGCGGCGGCTCCCCCGACGACGAGGCGCCGGGCCTGCGCATCCAGGGGCTCGGGTGGTTCCTCCCCGACGGGGGGGTGGCGGCGGGGGTGCTGGTGGCGACGGCGGTGTCGGGGCCCGCGGGGGCGGCGGAGATCCTCGGCACCCCCGGGATCTCCCGGCAGGAGGCGGCGGCGGGGGCGGCGCTTCTGCCCGGCGGCGGGCTCCTCCTGGCGGGGCTCGCCGACCCCCTCGGCGCGGAGCCGGCCCACCTCGCGGTGCTCCTCGTCTTCGGCGCGGGCTCCGGCGCCGGCGCCGACCCGGCCCCGCGGGAGGGCGGCACCGTGCTGCCCCTCGGGGACCTGCCGGGCCGCGCCCCCGACGTCCGCGGCCCGCTGTCCGGGCCGGCGGCGGGGGACGCGCGGGCGGCGCGGGCCGCCGTCCTCCGGGAGTGGCTCGATCGCCACGGCCCCTCGGGGGCCGCGGTGCTGCTCGAGGGCAACGGGGTCCGCGTCGCCGGCCCCGCCGCCGCCGCAGGACTCGTGGCGGCGGACCTCGAGCGGCTGCGCGGCGCCGCCGCCGGCCCCGCGGTGTCGGTGCGCGCCTACGCCGTGGATGCGCGGACCGAGGCGGCGGCCCTGCGCGGCCTGCCCCTCTCCGACGCGGGGGCCGGCTCCTTCTTCCGCTACGCGCGCCTCGCCGGGGAGGAGCGCCGCCAGCGGCTGTTCCTGCTGGAGGGGAGCGGGACGCGGATCCCCCTCGGGGAGGGGTCCGTGGCACTCCTTCCCGCGGCGCGCCTCGCCTTCGCCTGCACCGAGGGGGCCGGCGCGCGGATGGCGGGCATCGAGGCGGGACTGCGCTCCTGGCCCGGGGAGAGGTCCGGGGAGGTCCCCCTCTGGGTGGACCTCGCCGTCAAGGCGGCCTCCGACGAGGAGCCCCGCCGCGACCCCGCGGCCCGCACCGCCCTCCCGCCGGGGACGGCCCTCCTGTTCGCCGGGATCCCCAACCCCTTCGAGGGGGCGGCCCGGCGGCCGCGGCTCCTGGTCTGGATCGAGGTCGCCGCCGAGTAGGAGGGGCGTCGGACGGCCGTCGTACCCTCCTCCCGTGACCGGATCCCGCAAGGACGGACGACCCCTCGACAGGCTCCGCCCCGTGCGCATCACGAGGGGCTTCACCGAGTACGCGCCGGGCTCCGTGCTCTACGAGTGCGGCAAGACCCGCGTCCTCTGCACCGCCACCGTCGAGGAGGCGGTGCCGGAGTTCCTCGAGGGCCGCGGCACGGGCTGGGTGACGGCGGAATACGGCATGCTCCCCTCCTCCACGCCGGGCCGCAAGCGGAGGGCCTCCACGCGGGGGCGGCCCGACGGCCGCGAGGTGGAGATCCAGCGCATCCTCGGCCGGGCGCTCCGGGCCGTGACGGACCTGCCGGCGCTCGGGCTCCGGACCCTCTGGATCGACGTGGACGTCCTCCAGGCCGACGGGGGGACCCGGACGGCCGGGGTGACGGGCTCCTGGATCGCGCTCGCCGACGCCGTGGACCGGCTGAAGGCCGAGGGGAGGATCCAGGGCAATCCCCTCCGCGGGCAGGTGGCGGCGGTCTCCGTGGGGGTGGTCCGCGGCGAGCCCATGCTCGACCTCGCCTACGACGAGGACGCCGGGGCCGTCGTCGACCTCAACGTCGTCATGACGGAGTCCGGCGACTTCGTCGAGATCCAGGGTACCGGGGAGAAGCGCGCCTTCACGCCGGGGGAACTGGAGTCGATGCTCGCCCTCGCGAGGAAGGGCTGCATGGAGCTCCACGCCCTCCAGCGCGAGGCGCGGTAGCGACAACGACCAAACGGTGTCAGACACTTATTTGCTGCGGGCGTCGCGCACCGGAGG
>CAYJMF010000052.1:0-11659 GCA_964370855.1 uncultured Planctomycetota bacterium | reverse complement strand
GGGGGGGGGGGGGCGCCCTCGGGGGGGGCCCAGGGCCCGCAGCAAACAGGTGTCTGACACCGTTTGGTCGTTGTCGCTACGATCCCCGCGGAGGGCCTCCATGGCGGCGGAACCGAAGCCGGACCCCGCACCGGCGCCCCCGGTCATCCTCGTCGTGGAGGACGACGGGGCGACGGCCCGCATCCTCCAGCACATCCTCGTCCGCGAGGGGTACGAGGTCCAGGTTTCCCGCGATGGGAGGGACGCCATCGCCCGCGTCGGCTCCTCGCCGGTTCCCATGCTGATCCTCCTCGACCTCCTCCTCCCCTACGTGGACGGGACGGAGGTCATCCGCGCCATCCGCGGCAACCTCCCCTGGAGCGGGGTGCCCGTCATCGTCCTCACCGCCAAGACCGGGGAGGAGGACGTCGTCGAGGCCCTCGACTCCGGCGCCACGGACTTCGTCCGCAAGCCCGTCCGTCCCGAGGAGCTCCTCGCCCGGGTGCGGCGCTGCCTGAGGTCCGGCGCCTGAGGGGGCCCGCTCTCCTGGCGGCCCTCGCGGTCGCGTGTCTCGCGGCCCGGCCCGCGGCGGCCGGAGAGGAGCCGCCGCCCGCCCCCGCACCCGTCCCCGTCCCCGTCCCCGTCCCCGCACCCGCGGCGGAGGAGGGCACCGGGGATCTCCTCCGCGCCCGGGCCGCCGTGGACCGGGGCGACCTCGGCGGCGCCGAGGCGATCCTCCGGGATGCCGTCGCGGTGCGGCCCGGGGACATGGAGGCGGGGTACCTCCTCGCCCGCGTCCTCTACTGGCGGGGGGACCGGGCCGCGGCCATCGCCGCCTTCGACCGCCTCCTCGCGCTTCGCCCCGGCGACGCGGACTTCCTCGTGGGGAAGGCCTTCGCCCTCTGGTTCGATGGGCGCATCGGGGAGGCCCGCCCCATCCTCGACGACGTGGTCACCCGGGCCCCCGGCTACGAGGACGCGCAGCGCCTGCGGCTCCGGGTCCTCGAGGCCCTCGGCGACCTCCCCGCCCGCGAGGAGGCCCTGCGGGGGATCGAGGCCCGGTTCCCCGGGCGGCGGGCGGAGTTCCTCGGGCCGCCGGCGGAGAAGGGGGCGGTGCGCAGGGGCGAGGTGGAGGCCGGCGTCCGCGTGGACTCCCTCTCCGGCGGCCGCAACACGTGGACCGAGGAGTACCTGGCGGGGACCTTCTTCGTCGGCGGGTACGCCGGCCCCGACCCCCTGGCCCGGCGCGCCGTTTTCGACCTCCTCGCCCGGGACCTCGCGCGCTACGGGGAGCGGGACCGCGGCGCCGCCGCCTCCCTCTCCTTCCCCCTCGACGCGGACTGGACGACGCGTTTCGGCGGCGAGTCGAGCCCCACCCACCGCATCCTCCCGCGGTGGGGCGGGAGCGCAGGGGCGACCCGGCTCCTCGGGGCCGGGTGGCTCCTCCACGGGGACCTCCGGCGCGTCGAGTACGCGGCGGACTCCGTCGCGACGGGCTCCCTCGGCGTGGAGCGGTACGCCGGCCCCTGGCGGGTGGAGGGGCGCCTGACGGGGACCCGCCTCCTCGGCGAGGGGGACGCCCTCGGCGCGGGGCTGATGGTGGACCGGTGGTACGGCGACGGGGATCGCAGCCGCGCCGGCGTCGTGCTCGGGTTCGGCGACGAGATCGAGAGCACGCCGGGGGGCGTCCAACGCACCTCCGTCCTTTCCCTCTCCCTGCGGGGCCGCCACTGGTTCGCCCCGCGTTGGGCCTTCACCTGGGAGGCGGGGATCGTCCGCCAGGGCTCCCTCTACACCCGCACGGGGTTCCAGGTTGGCCTCCGCCATTCCTTCTGAGCCGCTGCTCCTGCTCGCCCAGCGCATCGCCCTGGGCTCGCTCGGGGTGATCCTGCTCCTCGTCGGCCAGATCATCGTCGTCCGCCTCCTCCGTCGGACCCGGGAGGCGCGGGGCTCGCGGTCCGACGACGCGTGGGAGCCGATCCTCCTCTCGGCCCTGGACGGTCCCGTTCCCGATCCCCTCCCGCCCCTCCTCCCCCGCGATCTGGAGAGCTTCCTCCACGCGTGGAACCACCACCGCGGGCTCCTCGCCGGCGAGGGGGGAGGGGGCCTCGACGACCTCGCCCGGCGGGTCGGGGTGGGGGCGTGGCTCCCGGGGATGATCCGGGGGGCCCGGGTCCGGAGGCGGCTGCTGGCCATCCAGACCGCGGGGAACCTCCGGGACGGGGGGAGCCGGGCGGCCCTCGCCGCGGCCCTCGAGGGGAGGGACGCCTACCTCTCCTTCTCCGCGGCCCGCTCCCTCCTCCGCATCGATGCCGCCGCGGCCCTGCCCCTGGTGCTCCCCCACGCGGTCCGCCGCGGGGACTGGTCCCCGGCCCGCGTCTCCCACCTCCTGTCGGAGGTCCCCTCCGCCCTCTGGGCGGGGCCGCTCCTGCGGGAGATCGGGGCCGTCGGCCGCGATGCCCTGCCCCGGGCCGTCGACTTCCTCGTCGAGGCCGATCCCGCCGACGCCCTTCCCCTGGTCCGCCGTCTCCTCGCCGGGGGGGCGGACCCGCCCCTCGAGGCGGCCTGCCTCCGCGTCCTCGGGGCCGGCCGCGATCCCGACGACCGCCCCCTCGTCGAGTCCCGCCTCGACCACCCCGACCCCCTCGTCCGCCGCCGGGCGGTGGCGGCCTGGTCCTCCGTCGCGGCGGACGGGAAGGGGGGGGAGGAGGCGCTCCGGCGGAAGCTCGGGGACCCGGACCTCGAGGTCCGGTGGGAGGCCGCCAACGTTCTCGTCGCGCTCCCCGGCATGGACGGCGCACGGCTCCGCCTCCTCGGGGAGTCGCTGGAGGACCGTTTCGCCCGCGACATGCTGGTCCAGGTGATGGCCGAGAGGGAGGTCCTGTGAAGCTCGAGGATCTCGGCCGTCTGGTGGAGGCGTGGATCCTCGTCTACTTCGTCGCGCTCAACGGGGCCTACCTCCTCCAGAACGCGGCGGCCCTCTTCGCGGTCCGCGCCTGGGCGCAGCGCTGGTCCGGGGAGTCCCGGCCCTGGATCCACACCGGGTTCGAGCCCGCCATCACGCTCGTGGTTCCCGCCTACAACGAGGAGGCGGCCATCGCGGCGTCGGTCCGCTCCCTGCTGCAGCTCGAGTACCCGCGCTTCGAGATCGTCGTCGTGAACGACGGCTCCTCGGACCGCACGATGGAGGTCCTGAAGAGGGAGTTCGACCTCGTCCCCTTCCCCGAGGTCTACCGGGATCGCATCCGCACGAAGCCGGTGAAGGGGATCTTCCGCTCCCGCCGCCACCGCAAGCTGCGCGTCGCCGACAAGGAGAACGGCCGCAAGGCCGACGCCGTGAACGCCGGGATCAACCTCGCCCGCAGCCCCCTCGTCCTCGTGATGGACGGGGACTCCTTCCTCCAGCGGGACAGCCTGCTCCGCGTGGTGCAGCCCTTCCTCGAGGATCCCCTCACCGTCGCCTGCGGGGGGACGATCCGCATCGCCAACGGCTGCACGGCGAGCGGGGGGTTCCTCACGGAGGTGCGGGTGCCCGGGAGCTGGCTCGCGCGCTTCCAGGTGATCGAGTACCTGCGTGCCTTCCTCTTCGGGCGGATGGGGTGGGCGCCTTTCAACGCGCTCTGCATCATCTCCGGCGCCTTCGGGCTCTTCGACCGGGAGACCGTCGTGCGCGCCGGCGGGCTCCGCCACGGGCTCGGGGAGGACATGGAGCTCACGGTGCGGCTGCACCACCTGCTGCGCACCGTGGAGAAGCGGCCCTACCGCATCGCCTTCCTCCCGGACCCTGTCTGCTGGACGGAGGTGCCGGAGTCGCTCCGCGTGCTGGGGCGCCAGCGGATCCGCTGGCAGCGGGGGCTCTCGGAGACGCTCTGGTGGCACCGCGGCCTCATCTTCCATCCCCGCGGCGGCGCCGTGGGCTGGGCGGCGCTCCCCTTCCTCCTCTTCTTCGAGTGGATGAGCGCGCTCCTCGAGGTGGTGGGGTACGTGCTCATCCTCTGCCTCTGGGCGGCGGGGATCCTCTCCCTGACGGGGTTCCTGACGTTCATGGGGGTGGCCATCGGGACCGGGATCGTGCTGTCGCTGAGCTCGCTCCTCCTCGAGGAGGTCTCCTTCCACATGTATCCGCGTTTCGGGGATCTCGCGAAGCTCGTGGCGGCGGCGGTGCTGGAGAACTTCGGGTACCGGCAGGTGAACGCGCTGTGGAGGTTCACGGGGATCCTGTACTCGGTGACGGGGAGGAAGGCGACGTGGGGGGCGATGCCGCGGACGGCGGCGTGGGCGGGGGAGTGACGGGGGGGAGGGATGGCCGTGCTCCGGGGGGCGGAACCCGGTAACCTCGGGTCCGCAGGGCGCACGGAGAATGACCATGCGGTGGTTCCACTCCTTCCTCCTCCTCGCCTCCGCCGTCCTCGCCCTTCCCCCGCCCCTCCGCGCCGGGGAGGATCCTCCCCTCCCTCCCGTCGCCGTTCCGGACCGGCCGGCCGAGCTCCGCGCCCTGCAGGAGGCCAACGGGGCGGGGCGTCACGGGGAGGCGATCCGGAGGGCCGAGGAGTGCCTCCTGTGGCTCGACGACGCCCGGTGGCGGGTCTTCGCCGCGCGGGTCGCCGTGCAGGGGACCTTCGAAACGGGGGACATGGTGGGCTGTCTCCGCTGGTGCGGAGTCATGGACCGCGAGCTGGAGGCGGCGGAGCGGGAGGGGACGAGGCTCGCCGAGGAACGCGGCTACAGGTCCGCCCTCGGGGGATACGCCCTCCTCCGGCTCGGTCGGCTCGAGGAGGCGGCCGAGGAACTGGTGCTGGCCCTGTCCCGGCGACCGGAATACCGGAGTGACCTCGGGATGCGGGAGGCCCTCGCCGTCGCCCGGGCCGAGGGGGACTTCTGGGTGGACGCCAACTACCGCGGGAAGTACGAGGAGGACCCCCGCCTCCCCGATGCGCTCCGGGGTCTCCGCGACGCGATCCCCCGGGCGCTGGACAGGCTCCGCGTCCGGCTGGGAGTCGAGTCGCTCGGCCTGCCCCCGATCGTGGTGGTCCTGGTCGACGCGGCCATGCTTCCGGGTGCCGAACACGGTGGACTCATGACCGTCAAGCGGGTGAAGGTGACCGTGACATCGAGGGCAATCCTCTTCGTCACGGCGGAGCCCCTCCTGGCCGGGGTGTCGGACCCCGTGACCGGGATCGCGCACGAGTTGGTCCACCTTCTCCAGATACGGGCCTGGGACGGGGAGGAAGCGCTTCCATGGATGTGGGAGGGACTCGCCTACAGGCTGTCCCGTGCCGGCGATGGGGACCTGGAAGACATGGTGCTGAGCGTGACCGCCCAGTTCCGGGAGAATCCCCGCGGCGAGGAGGCACCGGCGCCGGCCCCGGTATCCGTGAACGGCTCCCTTGAGTCCCGGGCGACCCTGGAGGCCAGGGACGAGTTCCTGCAGCGCGTGGCCGGCTCCGTCCTCTTCCACCAGGTCGAGATCCTCCTCGGAGAGGAGCGCTTCCGGAAACTCGCCCTCGACCTGCTCCGATCGCCGGATGCCGTCCCCGTCCTCGAGAAGGCCGCGGGCGGCACCATCGACGAACTCCTCCCGCGGGTGCGGAAGGGCTACCTGGAGTGGACCGGGAATTGCCTCTCCCCGCCGGCGGGATTGGAGGAGGTCAACGCGATGGGAAGGAAGGGGAACCTCGCCCGGGCCCTCGAACTCCTCGATGCCCTTCCCGCCGACCCGGAGAAGGACGCGCTGCTCCCCTACCTGGGGTACTGCCGGATCCGGCTGCTCAATGGGTTGCGCCGGTGGGAGGAGGGGGTGGAGGCGGCCCGCGGTTTTCGATCGCGGTACCCGGGGCAGTTCCTCCTGCCGAAGGTCCTGGCGTCGGAGGTCATGATGCTCTCGGAGTCCGGGGACCGGGAGGGCGCCAGCGACCTCGCCCGGATCCTCCTGCGGGACTACTCGTGGAACAGCGCGGAGATGGCCGCGTTTGCGAAGGGGTACATCGAGGGGGGGAAGTAGCGGCTCCACCGCCGGCGCCCGGGAGGAGGGAGTCCCGGCCCGCGGGGGGCTTGCCGGGCCGTACGGCGGCGCGAATACTGCGGAATCGAGGGTCAGGGAGAACGCGCATGCGAAACCGAAACCTGGTGCTCCCCATCGCCCTCCAGCTGGCCATGGGGAGTCCCGTCGTGCTCGCCCAGGACGGCGGAGGAATGCGCTCCGCGGCGACGGAGGCGGAGGAGTCCGGAGGACTGGAAGCGCTCAGGGAGGCGGTCCGGAAGGGCGACCTCCGCGAAGTCGTCCGCCTGGCCGGCCCCTGTCTCGCCGCGACGTCGGATCCGCTGGTCCGCGCCGAGGTCGCCATGCACGAGGCCCGCGCTCTGCTGAATCTGGAGGAGTGGGCGAGGTGCATCGAGGCCTGCGAGCGGATCCGGAAGGAGGCCGCGCGGTGCGACCCGCCCCGAGGCGGGATCGACCAGAACCTCCGGGCGGAGTCCTGGATTCGCGGGTTCGCCCTCCTTGCCGCGGGGCGGAAGGAGGAGGCGCGGAAGTGCCTCGATGAGGGGCGGGCGACCTACCCGGACCTGGACCGGGACGCGACCTTCCGGAACGCGCGCATGTTGGCGGGGATGGACATCCGGTTCAAGATCGACGCCGACTACGCGGGGAGATACAAGGGGGATCTCCGGATGATCGCCGGGATGAACGCGGTGATCGCCACCCTGAGCGGGGCCACGAATCGTGTGCGGGAGAGACTCGGCCTCGAAGACCTGGCGAGCCACCCCATCCTCATCGACTTCCGGGACGCCCGGGACATGGTCGTGGACGGCGACGTCCCGCTCATGGCCGCGCGTCCCTTCCGGATGGGGGACGCAAGCGCAACCTTCCTCTCCGCCACCGCCGAGGCGCTCGTGACCGGGTACATGGACGTCGAGGCCTGCCTCTCCCATGAGATCATCCATGCGATCCAGCAGTCCTGGTCCCCGGACTCCCGGCCGCCGGACTGGGTGATCGAGGGTCTTGCACACTGGGCATCCGGAGAGGGCTTCGAGGTGTTCGAGACGGAACTCCTCCTAGGGCCGGAAACGCCGTTCCTCCCGCGGGGCCGGCGCCCGATGCCGGGGCTCGGCCTTCGGAGCGCGGGCGACCCCTCCCGCAGCACGGCCTTCTACTCGAAGAAGGCGGGTGCCTTCGCGTTCCGTGCATGGGAGGGGAAGCGGGGCATGGAACGGGTCAGGCGGTTCGCCCTGGACGTCCTCCGCGGAAGGAACCTTGAGATCGCGTTCGAGGAGCGCATGGGGGTGTCACTGGAGAGGGGACAGGAGGAGGCGGAGGAGGAGTACGCGGCCTGGCGGACCGCGACGCTGGAGCCGGTCGCCCGATTCGCCGGTGCGCTGGACCCGTGGCGGATGGCTTCCCGGAAGCGCGTCATGGCCGAGATTCGGAAGGCGAGGGAGTCGATGGAGGAAGGACTCCGCTCCTCGACCCTCGACTGGCTCCTCGCCTGCATGGCCTCCGCGGAGGATCCGGCGGAGGCGGTCCGGCTCCTGGAGCAGGCGGAGCGGGCGTGCCAGGGGAACGGTCCGTTCCTGCGGGAATGCATGTTCCGCCGGATGACCATCCTCGCCGGATCCGGGAAGAAGGAGGAGGCCGCCTCCCTGGGACGGGAGTTCCTTCGGGACTGGCTCTGGTCGGCCCCGGGATGGAAGGAGTCCGTGGAGAGAATCGTGGCCATGGGTGCCGGTGGGAAGTGAGGACGCGGACTCCCATCATCGGGGTCGCCCTTCTCCTCCTTCTCTTCGGCAGGGCGTTCCCTGCCGCCGGCCAGGATGCGGCCCCGCCCCCTGCGGAACGCAGCGCAGCCCTCCAGCGGCTCGCCGCCGCCGACCGGGAGGGTCGCTTCGAGGAGGCCGCGGACCTCGCCCGCGCCTGCCTCGCGTGGCTCGATGACCCCCGCGACCGGGCGGCCGCCGCAAGCGCGGCGGCCCGGGCACTCCTTCGACTCGGGCGCTCCGCCGAATGTATCAAGATATGCGACACTTTCGGCCCGGCTCTTGTCGAGGTTCCGGAGATCCGGTTCGCCCTGGCCGCGGCCCGCGCCGACGGGCCTCTCACCCTCGACCCCGACTACCGCGGGAAGTACGCCGGCGACCCGCGTCTCGCCGAGGCCCGCCGCCGGCTCGACCGGACCTTCCCCGCGGCCGTGGACCGCGTGCGCCGCCGCCTCGGCCTCGGCGACCCCGGGTTCCCGCCCATCGCGGTGGTCTTCCAGGACGCCGCAACGGAGGACGGGACGGAGATCACGCTGATGACCGCCTCCGTCGTCCCCCGGGGCGCGGAGAGGGTGGGAATCATCGTCATCACCACGGAGCCTCTCGTCACCGGCGCCTGGCCCGAGGAGAGGATCCTCGCCCACGAGTTGACCCACATCCTCGGGCAAATCCTCGGACCCGTGGTCATGCGGCCCGGATGGCTGGAGGAGGGGCTCGCCCACTGGGTCTCCAGCGTCGACACCTCGGAACTGGTGGAGTTCACGGTGGGCATGCAGGAACTGTGGGACGGGGAGCGGAGGGCCGACTTCGTGGATGCTCGGCTCGCATCCATCGACGCACTCCGGGTACCCGGCGCCTACGACCAGCGGGTGGCGGGGATGGCGTTCTTCCATATGATGGAGCGGGTGCGCGGCCGCAGCGACACCGTCATGCTGGTCCGCAGACTCCTGGCGGAGCCCTATCGCGCCGTTTTCGCGGAGGAGACCGGGGGATCCGTGGGGAGTCTGCTTCCAAGGGTCCGCGACGAATGGAGGAAGTGGAGGGAGGAGAATCTCTCGGACTTGGAAGCGCTCTCGGCCGCCGTGACGACGGCCCGGGGAGGGAAGTTCCGGGAAGGCCTGGAGTCCGTGGAGGCAATCATCCGCGCCGACCCCCGCGGCGCCCTCGCCCCCGTGGCCTCCTGGATCCGGGCCCGGCTCCTCCCCTCCCGGGACGGGGACGAGGAGGCGGTGGAGGCCCACCGCGCCCTCCGGCGGGACCACCCGGCGGCGATGACCGTCCAGCTCTACTCGCGCCTCGACGAGGCGCTGCTCCTCCTGCGCCTCGGGGAGAAGGAGGCCGCCGCGGACCTCGCGCGGGAGGTCCGGCGGGACTGGGCGTGGTGGGTGCCCGGGGCGGCGGAGGCGGCGGCCGGCATCCTCCGCAAGGCGGCGGAGCCGGCCGGGAAGGGCCGGTAGCCTCTCCGCCCTTCCTGCCCCCCGCGCCCCCGCCCCCCGTACAATCCCGGGATCCCATGGACCCCCGCCCCGTCGTCGTCGCGACCCGGAACCTGCACAAGATCGAGGAGATCCGCCTCCTCCTCGAGGGGCTTCCGGTCCGCCTCCTCTCCCTCGACGAGGCCGGCGTCGCCGCGGAGCTCGTCGAGGACGGGGACACCTTCGCCGAGAACGCCTCCGCCAAGGCCGGGCAGGCGGCCGCCATCTCCGGCTTCTGGGCGCTGGCCGACGACTCCGGCCTCGAGGTGGACGCCCTCGGCGGCCGCCCCGGCGTGCGCAGCGCGCGGTACGCCGGCGAGGGGGCCACCGACGTCCACAACAACGCCAAGCTCGTCGAGGAGTGCATCGCCGCCGGCCTCGTGCGGCCCGCCGCACGGTTCCGGTGCGTCGCGGCGCTCCGCGCTTCCGACGGGGACGAGCCCCTGGAATCCCTCCGCGACGCCGGCGCCCTCCCCTTCCCCGGCGACCCCCGCCCCGCGGAGGTCTCCCTCGACGGCCGCACCCTCACCGTGGACGGCTCCGTGGAGGGCGTGATCGTGGAGGAGCCCCGGGGCGCCCGCGGGTTCGGCTACGACCCCCACTTCCTCCTCGTGGACAGGGGGTGCACCATGGCGGAGCTGACTCGCGAGGAGAAGAACCGCGTCTCCCACCGCGCCCGCGCCTTCGGCCGCATGCGGCGGGTCCTCGAGGCGCTGCTGCGCGCGGAGGCCCGCGCGTGAACACCGACGACATCCGCAACTTCTGCATCGTCGCCCACATCGACCACGGCAAGTCCACCCTCGCCGACCGGATCCTCGTGCGGTGCGGCGCCTTCACCGAGCGGCAGATGCACGCCCAGGTCCTCGACTCCATGGAGCTCGAGCGCGAGCGCGGCATCACCATCAAGGCCAAGGCCGTGGCGCTGCGCTACGTGTACGAGGGGAAGCCCTACCGCCTCAACCTCATCGACACCCCGGGCCACGTGGACTTCTCCTACGAGGTCTCCCGGTCGCTCGCCGCCTGCGAGGGGGCGCTGCTCCTCGTGGACGCGGCCCAGGGCGTGCAGGCCCAGACCATGGCCAACTTCTTCCTCGCGCTCGACGGCGGCCTCGAGATCGTGCCGGTCATGAACAAGATCGACCTCCAGGCCGCGCGGCCCGACGAGGTCGCGGGGGAGATGGACACGGTGCTCGGCATCAAGCCGGAGGAGATCCTCCGGGTCTCGGCCAAGACCGGCGAGGGCGTGGACGCCATCCTCCAGGCCGTCATCGAGCGGGTCCCGCCCCCCTCCGGCGACCCGGCGAAGAAGCTCACCGCCATCGTCTTCGACTCCGTCTACGACGAGTACCGCGGCGTCATCGTCTTCGTGCGCCTGCGCGACGGCACCGTGAAGAAGGGGGACCGCATCTTCACCCTCGGCACGCGCATGTCCTACGAGGTCATCGACCTCGGCAAGTTCCGGCCGCAGCAGGAATCGGTCCCCTTCCTCGAGGCCGGCGAGGTCGGCTGGCTCGTCTGCAACATCAAGACCATCCACGACGTCACCATCGGCGACACCATCACCCACGATTCCGTGCGCGACGAGGTGGAGGCCCTGCCCGGCTACCGCGAGCCGAAGGCCATGGTCTTCTGCGGCCTCTACCCCACCGCCAACTCCGACTTCGAGCCGCTGCGCAAGGCCCTGGAGAAGCTCCACCTCCAGGATTCCTCCTTCTCCTACCACCCGGAGTCCAGCGAGGCGCTCGGCTTCGGCTTCCGCTGCGGGTTCCTCGGCCTCCTCCACATGGACATCGTGCAGGAGCGGCTGGAGCGGGAGTGGGGGCTCGACCTCGTGCAGACGGCGCCCAACGTCACCTACGAGATCCTGACGACGGGGAAGCAGGTGCTCCTCATCGAGCGGCCCGCGGACCTCCCCGACGCCATGATCGTGGACGAGTTCCGCGAGCCCGTGGTGCGCGTCTCCCTCATCCTCCCCGTGGACGCCATCGGGATCATGATGAAGGTCTGCGAGGACCGGCGCGGGAACTTCGTGCGGCAGGAGTACCTCTCCACGGAGCGCGTCGTCCTCGTGTACGACATGCCCCTGGCGGAGATCCTCTACGACTACTACGACATCCTCAAGTCCGCCACCAAGGGCTACGGGACCATGGACTACGAGCTGCTCGGGTTCCGGACCGCGGACCTCGTGCGGCTGCGCATCCTCGTGGGCGGGGAGGAGGTGGACGCGCTCTCCTCCATCTGCCACCGGAGCGAGGCGGAGCGGCGCGGGCGCGAGATCCTGAAGCGCCTGCGCAAGGAGATCCACCGCCACCTCTTCGAGGTCGCCCTCCAGGCCGCCGTCGGCGGGAAGATCGTCGCCCGCGAGAACATCTCGGCGCTCCGGAAGAACGTCATCAGCAAGTGCTACGGCGGCGACATCACGCGCAAGCGCAAGCTCCTCGAGAAGCAGAAGG
>CAYJMF010000051.1:32454-33614 GCA_964370855.1 uncultured Planctomycetota bacterium | reverse complement strand
CCCCCCCCACCCCCGCCCCCCCCGCCCGGGGGCCCGCAGGGGGCGCGCGGGATTGGCTCACATCCTCTGGGGCGCCGGCCGCTACTTCGCGGCGGCGGCGACGGCGGGCTCGGGATCGGCGGCGAGGTCGCGGAAGAGGTCGGGGTAGAGGTTCGCGCCGCCGAGCCCCTTCAGCGTGCGGATGGCCATCAGCCTCACGGCCGGATCCCGGGAGCGGTCGGCGGCCAGGGCGCGGGCCTCGGAGGCGGCGATCTCGGTCCGCGTCCGGACGAGTCCCTTCAGGGCGTCGGCGAGGGCGCCGCCGTCGTCGGAGGAGAGGAGCACGCGGGCCGCCGCCGTGGTCACCGGGTCCGGCAGCGCCGCCAGGGCGAGGGCGGCCTTCCCGGCGCCGGTCCTCGCGGAGAGATCGGATTCCCCGTCGAAGGAGACCGCGGCGCGGCCGGCGCGGGAGCGGAGGCCGTAGAAGACGAGCTCCTTCACCACGGGGTCCTTCTCTCCCGCGGCCAGCGGCCCCGCGTGCACCGCCGCCCCCTGGAGGATCGCCGCCCGCGCCTCGGATTCGAGGAGGGCGTCGTAGACGGCGAGCGTCTCCGGCGTCGGGACGGAGAGGATCACGCGCTCCTCGGGCCTCCCGTCGGGGCCCGTGGCCGCGACGACGACGCCCACGGCGAGGAAGTCGTGGTGCCCGCCCGTGGCGACGGGCCGGGAGGCGACGGCGAGGACGGCGAAGAGGATGGCGAGGGAGAAGCGGATCATGGTCTTCGAATCGTAGCGGAGGAGGAGGGGCGGGCCTTGGCGATTCGTGCGGTGGGGCGTGGCCCGTACGCCACCGAATCGAGCGGGCTCTGCGCTCCCGGGCGTGTGGGAGAGGCGGCAACCATGGGAGGGCCGGAGCGGATCGGGGGAGGGGGGCGGGGTCGCGGCTTTCAGGGGAGGGGGGAGAGCGATCGATTCCCTTGAACACGGAAAGAGGACACGGCCGCCGGAGGGGATTCCGTGACGGTACTGAGGAGCAGGAACTCCCTCTTCCTCTTCCCCCCTACCTCCCCCCTCCTCCTCCTCCCCCCCATGGAAAAGGGGATCCGAACGGAACTCCTGGCCCCTGCCTCCCCACGCGCCCGTTTCGAGAGGGTCCGGTCCGATCCGTTCCGGACCGGACC
>CAYJMF010000051.1:19863-32444 GCA_964370855.1 uncultured Planctomycetota bacterium | reverse complement strand
GCCCCCCCCCCCCCCCCCGCCCCCGTTCCCTGGCGGGCCGGCCCCCCCCGGGCCCCCCCGCCCCCCCCCCAAACGGGGCGCAACGGCCTCTTCGCCCGATCAGTCCCTTCCGAATGAGTCATAACTATTTGTCCAATAATAACTTACAAGAATCCCCTCCCGCCCCCCGTGCGGAATCGCACGGTCCGGTTAGAATACCCCCGGGAGGGAGAGGGGCGCGGGCCCCTTCCCGTTCCCCTCCCGGGAGGCATCGTGCCCCGCCTGATCCTCATGGAGAGCGGCAACCGCCGGGTCTTCGACGTCGGCCAGGGCCCCGTCACCATCGGCCGGTCCACGAAGAACGTCCTCTCCGTCATGGACCTCAAGGCCTCCCGCCTCCACTGCCGCCTCGAGGAGGAGGCCGGCGCCTGGCGCATCGTGGACGAGGGGAGCCAGAACGGGACCCTCGTCAACGGATCCCTCATCACCCGCCGCCCCCTCCGCACCGGCGATGTCATCGAGATCGGCGCCACCCAGATCGTCTTCGAGGACGTGAACGGCGCCTCCCCGCCCCCGGCCCCGCCGAAGGAGAAGCCGGCCCCCGACGACCTCGGCCGCACCATGGAGATCCCCCGCGGCGCCGCGGACCGCCCCGGCGACGGCGTCGAGGATCTCCTCCGGGACCGCGCCAACCTGCTCCGTCTCCAGCGCGTCGCCCGGGCCATCAACAGCGAGCTCGAGATCGAGCACCTCCTCGAGATCATCACCGACCACGCCGTGGAGCTCACCGACGCCGAGCGCGGGTTCCTCATCCTCTTCGGCGAGGACGGCGAGGAGATGCAGTTCGCCTGCTCCCGCAACTTCGCCAAGGAGGCCGTGGACAGCCCCGAGTACACCATCTCCCGGTCCATCGCCCGGCGCGTCCTCGACGAGGAGGCCGCCGTCGTCGCCGTCAACGCCGTGGAGGACGAGCGCTTCAAGGACATCCAGTCCATCAGCGTCCTCGGCCTGCGCTCCGTCCTCTGCCTCCCCTTCCGCATGAGGGACCGCGTGCGCGGCGTCCTCTACATCGACAACCGCCTCCAGAAGGGGGTCTTCAACCGCCAGGACCTCCGCATGCTGGAGGCCCTCACGGACCAGGCCGCCGCGGCCATCGAGAGGGCCCGCCTCTTCAAGTCCCTCCAGGAGAAGAAGGGGGAGCTCGAGGAGTCCAACCTCCGCATCGAGGGCCTCAACCGCCGCCTCCAGGCCCTCGTCAACAGCCAGGCCTCGGAGCTCGACGAGGTGCGCGAGACCCTCCGCGTCCAGGAGCGGGAGCTCGCCACCAAGTACAACTACAAGAGCATCATCGGAACCTCCGGCGCCATGAGGGACGTGCTGCGGCTCCTCGACCGCGTCATCGAGAGCGAGATGCCGGTCCTCATCCTCGGCGAATCCGGGACCGGCAAGGAGCTCATCGCCCGGGCCATCCACTACAACGGCCCCCGCCGGAGGGAGCGGTTCGTCAGCGAGAACTGCGGCGCCCTCACGGACACGCTTCTGGAGAGCGAGCTGTTCGGTTACGTGCGCGGCGCCTTCACCGGCGCCGACCGGAACAAGAAGGGCCTCTTCGAGCTCGCCCACCGCGGCACCCTCTTCCTCGACGAGGTGGGGGAGACGAGCCCGGACATGCAGAAGAAGCTCCTCCGCGCGCTCCAGGAGGGGGAGATCCGGCCCGTCGGCGGCAAGGAGGTCGTGGCCGTCGACGTGCGGATCATCAGCGCCAGCAACCGCGATCCCCTCAAGATGTCCCGCGAGGGGCTCTTCCGCGAGGACCTCTACTACCGCCTCAACGTGCTGGCCATCCAGCTCCCCCCCCTCCGCGACCGCAGGGAGGACATCCCGCTCCTCCTCGCCCACTTCCTCGAGAAGCACTCCGCGCGCGTGGGGCGGCAGGTCCCGCGGGTGGACAGGCCGGTCCTCGCCCTGCTGGAGGCCTACGACTGGCCCGGCAACGTGCGGGAGCTGGAGAACGAGGCGCAGAAGATGGTGGCCCTCAGCGAGGGGGTCGTCACCGCCGACGTCCTGTCCGACGCCGTGCGGGAGGGGCCGCGGTCCGGGATCCCCGTCGACGTGGGGGTGCGGAACCTCGATTCCCTCGTGGAGCGCGTGGAGCGGGACGAGATCGGGCGCTCCCTGCGGACGGCGGGGGGGAACAAGACCCGGGCCGCGGGGCTCCTCGGCATCAGCCGGTTCACCCTCCAGCGCAAGCTCGACAAGTACTCCATGAACGCCGGCGACCTGGTGGAAGGGGAGGGGGAGTGAGGGGAGCCATCCTGCGGGTCGCGGCGGCGGCGCTCCTCCTGGCGGCGGCCCGGGGAGCGGCGGCCGACGAGATCCGCCTCAAGGACGGCCGCGTCCTCGAGGGGAAGGTCACCGCCGAGGACGCCGCCGCCGTCACCCTCCGCCTCCGCTTCGGCGGCGACATGACGATCCGGCGGGACCAGATCGCCTCCCTGGAGAGGAAGGACCTCCCCGAGGAGGCCATCGCGAAGAAGCGGGCGGGGCTGGACGCGAAGGACGCCGCGGGGCTCTGGGCCCTGGCCGTGGAGGCGAAGGACCTCAAGCTCCGGAAGCAGTACGAGGCCCTCGTGAAGGAGGTCCTCGCCGCGGACCCGGGGCACGAGGCCGCCAACCGGGACCGGGGGAACGTCCTCCACGACGGCCGCTGGATGACCCCCGCGGAGCGGGACCGGATCCTCAAGGACGACGAGACCCGGTCGCGGGCGAAGGACGGGCTCGTGGAGCACGAGGGCCGCTGGGTCACCCCCGAGGAGAAGGACGCCCTCTCCCGCGGCCTCGTCCTCCACGACGGCCGCTGGATGAGCGTGCGCGAAGCCAACGCCGCGAAGGGGCTCGTGGAGCACAAGGGCGCCTGGGTCAAGCCCGACGAGGTCGAGGCGCTCCGCCTGCGCGACGCGCTGACGGAGGCCGCCGGCGTCCCCCTCACGGTGGCCCAGTCGGAGCGGTTCTCCGTGGCCACGGTCTACCCCCAGGCCGACACGAACCTCTTCCTCGCCGACGCGGAGAAGGCCTACGCGGAGTTCGCCGAGATCTTCGGCGTGAAGCCGGGGGACCGGCTCTTCGACGACCCCTTCAACCACAAGGCGCGCCGCCTCACCGTCGTCGTCCTCGAGAAGGACACCCAGTACCAGAAGTTCCTCGACGGGCTGCTCCGCATCCACGAGGACCTGCGCAAGGTGCTGAGCCCCGAGCGCGTGGAGCTCATGCGCAAGCAGAAGGGGTTCTACCTCGTGGATCCCGACTGCTGGATCGTCGGCTACCAGTTCCCCTTCCCCAAGGAGCAGACCCGGCACACCGTCGTGCACAAGCTCTCCCACGTGATGCTGCTCCGGTGCGGCTTCAAGGGGGCGTCCTGGCCCAACTGGTGGATCGTGGAGGGGCTCGGCGAGGTGCAGGAGATCAACGTCTTCGGCAACTGCCAGGTGTTCTGCATCACCACGGGCTACGGCGAGCCCGGCGCCGAGGGGAAGTGGATCGGGGAGTCCTGGAAGGCGGAGGCGAAGAAGCTGGTCGTCACCGGCGGCGACCTCCGGTTCCGGGACCTGGTGACGCGGGGGCTCAACGACCTCTCGCCACACGACCTCGTGAAGTGCTGGTCCCTCGTGCACTACCTCCTCTCCCTGGACCGGGAGAAGTTCACGAAGCTCGTCGCGCTCCTCAAGGAGCGGATGCCCGCCTCCGAGGCGGTGCAGCAGGTCTACGGCGCGTCCCTCGACGACATGGACGCGCGCTGGAGGGAGTTTGTCAAGCGCTCCTACTGACGGGCTCCGCGCCGCCCGCGTCCTTCTCCTCGCCGGCGCCCTGGCCGCGGCGCCGGCGGCGGCGGGGTTCGCCCCCCCGGCCCGGGCCGAGGGGGCCGACCGCCCCGTGTTCTTCCGGGACCCGGATCCCGCCACCGCGCGGGCCATCGACAGGGCCATCGGCCGGTTCGGCGACCCCTCCCCGAACAACCGGGAGACGGGCCGGGACGAGCTCTTCGACATCGGCTACTGGACCGTCAACCCCCTCCACGGGGTCGTCGAGGAGAAGGGCTCCCAGTTCCGCTGCAACTCCCTGCTGGTCCTCGGGCGCCTCGCCGATCCGCGCTCCTCCGGCCTCCTCCGGGCCGTGGCGGGGGAGGAGAAGACGGAGTGGCCCCCCGTGTTCGCCGCGCTCATGCTGGGCAGGATGCGGGACGCCTCCGACGCCGCCATGGCCGTCTACGGCCGGGCCCTCGACGTCCCCCAGAACGACAAGCGCAGGGCCGCCGTCGCCCTCTCCCTCGGGAAGATCCACCGCCGCCGCGCCGTGGAGGGCGGCGACCTCCTGGAGCGCATCCTCGACGCGCCGACCCCGAACCCCGCGGTCCACTACGCGGCCCTCCTGGCCCTCGGCTTCTACCGATCCCGCGTGGCCGAGCCCTCCGCCGACGGCGCCTCCTGGGTGCCCTCGCGCCGGATCGCCGACGCGCTCGGGGACTCCCGCGAGGGGATGCGCTACTCCGCCGTGCTGGCCCTGGCCCTGTCGCGCCTCGACGGCTTCGAGACGATCTACCGCAGGGCCTTCGAGGACGACGGGGACAAGAGGGTGAGGCTCGCCGCCCTCCTGGCCCTCGGGAAGCCCCGGGAGGCGGCCGACGACTCCGTCACCGACCTGCTCACCTCCGTGCTGGAGAGCCCCCGGGTCACGGGGCAGGAGCGCACCATGGCCGCCTACCTGCTGGCCCTCCGGAAGGACCCGCGCTCCGTGGACGCGCTGCTGAGGACCGCCAACTCCCCCCGGTCCGCGGACGTCTCCGCCGCCGCCGTGGTCGCCCTCGGCGGGATCGCCGACCCCCGGGTGGCGGACCTCCTCGTCTCGCGGATGAGCCACCCGAGCCCCACGGTCCGCGCCGCCGCCGCCGTGGCCTCCGTGGAGCTCGTGGAGACCGCGGACCTCAAGCGCCTCCGGGAGATCCTCATGCGCCGCCTCGAGCAGGGGGAGACCTCCGAGGAGGCGAAGTTCGACATGACCGCGGCCCTCGACGAGATCGGGAAGATCCTCCGCGACCGCGAGGACGCGCGCAACGGGCTCCCCGTGAAGAGGCGGCCCCCGCCGGAGTGGTTCCAGGAGGATTCCATGGACCTCTTCCTCCGCCTCGGGCGCACCCACCGCGAGGCGGTCCTCGACGCCGCGAACCTCCGCGTCCTCGAGGTCCTCGGCATCGACTCCCTCTTCCCGTACCGGCCCACCGTGGACGGGGCCCCTCCGGCCGGCGAGGGGGGGCTCGGATCGGCGACGCGGTTCCGCCGGGAGCACAGCGTCTACCTGGAGCAGTACGACCTCCGCAACGACTTCGACCGGCGCCCGTTCTACACGCCCGAGGACTACCCCGACGAGGGGGGCCCCGCGGCGCCGGTCCCGAGGGACGGACGGTGACCGCCCCCGCCCCCGTTCCGGACCCGGGCTTCCTCGCCGTCGTCGGCGTGGAGGGGCTGCTCCGCGGCGAGGTCCTCCTCCTCGCGCCCGGCCAGGAGGCGAGCATCGGAAGGGGCTCGGGTTCCACCCTGCCTCTCACCCGATCCGCCGGCTACCGCGCCATGTCGAAGGATCCCCAGGGCCTCCGCACCGCCTGCCAGGGCGTGAGCCGCCGCCACTTCCTCATCGTCGCGCCCGCCCCCGGGGAGGCCATCGTGGAGGATCTCTCCCGCGCCGGGACCTTCCTCGACGGGAGCCGTCTCGGAGAGCCCGTGCACCTGAGGGACCTGCGCGACCGGCCCCACGTGATCCTCTTCGGCCGGGGGGAGCGCCTCGAGCTCCGCTGGGTCCCCGGCGCCGGGGGCCGTTGAGCCTTGGCCAGGCCCATCCCGTTCCTCGAGCGCCGCGTCGCCGAGGAGGCGGTGCGCCGCGGCCTCGTCGCCGCCGTCGTGATGGAGGCGGCGGCCCGGGAGTGGGCCGACGCCGAGGGGGGGGGACCCTTCCCCGCGCACCTCGTGGCGCGGGGGCTCCTGACGGAGGAGCAGAGGGCGGAGCTCGAGGCCGGGGTGGAGGAGGAGGCGGAGCCCGCCGCGGGGGCCGCCGCCGGCGCCCCGGGGGAGGCGGCCGCGCCGGCCCGGCCGACCCACCCCTCGGAGGTGATCCGCGGGTACCGCATCCTCGAGCGCCTCGGCCGCGGGGGCATGGGGTCCGTCTACCGGGCGGAGCAGCTCGGGATGAACCGCACCGTGGCCCTCAAGATCCTCCGCCGGCCCCTCGGCCTCGAGGAGCAGCACGTGGAGCGGCTGCGCCGCGAGGCCCGCCTCGTGGGCGCCCTCGACCACCCCAACGTCGTGCGCGGCCTCGACGTCGGCCAGCACGGTCCCTACCACTACTTCGCCATGGAGTTCGTGGAGGGGGAGACCCTCCGCGACCTCCTCCGGCGTCGCGGGGCCCTGCCCGAGGCGGAGGCCCTGCGCATCATCGAGCAGGTCTGCCTCGCCCTCGAGCACGCCCATTCACGCGCCGTGGTCCACCGGGACGTGAAGCCCGGCAACATCATCCTCACCCCCGACGGGACGCCGAAGCTGACGGACTACGGGCTCGCCAAGGGCCCGTCGGACTTCAGCCTCACCCAGTCCGGCGTCACCATCGGCACCCCGCAGTACCTCTCCCCGGAGCAGGCCCGGGATCCGATCCACGTGGACATCCAGACGGACATCTACTCCCTCGGCGCCACGGCCTACCACCTCCTCGCGGGCATCCCGCCCCACACCAGCGAGACCCTCGCCGGCCTCCTCACGAAGGTCCTCTACGAGAAGCCGCGCACGGCGCGGCAGGTGAACCCGCGGGTCTCCGCCGGGGCCTCCTTCCTGGTCGAGAAGATGATGGCGAAGCAGAAGCGCCACCGCTACCGCACGCCCCGGGACGTCCTCCACGACCTCCGGGCCCTGGCCGCGGGCAAGGCCATCGTCCCGAGGAACTGGGAGGGGGACTTCGAGGTCCACGAGGTCCGCCGCCGCTACCGCGTCGGCGTCGTCCTGGCGGCGGCCGTCGCGGCGCTGGCCCTGGCGAGCACCGTCTTCCTCCAGTACCGCGTCCGCGAGCAGGACCACCGCCGCCGCGAGGAGGCCGCCGAGATCGCCTTCCGCGGGATCCGCGACCTCCCCCGCCCCCGGGACCGGGCCGGGTGGGAGGTGGTCCGGGAGGCGTGGGAGGAGTTCCTGCGCGGGCCCCACGCCGCCACCGCCGCGCGGGCCGCCGCCGAGGCGGAGCGCTCCCGGTCCCAGGAGTTCATCGACGCCTGGGACCGGGCCCTCGGCCCCCTCAACCAGGCCCAGGTCCTCGCCCGCGAACAGGGGAACTACAGGGCCGCCGCGACCCTCCTGGAGGGCAGCGTGGCCGCCCTCCAGGAGGAGGGGGCGCCCGGGAGGGAGCCTGCGGGGGAGCTCCGCAGGCAGGCGGACAACTACTGGATCCAGGGTGAGAAGGCCGGCGCCCGGTTCGTCGAGGATCGCCTGGCGAAGGTGGAGGCCCTCGTCGTGGAGGCCGACGCGGCCCGGGTCGTCGAGGCCAGGCTCGGCGAGGACCGGACCCTCCTCCTCGACCGCTTCGTCAAGTCCGCCTACCAGGAGCCGGTCCTCCGCATCGATCGCGTGCTCCAGGACCTGAGCCAGGCCCGCGCCACCCTCGAGGAGTCCTACCTCAGCCGCGGCGTGATGGAGCAGGTGGAGCGGTCCCTCCGCGAGGCGTCCTTCAACGAGGCCGACGAGATGCTCGCCTCCGTCGAGGAGCGGATCCGCGGGGACGGATTCCTCCAGTCGATCCTCCAGGAGATCCCGGCCCCCGCGGCGCGGGACCTCGGGGGGCGGGCGGCCCGGGAGCGGGAGCGGGTCCGGGCCCTCGATCTCGCATGGATCGAGGCGGCCCTCGGTCGCGCGCGGGAGGCGGCGTCCCGCGGGGCCTGGACCGAGGCCGTCCGCATCGTCGAGGACGCCGAGGGCCGGAGCCTGCCGGACCTGCGCCCCCCCCTCGCCGCCTTCCGGGCGTCCCTCGAGGAGAAGAGGCTCCTCGCCGACGCCGCCGTGGAGAAGGCCGTGGACGGGGTGTTCGCGGCGGTGCTGGGGGAGATGGCGAGGCGGGACTTCCGCTCCGCAGGGCGGCGCCTCGACGAGGCCGTCACGGGGACCTCCGCCCTCGGCGGCGACCGCCGCGTGGCGGAGGCCCTCGCCGCGGCCCGCCAGCTCCTGGAGATCGTGGACCGGACCGCCTTCGGCGCGGCCCTGCGGGAGCGCCTCCGGAGCGGGGACCTCCCCCTCGGGCTCCAGTTCGACGAGGGGACCCGTCAGCCCCATCTCTCCGTCTCCGCCGTGAAGGTGCGGGACACGGACACGGGCCCCGTGGTGGTCTTCGACGCGCCCAACCAGCCGGGTCTCCAGGGGGCGCTCCACCGCCTGTCGCTCCATCTCGTGTTCACCTACTCCGGCCTCGCGGGAACGGGCCTCACCCACGAGCAGGCCCTCGTGCGCGGCGCCCTCGTCGTCCTCGAGGGGGAGGAGGAATCCGTCGAGAAGATCCAGGCGGCGATGTCCCTCCTCGAGGGGGCCGGGGAGGGGCTTCCCCCCCTGCAGCCCGCCGTGCGCGCCCTGCTCGCCCTCGCCGACGAGACCATCAACTCCAAGGTCCGCCAGCAGGGCGAGCACGAGCGCCTCGCCGCGGAGACCCTCGCGGCGATCCAGGCGGCCCTCGCGGCCCGCGACCCGACGGAGGCGCTGCGCCTCCTCGACCTCCTCCTGACCAAGAGCCTGAGCACCACCCGCTTCGCCCAGGAGAGGCGCCCCTTCCTCCTCGCCCTGAGGAAGCAGGCCGAGACCATGCGCGACAGCGAGGGCCTCGCCGCGTTCTTCAAGGGGGCCCGCGTCACCGTGGGGGAGCCGGGGCCGAACCGGGACAGCATCACCCGCATCGAGTGGTCCTTCCTCGACGAGTCCGAACTCAAGGGGTTCGTCCCTCCCGAGGAGGGAGCGCCGCTCTACCGGGTCTTCCCCGACGACGCCGGCCCCGACGGCATCCCCCGCGGGGGGCGGCTCGTGTTCCTCGAGCCGGAGCCGGGGCCGGCGGCCGACGCCCCCCGGCGCCCGCTCCACCAATCCCCCCTGGTCCTCGAAAGCCCCTTCAACCCCGCCCGCCTGGCGGCGGTCTCCTTCTCCTACCGTTCCGAGGTCCCGCTCTACCTCCAGGTCTCCGTCATGGGGAACCACATCGGGATCCTCACGGACAACGGGCGCCGCGAGGGGGGCCGCGGGGTCCACGCGTGGCAGAAGGAGGACTGGGGGAACGCCGACCAGGAGTTCCCCCCGGAGTACCGGCACGGCTACGTCGAGGGCGTCCAGGACCCGGCGAGGTTCCGGGAGAAGCGGGGACTGCGCTACTTCCAGTTCGAGCCCGGCGTGGACTACCGGGTGAAGGTGGAGTGGGACCAGGGCCACCTCCGGCTCTTCGTGGACAACCGCGAGATCTGGGACGCCCCCCTGCGGGAGCGCAACTTCCGCGACAACCCCCCCCGGATCCGCATCGTCACCTACACCCCCTGCTGGATCGACGACCTCGCCGTCGAGGGCGTGGTGGACCGGAACTCCTGGGCGAACTACCTGAAGAAGAGGGGGAGGTAGGGGCCCCTCACCGCGGCGCCACCCACGCGTCCGCCTCCTCCGCCAGCCGCCGCGCGGCGGCGGCGTCGGCGGCGGCGGGGGCCGGGACGGCGAGGAGGTCCCTCTCCTCCCACGGGTCCGCGACGAGGTCGAAGAGGCTCTCCCGCACGGGATCCTCGCGGCCCGGTCCCACGGCCACGGTCTCCCGCGTCCACTTGAGCCGCCGCCCCCCCTCGAGGGGGCCCACCGCCGTCAGGAGCCCGCGGCGGAAGGGGAGGAAGGACTCCGCGGGGGCCGCGGGGAAGAAGCGGCGCATCCCCTCGAGGAAGGAGAGCGGGGGGCGGAAGTCCCCGACCTGGTGGCGATCCTCCTCCGGGGCGCGGAGGAGGGAGGCGGACCGCGGGGCGTCGGCGGCCGCGGCGGGGATGCCGGCGACGTCGAGGATCGTGGCGAAGAGATCCTGCAGGCGCACCTGGGCCGCGACGCGCCGCCCCCCCTCGAAGCGGCCCGGGGAGCGGATCACGAGGGGGACGTGCAGCAGCGTGTCGGCCACGGAGAGCTTGTGGTCCACGAGGCCGTGCTCGCCGATGTTCTCCCCGTGATCCGCGGTGACGGCGAGGAGGTGCCCCCGGCCGCCGGCCCCGAGCACCCCCTCCCTCGCGAGGAGAGCCTCGATGTCCGCGCACCCGGCGTCCAGGGTGCGGATCTCGGCGTCGTAGAGCGAGGAGAGGATCCGCAGGCGCTCCTCCGGGAGGCGGCGGAGCCCGAGGTTGTGGGCCATGTCGTCGGGGAACTGGAACCGCTTCGCCTCGCGCACCTCCCGCTCCCCGGCCCCCTCGGGGCGCCAGGCGCGCTCCACCTCCTCGGGGGGGTCGTAGGGGAGGTGGGGCTCCATGAGGTTCACGAAGAGGAAGAGCGGCCGGGCGGCCCGCCGCGGGTCGGAGCGGCGCGAGGCGAGGATCCCCTCGATGACGTCGCGGGTCGGCCGCACCCCCTGCGCCCCCTTCAGCTCGGGGACCGAGGCCGTGGCGGCGAACCCCTGGGCGAGGCCCGTCTGGATTCCCACGAGGGGGTTGTTGGAGACGAGGACGGTGTCGTAGCCCGCCTCGCCGAGCCGCTCGGCGAGGGTCCGATGGGAGGGGGCGAGGGGGGACTCGAGGTCCACGGCTCCGTGGTGGCGGGGGAGGAGCCCCGTGAAGAGGGAGGCGTGGGAGGGCACGGTCCAGGGGGAGGGGGCGCGGCACTGCTCGTAGAGCACGCCGCCCCGGGCGAGGGACTCGAGCCAGGGGGTCGTGGGGCGGGCGTAGCCGTGGGCCGAGAGGCGATCGGCGCGGGTGGTGTCCCAGAGGAGGACGACGACGTGGGGGCGGACGTCGGCCCCTCCCCCGAGGAGCCACGCCGCCGCCCCTCCCGCGGCGGCGAGGACGAGGAGGCCGGCGGCGAGGAGCCTCACCTTCGCCGTCAACGCTCCTCCCGGCGGCCGCCGAAGTACCCGTTGCCCTCGACCATCCCTCTCCACTCCTCCTCCGACACGGGGACCTCGCCGAGGCGGCGGAGGCGGAGGCGCGCGAGGAAGGTGCCCCGCATGCGGGCGGCCTCGGCGGGCATCTCCGCGGCGAGGTCCCGGGTCTCGAAGGGATCGGTGCGGAGGTCGAAGAGCTTCTCGTCGCGGAAGGTGGCGTGGAACCGCCAGAGGAGGCGGCCGCGCCAGCGGTAGACGTCGGCCTCCCGCACGGGGTTCGGCCCGACGGCGCCGCTCCCGGCGAGCCCCGCGGCGGCCCCGAGGACGGCGGTGGCGAGGAGGGCGAGGGGGAGGCCGCGCGTCATGGCTGCTTGAGGAGGACCATGTCCACGGAGTCGAGGGTCGGCTTCTCGATGGGGTCGCTCATGAGCCCGTCGCCGCCGCGCCGGGTGGGGAGCGAGGCGATGGCGTCCACGACCTCCATGCCCTCCACGACGCGGCCGAAGGCGTTGTACTGGCCGTCGAGGCCCTTGTTCTCCCCGTGCATGATGAAGAACTGGCTGCCCGCGGAGTTGTTGATGCCGCCGCGGCGGGCCATGGAGATGACCCCCTTCTCGTGCTTGATGTCGCTGAACTCCGCGGGGATGAACCACCCGGCGTCGCCGGACCCGTCGCCCTTCGGGCAGCCGGACTGGATCATGAAGTCCTTGACGATCCGGTGGAAGACCCGCTTCCCGTAGAAGCCCTCCCGGGCGAGGGTCAGGAAGTTGTGGACGGTGTTGTAGGCCTTCTCCGGCTCCAGGGCGACGGTCATGGCGCCCTTCCCGGTCCGGATGCGGGCGCCGACGCGGGTCTCCCCGTCCTTGCCGGGGAGCACGGTGACGGTGACGGGCTTCGCCTCGAGGGGCTCCCCCTGGACGGTGCGGTCCACGCCGAGGAAGACGGCGGTGATCTCCAGCTTGCCCGTGACGATGGCGAGGATCTCCACCCGGCCCTCGGCCTTGCCGCCCCCCTTGAGCTCCTTCTTCGGGAGGACGTCCTCCTTGAACTCCGTGCCGTCGTACCTGCCGCGGAGCTTCGAGACCTGGTGGGTCCCGCCGGGGGTCTTCACGTAGAAGGCGAGGCCCCGCGGGGAGCCGATCTCGAGGGGGTGGATGGCGACGGCCCTGGTGGTTCCGCTGTGGAGGGTGATCTCGAGGGCGATGGGCTCCCCGAGGCGGACCTCGTCCTTGACGGCCTTGACCTTGAGCAGGAACTTCGGCGCGGCGGCGGCGGGCGAGGGGAGCGCGAAGAGCGCGAGCAGCGAGGCGGCGATGAGGGATCGGCGCATGGGGTCTCCGTGGTCGTGGACGCGGGGGACGGGAGGATTATAGCGGATGCCGAGGCGAGCGGGGGGAGAGGCGGGGGGGAGGCGGGGGGGGGGGGGGGGGGGGGGGGGAAAAAAAAAAAAAAAAAAAAAAGGGCCCACCCCCGGGCCCGCGGGGGGGGGGGGG
>CAYJMF010000051.1:8920-19853 GCA_964370855.1 uncultured Planctomycetota bacterium | reverse complement strand
GTAACTAACTCCGTGGACCACCCTCGGGCTCCACGGGGGGGGGTGGTGGAGTTAGTTACTTAGTTAGGAACGTCCCTGCCTTTCCCCTCTCTCCCCCACACGCGGTCCACGAGGGTGCGCATGCGGTCGCGGTAGTACTTCTCCTCCTCGGCGAGGCTCCTCCCGGCCGCGGCGTAGGCGGTGTCCACGTAGCCGAGGCGCCGCGCCAGGGCCTGCCGGCCCTCCTCGTCGGCGGGGAAGGCGCTCCCCGAGCCGCCGGAGCAGAGCCGCAGGCGCAGTTCCACGGTCCGCAGGAAGAGGTACGCCGTCGTGATCCCCTCGTGCTCCGTCCCCGTGAGGAGCCCCGCCGCCCGGAGGGCGGTGAGGGCGTCCACGGTGTTCGCGAGCCGCAGCTCCGGCCGCGCGTGCCCGTGGGCGAGGAGCAGCCCCTGCACGAGGAACTCCGCGTCCTGCACGCCGCCCCGGCCGGTCTTGAGGCTCCCCGGCGTCCCCGCCTTCTCGACCCGCTCCCGCATCTCCCGCACCTCGGCGAGGATCCCCGCCCGCGGCGGCGAGCCCCAGAGCACCGAGGCCACCCCCTCCATCGCCTCCCGCCCGAGCCCCGGATCCCCGCCCACGGCCCGCGCCCGCACGAGCGCCTGGTGCTCCCACGACCGCGCCCGCTCCCGCTGGTAGCGGAGGAAGCCCGGGAGCGACGCCACCAGCGTCCCCTGCCGCCCGTCGGGCCGGAGCCGGAGGTCCACCGCGTACACCGCCGGGTGCTCCGAGGAGCCCGCCAGCAGCGACACCACCTCCCGCCCGAGCCGCGCCCAGAACTCCGCCCCGTCGGTCCCGTCGGGGCAGGCCCCCTCCCCGTCGTGGAGGAACATGAGGTCGAGGTCGCTCCCGTAGGCCATCTCGCCCGCCCCGAGCCTCCCCAGCGCCAGCACCGCGAACCGCCCCGGCGGGGGGCCCCCCGTCCGCGCCGCCAGGCGCGCCGCCGCCGCGTCCGCCGCCAGCCGCACCACGGCCTCCGCCACGGCCGTCAGCTGCCGCCCCGTCTGCCGCGCGTTGGCCCGCCCCTGGAGGTCCCGCACCCCGATGCGCAGGAGCTCCAGGTCCCGGAGGTCCGTCAGCACGGAGCGCGGGTCGTCGGCCTCGGCGATGCGCGACAACGGCAGGTCCTCGAAGGGGGGGAGCCCCCCGCGCGGCGCCACCACCAGCGCCTCGAGGAACGCGTCCATCACGTTGGGACGGCTCGAGAGCAGGTCCGCGAGCCAGGGGCTGTGCCCCCCGACGTCGCAGAACACCCCGAGCACGTCGGGGTTCTCCGTCAGCAGCCGGAAGAAGAGCCCCGATCCCGCGGCCCGCTCCGACAGCCGCTGCAGCAGCGAGAGGGCCCGGTCCGGCTCCGGCGTCGCCGAGGCCCGCCCGAGGAGGGCCGGGGCCGCCGACGCGAAGTAGGCCGTCGTCCGCGGCAGGAAGGGGGAGCGGGCCCGCGCCATCCGGCGGAGATCGGCGAAGGCCCGCGCCGGCTCCGCGAAGTCGAAGGGCGCCAGCGCCGCCGCGACGTCCGCCGGGTCCGGCTCCCCCGGCGCGAGCAGGAGATCCACCACGAGCCGCGCCTTCTCCTCCTCGGCGGCGAAGGCCCCGTGCACGAGCCGGTCGAGTCCCCCCCGGGCGGCGGCGGCGTGGCGGGAACGGAGGGCGCGGAACTCCGCGAGCGCGTCGCCCCCCCCCGCGCCGAGCCCCATGCGCCGGGCCAGCAGCGCCAGCGCCGCGGCGTCCGCCGGGAGCGTGTGCGTCTGGACGTCGTCGGCGGCCTGCAGCCGGTGCTCCGCCAGGCGGTGGAAGCGGAGGGACTCCTCGAGGGCCGCGGCCTCCTCCTCGGCGAGGACCCGCGCCCCGGCGAGGCGCCGGAGCCCCTCGAGGGTGTTCCCGGTCCGGATCTCCGGGAGCTCCGCCCCGAGCAGGAGCTGGAGGAACTGCACCACGTACTCCACGTCGCGGATCCCCCCGGGGCCGGTCTTGACGTTGTCCTCCACGGCGTCGCCCCGCTCCTCGATGACCCGCTTCAGGCGGCGGATCTCCGCGATCTCCGCGGACAGCAGCGGCCTCCCGTAGATCCAGGGTTCGAGCTCCCGCAGGAACCACGCGCCGAGAGCCGGGTCCCCGGCCACGGGCCGCGCCTTGAGCAGCATCTGCCGCTCCCACCCGCGCCCGAAGGAGCGGTAGTAGTGCGCGGCGCTGGACGCCCGGGGAGCCACGGCCCCGGCGCTCCCGCGGGGGCGCAGGCGGAGGTCCACCCGGTGGAGGTGCCCCTCCTCCGTCCGGCGCGAGAGGAGGCGGGAGACCGCCGTGGCCACGGAGGCGAAGTGCTCGTTCAGGCTCCGCCCCGCCCGGTCCCCCCCGGGGCGGCAGGCCCCCTCGCCGGAGGTGAGGAAGAGGAGGTCCACGTCGCTCGAGTAGTTGAGCTCCGCGCCGCCGAGCTTGCCGAGGGCGATGCAGGCGACGGAGGCGGGGCTCCCGTCGAGGTGGAGCGGGGGGCCGTCCCGCGCCGCCGCGGCGGCGGCCTCGGCGTCGAGCACGGTGCGGAGGGTCGCGTCGGCGAGGTCCGAGAGGGCCCCGGCCACGGTCTCGAGGGGAGCCCCCCCCCCGGCGTCGGCCAGCAGGATGCGGAGCATCTCACGACGGTGGGCCCGGTGGAGGGCGAACTCCGCCCCGGCCCCGAGGGCGCTCCCCATCCCCGCGAGGGCAGTGCGCAGCCGCCCCTCCACGGCGAAGGCGGGGGGGCGGGCCTCCCCCTCCATGGCGTGGGCGAGGGCCTCGGGATCCCGGATCAGGGCGCCGGCGGGGGCGTCCCCGAGGGCGAGGAGGACGGCCAGCGCCCGGGGGGCGCCGTCCCGGGCGAGGAGGGCGGGGGCCCGGGCTCCCGCGGCCCCGAGCCACCGCTCCAGCGCGCCCCTGGCTCCCCCGGGGTCGGCGGACCGCGCCGCCTCCTCACGGGCCCGGGCCAAGGGGTCGGCGGTCACGGGCTCCCCTCCGCGCGCTCCCGGAGGAGATCCTCCACGGCCCCGAGCACGTCCGCCGCGGGCATCTCCGTCATGCACACAGGGTCCCCGCAGCGCCGCAGCGTGCAGGGGCTGCACCATGCCTGCCGCCAGACCACCCGCACGCGGGGGCCGCGGGGGGCGTAGACGGCGGGGTCCTTCGGGCCGAAGAGCGCCACCGTCGGGGTCCCGAGGACCGCGGCGAGGTGGACGGGGCCGGTGTCGGAGCCCACCACCACGGCGGCGCGGGCGAGGAGGGCGCCGAGCTCCCCGAGGGAGCGGGTCGCGGGGCCGCGGCGCGCGGCGCCCCCGGAGAGGGCCGCCACCTCCTCGGCCAGGGGTTCCTCGCCGGGCCCCGCCGTGAGGATCACGGGGAGCCGTCGTCGCGCGGCGAGGGCCCGCGCCAGCTCGGCGTACCTCGCCGCGGGCCAGCGCTTCAGCTCCCCGAACCCGCTCACCCCGGGGTGGAAGACGGCGAACGCCCCGGGCTCGAGGCCGGCGGCGCGGAGCCACGCCTCGACGACGGGGGCCGCCTCGGCCACGCCCGCCACCGTCGGCCCCGCACCGTTCCGCGCCGCCCCGAGGGGGGCGAGGAGGGCGCGGGCCCGGTCGGCCCGGTGGACCGGCGGGGGGGGGAGGGCCACCCGCTCCGTGGCGAATCCGTGGGCACGCTCCCGTCCCCCCTGCCCCGGGGCGAGGCCGATGCGCCGGGGCGCCCCGGACAGCCGCGCGAGGAGGGCCCCCTTGAGGTTGCCCTGGAGGTCCACGGCCACGGTGGGGCGGAGCGCGCGCAGCTCCCGCACGAGCCGCCACGCCCGCAGGGCCGCGCGGGGCCAGAGCCAGGGCCGGCGGGCCTCCGCGGAGAGGGCGCGGCGCTCGTACACGACGATGCCCTGGAGCATGGGATGGCCGCGGAGGACGGAGGCGCACCGGTCCTCCACGACCCAGTGCACCGCGGCCCCGGGCCGCGCGGCGCGCAGCTCCGCCAGTGCGTGGAGGCACTGGAGGACGTCCCCGATGGCGGAGAGGCGGACCAGGAGGATCCGCTCGGCGTCGGAGGGCGGGGCCGCTGGCATGGCGGCGAGGATACTCCGGCCCCCGCGGGGGGGTGCGGTACTCCCGCTGGCTCCCGGGGCGGAGGAACGGTACCCTTGTCGGGGAAGGAGGAACTCCATGGCCGGTCTCTGTCCGAGGTGCGGGAAGTCGGTGCCGCCGGGTTCGGCGAAGTGCACCCACTGCGATGCCGTTCTCCCCTCGGAGATTCTCGGCGGCGGCCCCACCTCCGCCCCGGGGGTCGGGGGGCGGTGGGAGGTCCTCGAGGCCCTCGACAGCCTCGGCGGCCAGAAGGTCTACCGGGTGAGGAACCGCACCACGGAGGACGAGTTCTCGCTGCGCATGCTGCCCCTGTCCATGGGAAGCGAGGAGGAGGCAAAGGACCGGGTCCGCAACCTCATCTCCCGCGGGAAGGATCTCGTCGGGGAGCCGGGCATCCTGCCCGTGGTCGGCTTCGAGGTGGAGGACCGGACCCCCTACTTCATCTCCGAGGTCTTCCGGGGCGTCTGCCTGCAGGAGCGCCTGAAGAAGGAGAAGATCCTCCCCGCCGACGAGGTCCGGCGCATCGGCCTCGGCGTCGCCACGGCCCTGGCCTCGGCCCACGGGCACTCCTTCTTCCACGGGGATCTCCGCCCCGCCAGCGTCGTCCTCGGCGCCGACGGCACGATCCGGGTGACGGACTTCGGCGTGGGGAAGGTGGTGAGCGACGTCTCCGTCAAGGCCATGGGGGCCGTCCCCGCGGGTCCCTCGCGCATCCCCTTCTACAAGTCCCCGGAGATGGCGAGGACCGATCTCCCCGACGCCCGCTCCGACCTCTACGCGATGGGGTGCCTGCTGTTCGAGGCCGTGACGGGGGAGAAGCGGTTCCCCGAGTCCTACCGGGAGGTGCTCAAGGACCCCAAGCCGGGGCTCCCCTTCCCGGATCCCTGCTCCGGGTCGCCGAAGATGGACCCCGCCCTCCGCGAGGTGCTGCGCAAGCTCCTCGCCCCCGCGGCGGCGGACCGGTTCGAGGACGCGGGGAAGGCGGCGGCGGCCCTGCGGGGGGAGCCCTTCCCGAAGGCGGCCGCCATCGTCACGGGCGTCCTCCCGCAGCCCCCGGCTCCCCCCCCCCGTGCCGCGGCAGCGACGCCCGCCCCGCGGGCCCCCGGCGCGGCGCCCCCTCCGCCGCCGCCGCCCCCGCCGCCACCTCCACCGCCCCCGCCTCCCCGCACCGGGAAGGTCGCCCCTCCCCCGGGCGGCGGCTCCTCGAAACCGGGGAAGCCCCTGCCCGTCAGGGCCATCGCCGTGACGGTGATCGTCGCGGGGGCGCTGGCCGCCGGCGGGTGGTTCCTCTGGCAGGGAGGGATCTTCTCGGGCCTCCGCGCCCCCGAGGAGGCGCCCCCTCCCCCGACGGCCCCGCCGGACGCGCCCCCGGCCCTGCCCGCGCTCCCCCCGCCGCCGCCCCCGGAACTCGCCGGGAGGAAGCTCCCCGACCGCATCGCCGTCCGCGGGGGGCGCCTCCACTCCGTCGTGGACGGGGCGGAACTCGTGGTGGTGCCCGGCGGGGAGTTCCTCATGGGCGCCGAGGACGGGGGGCCCGACGCGTCCCCCCAGGTGCGCCGCGTCCTCGCGCCCTTCCTCATCGATCGGCACGAGGTGACCGTGGGCCAGTACCGGAGGTTCTGCTTCGCCACGGGACGGAAGCTGCCGCCCCAACCCGAGGGGGTCACCGACCACCACCCCGTGGTCCGCGTCTCCTGGCCCGAGGCCAACGCCTTCGCCCGCTGGGCGGGGCGCCGGCTGCCCACGGAGGCGGAGTGGGAGAAGGCGGCCCGCGGGGGCGACGGGAGGCACTACCCGTGGGGAGCCGCCGACGAGGAGGCGCGACGCAACGGATCCGGGGCCGGCGACGGCTTTCCGGTCCTCGCTCCGGCGGGCTCCTTCCCCACCGGGGCCTCCCCCTTCGGCGCCCTGGACACGGCGGGGAACGCGTGGGAGTGGTGCGCCGACTGGTACGAGGAGGGGTACTACCTCACGGGGCCCTCGCAGGACCCGGGGGGGCCGGCGGCGGGGACGGAGCGGGTGGTGCGCGGGGGCTCCTACCTCCTCGGCGAGGCCGCCCTGCGCAGCTCCTTCCGCAACCATCTCGACCCCAACGCCACCTGGGAGGACATCGGGTTCCGCTGCGCGGCGGACCTGAAGTAGTGGAGAACGACCCCCGCGTCCCCCCCGGCTACGCCGTGGTGCGCGACGGCGGCGTGGTCCTGGTCCTTCGCGAGGACCTGGCGCCGGCGCTGGCGGCGGCGGGGGTCTCCGATCCCGAGGCCGCCGCGGCGGCGGCCGGGACCGGGGCCCGGATCTTCGAGGGGCGCGGGCGGCCCGTCTCCTTCCCCCTGCCCGGGGTGGAGGGGGTGCGGGTCGTGGCCCGCCGGTACCTCCACGGGGGGCTCCTCCGCGGCATCACCGGGGGGCTGTTCCCCGGGGCGGGGCGGTTCCTGCGGGAATTGCGGCTCCTGGCGGACCTCCGGGCGGCGGGGGCGCCGGTCCCGGAGCCCCTCGGCCTCGTGGTGCGGCCCGCCGGGGCGGGGACCGCGCGGGGGTGGCTCCTCACGCGGGAGATCGAGGGGTGCGAGGACCTCCGCGGGCTCCTCCTCCGCACGGAGCCCGGGGACCGGTCGCGGCGGGAGGCGCTCCGGGAGGCGGGGTGGGCGGTGCGGGCGCTCCACGATTTCCGCGTCCTCCACGCCGACCTCCACGTGAAGAACATCCTCGTCCCGAGGATCGGCGGCCCCGCCGTGGTGCTCGACCTCGACGGCGCCGAGCACCTGGAGGGGGGCCTCACCCGGGAGCAGCGCGCCGTCCAGATCATGCGCCTCGACCGCTCCCTCGTGAAGCTCGCCCACAAGTCGGGGCGCCCCGTCCCCCGCACCGACCGCCGCCGCCTCGTCCGCGCCTACCTCGGGGCGGACCGCCCCGATCCCGCGGAATCCCTCCGCTGGCGCCGCCGCCACCGCTCCGACCTCCGCCGCCACAAGCTCCTCTGGTGAAAGTGAAAAAGGGGACGCGCACCACTTTTCCACTTTTCTGTGGATAACTCCGATCGACCCGCTGAAGGCCCGGAGTCATCCACAGAAAAGTAGAAAAGTGGAGGACGTCCCCTTCACCGCTACCCTCTGCGCATGCGGGTGTCCGTGTGCATCATCACGAAGGACGAGGAGGGGAACCTCCCGGAGTGCCTCGATTCCGTGAAGTGGGCGGACGAGATCGTGGTGGTGGACAGCCGATCCCGGGATCGCACCCGGGAGATCGCCGCCGCCGCCGGGGCGAAGGTCCTCGAGCGGGACTTCCCCGGCCACATCGAGCAGAAGAACTTCGCCGTCGGGCAGGCGGCCCACGACTGGGTGCTCTGCATCGACGCCGACGAGCGGCTCTCCCCGGAGCTTTCCGCCTCCGTCCGCCGCGCCCTGGAGGACCCCGGGGACCGCGCCGGCTTCGAGTGCGCGCGCCTCACCTTCCACGGGGGCCGCCCCATCCGCCACGGCGGCTGGTACCCCGACCGCAAGCTCCGCCTCTTCGACCGCCGCCGCGCCCGGTGGGGGGGCCGCAACCCCCACGACCACGTCGTCGCCGACGGCCCCGTGGGACGCCTCGAGGGGGATCTCCTCCACCACTCCTACCGCTCCCTCTCCGACCACGTGCGCCAGATCGACTTCTTCACCACCATCGCCGCCCGGGAGAAGAAGGCCCGGGGCGAGCGCTCCTCCCTCTTCAGGCTGGCGCTCCATCCCTTCGGCAAGTTCCTCCGGATGTACTTCCTGAAGGCCGGCTTCCTCGACGGGACCGCGGGCTTCGTCGTGGCCGTCACGGGCGCCTACTACGTCTTCCTCAAGTACGCCAAGCTCCGGGAGCTCGACCGGGCCGATGGCTGAGGCCCCCCCCGAGGCCGTGATGGAGTTCCGGGGCGCCGGCGGCCTCTCCTGGCGGTGCCTCGCCTCGGAGGCCGAGTGGGTGGCCCGCCACCTCTCCCCGCGCCCGGACGGGGTCGCCGACCTCCCGGGCGCCACGGTGATCAAGAGCAACTCCGTTCGCACCGTCTGGCGCGTCCCCCGGGACGCCGGCCCGGCGGTCTACGTCAAGCGCTTCGCCGTCACCCGCCTGCTGGACCCCGTGAAGTACCTCCTCACGCCGAGCCGCGCCGAGGCGGAGTGGCGCGCCTCCCGCGGCATGCTCCGTGCCGGGCTCCCCGCCGCCGACGTGGTGGCCATGGCCGAGTCCCGCACCGCGGGGATCCTCCGGGGCGCCATGCTCGTGGTGAGGGAGATCGCCGGCACGCGGGAGCTGGTCCCTTTCCTCTTCCACCGCTGGCCCGGCGGCGGCCCCTGGTCCGGGGAGGAGGCCCTCGCCCGCCGCTCCTTCCTCCGCCGCGTCGGCCACCTCGCCCGGCGGATCCACGACGCCGGCTTCGTCCACCCCGACCTCCACGGCGGCAACGTGCTCGTGGGGCCGGAGCGCTCGCTCCCCTCCATCCACGTCATCGACCTCCACACGGTCCGAAGCCGCCCCGTCGTCGTCCCGGAGGTGCGGGAGGCCGACCTCGCGAAGCTCCTCCACTCCATGCGCACGGCGACCACCGTGGCGGACCGCGTCCGGGTTCTCCGCGCCTACGAGGGGGACTCCCCCTCCCTCGCCCCCGGGGACGTCGTCCGCCGCATGGAGAGGAGCATCGGGATCCTCGAGGCGCGCCGCGTGGCGGGCCGCACCGCGGCCGGCCGCCTGCTCCGCCCCTCGGGCCGCTTCGACGCCGCCCGCGAGGGGGGCCTCCGCCTGCTCTTCCTCCGGAAGTGGGGGAAGGGGCCCTTCCTCCGCGCCCTCGAGGCACACGCCCTCGCCGCCGCCGCCGCCGGCCCCGCCCTCCTCAAGCGCGGGGGCCGCTCCACGGTGACCCGCGTGTCCGTGGAGGGCCCCGCCGGACCTGCGTCCCTGGTGGTGAAGGAGACCCGGGTCCGCGGCGCGGCGGACCTCCTGAAGAACGCCCTCGTGCGCCCCCGCGCCGTCCGCTCCTGGCTCTGCGGCAACGGGCTCTGGCAGCGCAACGTGGACGTGGCGGAGCCCATGGCCCTCGTCGTGCGCGGCTCCTGGCCGCTGCAGAGCGAGTCCTTCCTCGTCATGGAGGACGTCGCCGCCTCCGGGGAGCGGCTCGACCTCCGGTCGCTCCGGCTGTGGGGGGACGGGGTCCCGGACCGGGCCTCGGGGAGGGAGAAGCGGCTGCTCGCGTCCCGCTTCGGCTCCTTCGTCGGGGGGCTCCACGCGCGGGGCGTCTACCACGGGGACTTCAAGGCCGTGAACGTCTTCCTCCGGCCGAAGCACGGCCGCCCCTCCTTCTGCCTCGTGGACTACGACCGCGTCGTCTTCGGCTCCGCCGCCGTGGGCCTCCGGCGCCGCGCGAAGAACCTGGCCCAGCTCTCGGCGAGCCTCGGGGCCTACTTCACCCGGGCCGACCGGATGCGGTTCTTCCGCGCCTACGCGGCCCGGGTCGAGGGGGCGTGGGAGGAGAGGCGCGAGACCTCCCGGCTCGTGGACGAGGCCTGCGCGCGGAAGATCGTGGTCCGGCGGGAGCCCATCGAATAGGAAGGTCCCTCGTGAAGGTCCTGCAACTCTACGCGAACTGGAAGTGGACCGGCCCCGCGGAGCCGGCGGTGAACCTCGCCGCGTCGCTCCGGGACCGCGGGCTGAAGGTGTTCTTCTCCTGCGGCCGGGCCGTCGAGGGCCTCGAGAACGAGATCGAGGGCGCCCTGGCGGCCCGCGACATGGGGACCACGGGGGACTTCCGGCTGGGAAAGCACCGCAACCCGATCTTCGACTCCATGGATCGGCGGGCCATGCGGCGCCAGATCGAGGAGCTGAAGCCCGACATCCTCCACTGCCACCTCCCCAACGACCACCGCATCGGGTGGGGGGCCGCCAAGGGGCTGAAGTCCCGGCCGCGCATCGTCCGCTCCCTGCACGACGGCGAGATCCCGAAGGTGGACTCGGACTTCCGCTTCCTCATGGGGCCCGCCTGCGACGCCGTGCTCTGCGTCTCCCGCAACGTGGCCCGCGACCTGCCGGGCAAGGCGGGGATTCCCGCGGAGAAGGTGTTCTTCGTGGAGGCCGCCGTGGACCTCGAGCGGTTCGAGCCGCGGGGGGGGACTCCGGGGCTCGCGAAGGAGTACGGGCTGCGGAAGGAGGACTTCGTCGTCGGGATCGTGGCCCGCATGCAGCGCCACCGCCGCTTCGAGATCTTCTTCGACGCCATCGTGAGGGTGGCCGAGGAGGTCCCCGAGCTGAAGGTGCTGATGGTGGGGCGCGGGACCTGGATGGACGAGGTGGCCGTGAAGCCCGCGGCCCGCAAGGAGCTCGCCGGCAAGGTGATCTTCACCGGCTACCGCCGCGGGGTCGAGTACGTGGACACGGTGCGGAGCATGGACGCGAAGATCTTCCTCGTGCCCGGGTCCGACGGCTCCTGCCGCGCGGTCCGGGAGGCCATGGCCCTCGGGGTCCCCATCGTCACGACGAAGCGGGGGATGCTCCCGGAGATCGTCGAGGACGGGGTCTCGGGCATCCACATCGAGGAGACGGCGGAGGCCCTCGCCGCGGCGCTGATCCGGCTCGCCCGCGAGGACGGGCTGCGCAAGCGCATGTCCAGGGCGGCCCGGGAGGCGGCGAAGGCGCGCTTCGGGCTCCCCGGGCAGGCGGAGCGGGTGGAGTCGATCTACAAGTGGCTCCTCGGCAAGGGCGACCGCCCCGCGACGGGGATCTGACCAGAAGCGGGTTGTAAACCCCCCGCGCCCCCCCGGCCCCCCCCGGGGGGGGGGTGAGCCGGCGGTAAAAGC
>CAYJMF010000051.1:0-8910 GCA_964370855.1 uncultured Planctomycetota bacterium | reverse complement strand
CCGCGAGGGGTTTCTGCCCAGATGGGGTTACACACGCCCCGGCGCCCCGGTCGCGACCTGGGGGGGTTTTAAAACCGCTTCTACTTCCCGCCGCCCTTCCCCTCCCGCTCCTCCTTCGGCGGCCGGGCGCGGTGGACGACGAGGTTCTCCACGAGGGTGCGGCCGTCCTTCGTCTTCACGACGAAGGCGAAGACGTACTCCCCCTTCTCCTTCTCGAGGTTCCTCGCGAACTTCAGGTGGAGGAGGCCGTCCTGGTCGCGGTCGACGGCGAGGCGGCCGCTCTTCTCCGTGAGGACGCGGACCTTCTTCGGGCGGTCGGCGCGCCACCACCGGACCTCGACGGAGTCGGCGCCGGGCTCGTTGATGCGGACGCGGAACTCGTGGAACGGCCCGGATCCGTAGAGGGGCTCGCCGCGGGCGGGGATCTTCTTCTCGAGCCAGTCGTCGGCCTCGACGGCGCGGGCGCGCCACTTCTCGATGGTGACCATCTTCCCGACGGGGTCCGCGGCGGCGGCCTCGGCGCCCTCGACGATGTCGCCGTCGGAGTCCTCCTCCGGGGGTGCGGGCTTCGGCGGGGCGACGGTCCTCACCTGGATGCGGCAGGAGCCGGCGGCGTCGGGGTAGGCGCGGACGCGGGCCTCCAGCGTCACGTCGAGGTTCGCGGCCACGGCGGCGGGGGCGCCGTAGATCCACGTGGTCTCGCCGGGGTCGTCGGAGGCGGGGGCGACGGTGCCGCCCCCCTTCGCCGTCACGACCACGTCGGCGGCGCGGGCGGGGACGACGGCCTTCCCCTCGGGGGCGATGCGCACGAGGACCTGCACCGTCACGGTGCCGCCGGGCCCCGTGTCGGGGGAGGCGGGCTGGAGGACGAGGGAGTCGGCGGCCGCGAGAGCGGGCGCGGGGGAGACGAGGAGGAGGGCCGCGAGGGCTAGGGGGAGTGCGCGCATGGGTGGGCTCCGGTGCCGGGGGAGAGTGGATGGTAACCGGCGGGAGGGGTGGCCTCGCTCCCTCTCGCCCCCCTTCACCTCGGAGGCGGATTCTCCGCCCACCGGTAGGTGCCCCCGCTGTCGGCGGCGAGGGCCCGCATCGCCTTCTCGGCGTCGGGGCCGGCGTCGGTGATCCGCAGGCAGTGGAACCGCAGCCGCCGGAACCGCTGGATCCGGCGCAGGTCGCCGATCATCGCGTCGGCGTCGAGGAACCGGCCATGGCGGAAGCTGCCGCTCGAGTAGAGGATCACGGTGTCGGGGCCGTCCATGGCCAGGGCCGCACGGAGGCCCGCGTGGAAGCAGTCCACGGTCCCCGCCTTGAAGGACTCGATGAACTCCCTCGCGCGGGCCGCGGACCTGCCGTCGGCGGGGAGCATCCCCTTCTCGTCGAAGAGGGTGACCTCGCCCCTCCTGCTGGATGCGCCGCCGGCCAGGAGGAGCCGGAACCGGGCCCCGGGGCCGAGGGCCTCGATGCAGGGGGGGATCGTGCGGGCGAGGACTTCGGCGTGGCTCTCGTGGTCCTTCTTCCAGGCGCGGGAACCCGTCGTCCAGTCGTGGTTGAAGCGGGTCCGCTGGAAGGAGTGCTCCGCCGGGGCGAACCACGTGGCCCAGCCGTCGACGAGGAACAGGACCGCGCCGCTGTCCATGGGGACGCCGTGGAACACCGCCCTCCCGGGCTCCGCGGCGGTCTCCGTCCCCGACGCGTCCGGCACCGCGGGGCGGAAGGTCCCGTCCGCGATGGACTCCCGCACCGTCGCCAGCCACGCCTTCCACGCCGCGGAATCCCCGGCCAGGCGCCTTCCCGAGAGCCTCCGGAGGAGGGCCGCCAGGTCGGCGCGGAACCTCCCCGCGGCCCCGTCCAGGGCCGCCCCCACGGGGGGGGTACACGCGGGGTAGGGCGGAGCGCAGCCCGTAAAACCCGCGAGGAGGGCGAACCGCACCGCGGGGACGTCGTCTGCCAGCAGGGGGGCGAGGGTGTCCCTGACCACGGGGCCCGGTCCCATCAGCCCCTCGAGGGCGGCGATGCGCAGCGCCGGTTCCTCCTCGGCCAGGAGTCCCGCGAGGAAGGCGCGGGCCGCGGAATCGGGATTGCCCGCGAGTGCGTCCACGACCAGGACGCGGCGGAGCAGGCTACGTTTCGAACGGTCGAGACGCGCGGCCTCCGTGAACCCGTCCCCCGCGAGGAAGGGGACGGCGCCGGGGAGCCCGGAGAGGGCGCGCCGGAGGGCCGACTCCCGGAGGGCGATTCCGTTCCGGCGGATGCAGGGCTCCTGGTCCGGGGCGATGGTCCCTGCCTCGGACCCGTACGCGCGGAGGGTACCCTCGAGGTCGTCCACCGCGTCGGCGCAGGCGAGGGCCTCCTTCCAGAGGACGGGGAGGGCGCCCGGATCCCCGGAGGTCGCGAGGGCGGCGGCGGCGTCGGCCCGCTTCCGCTCCAGGGCGGCGTAGGAGCCGTAGAGCGCCGCGACGGCCGCGGTGTCGTGCCGGGGCTCGGTGTTCCCCGTGGCGTACTGCTCGCGGTTCGGCTTCATCCACGCATGGAGGGCGGCCTCCTCGGCCCGGCGGTGGCCGGCGGCCCACTCCTTCTCCTCGACGTCACCGGCGCGGAGCGCCTTGCGGAAATCGGAGACCGCGTCGCCGGCGGGGGAGGGTGCGGCGGCGAGGAGGAGGCCGAGGGCGGCACCGACGGCGCCCCCCGGCAGGATCCCGAGTCTCCACTTTCTTCTCCGCACGTGGACACCCTTGCACGGATCCGCCCGATGTCAAGCCCGGGAGGGGGCGAGTTCTCGTTTACAGGCCGTTCGTGGATTTCTCGGCAATGACCGATGACCCTGGAGATGGCGACCCGTGCCCGTGGGGTCGGAGGATCACCGGCCGCGGGGCAGGAGAAACCGGCAGCGAGGGGAAGTGGGCAGGAAACAACGGTGTAGGATACGGGGTGTCGGGAGGAGGTCCCATGGGTGTCCGCCGCAGGGATGTCGTCGTGGGGGTGGGAGGATTGCTCCTGGGGCTCGCCCTGTCGCTCCTGCTGTCCGAGCGCAGGCCTCCCCGGGATCGGAACACGGAGTTGGCGGCACCGCCCCCCGCACCGTCGGCCCGCTTGAAGCAGTCCCCCTCACCGACTCCGTCCCCGGTCGCTCCGCCCTCCGTTCCCTTGCGTGAGATCTCCGAGTCCCCGCCGGATGCGCCGACGGATTCGGAGCCCCCGCCCGACGGCGGCCCGGTCCGCATCCGCCTCCGCGACGCCGAGAACGGGGCCCCGTGCGGCGGCGTGATCGTGGAGGGGACGTCGAGGAGGACCGCCGGCGTCGATGCAGAGGAGGCCGTCGCCGTGGCCACCGACGCCGACGGCATGGTGGTTTTCCCCGGTGGAAAGGGATGGCGGCTCGTCCTCCGGGATCCCGAACGGCAGCTGTTCGACGACAGGCACGTCTACGCCGACGGGACCGCGATCTCCGAGGCGTGGTGCGGTCGGATGACCGTGATCCGGGGGACCGTCCGCCTGGAGGATCCGGCCGCGGCGGCCGGCGTCCCCGTGGTCGTCGAGGCCCGCATCCCCGCGAATCCCCCCCGGGCCGGGGAGGAGCCGCCGCAGGGGAGCCCCGCCTGGCTCCGGATGCACCTGCCGCGGGACGGGGTGCGGCGGAAGGTCCACGTCGAGAACGGGACCTTCTCCATTTCCGTCCCCGCGTGGCTGGAGGAGGTGCGCCTCCTGGTCTCCGCGAAGGGGCACATCCCGCAGGACAGGCCGCTCCCGAACGTCCGGGCGGGGGAGTCGCACCCGTACCAGGACTTCGAGCTCGTCAAGGGAGCGAGCGTGCCCGTCCTGATCGTGGACGGGGAGGGCCGCCCCGTTCCGACGGCGCGCCTCCACTCGGTCCTGAGCCGGACGATGCCGAAGGAGGCGTTTTCCCATGCGGCGGAATCCGCGCGGGGCGGGAGTTGGGGAACCCGGGAACATCCCGGGGAGGGCACGGTCCACATCCGACGGTTGAATCCCAGTCGGGTGCGTCCAGACGGTACCAGCACCGCCGTGTTCAAGGCGGCGGCCGTGGAGGGGGAGACGGCCTCCATCTTGGTCTTGGCGGAGGGATTCCATCCCTTCGTCCGGACGCTCGACGGGGAGGAAGGGGACGAGCCGCTGCGGTTGGAACTGAAGGCCGCCGAGCCGGCCCTCCCGTACTACCGGTTCCGGGGGCCCGAGGGGATCCTCCCCGAGGGGACCGTGATGCAGCTCCTCCGAAATGTGGACGGCTTCTCCTATGCCGTCCCCGGCAAGTCCGCGGGGCCGGAGGGACGCTTCCCAGGGACCGGGCTGGTGCGCGGCGAGGCCTACGGCATGTCCCTCGTGACCACCTTGGAAACGAAGGACCGTCGAGTCCTCGAGGGCCGGGTCACCTTCGGCGACGAGGAGGTCATCGACGTATCGGGGTTCGAGGTGCGGGAGGAGGGGCCTCTTCCCCGGGAGTCCCGGAGATGAACCGGTCGGTGGCGGTGAGGACGACGGCGGCAGGAATCCTCCTCGCGCTCACGGCGGGTCTCTCCCTCCTGCCCGAGGAGACGTCGGCCTCCCCGCCCCCCGAGGATCCGCCCCGGCTCTCCTCCGACCGCACCCTCCGCGGCGTCAGGGACTGGGAACGGGTCCTCGGCGTCGTGAAGTCGAGGCTGGAGAAGGCCGGGAAGGAGAACGGCTCTCCGCTGGATGAGGCGCTCTGCGTCCTCGTCGACGTCGACGCCCCGGTGGAGGAGATCCTCGGGAGCGTGGAACTCCCATTCGTGGAGTTCCTCATGGACCGTCGGTCGGGATTCCGGGTCGGTGTGCTGGGAGTCGGGGACCGGGCCGTCGGAACGCCCCCGCCCGGCGCGGGCCGGGCGGGGACCACCTCCTGGTTCCGCAGCACCCTCGGGGCCTTCCCCGAGCCGCGCATCGACTGGCCGGCGCTGTACGCCGGCGGCCTCGAGCCCGCCGTCCTGAGGAGCCTCGACTGGCTCAAGGAGGCGAAGGGCGGCGGCGTCCTCCTCGTGCTCACGACCCGGTTGGCGGCCCTCGGCCCGGACTTCGACCTTCCCCTCCGGAGGGCGAAGGACCGCGGCACCGCCGTGATCGTGGCCGGGCCGGAGGCCCCCTACGCCACGCCCCCCCGGGTCCAGATGAAGCGGGGCGGGGTGATGCCGATCCCCGGATGGCCGGCGGCGCTGGCCGTCATCTGCGACACGAGGGTTCCGGACGTGAACCTCCTCACGGTCCAGAACGTGGGCGCGGTCCACACGTGGGACTCGGGGCTCGGCGACCCCTGGCACAGGGAAGGGACCCGCGAAGATGCCAAGGAGGTCGCCGCCGACGAGGGCGTGGATCCGGACACCGTACTTCGTAGGTGGGCCACCTTCCCCGAGTGGCCCGAGGCCAGCCCGACGGACCGCAAGGAGCACCCGGAGTGCACCGGGTTCCCTTCCATCCCGTCGGGCTTCGGCTACTGGCCCCTGACGCGCCTGGCCGCCCTGACCGGCGGCCACTACCTGATCCTCGGAAGGAGGACGTCGCGCTGCCCCTTGAGGGCGCGCTATGACACCCCGCGTCTCGCCCGGATGTCGCCCGCCCTGGACCCGGACGAACCGAGGTCCGGGCATTGGAAGGAACTGGAGGCCATCGTCCGGGGGTTCGTCGATGCCGGGATCGTCCTGGACTGGCAGGTGCGAGGGGCCGCCGGGGGTGTCATGCCCCTCGGACGCGCGGAGGGGCTGCCCGGACTGACGATGGCCTTCCTCGCGAAGCACGGGTGCCGGCGGGAGGCGGCGGCCCTGACGGGCAACGCGGCCCGGTGCGCGAAGGCCCTCGACACCCTCGCCGATCTCCGGGCCCGGCTGGTTGCCGGCGGCGCTGCGACTCCCGACTCCACCCGGCTCCTCGGAGCCGTGGACGCCTGCAGGACGCTCGCTGCCAGGGCCCGGTACCACCTCCTCGCCCGGGCCGCCGTCCTGGAGGAGATCCCGGACGGCGCCTTCGACAACGGAAGCACCGTCGAGATCCTCCTCCTGTCCCGCATCTGCCGGTTCTGGGATGGCCCCGCCGCCGCGGCCGAGGAGGTCGCCCGGAACGGGGAGAAGGTGCCGAAGAGCGCGAGGGACGCCTTCGCGGAGGCCCTCGCCGTCTCGCGCAGCGTCGAGGAGGAGTGGTCCGGGACTCCCATCGGCGCCGTGGCGCGGTCGGGAGCCCTGTGGGTCTACTGCCCGCGGATCGTGCTCAGCTCGGACCCGCCCGAGGGAGGGATCGGCGTCGGCGGCTTCGACGGGCTCTCCGGTCCCGCACCCGTGCCGACCTCCGGGTCCGGAGGCACGGGCGATTGAGGCGAGTTCGGGCCGGCACTCGCCACCCTCTCCGGGTCACTCGTAGACCTCGCGGCGATGACCGATCACCGTGACGACGACGACCCGGGCACGGTCGTCGGGAACGTAGACAACTCTCCAATCGCCCACCCTGATGCGCCATGTGTCGCGCTCACCCCTCAGCTTCTTCGCACCCCGAGGTCTTGGTGCATCCGCGAGTGCGAGGATGGCGCCCTGCAATCGATCCTGCATGTCCCGCGGAGCCTTGAGGAGGGCCCTCTCCGCTCTGGGCTGGAACAGGAGCCGGTAGGGCACGAGAGGGATCAGCGCCCGAGCTTCTTCCAAACCTCGTCCGCGGGGATCGGGTCGCCTTCGGCAAGGGAGGCCTCGGAAGCGAGAAAGTCGAGGCGATCCTCAAGCAGTCCGATCTCCTCCCGAACGGCCTCGCGCACGAGACGACGCACCTTCGCGTCGAGGCCCTCCGGAGCCTTCCTCGAGATCGGGCGGGTCCGGCTCCTTGGAGGAGCGGACTTCCTGACGGCTCTACCAGGCTTCTTCCTGTCCATGGGAACTCCTATCGGATGTCTAGCGCCAGTATGACGCAGAGTGGCATCCTGGGTCAATCCGGACGCCCTTCGCCTACGAGAACGGCCACCACCGCCGCCACCGCTCGACGCTCCGCAGGCGGGCCTTCTCGTCGTCGGTGAGGGATTGGGGGAGGAACCGCCGCTTGTACTTGAGGACGCCGCTCCGGTCCACGGCCCCGAGGAGGCGGAGCATCCAGCGGCCGAACCGGCCCGCCGGGTCCACGGTGAACCCCGAGGAGAAGTCGATGACCCGCGGCACCCCGGCGTCGTCCACGAGGACGTTGCGGCGCTGGCGGAGGTCGAGGTGGAGCACCCCGCGGGCGTGCATCGCCTCCACGGTGGCGGCGAGGCGGTCGAAGGTCTCGACCCGGAGCGTCCCCTTCGGGCACTTCCCCAGGTCCTTCCCCGCCACCCACTCCGCGCCGAAGGCGTACCCGTCGATGCGCCCGAGGAAGCGCGGCACCCCCTCGACCCCCTCGAGCCGCCCGTAGGCGCGCACCTCCCGCCCCGTGAGGAGCCGCCCGTAGGTCCAGCGCCAGAACGCGGGGCAGGGGAGGAAGTCCTTCACCACCGCCCTCCCGCCGCCGGGGAGCCGGAGGAGGTGCACGTCGGGCCGGTACCAGCGCCTCTTCCCGAGGTGGCACTCCCGGAGACGGTCGAAATCCTCCCGCCGGAGCGGTGGGCCGCCCTCCAACTCAGCCCCCGACGGGCAGCCCGAGGTAGGGGGGGATCACCTCGGTGAATCTACCGACCATCACCCCGAGGCCCACGAGGATGAGGATCTGCGTCTCGACCTCGCTGTTCTCCACCACCAGCGCGAAGGACATCGGCTCCTGCTTCGCCTTCGGCCAGGCCCGCAACTGCGGCAGGTAGCCCGGCACCGCGTCGTGGTACTCGTCGAACTCCGCCCCGAACCGCTTGCGGAGCCGCTCCGATTCCACCCGCTCCTTCTTCGGCACGTAGTAGAGCGCGAAGACGAGGAGCCCGACGGGCAGGAGCCCGTAGAGGATCACCGGGTGCCCCGCGGCGAGGCCGAAGCCGAAGAGGTTGAGGAGCGTGCCGAGGTAGAGCGGATTGCGCACGTGGGCGTAGGGCCCGGAGGAGATGACCGCCTGGTTCTTCCGCAGGTGGCCGCAACCCCAGACCCGCCAGAACGCCCCGAAGAGGCAGAGCGCCGCCCCCGCCGCCAGGTTCCAGGGCGCGATGGGGCTCTTCGCCGGGTCCGCCAGGGCCAGCAGGGCCGCGGCGAAGCCGTAGGCGATGAATCGTCTCCAGGTCGGGAAGCGGGAAGCGGCCAGGGGAGCCTCCGTCGGAAGGGGGGCGGTGCGGGGCGCGGAACGCCGGGAGTATACCGGGGGGAGCGGACCGGGGGGGCGGGGAGAGCGGGGGGGCGGGGCGGGTACCGTATGCCCATGCCCCCCGTCGCCCGTCCCCTGCTGCCGGCGGACCATGGCGCCGTCATGGCCCTCGCCCGATCCCTCGGGGAGTGGTTCAACGCCGAGGGCCTCGAGGCCATGGAGCGGGATCTCTCCCGGGACCGTGGCCTGGTCCTCGAGGAGGAGGGACGCCTCCTCGGCTTCGCGCTCTGGCGCCCCGTCGGGGAGGGGACTGTCGACCTCGCCTGGATGGGGGTGGACCCCGCCCGCCACCGGCGGGGGCTCGGGACCCTCCTGCTGGTGGCCGTCCTCGAGGACGTCCGGCGGGCCGGCCACGGGGCCGTCGAGGTCTCCACCGTCGCCGACTCCTGCGACTACGAGCCCTACGAGCGGACCCGGCGCTTCTACCGTGCCCGGGGATTCAGCGATCACCGCGTCGATCCCGGCTTCTACGGACCGCCCAAGGACCGCTACGACCGGCTCGTCCTGCGGCGGAGGGCGTAGAGGGGGGGGGAGGGGGGGATTCCTTTCCCTCCTCCCTCCGGGAAAGGAAGACCGTCCGGATCCCCTTGCCGTCGACGTTCCAACGCGCCCGTTTCGAGCGGGTCCGGTCCGATCCGTTCCGGACCGGACCCG
>CAYJMF010000050.1:0-34315 GCA_964370855.1 uncultured Planctomycetota bacterium | reverse complement strand
GGGCTGCCGTCGGCAGCCCGCCCTGGAAGTTATCCACAGGAAAGTTGGAAAGTTGGGTGCGTCCCCTAAAGCCGCGCGGCGAGTTCCTCGCCGACGGCGACGGCGGTGGAGACGCCGTGGCCGCCGAGGCCGGCGCACCAGGCGAAGCCCGGCAGGCGGGGATCGGGGCCGATGACGAACTTCCGGTCCGGGGCGAAGGTGCGAAGGCCGGCCCAGGCGCGGCGCACGGTGAAGCGGCCGTAGCGGGGGAACGCCTCCTCCAGCTTGTCCACGAGGAGGGCGCGCATCGCGGGCACCACCTTCGGCTCCTCGAGCACCGGCGGGTAGGCGTCCTCGTCGCAGGGGGAGGCGAGGACCCCGGTCCCCTCGGGGCGCACGTAGATCCCGCGGCCCACGTCCCAGACCGTGGGGGAGCCGTGGGGGAGGAGGGGGTTCCCCCCGAGGTGGTAGAGGTGCCTGCGGTAGGGGACGAGCCGGAGCGGAGGGAGCCCCGCCAGCGCCGCCACGGGATCCGCCGCCGCCCCGGCGGCGTCCACGACGAGGCCCGTGCGGACGGTCCCCCGGGATGTATCAACGGATGATACTTTTCCCCCGGAAACCCGGATCCCGAGGAGCGCCGCCCCCGCGGCCACGACGCCCCCCCGCGCCCGGGCCGACCGGAGCATCGCGTCGAGGAGCCCCGCCACGTCCACGGTCCCGTCGCCGGGGCACCAGACCGCCGCCGCAACCCGGGAATCCGTGAGCACCGGCGCCCGGGCGACCGCGGCGGAGGGGCCGAGGTCCTCCACGGAAAGCCCCGCCCGCCGCGCCTCCCGCGCCGCGGCGGCGAGCGCCACGGCCGCCGCCCCGGAGCAGGCCGTGAGGAGCACGCCGTGGCGGTCGAGGAAGGGGTGCTCCGACGCGAGGTCCGCCGGAGGGTCGGCGATGGCGGCGCCGCCGCGGCGGGCGAGGGCCGCCGTCGAGGGCTCCTCGATGACCCGCCGCAGGATGGCGGCGTTGCGCCCCGAGGAGTGGGATCCGGGGACGCGCTCCGCGTCGAGCACCAGCACCTTCATCCCCCGCAGCGCCAGCGCCCGGGCCGCCGAGGCCCCGGCGAGCCCGGCGCCGACGATCACGGCGTCGGCGCGGGAGGGGAGGGAGCGGGCGTCGCTCACCATGGCAGGTGGACCCGGGGGGGCATCGCGCCAGTGTGCCCCCGGGCGCACCGGGCCGGGCGGGAATCGAAGGGGGGCGGCCCCCGCGGGACCGCCCCCCGGCGAAAGCCCGTCGAACTAGAAGAGGACCTGCACCCGCACGTAGAACCAGAGCGAGTCGCCGCCGCCGCCGGAGTCGCGCACGAAGCCGCCGTCGAAGAACTGCGCCCCGCCGATGGCGACCTTCATGTGGTCCGAGGCCTTCCAGGTGACGACGAGGTCCACCTCGGTGCCGAGGTACCGCGACGCCCCCGCCGCCCCGCCGCGGATGGCGGCGCCGCTCGCCCCGTACCAGGCGTCGTCGGCGTCGTCGAGCCAGAACCGCCAGACGTCGGCCTGGACGGTCCAGCGGTCGCAGGGGTTCACGCTCGCGGAGGCCCGCACGGCCCGCATGTTCTGCCAGGCCATCATGTCCGCGATCCCGTAGTGCATGTGGTTCGTCGGGAAGAGGGTCTGGAAGGACTCCCGGTCGCCGTCCGCCGGGTCGTCGTCCCCCGTGGCCCAGTCCGCCTCGAGGCCGAAGCGCGGAGTCCACTTCGTCTCCGTCATCGTGTAACCGGCGCGGGCGTGGGCGGCCCAGGCGAAGAGCCCGTCCCCGGAGAGGCGGCCGTGCTGCACCGCCCCCTCCGCGCCCCAGTCGAAGGAGTCCTTCGCGCCGGCGATCCGGAGGCCCCCCGTGAGGAAGGCGGTGTTGCCCGCGTCGCCGGCGACCTCGCCGGGCATCGCCATGCGGTCGTGCACGAGGAGGAGGTAGGCGTCGAGGTCGCTGTGGTGGAGCGCCTTCGGCGTCGAGACGTAGATGCCGTGGAAGTCCCGGTCGTCGTTGTCCACGCCGGGCGTGAAGGCACCGCCCCCCCGCTCGATCACCCGCGTCGCGAAGAGGTCGACCTTCGTCCTGTCGTAGACGTGGGTGAAGAGGAGCCCGTCGAAGGAGCGCCCGTAGGTCGCCCAGTCGAGGTCGCCGACGAGCCGCTGATCACCGAAGGACAGCACCTGCCGGCCGGCCCGGGTCTTCGTGCCGCAGCCGAAGAGGTCGTCGGCCTCGAACCAGCCCTGCTTGAGGTCGGTGCCCGTGCCCGCGGTCTGGAGCTGCGCCGTCGTGGAGGGCTCGCCCCCCCAGGCCCGGGCGTCGCGGATCTCGACCCGCGCACGGAGGTCGTCGGTGATGTCGGCGTCGGCCTGGAGCGACGTGCGGAGCCAGCCGACGTCGTTGACGTCCGCTCCCCCCGGGTCGTACATCCGGTGGGTCCCGTTCCACTGCTCCCACCAGAAGAGGATGTGGCCGGAGAAGCGGAGCTTCCGGGAGCCCGGCGCCGTGACGCCTCCCGCGGCCGCCCCGGCGGCGGCCCCCGGCGTCCCCGCGGGCCGCGCGGCGAGGTACTTCTCCACGGCCTCGCCGATCTCCCCCTTCGCCCCGGTGCGCCCCTCGAGCTGGTCCACCCTCTCGAGGAGCCTCCGCACCTGCTCCTTCGTCTCGTCGAGCTCCTTCCGGAGCTCCTCCTCGCCGGCGGCCGCGGACCCCGCCGCGAGCAGCGCCGACGCCAGACCCGCGGCGACCGCGAGAATGCGACGCTTCATGGTCGTGCCCTCCACAGGTGACGGCCCCGAACGGGCCCACCCCCCTTCATCGGCAGGACGGGGCCCCTTCCGGGGCCCATCTTGACGGGAGGAAAGCGCCGGCCGGGGGACCTTTCCGGCGGGGGCGCGACCGTGGTAACCTGATTCCGGCGTTTCCCGCCGCGGCGGAGCGGGTTCCGGCGTCGGCGGGGCGGGGCGGCCCCGCGGGAAGGACCCCATGCATCGCGTGCTGCTGGTCGAGGACGACGATGCCTTCCGGATCTTCTGCCGCGTGGCCCTCGAGGCCGCCGGCTACGAGGTCCTGCAGGCCCGGGACGGCTCCGTGGCGGTCGAGAAGGCCCTCCGCGACCGCCCCGACTGCGTGGTCCTCGACCTCTGGCTCCCCGGCCTGACGGGATCCGGCGTCCTCCGCGTGCTCCGGGCCAACCGCCGCCTCGACCGGGTCCCCGTCCTCGTCCTCTCCGGCGTCCCCGAAGTGAAGGACCGCGAGGGGCTCCTCTCCTTCGGCGCCGACGAGGTGCTGGAGAAGCCCATCGCCCCGGACCGGCTCGTGGCCGAGGTCCGCAAGTGGATCGGCCGGGGCCGCTCGACCTCCTCGAAGTCCCTGCTCGCGGAGCGCCTCGAGCCGGCGTAGTCCCCGCACCCGCCGCCCTCCCCGCCGCCGCCTTGCCCCGGGGCGTGGGGACGGCTATCCTCCCCCCCCATGACACTCCTGCCGATCGGGCTCGGCACCCTCGTCGTCCTCCTCGCGGGCTACCTCGTCTACGGCCGCTTCATCGCCCGCTTCCTCTCCCTCGACGGGAACCGGGCCACCCCCGCCCACGCCCTCTCCGACGGCGTGGACTACGTCCCCGCGAAGGCGCCGCTCCTCCTCGCGCAGCACTTCTCCGCCATCTCCGCCGCAGGCCCCATCGGCGGCCCCATCCTCGCCGGGCTCTGGTTCGGGTGGGGGCCGGCGCTCGCGTGGATCCTCCTCGGGTGCGTCTTCATCGGGGCGGCCCACGACTTCGCGACGCTGGTGGCCTCGGTGCGCCACCGCGGCCTGTCCGTGGGGGAGATCCTCCGCGAGCGCCTCGGGCGGCGGGCCATGGCGATCTACCTCTCCTTCGTCTGGATCGCGCTCGTGTACGTGACCATCGTCTTCGCCGACCTCACGGCGGCGGCCTTCGTGAAGGAGGGGTCCGGGGGCGCCGTCGCCTCCTCCTCGGCGATGTACCTCCTGCTGGCCCTCGGGCTCGGCGTCGCCTTCACGCGATGGAAGCTCCGGCTCCTGCCCGCGGCGGCCATCACGCTTCCCCTCCTCGTCGCGGTGATCTGGTTCGGGCGGGAGATCCCGATCACGCTCCCCGACACCGTCGCCTTCGGGAACCCGCGCATGGCGTGGAACGGGATCCTGCTCGCCTACTGCTTCGCCGCGGCGCTGCTCCCGATGCCGGTGCTCATGCAGCCCCGGGGCTTCCTCGGGGGATTCCTCCTCTACGGGTTCCTCGCCTCCGGCGTCGTCGGGCTTCTCTTCGGGAACATCGGAGTCCTGCAGCCGGCCTTCGTCGCGTGGACGTCGCCCCAGGGGGCGGACCTCCTCCCCTTCCTCTTCGTCACCATCGCCTGCGGGGCCTGCTCCGGCTTCCACGGGCTCGTCTGCTCCGGGACGACGAGCCGCCAGCTCGACCGGGAGACCGACGCCCCCGCGGTGGGCTACGGGGCGATGCTGCTCGAGGGGCTCATCGCGGTGATCTCCCTCTCCACGGTGATGATGCTCGCCCCCGGCGACCCGCTCCTCGGGAAGGGGGTCGGCGTGGACGCGGTCTTCGCCTCCGGCATCGCGCGGTTCACGGAGGTCCTCGGGGTGCCGCGCGATTTCGGCTTCGCCTTCGGGCTGCTCGCCCTCACGACCTTCATCTACGACACGCTGGACGTCTGCACGCGCCTGGGGCGGTACATCCTCGAGGAGCTGTTCGGGTGGAAGGGGTCGCGGGGGCGGATCGCGGCGACGCTGCTGACGCTGCTGCCGGCGGGGGCGTTCCTCGCGGCGACGGGGGAGGGGGCCTACATGAAGGTGTGGGCCGCCTTCGGGACCTCCAACCAGCTCCTGGCGGCGCTCACGCTCATGGGAGTGGCGGTCTGGCTGAAGGCCGAGGGGAAGCGCACCTGGTTCGTGGTCGTGCCGGCGGTGTTCCTGCTCGGGACGACGGGCTGGTCCCTGGTGGCGACGGTGGGGAACGGGAGCGCGGCGGCGCTGCTCCGCGGGATCTCGGCGGTCCTCCTGCTGCTGGCGGCGGCGCTCGCCTTCGAGTGCGTGCGCGCCTTCCTCCGCCCGGCACCGACGGCGGCCTGAAGGGGATGCGGGACGGTAGGATCGGAGCGTGATCCCCCGCGCCCTCCCCGCCCTCCTCCTCCCCGCGCTGACGCTCCTCCCCGGGGGCGGGGAGCCGGAGAGGGACCCCTTCCTCGCGGCGCTGGCGGGGCGGTCGGGGCCCGCGGTGGTGGCGGCGCCCTCCTTCGACGCGGAGGCGGAGGCCTCCTCCTGGTCGGCGCGTCCGCGGCGGGAGATCGTGGACGGGCTGGCGGCGCTCCTCCTGCGGGGGGAGGAGGGGACGGGGGCGGCGAAGGGCCCTGCGGCGGAGCCGCGGATCCTCCCGCCTCCCCCGTCCCGTATCCCCGCGGACATCGACTCCCCGGGCGTTCCCGTTTCGGACCGGCTCGCGGCCTGGGTCCCGGCGGACGCGGCGGCGGTGTTCTTCCCGTCGTTGCGGGAGGCGGAGGACCTCGTCGGGGGGATGGCGGGGTTCCTCCCCCGGGCGCTTCCCGCGTTCTGCGAGGACTCGCCGGGCGGGAGGCGGGAGGCGCTGCGGCGCGCCGTGGAGCGGCTCCTCCTGCCGACCGTCTGGGGGGCGAACCCCGGCGTGCGGACGGGGACCCGGCAGGTGGCGGTGGTCTCGGCGGACCCCGATCTCCGCTGGGGGGCCGACGTCGCGTTCGTGGCGGAAGTGGACGACGCGTCGCTGGTGGAATTCCATAGACGGTCGTCTATGCGTTGGGAGGGGAGGGGGAGCCGCGTCCTCCGCGTGGACGGCCTCGACGCCGTCGCCGACGACGGATCGATCCGCTCCTTCTTCGGGATGCGGGGGGGAGTCGCGGTCTGGGCGACGACGCGGGACCTGCGGGACCGGATCCTCGCGGCGGGGGAGGGGAAGGCGGCGTCGCTCCTCCGGCCCGACGCGCGGGCCTACGCGCTGGCGCGGAGGACCTTCCCCGCTTCCGGCGGAGGGGCGCTCCTCGTGGTCCCCGACGGGTTCCTGGCGCGGGCGAATTCCGCGGCGCTCCTCGCGAAGCGGGCGGCGGCGCTCCGGTGCGAGGCGGCGCGGCTGCTGCTCGACGCGCGGAGCCTCGCGGGGGGGAAGGAGCCTCCCCCCGGGTTCCCGGCCCTCGCCTGTCCCTCCGGCGGGACGCTGCAACCCGTGGCCGGGCACGCGGGATCCTCCTGCTCCGTGCACGGGACCGCGGAGGACCCGGTGCCGCTGGGGGATCTGCCGGCTGCGCAGGCGCCGCCGATTCCTCTCGGCCGATCCCGCCCGTTGCAGGTCCTCCCGGTGGCGGCACGCTACCCCGGTCCGGAGGGGGCCCTCTACTCCGGTTCGGAGCTTCCGGTGCGGAAACCGGCCCGGGGCGACACGGCGGATCTCCTGGTTCCCCCGTCCGCCGCCGGCGAGGCCCTGCTGGAGGCCCTGCGGCTCGAACGGCCGGACGGGGAAGCGGAGGCCGCGCGGCGGATCGCCCGGGTCGCCCGGCTCGCGGACCTCTCGAAGGCCCCGGGGCCCCTCCTCCGCGCCCTGACGGGGCTGTCGGATCTGGATCCGGAAGCGGGATCCGGGGCGGAGCCCGGCATCTTCTGGAACCCCGCGGCCGCACCGCCGGGGAGGCCGGCGGGAGGGGTGATGCGACTCTCCCTCCTGAAGGGCGGCGGCGGCTCCAGCCCGAAGTACGAGATCTGGTCCCTCCTCCTCGAGTGGCTCTGACATGGACCTCCGCGAGCGCGTGACCGTCGAGACGCCGGAGCACGTGGAATTCTCCTGGGAGGTGGCCGGGCTCGGGAGCCGCTTCGCGGCGGGCTGCATCGACGCGGCGATGCAGGGATTCGGGGTGCTCGTCGTCCTCTTCGCCTTCTGGGCGGGGAACGAGCACGTCTCCTTCGCCTCCTACGCGGCGAGCGCGCTGAGCGGGATGCTCCTGCTCGCGCTCTTCCTCTTCGTCTGGGGGTACCACCTCTACTTCGAGGCCTTCCGCGGCGGGCAGTCGCCGGGGAAGCGGTGGCTCCGCATCCGGGTGGTGGGCGAGGGGGGGCACCCCTGCACGCTCCCCCGGGCCGCGGTGCGGAACCTCATGCGGGTCGTGGACTTCCTCCCCATCCCCTACGGCGTGGCGGGGGTCGTCATGTTCATCGACCCGAAGGGCCGCCGCCTCGGCGACCTCGCCGCGGGGACCGTCGTCGTCCGGGAGCGGAGCTCCGTCGTTCCCGCCGCCGTGGCCGCGGCCCGGGCCCTCACCCCCGAGGAGCGGGAGGCCCGCGACCGCCTCCCGCCCCTCGAGGAGGAGATGGTGCGCGCCTTCCTCCGCCGGCGGACGAGGCTCACCGCCGAGGCCCGCGCGCGGCTCGCCTCCTTCGTGGCGGGGAGGGCCGCCGGGGCGCTCGGCGTGGACCCGGGTCCCGACGCGGAGGCCTTCCTCGAGACCGTCGCCGGGGGCGCGCCGTGAACGCCGAGCGCATCGTCGCCCTCCGCCGGGACCGCTGGGCGCGCCTCGGCGCGCTGCTCGAGCGCGTGCAGGCCCGCTCCGTCGCCGCCCTCGAGCCCCTCGAGGTGCGGGAGTTCGCCCGCCTCTACCGCGAGGCGGCGGCGGACCTCGCGCGCCTGCGCACGGCCGGCGCCGACCCCGACGTGGAGCAGTACCTCGAGCGGCTCGTGGCCGGCGGCCACAACGCGCTCTACCGCTCCGGCGGGGAGGAGGGGGGCGGCTCCGGGCTCGGGACGTTCCTCCTCCACGGCTTCCCCGCCCTCGTCCGCCGCTCCGCGGCGCCGCTGGCGGCGGCGGCCGCCGTGTGGGTGCTCGGGGTCCTCCTCTCCTACGCCGTCTCCCTCGTCCGCCCCGACCTCGCCCGCGACCTCTGCCCGCAGCAGTACCTCGACCGCGCCGAGGCCGCCGTGGCGGAGCGGGCCCAGGGGGGGGAGGCGGTCTACGTCCGCATGGACCCGGCCTTCACCCCGCTCTGGTCCTCGACGCTGGTGGCGAACAACGTCCAGGCCACCTTCGTCGTCTTCGCCTTCGGGATCACGGCCGGCGTCGGCACCGCCCTCCTCCTGCTCCTCAACGGCGTCCTCTTCGGCGCCGTGGCGGCGGTCTTCGCGGGGGAGGGGGTGGCCGGGGTCTTCTGGACCTTCGTCGCGGCCCACGGCCCCGTGGAGATCCCCGCCTTCCTCATCGCCGGCGCCGCGGGCCTGCGCCTCGGCGGGGCCCTGATCCGGCCCGGCGCCCGGACCCGGCGGGACGCCCTCGTCCACGAGGCCGTGGACGCGGGCCGCCTCCTCGGGGGGACCACGGTGCTTCTGCTGGCGGCGGCGCTCCTCGAGGCCTTCGTCTCGCCCTCCGGCCTCCCGCCCTGGCTGAAGGCGGCGACGGGGCTCTGCGCCGGAGGGATCGTGCTCGCCTGGATCCTCCTCGGCGGACGCGGTGATCGCGGGGGAGAGGCGGAGGAGGAGATGCCGGTGTTCGGGGCGGCTAGATCAGCATCCTCGTCTTCAGTTCCAGGTACCGGTCGATCACCGCCGCGGTGAGCCCCGCCGGGTCGGCGTCGAGGACGGAGACGCCGCGCCGGCGCAGCATGGCCAGGGCCTGGTCCCGGGCGTGGAGGAGCTCCTCCGCGGCGGCCCGCCGCCAGGGGTCGCCGTCGCCGTCCTTCCCGGCGGCCGCCCGCTCGAGGGTGCGGTCGCGGAGCGTCACCACGAGGGCCACGTGGCGGCCCGAGGCGCGGGCCGCGTGGGCGAGGACGGCGGCGGAGGTCTCCGGGTCCACGATCTCCGTGAAGAGGACCAGCAGGCTCCGCTTGCGGCCCCGGGCGGCGAGGTGGCGGAAGGCGGCCTCGACGTCGGGCTCCACGAGCCTCCCCTCGGCGTCGGCGAGGACCCCGGTGACCCGCTCGAGGGCGCCCCGCCCGCGGGCCGCCGGGGTGAAGCCCTGGATGCGGTCGGCGAAGACCAGCGCCCCCACGCGGTCCTCGCGGGATGCGGCGACGTGGGCCAGCACGAGGGCGGCGTTGAGCGCGTGCTCGAGGCGGGGGAAGCCTCCCTCGACCTCCGACGTCATGAGGCGCCCCGCGTCCACGATCAGCACCACGGACTGGCTCCGCTCGACCTGGTAGTTGCGCGCGATGAGGTGGCCGCGCCGCGCCGTCGCCTTCCAGTCCACGCGCCGGAGGTCCTCCCCGGGAAGGTGCTCGCGCAGGCTCTCGAAGGCGGTGCCCGCGCCGCGCAGGCGCAGGTTCCGCAGGCCCGCCTCCCGGAGCCTCCCGCGCAGCGCCAGCAGGCGGTACTGCGTGACGCCGGCGAGGTTGGGGAGGACGCGGACCTCCCCAGGCTCCTCCAGCGCGTACTGGCGGAGCGCGAGGCCGAGGCTCCCGGAGAGGCGGAGGTGGACGGCGCCGAGGGGGAAGCGCCCGCGGCGGAGCGCCACGACCTCCGTCCGGAAGGACGCCGACTCCCCGGGCTCGACGCGGGCCGGAAGGGGGCGCGAGGCGGGGCGGATCTCCGCGGGGAGGTCCTCGTGGACGGCCACCGTCGCGCCGTCGGCGGCGGCGGAGGGAAGCCGCACCGCCGTCTCCAGCGCCGCGCGGGAGCCGAGGGAGAGCACGGGCCGCGGCGCCCGCTCCACGGAGAGCGACCGCGGACCCGGCAGGCGGAGCGCCTCCACGGCGGCCAGGGCGAGGAGGACGAGGTCCACGGCCGCCGCCGCCCCCGCCGACGCCGCCGAGCCCCCGCCGAGCAGGATCACGGGGAGCGGCAGGAGGAGGAGCAGCGCGAGCCTCCTCGTGGGGACGAAGCTCGCGGGGCCGCCGCGCAGCCGCACCGCCGGTCGGGCGGGGGCCTCCGTCAACGCTGTCCCCGCTCCCGGGCCGTGCCCGCCGCCCCCTCGGGGACCTCCACGCGGTCGAGGATGCGCCGCACCGCGGCGTCCGGCGTGTCCCCCTCGATCTCCGCCTCCGGCGTGAGGGCGACTCGGTGGCGGAGCACCGCCGGGGCGAGGTCCTTCACGTCGTCCGGCGTCGCGAAGTCCCGGCCGCGCAGCGCCGCCCCGGCGCGGGCCATGCGGAAGAGGGCCACGGACGCCCGCGGCGAGGCGCCGAGGGAGAGGGCGCCGGGCTCCCGCGTCGCCCGCACGATGGAGACGATGTAGGAGCGGACCCCGGGCTCCACGTGGACCGCGCGAACGGCCTCCCGCATCTCCAGCACCTTCGCCGGGTCCACCACGGGCCGGATGCCGAAGGTCTCCTCCCGCTCGGCGTCGAAGCCGCCGGCGTAGCGGTCGAGGATGCCCGTCTCCTCCGTCTCCGAGGGATAGCCGACGATGACCTTGGCGAGGAACCGGTCGAGCTCCGCCTCGGGGAGCGGGTAGGTGCCCTCGTACTCCACGGGGTTCTGCGTGGCGAAGGTGGTGAACAGCGGCGGGAGCGGGTGCTCCTTCCCGTCCACGGTCACGCGGCGCTCCTGCATCGCCTCCAGAAGGGCCGACTGGGTCTTGGCCGGGGCGCGGTTGATCTCGTCGGCGAGCATGAGGTCCGTGAACACGGGACCCGGGTGGAACCGGAAGGCGTGCTCGTCCTGGTGGAACATGTTCACGCCGGTCACGTCGGCGGGCATCAGGTCCGGGGTGAACTGGACGCGGGAGAAGCGCGCGTCCACGGCCCGGCCGATGGAGCGGACGAGCAGCGTCTTGGCCGTCCCCGGCACGCCCTCCAGCAGGACGTGGCCCCCGGCGAGGAAGCAGGCCAGCGTCTCCCGGAGCACGCGCTCCTGCCCGAGCACGACCTTGCGCAGTTCGGCGAGGACGCTCTCCGCGAGCGCCCCGGCTTCCGATGGATTCATGTCCCCTCCCTGTCCGTGCGGCCCAGCCGTTCCATGGCCCCGTCCAGCGCCCGGGCCGCCCCCGCCAGCGCGTCCCCCGCCCGCTTCCCGCCCCGGCCCGCCGCGGCGATCCCGTCGAGGGCGGCCGCGAGGGCCGCGGCCCCCCGCGTCCGCGCGGCCCGCAGGCGGCCCCCCCCCCCCCCCGCCGCCCCCCCCCCCCCCCCCCCCCCCCCCCCCGCGGCCCCCCCCGCCGGGGGGGGGCGGGGGGCCCGCGGCCCCCGGCGTCCGCGAGGCCCGCAGGCGGGCCCCGAACTCCTCCGGCGGAAGCGTCGGGGGGAGCCCGACCCGTGGTGCAGCGCGCCGCCGCGCCCCCGCCGCCAGCGTCTCCGCCGCGAGCCCCGCGGCGCCGGCGTCCCGGTAGGCGCGCCCGAGGGCGCCCGCCGATTCCACGGCGGCGCGGCGGTGGAGGCGCGGCGGCGGCAGCGGCGCCCCGAACCTCCGCCCGGCGGCCCAGAGCAGGAGCAGCGCCGCGAGGGCCGCCTGCGCCAGCACGAGGCCGAGCCCCGTCTCGGAGAGGGCGCCGGCCAGCCGCTCCAGGGATTCCCGGTCCTCGCCGTAGCCCTGGTGGCGCTCGTCGAAGAGGATGGGGCCCTCCTTCCCGTCGTGGGCGAGGAGGAGGACCGCCATCTGCGCGTTCCACGGGTCCCGCAGGTAGCGGTTCGTCAGCGCCGTGTCGTCGGCGAAGGCCACGACCCGGCCCCTCCCGCGGGGCGCCTCGGCGACGAGGTCCCCGTGGGGCCCGCGCACCAGGGAGCGGTAGCCGGGGGAGAGGGTGAAGGGGCCGTCGAGGACCCGCCCGCCGTGGAAGCGGACGCGCTCCACGGTGCCGGCTGCGGCGAGCATCCCCCCGGGAAGGATCCCCATCTCCGTCCGCGGTGTCCGCTGGACGTGGACGCCGAGCGCCTCGGCGAGGGCCGCCGAGGGGGCCCCGCGGTTGGCGAGGGTCGCCACGGGGACGAGGGTGCCGCCGCCGAGCCCGAGGACGAGGGTCCCCCCCGATTCCACCCAGGAGACGATCCCGCGGATCTCGTCCTGCCCGACGGGGACCGGGGCGGAGAGGACGCAGAGGGTCCCCGCCTCGGGGGGGACGAACCGGAGGCTCCCGCGGTGGCGCCGCACGTCGTAGCCGAGCTCCCGGAGGAGGTCGTGGAGGGCGCGGGTTCCGTAGGGGGTGCCGAGGAAGGTCGAGCGCCGCACCTCGAAGGGGTCGGCGCCGCGGGTGCCGAAGGCCCCCACGACGATCACCCCCGCGACGAGGGCCACGAGGATCCCCAGCGCCAGCAGGCCGTCGGATCGGGAGCGGCGGCCCTTCACGGGCCGCTCCGCGGGAGCGGGGCGAGGGCGCGGGAGCGGAGGTCCCCGAAGGCGGCGGCGCCGCAGTCCCCGGTGCCGAAGACCACGGGGTCGTGGACGTCGAGGAAGGAGAGCCAGAGGGCGCGCGCCGCGGGGAGGCGCGCGAGGAGGTCGGCGTACTCGAGGCCGGTGCGGGCGGCGTCGAACTCGAGGAGCCCCTCCCGCTCGAGGCGGAAGAGGAGGGCGAGGTAGAGCCAGGGGACCCCCTCCGCGTGGCGCCCCGCCGCGGCCTCCCGCGCGGCCGGGGCGAGCAGGCGTCCGGGGTCGGGGCGGGCCGGGGTGGGGTGGGGGGTATCTTGGCGGCGGCGGCGGCGGCCGGCCCCGGCGCGGGATCCCCCGCTCCTCCAGACGGTCCAGGCCACGTGGCCGACGATGGCCAGGAGCGTCGCCACGAGCCAGCCCACGACGGTCGCGTAGAGGAACGGGTTCGTCGTGCGGAGCCGCTTCGCCCCGTCCACGAGGTCCGAGAGCATGTTGGAGAGGACGAGGAGAAGCCCCTCCTCGTCCTCGCCGCTGCCGGCGAACTCGGGGCGGTTGAGGATCTCGACGGTCCTCTCCATGACCTCCCGCCGGGTGGGGGGGGCGGGGTCGGAGCGGCGGCGGTCCGCGGCGGCCGCCGTCCCGCAGGGGAGCAGCGCGGCGAGGAGGGCGAGGAGCGCGAGGAGGGGGGGGAGGAGCGCCTTCACCGGGCCTCCAGGGCGGCGGCCATGCGCTCGATGTCCATGCCCTCGCGCCGGACGCGGAGGTCGAAGTAGAGGAGCACCATGGAGATGGCGTCCACGGGGCCGGCGAGGAGGGTGGGGATCTGGGCCAGAAGCATGCGGGCGTCGGGGCGCTCCGTGATGGAGCCCGCGACGGACCACCCGATGAGGAGGCAGGCGCCGAGGAAGAGCGCCACGAGGAGGCGCACGCCGGCCACGCGCCCGATGCTCCCCGTGGCGAGCTCGTAGGAGCGAACGATGCCGTCCTTCACGCCCCTGTCCTCGAGCATCACCGCGGGGACGGCGGCGAAGGAGACGAGGAAGGCGATGACCCCGGGCACCACGAAGAGGGCGAAGCCGAGGACGCAGGCGACGCCGATGACGGCGGCGGTGCCGAGGAGCGGGAGGCTCCGGCGGAGCGCCCACCGGTAGGCCTCGACGACGCCGACGGTCTCCCCGATGCAGGACTTCCCCACGAGGTAGGTGATGGCCCCGGTGCCCACCTGGGTGGCGACGAGGGAGAGGAGCGCGTAGGGGAGCACGACGACGAGCGCGTAGGTGACCCCCTGGGAGAGGAGGTCCACGTCCGTCCCCGCCTCCCGGATCTTGCGGAGCGCCGTCTCCGTGATGAGGGTGAGGCCCACGGTGACGGGCACCTGCACGAGGGACATGGCGACGAAGCAGGCGAGGAAGCGGCGGCGGTAGAGGACGAAGGCGCCGTCGACGATCTCCTCCACGCCCGCGGCCCCGAGCGAGGCCAGCGTCCTCGACGGGGCGCGGCCGGCCGCCGGGGGCAGCGCCACGGGCTACCCGCCGGCCTTCGCGCCCGCCCAGCGGCGGACGACCTCCTGCAGCACGGAGATGGGGAGCGCCCCGTGCCGGAGGACCTCGTCGTGGAAGGCCCGGATGTCGAAGGCCGCGCCGCGGGCGGCGCGGGCCTCCTCGCGCAGGCGGAGGATCTCGAGGTGGCCGACCTTGTAGGAGAGGGCCTGGCCGGGCCAGACGATGTAGCGGTCCACCTCGTTCAGGGTCTCGGCGTCGGGGCTCGTCTTGATCCCGCGGAGGACCTCGACGGCCCGGTCGCGGGACCAGCCGAGGTGGTGCATGCCCGTGTCCACGACGAGGCGCGCGGCGCGCCACGCCTGGTCGGAGATCATCCCCACGCGGTCCTCGTCGGAGGAGTACATGCCCATCTCGTCGGCGAGGCGCTCCGTGTAGTGGGCCCAGCCCTCGACGTAGGCGGTGAAGTGGCCGTGGCGGCGCAGCGCCGGGAGTCCGCGGCGCTCCATGGCCACGGCGATCTGGAAGTGGTGGCCGGGGACGGCCTCGTGGTAGCTCAGCGTCTCCATGTTGAAGGTCGGCCAGGACGGCGGGTCGTGGAGGTTGGCGAAGAAGATGCCAGGGCGCTTCCCGTCGTCGGAGGGCGGGTAGTAGTAGGCCGCGGGCGCGTCCTTCTCCTTGTAGGCGGGCATGGGATCGACGCGGTAGGGGGTCTGCGGGAGGAGGCCGAACCACTTCGGGAGGGCGACGTCCATGCGGGCGAGGATGGCGCGGTAGCGCTCGAGGAGCTGCTCGCGGGTCCCGAGGCGGAAGCGCTTCTCGGCGAGGAGGGAGTCGAGGAAGGAGCGGAGGTCCCCCTCGTGGCCCTTCTTCCGCGCGATGGCGAGGATCTCCGCCTTGTTCGCCTCGAGCTGCTCGAGGCCGATGGCGTGGATGGCGTCGGGGGAGAGATCCGTGGTGGTCTGCTGGCGGACGGCGAAGGCGTAGGCCTCGCGGCCGCCGGGGATGGCGGAGACGCCCACGGCCTCGCGGGCCTTCCCCGCGTAGGGGCCGGCGAGGAAGTCGTGGAGCCCGCGGTAGGCGGGGATGACCTTCGCGACGGCGGCGTCGTGGAGGGCCTTCGAGAGGCGCACCCGGTCGGGGCCGGCGATGGCGGCGGGGAGGTTGGCGGCTGTGCGGCCGAAGCTCGTCCGCTCCGGGGGCGTATCGAGGAAGGCGCGGAGCTGCGCGACGCAGCGCTCCCACGCGACCCGGGGGAGGACCCGGCCCGAGCGGAGCCCGTCCTCCATGTCGCCGCGGAGCTGGTCGAAGGCCGCGGGGACGGCCTCGAAGCGGGACAGCAGGTCCTCGGCCCCCTTCACCGTGTCGAGGGGGTGGAAGGAGAGGAGGTCCTGGAGCTCGACGTGGGCCCCGCTCAGCTGATTGAAGTCCCACTCCCACGCGTGGTGGTCGAAGGACTCCACGTTCTCGGCGAGGACCCGGAGGAGGACGGAGCGCGTGATGGAGTCCTCCTCGTCGAGCCCCTCCGCGGGCACGGCACGGACGCGGGCGAGGAACCCCTTCGCGGCCGCCTTGCGCCTCTCGCGCGCCGCCGGCCCCCGCTCCTCGAGCCGGTCGTTGAACCGCGCGTCCCCGACAAAGGTCGCCCACTGCGGCGCCTCCCTCATCTGGAACTCCCACAACTCCTCCGCAATCTTCCGCATCATGGGACGACCTCCTGGGGACGCACCCAACTTTCCAACTTTTCTGTGGATAACTCGGGGACTGGCTATCGCCTCCGGATCTCCGGCAGAATCCCCGCCAATTGGGGCAGGACGCTGTCCCCCGGATTCCCAGGCCGATGGAGGACAACCACGATCTGGCCGATGGCCAGGGGGGCCTCCGGTGCGTCGTAAACCATCGTCTTCGCTTCCATCGGACCATTCGTCGCGGACTCGAAACGGTAGTGCACCCGCCAGGTCCCGGGGGCCGCGGGCTCGACGGCCGTCACGGTTCCCTCCACGGCGGTGCCGTGAACGAAGTAGGAGAGGAGCCCGCGCCGAAGACCCCAGGCGCGGAGGGGTGCCGTGAGCGTGATCACCACCGCCGCCGCGATCCAAAGGGGCCAGTGATACCGGGGGTGCAGGAAGAGCGACGCCGTGAACAGCCCGATGGCCAGCGTCAGGAGGACGATGAACAGGCCCGAGAAATCCCGGTAGGCCCTCCCTGCCCGCACCTCGGGGGTGGGCTGTCGCGGGGGCGGAAGTCGAAGGCAGTCGGGAAGGATGGGAGTGGTCCTCAGTCCTTGTCTTTGGAAGGCCGGAAGGGAGAAGGGAGGAGGCGCCTCCCGAGGCCGAAACCGGAATCCCGGCTTCCTGTACACCCCCTTGCGTCCGGGGCGTAGAGATGCCGAGACAACCGAGAGCCGACTACGTGGGCGCCCTCCACCACGTGATGGTACGTGGAATCGAGCGGCGGGCCATCTTCATGGACGACCTGGACCGAGCGCGGTTCCTCCTGCGCCTGGAGGTGGCGCTTCGCCTGGCCGGGACGACCTGCTTCGCCTGGGCGCTGATGCCCAATCACGTCCATCTGTTCGTTCGGACGGGGCCCAAGCCGCTAGCCCTGGCGATGCACAACCTGGGCACGTCCTATGCCATGGACTTCAACCGCAGGCACGGTAGGGTCGGGCATCTCTTCCAGAACCGGTACAAGGCCCTGGCCGTCGAGAGCGACGGGTACCTGCTGGAGGTCATCCGGTACATCCACCTGAACCCGGTGAGGGCTGGCATCCTCCCGGACGTGGCTTCCCTCGAGGACTACCCCTGGACCGGGCACGGGGTCCTCATGGGAAGACGGGCGGCTCGCTTCCAGTCCGTTGAGGAGGTGCTGGCCCTGATGGGGAGGAGCCCCGCGGAGGCCCGCTCGCGCCTCCAATCCTGGATGTCGGCGCCGCTGCCGGCGGATCCACGGGTGCCTCCGGGAGGGGGAAAGGGGAAGACGGGCAGGATGGGTTGTGCCGCGGAGGATCCTCACCCGGCGGCCGTCTCCGCGGCGGGGAGCCCCGAGGAGGGAGAGTCTCAGGAAGAAGAGCCGAAGGCCGAGCGGACACCCCGCTGGATCCGGGCTAACACCCTGAGAAACGAGGGATGGAACCTGGCGCGGCTGACGCGCTTCGTCTGTGGCGCGATGGGTGTGTCCGCAGAGGAGCTCGCGGAGGGGCGACGATCCCGCCCGGCCTCCCGTGCAAGGGCCGTCATCGCCTGGTTTGCCTGGTCGGACCTGGCCCTCTCCCAGGAGGCTCTCTCGGGCCCGCTGGGAGTCAGCGCCAACGCCCTTTCCGCCCGGATGGAGTTCGGGCGAAGGACCGCAGAAGCCATGGGGATCGACCCGTTCAGGGAGATCCTCCGGAATCCAACGCCCGCGGAGTCCCTCCGAAATGAGTTATCCACAGAAAAGTGAGAAAGTTGGGTGCGTCCCCTATTCCCCGAGGGCGTCGAGGTAGAGGGTGCCGGAGGGGAACTCGAAGGTGAGGGAGGCCAGGCCTTCGCGGTCGAGTTCGGGGTAGCGATCGAAGGGGATGCGGTAGAGGCGCCACTCCCGGGTCAGGAGGATCGAGTCGTCCTCCTTCGCGGTGCGGGGGAAGACGGACTGCGGGCGGCGCGCGTCCCCTACGCGGCCCGACACGTCGAAGTGGTCGCGCAGGACCACGCGCAGGCGCTCGCCGCCCTCCCCGCCGCGGGCGAGGAAGGTGAGGGCCTTGAAGCGCAGCAGGTCGCGGTCGGGCTGGAACGCCACCGTGACCGAGGACGTCCCGGCGTCGGTCCCCTCCACCTTCCCGAAGCGCCCCGCCGGCGCCGCCGCGGCCTCGCCGTGATGCACCCGGAGCGACGCCCTCCCTTCCCCGACCAGCGCCGGGTCGAAGCCCTCGCCGACGATGTGCTCCGCGTAGACGACCGTCCCCGGCACCTTGAACCCGCGCACGTCCTCCTCCGTGAACAGCGTCCGCTCGAAGGGGACGCAGGGCCCGCCGTAGAGGACGGCGACCTCCGCCGGCGCCTCCTCGAAGTCCGCGAGCGCCCGCTCCCGCCCCGCCCCGTCCCGCAGCCGCAGATCGTCGAAGAGCACCGCGCCGCCCCCCGACGCCGCGAGCAGGAACGCCCGCACCTTCCTCCGGAGGAACGGCAGCGGCCGCCCCTCGACGAACCCCCCCATGGCCCCGAGCGGCACCACGATCTCCGTCCACTCCGCCCCGATGGCCGCGCCATCCCCGCCCGCCGGCCACCGGCTCCGCGCGAAGGCGCTCCCGGCCTCGTCGTACCCGTCGAGCGCCATCACCCGCACCGCCGCCGTCCCCCCCTCCGTCCGCGCGCGGAACACGAGGGACTCCCACTCCTCCCCGTCGAGCAGGGGGAAGAACTCCACCCGCAGCAGCGATCCGAAGTCGGTCCGCGCCGGACGCCGCCCCGCCCACCCCCCGTCGGCCCCGGGCCCCGGCGCCGCGGCCCCGGCCGTCGCCGACGGCGGCGGCCCGGTCCGCGCCTCGAGCCGCATCGCCCCCTCGACGAGCCGCGCCGCCCCCGAAGGCTCCCCGCGCACGAACACCGCGGGCTCCTCGAAGTCCACGAGCGCCTCGCCGCCGGGAGAGGGCGCGAGCGCCTCCGCCGGCGCGTCGAAGGCCGCCGCCCCGGACTCCTCCCCGCCCCCCGCCCGGATCGCCGCCAGCCGCGCCCGCGCCGCGCGCGCTTCGCACTCGCCGGAGAAGGGGGACGCCTCCAGCGCCCTCCCGTAGAGCGCCCCCGCCGCCGCGAGATCCTCCGCCTCCAGCGCCGCGTCCCCGGCCGCGAGCAGCAGCGCCGGGTCCTCCGGCCACGCCTCCGTCGCCGCGGCGAGGAACTCCCGCCCCGCCTCCGCCGCGCCGCCGGTGCGCAGCGCCTCCGCGGCCAGCAGGGCCGCATCGGACAGCCCCTCGAAGCCCGCATCGCGGGCCATCGCCTCCCGCACCGCCGCCGCCGCCTCCTCACCCCGCCCTGCGAGCCCGAGCGCCCGCGCCCGCCGCACGCGGGCCGCGTCCCCGGAGCCCGCGGCAATCGCCCTCCCGAAGGCCTCCGCCGCCGCGCCGTGGTTCCCGAGGAAGGACTCGAGGTTCCCGAGCATGAAGGGGGGCTCCGGCCGGTCAGGGTGGGCCGCCGCCAGCGCCGCCAGCGCCGCCCGCCCGCCGGCGAAGTCCCGCCGCACCACGGTGAGGTCCCAGGTCTTCTCCAGCGCCCACTTCGCGTCGGCGCCGCCGCCGCGCCCCGCGGCGGCCTCGGCGTCGTAGAGACGCCGGAGGCGCGCCACGGCGGCCGGGCGGTCGCCCAGTTTCTCCTCGCAGATGGCGGCGTTCACGGCGATGCGGGCCTGGGGCCCGAGGAGGGACTCCGCAATCCCGAACCGCTCCAGCGCCTCGGTGAACTTCCCCACCTGCGCGCCGCAGTAGGCCCAGTCGTAGAGGAGTTCCCCGTCCAGCCGGCCGCCGAGCATGTCCTGCGCATGGGCCCGCCGGAGGCAGGCCTCGGCTTCCGCGAACATCGAGGAGTCCCGGAGGATCCGCCCCCGCAGGGCCAGGGCCTCCCGCGGGTGGGGGGCGAGTTCCACCGCCTTCGCCGCGTGTTCCCGCGCGTCCAGGAGGCGCAGCTCCGCCGTGGTCCCGTCGGCCCGCTCCATGGCGGCGACCCCGAGCCTCCACTCCGCCTCGGCGAGCAGGAGCCAGCCATCGGAGTACCCGGGGGCCTCCACGGTGACGGCCCGCGCGAATTCCGCGGCCTCGGCGATTCGGCCTTCGGAGAGGTGGATGAATGCCGGCCGCAGTGCCTGTTCCATGGGCTCCGGCGGGACCGGCGGGGGGACCTCCTCCACCGCCGGAACTCCCGCCTCCGCCGGCGGTTGGGGCGCTTCCGTCGTGCCGCAACCGGGGGCCGCGGGGAGAAGAAGTGCGGCCGCGAGGAGGATCGGTCCGAAAGAGGGGTTGGCACCTGTGGTCTTCATGACATGGCAGTGTACGGTGTAGCCGGTCCCGCATCGAGGCTGTCAGGCACGTCGATTCAGGTCCCGAAGGGCGTCGGCCCGGGGGGCAGCCGGAATCGATTCCTTGGTATGCGGGGGTCCCGTGCCTAGCATCCCCGCCCTTTGGGAGCCGTCACGATGCCCGCGAAGAAGAAGACGACCGCGACGAAGAAGAAGCCCGCGCGCCCCGCCGCGGAAGCGGGGGAATCCGCCGCTAAGCCCGCGGCGAAGAAGACCGCCGTCAAGGCCGCCGCCGCGAAGCCCGCGGCGAAGCGCGCACCCGCACGCGCCGTCCCCCGCACCGGGAAGAACCTCGTCGTCGTGGAATCCCCGGCCAAGGCGAAGACCATCAACAAGTACCTCGGCCGCGACTACGTCGTGAAGGCCTCCATGGGCCACGTCCGCGACCTCCCCGGGAGCGAGTTCGGCTTCGACCCCGACGACGGCTTCGAGGCGACCTACGAGATCATCGCCTCCAAGAAGAAGGTCGTGGCCGAGCTGAGGAAGCTCGCCGCCTCCGCCCCGAAGGTCTACCTCGCGACGGACATGGACCGGGAGGGGGAGGCCATCGCCTGGCACCTCTCCGAGGCCCTCGCCGTGCCGAAGGACGTCCAGGCCCGGGTCACCTTCAACGAGATCACGAAGGGCGCCATCACGAGGGCCTTCGAGCAGCCCCGCACCCTCGACATGCACAAGGTGGACGCCCAGCAGGCCCGGCGCTTCCTCGACCGGATGATGGGCTACAAGCTCTCGCCGCTGCTCTGGCGCAACGCCGGCCCCGGCCTCTCCGCCGGCCGCGTGCAGTCCGTGGCGCTCCGCATCATCGTGGAGCGCGAACGGGAGATCCGCGCCTTCAAGTCCGAGGTCTACTGGACCGTCGAGGCCCGTTTCGCGAAGGAGGGCTCGCCGCCCACCCCCCCGGTCCCGCCCGTCGGCGAGGACGGGAAGCAGCCGCCCGTCCCCTTCGCCCCGGGGGAGTTCCCGGCGACCCTCGTCGAGCTCGACGGCGGGAAGCCGGCCCTCGCCGAGGAGGCCGCCGCCGCCGCCCTCCTCGCGCGCCTCGAGGACGCCGCCTTCCGCGTCGCCTCCGTGGCGCTCGACCGCAAGACCGAGCGGGCGCCTCCCCCCTTCACCACCTCGACCCTGCAGCAGCAGGCCTCCATCCGCCTCCACTTCTCCGCCAAGCGGACCATGGGAGTCGCGCAGCGCCTCTACCAGGGCGTAGAGATGGGGGAGGACGGCCCGACCGCCCTCATCACCTACATGAGGACCGACTCCGTGGCGCTGAGCGACGACGCCGTCCGCTCCGGCCGCGAGGCCATCGGGAAGCTCTTCGGGGAGCGCTACCTCCCCGCGTCGCCGAACCGCTTCAAGGCGGGCAAGCGGGCGCAGGAGGCCCACGAGGCCGTCCGCCCCACGGACCCCGCCCTCACCCCGGAGAAGGCGGCGAAGCACCTCGAGCGCGACGAGGCCCGCCTCTACGAGCTCATCTGGCGCCGCTTCATGGCCTGCCAGATGACCCCCTCGGAGACCGATGTGACGGTGGTCCGCATCGAGCCCGCCGGGATCGAAGGCTGCGCCTTCGAGGCCCGCGGCCGCACCCCGGTCTTCGACGGCTGGCGCCGCGCGTGGCCGATCAAGGGCGAGAAGGAGGACGCCGAGCTCCCGCCCCTCGCGCAGGGCGAGGCCGTGGAGGACCGCGGCATCCGCTCCGACCGCCACGAGACCCAGCCCCCGCCGCGCTTCACCGAGGCCTCCCTCGTCAAGACCCTCGAGAAGGAGGGCATCGGCCGCCCCTCGACCTATGCCGCCATCATCTCGACCATCGTGGATCGCAACTACGTGGGCAAGGAGAAGACCCGCTTCCGCCCGACGGCGCTCGGCGAGGTGGTGAACGACCTCCTGGTGCCCTTCTTCGACGACGTCATCAACGTCAAGTACTCCTCCCACATGGAACAGGAGCTGGACGAGGTCGAGGAGGCGCGCATCCCCTGGAAGAAGGTCCTCGAGGAGTTCTGGGCCGACTTCTCCCGGGACCTCGCCCGGGCGAAGAAGGGCATGAAGCCCATCAAGGACCTCCCCGCGCCGGAGGGCACGCCGCCCTGCGAGAAGTGCGGGAGCCACATGGTGCGGAAGGTCTGGAAGGGGAGGGAGTTCCTCGGCTGCTCCGCCTACCCGGAGTGCAAGAGCACGCGGAAGGTCGGCGCCGACGGGGAGGCCGTCCCCGCGGCGGAGGCGACGGACCACGTCTGCGCGAAGTGCGGGAAGCCCATGGTGCTCCGCTGGGGCCGCCGCGGCCGGTTCCTCGCCTGCACGGGCTACCCGGAGTGCAAGAACGCCAAGGACGTGGACCAGGACGGCAAGCCCATCGAGATGCCCGAGGTGACGGAGAAGTGCGACAAGTGCGGGTCCGACATGGTGGCCCGCATGGGCCGCCGCGGCCCCTTCATCGCCTGCTCCGCCTACCCGAAGTGCAAGAACGCCAAGGACCTCCCCGGCGCCGAGAAGACGAAGCGCGCCGAGCCGAAGGAGGCCGGCGTCCCCTGCCCCGAGTGCGGCAAGCCCATGATGATCCGCATGAGCCGCCGGGGCCCCTTCGCGGGCTGCTCCGGGTACCCCAAGTGCCGCGGCACGATGTCCATGGAGAAGGTGGCGGCGGCGGGGGGCGGCGGCGCCGGGTGAGCGGACGGGCGCCGGGACGCGGAGTCAAGTCCCATCCCTCTCCTTCCCGGTTCCCCCGTCACGGGCGCCGGTCGTTTACTGCTCCCCGGGGGTCCCGGGGCGTCCGATACTCGGGCCCTCGGAACCGCCCCGTTCAGGGAACGCGGGCGGCGGGATCCCGACGGGCACCGGCAGGCCGCCAGAAACGGAGCGCTTCCATGAAGATCACCACCATCCCCGTGGAGAGGTACGAGAAGGTCCTCAAGGCCGAGGACCCGTCCATCGGGTTCAAGGCCATCATCTCCGTCCACGACACGACCCTCGGCCCCGCCCTGGGCGGCCTCCGGATGTGGCCCTACAAGAGCGAGGACGAGGCCCTCACGGACGTGCTCCGCCTCTCCCGCGGCATGACCTACAAGTCCGCCGTCGCCCGCACCGGCCTCGGCGGCGGGAAGTCCATCATCATCGGCGACCCGGCGACCCAGAAGAAGGCGGAGATCTTCCACGCCATGGGCGAGTTCGTGGACTCCTTCAAGGGGAAGTACATCACCGCCGAGGATGTCGGCACCTCCGTCGCCGACATGGAGTGGATCCGGGAGAGGACGAAGTGGGTGACCGGCCGCTCCCGCGCGGAGGGCGGCTCCGGCGACCCCTCCCCCTACACCGCCTACGGCACCTTCCTCGGCATCAAGGCATTCGTCGAGGAGGTGATGAAGAAGAAGAGCCTCAAGGGGATCACCGTCGGCATCCAGGGCGTCGGCCACGTGGGCTACTACCTCGGCCAGCGCCTCAGGGAGGCCGGCTGCAAACTCATCGTCTGCGACGTGAACCGGGAGAAGGTCGAGTACGCCGCCAAGGAGCTCGGGGCCTCGGTGTGCGGGCCCGACGAGATCTACAGCCGCGAGATGGACGTCTTCGCCCCCTGCGCGCTCGGCGCGGTCATCAACGACAAGACCATCCCGCAGTTCAAGTGCCGCATCGTGGCCGGCGCCTCCAACAACGTCCTCCACGAGCCGCGCCACGGGGCGGAGCTGAAGAAGCGGAACATCGCCTACGCGCCGGACTACGTCATCAACGCCGGCGGCGTCATCAACGTCTCCTACGAGCTGGTCCCCGGCGGCTACGACGAGGCCGCCTCGAACAGGAAGGTCGAGGGCATCTACGGGACCCTCAAGCAGATCCTCGAGATCAGCCGCGCGAAGGACATCACCACGGCGGAGGCGGCGGACCACCTCGCCGAGGAGATCATCGCCGAGGGCCGGAAGAAGAGGTAGCGGCGGCCCCGCGGCCGCGCCCGCGATCGTCCCGGCCGTCCCCGCCGCGGACCGGGAGGCCGTGAAGGGGCGCTACCCCTTCACGGCCTTCTTCGATTCCACGTGCTCCCGGACGGCACGGCGGGCGGGGGCGTCGAGCTCCTCGAAGCGGATCCCGACGCCGACCCGGCCGATGCCGAGGAGCTCGTGGCGGACCACCATCCCCGGGAGCCTCACGATCTCCTCCCCGAAGGCGACGTGGAGGTCGAGGCGGGTTCCCAGCGGGGGAGGCGCCCCCATCTCGAGGTACATCCCCTCGGGGGAGACGTCGAGGGTCCGGAACATCCTCCCCTCCTCGGCCACGAAGTTGAGGCTGTGGATGCGGGGGGACTTCCTGCGGTTGTTCGCCATGGCGCACCTCCTCCGGCGCCCGACGCGCCGGCGGCGCGCGGCGCCGATCCGGGACGCCCCCATTGTAGCGCCGGCGGGGAGGGGGTGCACCCCCGCGGACGCTACGAGTCCCTCTTGAGGAGGAACTCCCGGATGTGGCGCTCGGAGCGGGGGGAGAGGCGATCGAACCGGATGCCCACGCCGGTGCGCCCGCCCTCCTGGGGGACGTGGCGGACGACCTCCCCCTTCACCTCGAGGACGATCTCGCCGAGGGCGAGGTCCACGACGATGCTCGTGCCGAGGGGCGTCGGGATGTCCATCTCGAGGAGCATCCCCTCGCGGGAGAGGTCGAGGGTGCGGAACACGCGCCCCCTGTCGGCCACGATGTTCAGGCTCTGGACCCTCGGGAACCGCCTCTTGTCGCCGGCCATGGCCGCCTCCTCACCGTTCCTGGAATCCCGTCATCATACGGGTCCGTTCCCCGGCGAAGTTCCTCGAAAGGGCCGCCGGGGACCGGCGTACGATCCCCGCTTCCATGGATCCCGCCCGCGACCCCGACGAGCGCTTCACCGAGGAGGACCTCCGCGCGGTCTGGCCCCTCCTCGCCGGCGCCGATCGGGTGGACGGCTTCCGCCTCGTGGACGACCGCCCCGGGGCGGAGGAGTTCTTCCTCTCCCTCTCCCCCCAGGAGCAGTGCGACCTCGTGCTCAAGTTCCCCGCCGCGGAGCGCAAGGCCTGGGTGCGGCTCCTCGATCCCGACGACGCCACGGACCTCGTGCAGGCCGCCGATCCCGCCGACCGCGGATCCCTCCTCGACCTCATGGACCCCGCCTCCCGCAAGGAGGTGACGGCGCTGCTCGCCTTCGCCGAGGACGACGCCGGCGGCCTCATGAACCCCCGCTTCGCGCGGGTCCGCCCGGACATGAGCGTGGACGAGGCGCTCCGCTACCTCCAGCGCCAGGCCCGCGAGCGCCTCGAGATGCTCTACTACGCCTACGTCCTCGACCCGGAGCAGAAGCTCCTCGGCGTGGTCTCCCTGCGCGAGCTCTTCTGCGCCCCCGCGGACCGCAAGGTCAGCGAGGTGATGCGGACCGACCTCGTCACCGTGCGCGAGGAGACGGACCAGGAGGCCGTGGGCCGCCTCTTCGCCCAGCACGACCTCATCGCCATGCCCGTGCTCGACGCCGGGGACCGCATGAAGGGCATCGTGACCCACGACGACATCGTGGACGTCGTGCAGGAGGAGGCGACGGAGGACATCCACCGGATGGGCGGCTCCGAGGCCCTGGACAGCCCCTACCTCAGGACGCCGCTGCTCGAGATGGTCCGCAAGCGGGCGGGCTGGCTCCTCATCCTCTTCCTCGGCGAGATGCTCACGGCCTCGGCCATGGGCTACTTCGAGGACGAGATCGGCAAGGCCGTGGTGCTGGCGCTGTTCATCCCCCTCATCGTGAGCAGCGGCGGAAACTCCGGCTCCCAGGCCTCCACCCTGGTCATCCGCGCCATGGCCCTCGGCGAGGTGCGCATCCGGGACTGGTGGGTCGTGGTCCGCCGCGAACTCGCCGCGGGGGTGCTCCTCGGCGGGTTCCTCGGGGCCATCGGCCTCCTGCGCATCGTCGTCTGGCAGTTCGCCTCGGAGAAGGCCGTCGGGCACGGCACCTACGGGCCCCACTACATGCTCGTGGGGCTCACCGTGGGGTTCAGCGTGATGGGGGTGGTCACCTGGGGGACACTGGCGGGCTCGATGCTCCCCTTCCTCCTGCGCCGCGTCGGCTTCGACCCGGCCAGCGCCTCCGCCCCGTTCGTCGCCACCCTCGTGGACGTCACGGGCCTCGTCATCTACTTCACCTTCGCCAGCGCCTTCATGACGGGGACGCTGCTCTAGCCCCCCGCCGGGGGATCCGCGCCCTCCGCCTCCCCGCCCCCCTCCACCACCACCTCCGCGTCGGGGAGGGATTCGAGGAACACCCTCCCGTAGTTCTTCCGGAGGATGCGCGGGTCGAGGACCACGACGGTGCCGCGGTCCGTGGAGGATCGGATGAGCCGCCCGAAGCCCTGCTTCAGGCGGAGCACCGCCTGGGGAAGCTGGTAGTGGCGGAAGGGGTCGAGGCCGCGGGCCTCCAGCGCCTCGGCGCGGGCCTCCACGAGGGGGTGGGTCGGCACGGCGAAGGGGAGCCTCGTCAGGATGACCATGCGGAGCGCGTCGCCGGGCACGTCCACGCCCTGCCAGAAGGTGCTCGTCCCGAAGAGCACGGCGCCGGGGGTCGCGCGGAAGGCCTCGAGCAGCGCCTCCCGCGGGATGCCCCCGCCCTGGCGCATGGGGACGAGCCCCCCGGCGACGAGCTCGTCGGCCGTCGCGCGGAACACCCGCTCCAGGGTCCCGTAGGCGGTGAAGAGCACGAAGGCGCCGCCGCGGGACTGCGCGGTGTAGCGGAGGACCTCGCGGGCCACCGCCGCCTCCCAGGCCGCGGCGTCCTTCGGGTCGGGCACGTCGGCGCGGAGGACGAGCCGGGCCTGCCGCCGGAAGTCGAAGGGGGATCCGAGGGAGAGGACCTCGGCCCCCTCGAGCCCGATGCGGGAGGCGAGGGGGGTGAAGTCCCGGTTCCGCCCGACGGAGAGGGTGGCGCTCGTCAGGACCGTGGAGCGGAGCCCCGCCCAGAGACCCTCCCGGAGGAGCGGTCCCACCTCCACGGGGGCGCCGAGGAGCGTGGTGTTCGTCCCCGCCATCCCCTCCCGCTCGATCCAGTAGACGCGGCCCGGATCCCCGACGGCGCAGAACTCCCGCACCGCCGCGGCGTACCCGACGGACCGCTCCGCCTGGGACTGGAGCTCCATCTCCCGCTCCTTCGACGGGGCGCGGAGGGAGAGCTCGCGGAGCCCCGCCGCCAGCCGGTCGAGGGCGAGGGAGAGCCCCTGCCCCTCGAAGCGCGGCGTCCGCATGCGGGTCGAGCCGGAGCCCGACTCCTGCTGTCGCGCCCAGTCGCCGGTCTCCGCGAAGAACTCCTCCGCCGCCTCGCGGCAGGCGCGCACGAGGCGCACGTCCTCCTCGGGGGCGTCGAAGGCCCGCAGCAGCCCCTTCCCGTCCCTCCCGTGGAGGCCGCCGAGGAGATGGGTGACGGCGAAGGCGCTCACGCGGATCCCGAGATGCTCGCCGGCCACCTCCTCGACCTCGTGGGCCTCGTCGAGGACGAGGTGGGCGTAGTCGGGGAGGAGCTGGGACCCGGCGGCGCGCAGCGCCATGTCGGCGAAGAGGAAGGCGTGGTTGGCGATGATGAGGTCGGCGTTCTGGAGCCGCCGCTTCCCGGCCTGGTAGTGGCAGGCGTCGTAGAAGTCGCAGCGCCGCCCGAGGCAGTTGCCGGCCTCGGCCTGCACCTTCGACCAGACGTGGCGGGGGGGCTCGAAGTCGAGGGACTGGCGGGTGCCGTCGCGGGTGTCCGCGGCCCACCGGTGGATGCGCTCCACGGCCTCCCGCTCCTCCATGTGGGGGAGGAGCTCCGCCGCCTCCTCGCGGGCGGTGCGGAGGCGGCGGAGGCAGACGTAGTTGTTCCGCCCCTTGGCGAGGACGACGGAGAACTCCGCCGGGAGGTTGCGGAGGAGGACGGGGACGTCCTTGTGGAGGAGCTGGTCCTGGAGGGCCAGGGTGTGGGTCGCGACGACGACCTTCTCCCCCCGCTCCGCCGCGGCGGCCACGGCGGGGACGAGGTAGGCGAAGGACTTGCCGACGCCGGTGCCGGCCTCGACGAGGAGCCGGCCGCCCTCGCGCATCACCCGGTCCACGGCGGCGGCCATGGTCCTCTGCTCCGCCCGATCCTCGAACCGGTCGAGGGCGCCCGCGAGGGGCCCGCCGGGGGAGAGGACGGAGGCGACGTCGATCATGGGGAGGAGTGTAGCGCCGGGAGGTGATTCGGGAGAGGAGGGGAGGGTGGAACTCCGGCGGCTCCCCGCGCTACCCTGCCGTCCCTGCGCCGGAACACGGGAGGACCCCATGCCCTGCATCCACCCCTCCGAGAAGCCTCCCCTCGGGTGGCTGGTCCCCTGCCTCGCGGTGGCCGACCTCCGGGCCTGCATCGACTGGTACGGAAAGCTCGACCTCGCGGTGTTCGGCGGGGAGCCGGCACGGGGGTGGGCGATGCTCCGGAGCCGCGCCGCGGAGATCCACCTCTTCCAGGGGCACATCCCGCGGGACCTCGTGAACTTCCGCGGCGGCGACGTGCCGGCGATCCGCCGGGCGCTGGAGGAGCGGGGCCTCGCCGTGGACGCGGATCGCGGGCCGTGGAGCGTCACATACCGGGATCCCGACGGGCGCGAGGTGTTCTTCGATTCCTCCCCGGAGGAGCACGCCGACTACGGCACGGGGCGGGCGCTCACCGTGCCGTTCCCCGGGGACCTCCACTCCGGGGAGGGGATGGACCTCGGGAACCTGACCTGGTGCTTCGCCTGCGGGGACCTCGGCGCGACGAAGGCGTACTACGAGTCCCTCGGGATGGTGCCCGCCGGCGGCGAGCCGGCGCGGGGGTGGGCCATCCTGGGCAGGACCGATCACCCGCTGCGGTCCGGGGAGCGGGCGGCCACGACCCACCTCTCCCTCTTCCGGGGGATGATCCCCCGGGACACGATCAACTTCCGCGGCGGCAACGTCGCCGCCATCGCCGGCGTGCTCGAGGAGCGGGGGATTCCCCTCGGGAAGGGCGTCGTCCGCGCCCCCGACGGGGGGGAGTCCCTCCTCGTCGAGGACCCCGACGGGAGGCCGGTGTTCCTCGACACGACGCCGCCGGAGCGGCTCTACCGGGGGTGACGGGGGTGACGGGGAGCCCTTCCCCGCCGACGAGCGGCGATGCACCGGAGGGCCCCTTCAGGAGGCGCCCCCCGCGTGCGCGAGGTCGCTGCGAAGCAGGCCGTACAGCGCGGTGTCCCACCGCACGCCCGTCTCGTCCCGCCACGTCTCCCGCAGGAGCCCCTCCTGCCGGAAGCCGCAGAGTTCGAGGACCCGGCGCATGGCGAGATTCTCGGCACGGGTCGTCGCCTCGATTCGGTGGGCGTCGGGGTATTCCCGGAACACCGTCGCGACGGCGAAGGCCACGGCGCGCCGGCCGATCCCCCGGCCGCGGAACTCCGGGGCGATGCGGAGGTCGAGGATCGGGCTCCCGGGTCCGATGTCCTCGAGGTCCTGCACGCGGAGGAGCCCGGCGTGGCGGCCCTCGACGTCGATCCAGAAGGAGCGTGTGGAAGGCGGGGCGAAGGACATCTCCCCTACGAGCGCCGGCGTGAGGCGGCGCCGCCCGTGGAAGGGCCACTCGTGGGCGCAGAGGAACGCGGAGAGCTCCCCGGACTCGAGGGTCGCGTCGATCTCCCGGAACACCGGCTCCATGGCGGGACTGTAGCAGGAGGGCGGGGAATTCACCGGCCCCTCGCCGGGGGAAGAGCCGGACTTCCCCTCAAGGACCTCGGCCCCCGACTCCGATGAACGGGATCCGGGGCGTCTCCGGGCGAGGAGGAGCCGGTGGACATGATCACGAAACGGGTGCGACGGCGCCGCCGCCTCCTCGCGGCGGCGGCCGCGGCGGCGCTCCTCGGGGGCGGGCTCCTCCTGTGGGCCGACGCCACCGTGGCCGCGGCGGGGGAGGGCCGCATCCACACCGTGGACGCGGCCCCCTCCGCGGACGTCGCCCTCGTCCTCGGCACGAGCCCGGGGGCCGGCGGCCGGGGCAACGACTTCTTCGAGAACCGCCTCGACACCGCGGCGGCGCTGTGGAGGTCGGGCAGGGTCCGGGGCTTCCTCCTCAGCGGGGACAACTCCCGGGAGGGCTACGACGAGCCCTCCTCCATGCGGGACGGCCTCGTCGCCCGCGGAGTGCCGGCGTCGGCCGTCACCTGCGACTTCGCGGGGAGGAGCACCCTCGACAGCATCGGCCGCGCCGGCCCCGTCTTCGGACAGCGTCGCGTCCTCCTGGTTTCGCAGCGCTTCCACCTCGAGCGCGCCCTCTACCTCGCGCGGGCGGCGGGACTGGAGGCGGAGGGCGTGGCCGCCTCCGACGCGCGGCGGCGGTTCCACCTTCCCGTCCGCCTCCGCGAGACCCTCGCCCGGGCGAAGGCGGTCCTCGACGTCGCCCTCGATCGGCGCCCCTGGATCCTCGGACCCCGGGTGGAGGTCGCCCTGGACTGAGGTGCCTGGCACAGGGTGGAGGGGAAATTTCCCCGGTTCACCCGCTCCGGGCTCCCCTCCCGGGTGAACCGGGGAATTTTCCCCTCCACCCTGTGCCAGGCACCTCGGTCGTAGGGATCCACCCCATGGGCGGGTCGCCGGCGGAACCCCTACAGTGCGTCCTCATCGATGCACCGGGGACCCGCGTCGCGGGTCCCGGGGCGTCGCCCACCAGGAGGAGTCCATGAGCCAGCCGACTGTCGGACACGTCATCTCCGCTTCCAAGCTGTCGGGCGGAAGCGTCAAGAACACGGACGGGGAGCACCTCGGCGACATCAAGGAGATCATGATCGACACCGAGACGGGGCGGGTGGCCTACGCCGTCCTCGGCTTCGGCGGCGCCTTCGGCGTCGGCGACAAGCTCTTCGCGCTCCCGTGGACCGCGCTCCGGTCCCACCTCACGGAGCCGTCTTCCTTCGTGCTCAACACGACCAAGGAGCGCCTCAAGGACGCTCCGGGCTTCGACAAGTCCAACTGGCCCGACTTCGCCGACCGCAAGTGGGGCGGCTCCATCTACGACTACTACCAGATCAAGCCTTACTGGTAGGAGGCGCAAGGGACTTCGATCCCCGGCCGCCGGCCCGCCGGCGGCCGGGGAATCCCACCGTGGAGGTGGACGGGGTCCCGACGGTCTGCACCTCCACCCGGGGGGCGTGGTTTCGCGCGCAGGGCAGGCCGGACCGGGGGGGGAAGGCGGTATCCTCGTTCCCCGTGCCCGAACCCGAGGTCCGCATCGTCACCCACCCCGGCGCCGCCGCGGAGCCGGATCTCGAGGCGATCCGCTCGGAGCTGCGCGCCTTCAACCGGGCCGCGAACCCGGCCTACTTCGCCCTGCGCGATCTGCCCGCGAACGGGCCGAGGGCGCTCCACGTGGTCGCCTACGACGCCGCCGGGGGGATCGCGGGCGGGCTCATCGGCTCGACCTGCCTCGCGTGGCTCGACATCGAGATCCTGGCGGTCCGCGCCGGGGAGCGCCGGCGCGGGATCGGGCGGCGGCTCGTCCGCGCGGCGGAATCGGAGGCCGTCCTCCGCGGCTGCCGCTACGCGGCCCTGGACACGACGGACTTCCAGGCGCCGGGCTTCTACGAGAGGCTCGGCTACGCCGTCGCGGGGACCTTCGAGCACCGGGTCGGGGAGGGGCACACGAAGTTCTTCTTCACGCGCACCCTCGCGTGAGAAGGTGCCGCCGGGAGCCGCGTTTCCCGGGTCCGCGCTAGACTCCCGGGATGAAGCGGGGACCACGGGCCGCGGCCGCCTTCGCCATCGCCGCGATCCTGATCGCCCTGGCGCTGCTGGCGCGGTCCTGCGGCGGGCCCGACGGCCCGGGCCCGCTCCCCGCGGGTCCCGGGTCCGGGAGGGAGCCGCCGCCCCGGGGCTCCCCGAATCCGGAACCCGGGACCCCGGCGGGCGAGGCGGCCGCGCCGGAAATCCGCGGGGAGGCCGTCCCGCCGGCGGATCCCCCCGCCGTCGGAGATCCCGTCCCGTCGACCGGGATCCGGATCCACGGCCGCGTGGTGGACGAGGGGCGCACGGGAGTGGCCGGGGCGGGAATCGAGCTCCGCGCCTGGTCCGGGACGGAGCCCGACATCCGCTGGTCGACGATCCTGGGGGTGTCCGGTGCGGACGGCGCCTTCGAACTCGTCATCGACCGGGGTCTCGCCACGAAGGGGTTCGGGGTCGCCACGACGGCCGACGGGTTCGTCGAGGCCTTGAGGATCGTGAAGCCCGGGGAGTACGACGAGGAGGCCGGGCTCGAGGTCGTCGTCGAGCCGGGCCGGGCCGTCGTCGGCCGCGTCCTCGACGAGTACGGAGGCCCGATCCCGGGGACCGTCGTCCTGCTCTGGTACGGATCCGAGACCACATGGCCCACGGAGGCCGGCGCGGACGGGCGGTTCCGGACCCCGCGCCACGGCCCGGTGCGTGCCTTCAACCTCGTCATCGAGGCGCCCGGATTCCCGCGGAGGACCGTTCCACTGCCGGACTCGGTGGAGGATCCGACGGACGCGGGGGACCTCGTCTTCCGTCGCGGAGGGAGCCTGTCCGGGATCGTGGTGGACGGCGCCGGGGTCCCCGTCCCCGATCTGCCGCTCGTGCTCCTCGGGGTGGCCGGACCGATCGACCGGGCGCCCCGGGCCCGCACCGACGGCGGCGGGAGGTTCGAGTTCGCCGATCTCGGCGAGGGCGCGGTGGACGTCTGCGTCGACGGGCCGGCGGGGGGCACGGGGCGCTCCTGGCGGGGCCTGGCCGAGGACGTCGAGGTCGGGACGAGGGACCTCCGGGTGGTCGTCCGGACGGAGGCGAGGGTCGTCCTGCGCTTCGTGGATGCCGCCACGGGCAGGCCCGTGGACGTGGGGAAGGCCGAGTACGGGCTCCGGGAGGAGGGGACCCCCGAGCCGGAGCGCCTCGGCCACGGGGCGTCCTCGACGGACCCGCTCCTCTCGACGATCCTCTCGGCCTGGCCCGGGCGGTACGACCTCACGGTCCGCTCCCCGGGCTTCGAGGTCGTCCGCGTCCACGGGTTCGAGGTCCAGGACATTCCCGAGGTGACGCTGGACGTGCCCATGCGCCGCCTCCCGTAGCCCGGCGGATTCCCCCGGAATGTCGCTGCGAACCCCGCCGATGGCGGATACTCCCGCCCATGGACCCCTGCCCGTTCTGCGAAATCGCCTCGGGCCGCGAGGATGCCGACCTCGTCGTCGTGCGGACGGCCGCCGCCTTCGTCGTCCCGGCGCTGAAGCAGCGCCGGCTCAACCGCGGCCACGCGCTGGTCCTGCCGACGGCCCACGTCGTGCGGTTGGCCGACGCGGAGCCGCCCGTGCTCCAGGAACTCTTCGCCCTCGCCGGGCGCGTGGGCCTCGCGCAGCGCCGGGCCTTCGGTGCGACGGGGACCACCCTCTTCCAGAACGAGGACGCCCCGGATCAGATCATCTCCCACCTGCACGTGCACGTCGTGCCCCGCGGCGCCGGGGACGGGTTCCGGATGCCGGACCCGGCGGGCGAGACGCTCGACCGGGAGGAGCGCAGGCGGCAGGCCCTCGCCCTGCGGAGGGAGGTGCCTGGCACAGTGTGGAGAGGAAAATTCCCCGGTTCACCCGCTGCGGGCTCCCCTCCAGGGTGAACCGGGGAAATTTCCCCTCCACCCTGTGCCAGGCACCTCAGTCGCTATGATGGGGGGATGAGGGGCTACGAGCCGATCCGGTCGTTCGACGACGGGGAGAAGGCGGCCTTCGAGGACGTCCTCCGCGGGGACGAGGAGGCGACGGTGGCCTTCCTCGAGGGGTTCGCCCGGGGAGGGGCCGCGCTGGAGCTGGCCATCGGCACGGGGCGCATCGCGCTGCCCCTGACGGACCGCGGGATCCCCGTCTCCGGCATCGACTTCTCCCCGGCCATGGTCGCCCGCCTCCGGACGAAGCCCGGCGGGGCGGCCCTGCCGGTGACCATGGGGGACTTCGCCGAGGTCGGCGTCCCCGGGTCCTTCCGGCTCGTGTACCTCGTCTTCAACACCCTCTTCAACCTCCTCACCCAGGACGACCAGGTGCGCTGCTTCGCCAACGTGGCCGCCCGCCTCGAGCCGGGGGGCGTCTTCGTCGTCGAGGCCTTCGTCCCCGCCTGGCTCCACCGCCTCCGGGACGGGCAGTACGTGGACGCCGAGGCCGTCGAGCTCCGGAGCGTCACCCTCGACGTCGGCCGCCACGACCCCGTCGCGCAACGCCTCGAGGAGAGCCACGTCCGGCTCTCCCCGGAGGGGGTCCAGGTTGCGCCCGTCGTCTGCCGCTACGCCTGGCCGAGCGAACTCGACCTCATGGCGAGGATGGCGGGGCTCCGCCTGCGGGAGCGGTGGGGAGGGTGGGATCGCGCCCCCTTCACCGCGGAGAGCCGCAACTGCGTTTCCGTCTACGGGAGGTGACGGGAAAGGTGCCTGGCACAGGGTGGAGGGGAAATTTCCCCGGTTCTCCCGCTCCGGGCTCCCCTCCCGGGTGAACCGGGGAATTTTCCCCTCCACCCTGTG
>CAYJMF010000049.1:0-35093 GCA_964370855.1 uncultured Planctomycetota bacterium | reverse complement strand
ACGGCGTTCACCGATCGTGCCTTGAAGGCATCGGGATTCCGGAAGATGCGCGCCGTCCCCCCCCTCACCTGAATCCCGACCCCGCCCCCCACCCCCGACGAGCCACGGCCCCCCACGGCCGCAGCCTCTCCCAACACGCCCGGGAGTTCGACATCGGGGGGGAGAAAGGGGGGCGGAGGGGCGAAAGTTCCTCCGCTCCCCCCCGATGTTGAACTCCCGGGCGAACCGCCCGCGCCCCGTGCTCCCGACCCGGTGAAAATCCGTAAGACGGGCCTTACTCCCTCCCCCCGGTCTTCCTCCCCACGCCCATTCGGGAGACTCCCCCCCCCGGCACGGGCATTGCGGCCCGATGCACGCCGGAGATGCGCGCTCCTCGTGCGCGTCCGTCCCGGCGGTCCGCCACTTCGGGGAACCCATGAACCGCTTCCGCCGCCTCCGCGCTCCCCTTCTCGCCGCCGCCTCCCTCGCGGTCCTCGTCGCCCTCGGCCTCGCCGCCCTTCCCCGCCTGCGCGGGGCCGGGTCGCCGCCGGACATCGTCCTCGTCGTCTGGGACACCTGCCGGGGGGACCGGGTCACGGTGAACGGGTACTCCCCTCCGACCACGCCCCGCCTGGAGGAGCTCGCGGCCCGGGGCGTCACCTTCCGCCGCTGCTTCTCCCCGAGTCCCTGGACGCCGCCCGCCCACGCCTCCCTCTTCACGGGCCTCCTCCCCCGCCGCCACGGGCTCGGGGAGGGCGTCGGCGACCGGGTGAAGCAGGGACTGCCGCTGCTCGCGCAGACCCTCGCGGCGAGGGGCTACGAGACCGTCGCCATCGTCGCCAACCCCCACCTCTCCGGGGCCACGGGGCTCCTCGCCGGGTTCTCGAAGGTGGTGGAGGTCCGGAGCGGGAAGGACCTCCCCGGATCCGCCGCCGCCGTCCGCTCCGCCGTGGAGGCGTGGGCCGCGGGCAGGCCCGCCCGGGAGGACCGCAGGCCGATCCTCCTCTTCGTCAACCTCATGGACACCCACCTTCCCTACGTGTTCGAGGACGGGGCCGTGGCCGCGGTGCGCGGCGACGGCGCGGTGAACGGGGCGCGGCGGGCGGCCCGCGAGGTCACCGCCGACGTCGCCAACAACCACCTCTACGGGGCGCGGCGGGTGGACGACGCCCTCCTCCGCGGCCTCGACGCCGCCTACGACGGCGCCGTGTTCCTCGACGACCGCGCGACGGGGGGGATGCTCGATGCCCTCGAGGGGGCGGGAATCCTGCCCGGCGCCCTCGTCGTCGTGACGGGGGACCACGGCGAGAACCTCGGGCAGCACGGGGAGCTGGGGCACACGATGTCGGTGTACGACCCCGTTCTCCACGTGCCCCTGGTGATCGCATGGCCGGGCCGCTTCGAGGGGGGGCGCGTCGAGGAGGCGCAGGTGCGCCTCCAGGACCTCCACCCGACCCTGCTCGAGGCGGCGGGGGCCGCGGTGCCGCCGGGGACGGGGCTGGATGGCCGATCCCTCCTCGAGACCCCCCTCCTCGCGCGGACCCTCGTGGCCGAGTACGGCCCCGCCTCGACCTGGATCGACCTGGTGCGGGCGCGGGACCCGGACCTCCCCGTGGAGTTCCTGGCGCGGTTCCACGAGCGCTACCGGGCGGTCCGCGAGCCCCCGGATCGGCCCGGGGCGCGGAAGCTCGTCTCCGTCTCCCGGCCCTCCCCCGACGGGGCGACCCGCCCCGCCCGCGAGGAGCTCTACGACCTCGTGGAGGATCCCGGCGAACTCCGGGACCTCCTCCGCGGGCCCATGTCCCACGCCGATCGCGCCGCCCTCGACCGGCTCCGGGCCCTGGATCGGTAACACCCGCCGGCCCCGATTCCCCCGGGCCTGTCGGTGGTGGATGATAGTCTTTTGTTAGTATGGTGAAGCGCGTTCTCGGCCGGGACTCGGAGGCGCCTGCCGCGGGGGCCCCGGGGCTTCCCGAACGGGGCCCCGCCTCCCCCGGCGATGCCATCCCCGACATTCGGGGCCCCGACATTCGGGGCGAGGGTATCCGCCACGATCGGCTCCCTCCCGCCCCCCTCCCCTCCTCCGCGACGGCCGGCGCCCTCTCCCGGTGCGCGGCGCGCGGCCCGGTCCACGTCGGCGCCGGAAGCGACAGGGCCGGAACCAGCAAGACCGAGCCCCTTCCCTTCGAATGGACCCTCAACCCCTACCGGGGGTGCGAGTTCGCCTGCGGCTACTGCTTCGCCCGGGCCACCCACTGGTACCTCGGCTTCGACGACCCCGGGGATTTCGAGCGCCGCATCTTCTGGAAGGAGGACATGGCCCGCGCCCTCTCCCGCGACATGGAGCGGCGGGTCGCCCCGGGCCAGCGCATCGCCATCGGGACGGCGACGGACCCCTATCAACCCCTGGAGAGGCGCAAGGAGATCACGCGATCCTGCCTGCGCGTCTTCGCCCGGCGCGCGGCCGCGGGGGACCACGGCCTGCGTCTCTCCATCACCACGAAGTCCGACCTCGTCCTGCGCGACCTCGACCTCCTCCGGGTCATCGCGGCCTCCAACTCCCTCCACGTGAACCTCTCCCTCTCCACCCTCGACCCGGACCTCGCCCGCGACCTCGAGCCGGGGGCTCCCTCTCCCCAGAAACGCCTTCACGTGCTCCGGACCCTGGCCGCCGAGGGCATCGAGACCGGGGTCTTCCTCATGCCCGTGATCCCCGGCCTCACCGACGCTCCCGGGGCCGTCGAGGACGCCGCCGCGGCGGCCGCCGCCCACGGGGCCGGCTACCTGGTCCACCAGTGCCTGTTCCTCCGGGAGCCGGTGCGTTCCTGGTGGTTGGAACGGCTCCGGAAGATCCGCCCCGCCCTCGTGGCGCGTCACGAGGAGTGGTACCGCGAGCGCACCCACGCCGGCGTCGACTACCGCCGCTCCCTCGCCCTCCGGGTCGCCCGCGCGCGACGGGCGGCGGGCCTCGCCGACGGCCCCTCGGACCGCGCCCCCGCGGACCCGCAGTTGACGCTGCCGTTGTAGGCGGCAATCCCCCTCCTCCTCTCACATCCCACCGTGCCAACCTGCGCGGCCTCCCCGCACCGGCGGGATACACTCCTCGGACCATGTCCCCCGACACCGAGTTCCTTCCGCCCCCCAGCGTCGTCGAGGCCCTGCGTTCCATCCAGGAGGAGCACGGCTGGCTCGTGCCCTCCGTCGTCGAGGCCTGGGCGAAGAGGACCTCGACGCCCATGCACCGCGTCCACGGGGTCGCCTCCTTCTTCCCCCACTTCCGGCGCGAGGCGCCGGGGCGCTGCGAGGTGCAGGTCTGCCGCGACGCCGCCTGCTGGCTCGAGGGGGCCCCGGCTCTCGCGGCCCGCGTCCGGGAGGCCGCCGCGAAGGACCCCTCCATCACCGTCCACGAGGTCTCCTGCCTCGGCCGCTGCGACCGGGCGCCGGCCTTCGCCGTCAACGACGTCCCCTGCGGCGCGAAGGAGGCGAAGCGCCTCGACGGGGTCCTCGCCTCCCCGCCGCGGCGGTTCTCCGCCTCCCGCGGGAAGGTGACCTTCCGGTGCGACCCCTACGCCGCGGGAGCGGCGCCCTGGTCGGCGCTGCGCGGCATGCTCGAGGGGGGCGCCGCCGCCGAGGAGCGCGCCATCGCCGAGCTCCGCGATTCCGGGCTCCGCGGCATGGGCGGTGCCGGCTTCCCCACGGGGATGAAGTGGGACTTCGTCCGCAGGGAGCGGGGCTCCCCCAAGTTCGTCGTGTGCAACGCCGACGAGAGCGAGCCCGGGACCTTCAAGGACCGGGAGGTCCTCGCGCGCCTGCCCCACCTCGTGCTGGAGGGGATGCTGCTCGGGGCCCGCGCCGTCGGGGCCCACCGGGCCGTGCTCTACGTGCGCCACGAGTACGGCCCCGAGGAGCGGCGCTTCCGCGACGCTCTGCGGGCCGCGCGCCGCGCGGGCGCCGTGGGCAGGAACATCCTCGGGTCGGGATGGGACTGCGAGGTCGAGGTGTTCGTCTCCCCGGGCGGCTACATCTGCGGCGAGGAGACGGCCCTCCTCGAGGCCATGGAGGGGAAGCGCGCCGAGCCGCGCAACAAGCCCCCCTTCCCCGGCACCCACGGCCTCCACGGGAAGCCCACCCTGGTCAACAACGTCGAGACCTTCGCCTTCGTCCCCTGGATCGCCCTCCACGGCGGCGCTTCCTGGAAGGGCCTCGGCGTGAACGGCGGCGCGGGGCTCAAGTTCGTCTCCGTCTCCGGCGCCGTGAAGCGGCCCCGGGTCGTCGAGGTCCCCATGGGGACGACGGTCCGGGAGATCGTCGCCCTCTGCGGCGGCATGAAGGGCCGCAGGCCCATGAAGGCGTTCTCCCCGGGAGGCTCCTCGTCCAACTTCCTCCCCGCGTCCATGGCGGACACCCCCATGGAGTTCAAGGCCATGGCCGAGGCCGGATCCATGCTCGGCTCCGGCGCGCTCTTCGTCGTGGCCGACGGGACCGACATGCTCGCCCTGGCGCTCAACGTGGTGCGGTTCTTCCGCAACGAGTCCTGCGGGAAGTGCGTGCCCTGCCGCGTCGGATCCGAGAAGGCCGTGCGCATCCTCGAGGACGCCTCCGCGGGCGGGGGGCGGGAGGGGACGGCCCTCCTCCCGGAACTCGCCGACGCCATGGCCATGACCAGCATCTGCGGGCTCGGCCAGGCCGCCCTCAACCCCATTCTCTCCGCGATGCGGCACTTCCCCGGGGAGACCTCGTGACGGGTCCCGGCTTCGACGACGTGCGCATGCGCGGGTTCCACGACCGCGCGACCCTGGCCGGGGCCCTGGACATCATCGTGGACGCCGTGGCGCCGCTCGGGTCCACGGAGGACGTGCCCGTGGCGGAGTGCGCCGGCCGCATCCTCGCCTCCGACTTCACGGCCCCCGGCCCGCTCCCCTCCTTCGATCGCTCCGCCATGGACGGCTTCGCTGTTTGCGCGGAGCGCACCTTCCCCGCCACGGTCTACGACCCCGTCGTGCTCGACATCGCCGGCGAGAGCCTGCCCGGCGCCCCCTTCGCGGAACCCCTCGGGGGGGCCCGCGCCGTGCGCATCATGACCGGGGCCCCGCTCCCGGAGGGTGCCGACGCCGTGGTGCCCGCGGAGTTCGCCGAGGAGGAGCGCGGGATGGTCCGCATCTCCGGCCCCGTCTCGCCGTGGAGGAACGTGGGCCGCACCGGCGAGGACGTGGCCGGGGGCTCCGTCCCCCTCCCCGAAGGGCGGGTCCTCCGGCCCCAGGACGCCGGGCTCCTCGCCGCCCTCGGCGCGTCCGCGGTGCGGGTCGCCCCGCGGCCGCGCATCGGCATCCTCGCCACGGGGGACGAGATCGTGCGCGCGGGCTCCCCCCTCGAGCCCTTCCAGGTCCACGACGCGAACACCCCCATGCTCCGCGGGCTCGTCGCCCTCTGGGGCGGCGTCGTGGCCTCGGCCACGCTGCAACCCGACGAGGCGCCCCGCCTGCGCCGGGCCCTCGGCAGGCTCACGGCCTCCCCCGACGTGGATCTCGTCCTGGCCACGGGCGGCTCCTCCGTCGGCCGGGAGGACTTCATGCCCGGCGTCGTCGCCGACGACGGGAGGCTGCTCTTCCACGGAGTCGCGCTCCGCCCGGCGGGGCCCGTCGGCTTCGGGATCTGCGGGGGGAAGCCGGTCTTCCTCCTCCCCGGGAACCCGGTCTCGGCGCTCTGCGCCTTCGATCTCCTCGTCGGCCCCTGCATCCGCCGGCTCCAGGGGCTTCCCGCGGCCCCTCCCCACGCGCGGGTCCGCCTCCCCCTCGCGAAGCGGCTCTCCTCCGCGGCGGGCCGCACCGACTATGCCCGGGTGGTGATCGGTCCCGGCGGCGTCGAGCCCCTGTCCGTCTCCGGGGCCTCCATCCTCTCCACGGCGGTGAAGGCCGACGGTTTCGTCGTGGTCCCCTCCGAGGTCGAGGGATGGGACGCCGGCGCGACCGTCGAGGTCCACCTCTACTAGGCCATGGCGGGGGGAGGCGGGCCGACGGGCTTCCTCACCGTGGTCTCCCGCGACGAGGCGCGGCGCCTGTGGCGGGAGGCATGCCCCTTCGCGCCCCTGGACGCCGAGGAGGTGGACCTCGCCGCGGCTGCGGGACGGGTGCTCGCCGGCGACCTCACCTCCCCCGAGGACGTCCCCTCCTTCCGCCGCGCCGACCGGGACGGGTTCGCGGTCCGCGCCGCGGACACGTGGGGGGCCTCGGAGCACGCGCCGCGGATCCTCCGCCGGGCCGGGGCCGGGCTCACGCCCGGCATGGAGGCGCGGGAGGAGACGCCCGCCGGCGGGGCGACGCCCGTGGCCACGGGGGCGGCGGTGCCCCGCGGCGCCGACGCCGTGGTGATGATCGAGGACGCCGCCGCGGAGGGGGACCGGCTCCTGGTCCGGCGCGCGGTGGTGCCCGGCGAGAACCTCACCCAGGCGGGGACCGACCTCGCCCGTGGGGAGACCGTCGGGCGGCGCGGGGAGTTCCTGACGCCCCGGGAGACGGCGGTGCTGGCGGCCTGCGGCATCGGGCGCGTGTCCGTGGTGCGGCGGCCCCGCGTGGCGGTGCTCTCCACCGGGGACGAGATCGTCGGGCCCGGGGCGGCGATGCGCGAGGGGCTCGTGCGGGACGTGAACGCGCGGGCCGTGGCCGACGCGGTGCGCGGTGCGGGCGGGGATCCGGAGGAGCGCGGCGTGGTGCCCGACCGGCGGGAGGCCCTCGAGGAGGCGATCCGCTCCGCCGCGGCGTCATTCGATCTCGTTCTCCTCTCCGGCGGCACGAGCAAGGGGGCGGGGGACCTCGCCGCGGGGGTGCTGGCGGGGCTCCCGGGGGCGCGGGTCCTCGTGCACGGGGTGGCGCTCAAGCCGGGGAAGCCGCTGCTGCTGTCCGTCGTCGGGGGGACCCCCGTGGCGGTGCTCCCGGGCTTCCCGACGAGCGCGATCTTCACGTTCCACGAGTTCGTCGCGCCGGAGATCCGCCGCATGGCGGGGCTGCCGGAGCACCCGCCGGGGGAGACGATCCGGGCGCGCCTCGCGGTGCGCCTGCGATCGAAGAAGGGGTTCCTCGACTTCTCCCTCGTGGATCTCGTGCGCGGGCGCGAGGGGCTGCTCGCCTGGCCCGTGGGGAAGGGGTCGGGGTCCATCACGACCTGGGCCCGCTCCGACGGGTTCCTCGCGGTGCCCGAGAACCGGGAGCAGATGGAGGCCGGCGAGGAGGTGGACGTGACGCCGCTCGCTCCGGGGCGGCCGCCGGCGGACCTCGCCGTGGTGGGGAGCCACTGCCGCGGCCTGGAGATCCTCCTCCGGCTGCTCGGGGAGCGGACGGGGTTCACCGCGAAGATCCTCAGCGTGGGATCGACGGCGGGGCTCGAGGCGGCGCGGCGGGGGGCCTGCGACCTGGCGGGGGTCCATCTCCTCGACGAGGCGACGGACGCCTACAACGAGCCCTTCGTCCGCGGCGACGCGTCGCTGGTCCTGGCGCCGGGCTACGGGAGGCGGCAGGGCTTCGTGTTCCGCGCGGGCGACGCCCGCTTCGAGGGGCGGACCGCCGCGGAGTGCGCGGCGGCGGCGCGGGGGGATCCCTCCTTCCTGCTGGCGCAGCGCAACCGGGGGTCGGGGACGAGGATCCTCGTGGATAGTATCTTCTCATGCGACACTTCCGCCCTGCGCGGCGGGGACGCGGAGCTGCGGACCCACGCGGCGGTCTGCGCCGCCGTCCGCCACGGCAAGGCCGACGGCGGGATCGCCGAGGAGACGGCGGCGCGGGCGGCGGGCCTCGGCTTCGCCTTCCTCCGGGAGGAGCGCTTCGACCTCCTCGTGCCGGCGGACCGCATGGAGAAGCCCGCGGTGCGGGCGTTCCTCGCCGTGCTGGCGGACCCGGCGGCCCGGGCGGTCCTCCGCGCCGAGGGGTTCCCCGCCTAGCGCCGCCGCCTCCCTCCTCCCCCTAGTCGCCGCAGTTCTTGAGGAGGAGCGCCAGGATCTTGATCACGACGAAGATCCCGATGGCCCCTCCGAGGAGCCCGGACTTCCCCTCGGCCTTCGGCTTCGCTGAGTGGAGCACCGGGAGCGGCTTCGGCGGCGGAGGCTCCTCGGGAGGGATCCAGCCGTGGGGTCCGCCGCGCCAGAGGATGGCGTACCTGTCGAGGCCGGCGCGGCGGAACTCCGCCTTCGTGGCCGGTTCGGCGCCCCCGGGGGCGACCTCCTCCAGGGAGCGTCCCGATTCCGGGATCGCGCCCGGGGGGACGTGGGTGAAGGTGAGGCCGCAGGTCGGACAGTGGAAGAGGAGGATCCCGTCGGCGGCGCGGCGCAGGATGAGGAGCGCGCCCCGCCCTTCGCAGCCGGGGCAGGGGCCGCCGGAGAAGACGGGGCGGCCGTCGGTCACCGTGGGCGGGAGCGGCATCGCGGGATTGTAGGGGGCGGGGGGGCGGGCGCGCCACCCCCCGGTCCGGGCGCGGGCTTCTCAGCGGTGCCCGGTGAGGATCCCGACGGCCCTGACGAGGAAGGCGACGATCAGCACTCCCGCCACGACCACGAAGATCGCCACCACCAGGCGGTGGGGGGCCCCCTCGGGGGTGTCGGGGAGGAGCGGGCGGACCTCCGGTGGCGGAGGGAGGTACGGAAGCCGCTCCTTCTCGCCGAGCAGGACGCGAAGGTCCCCCTCGTACCAGGGATCCACGTGGACGCGCAGTCCGGCCGCCGCGATCTCGTCGGGGGCGGCGGCGTCGGCTCCTCCCGGCGCCACCTCCGCCAGGGAGCGGCCCATCTCCGGCACCTCCTCCGGATCCACGTGGGTGAAGGCCATGCGGCAGGAGGGACAGTGGAAGAGGAGCGTCCCGTCGCCCCGCCGCCGCAGGAGGAGGAGGGCCCCGTCGGGACCGCACCGGGGGCAGTCACCCCCGGACCAGACGGTGGCCCGTTCGGGCGGGAGGGGGTCGTCGGCCGCGGACACCGGCTCATCTTATCGTGCGGATTTCGCCCGGCCGTGCCCGGCGCTTCCCTACCATGGCCGCGGACCACACGCGGGGAGGGGCCATGGACCGTCCCACGAAGAGCGCGATGTTCGCCGGCGGCTCCCTGCTTCTCGTGCTCTTCCTCCTGTTCATGCTGACCTCGGATTCCCGGGACGCGGAGGGGCCGACCGCCCCGGGTCCCGCCTCCCCGCCGGCCGCGCCGGTGCCCGCCCCGCTCCCTCCCGCCGACGCCCCCCCGGCTCCAGTGCCACCGATCGGGCCGGAGGCTCCTCCGGCGGAACCCGCCGCCGCCACTTTCGTCCTGCGCGGTACCGTTCGCCGGCCCGACGGGGGACCGGCCGCCGGCGCCATGGTGGTCCTCGTCCGCGAGGGGGAGGAGCGGGCGTCGGCCCTCCTGGTCACGGACGTCACGGGGGCCTTCACCTGGAGGTCGACGGACGCGGAGATCTCGCTCCGGGTCTGGGCGATCCTCCGCGACGCAGGCGTCGCATCGACGCAGGTCCATGGGAAGTCGGGCGAAGAGACGGCGGTGGACCTCGCTCTCGAGTCTCCGCGGGAGCAGCCGATCCACGTCCTGGACGCGCGGGGGCTCCCCTGCCGCTTCGCCCTCGTGGAGGCGGCCGGCGGAACGCACCCCGTGGCGCGTCTCCTCGGGCGGATCGCCCGCGGGCGGACCGACATGGAGGGGCTCGCCTCGCTGCCGGTTCCCGCGGGTCTGCCCCTGGAGTTCCGGGCGAAGCGGCGCCTGGACCCCGAGGAGGCGGTCGTCGCGGTGGAGGCGGCGCCGGGGCCCGCGGCCCCGGTGGAGATCCGGTTCCCCTCCCGGGTCCCCGGCGGCATCGGCGAGGTGCGCGCCGTCGTGACGGGGGCGGACGGGGAGCCCCTGGTCGGGGTCACGGTCCGCGGGCACGAGTGGGAGCCCGCCGGCCGGGGTGGGGCCATCGGCCGCTACGCCACCACCGACGAGTTCGGAGCCATGGTCTTCCTCGAGGCCCCCGACGGCCCCTGGGACGTCCGGCTCTCCCCGAGGAAGGCGGGCGACTGGATCGAGAAGCGGCGGACCAACGCGCATCCCGGGGAGGACCACCGCATCGAGGCGGTCCCCTGCGGAGCGCTCGAGGTCCTCCCCGTTCCCGCCGAGACACCGGGCTCCTCGACTCCCGTGCAGGAGGCCAGCCTCTGGCCCGCGGCATTCCTTCCCGAGGGCGCGAAGGTCGAGGACCTCGAGAGGACGACCGAGACCGTTTCCCTGCACGAGCCCACGACGGAGGATCCCTGGCCCGGTTTCCGGGCGCTGCTCCCGCCGGGCCGCTGGACCTTCCTCCTGATGGCCCCGGACCGGGTGGCGCGTCTCCTCCCTCCCGCGACGGTCGCGTCGGGGGCCGTCCTCCAGCTCGACCCCGTTCCGATGGAGCGGGGGGCCCGGCTGACCGGGCGCATCGAGGCCCCTCCGGGCGTCCCCCGGCCGAGGGCCGTCTTCCTCCCCCGGAACCCCGACGGGGAGGCGCGCCCGGGCGAGCGGGTCATGATCACCGTCGGGGGGGACGGGATCTTCGCCACGGGGACGGTGATCCCGCCCGGCCGGGGTTGGCTGCACGTCTCCGCGGAGGAGTGCGCCCCGACGGTGATCGCGGTGGAGGACCTGCAGGCGGGGGTGGTCACGGACGTCGGGACCCTGAAGGTGACGCGCGGGGGCTCCGTCGTCATCCGTCCGGCTTCCACCGGCTCCCTTCTCCTTTACGCCGGCAAGGACGACATCCCCACGCTGGGGGAGATCCCCTCCCGGCCGTGGATTTTCCCTCCATTCTGGCTCCTGCAGCGGATGCCGGATGCGGAGGAGGGGACCCTGTACCTCCACCATGTGGCGCCGGGCCGGTGGTTCGCGGTGACGCCGGGAGGAGGAGCCCACGGCTACGAGTTCGAGGTCCGGGAGGGGGAGACGACCCTCGTGACGCGCTGAGAGGGACCTTCGCGCTACCTCCCCTTCATCTCGTCCATGCGGTCCGAAACGCCGACTTCCCTGAGCTTCGCGGCCACCCGGGCATAGGCCCCCGGCGCCCCGGCGAGGATGCCCTTCGTCTTCGGGAAGGACCGGTTGAAGCGCAGCGCCCCCTCGAAACAGTCGGCCACGCGGCCGCCGGCCTCCTCGACGAGCATGGCGCCGGCGCAGACGTCCCACTCGTGCTTGGGTCCTCGGGAGACCGTGGCTGCGATTTCCCCGGCGGCGACGAGCGCGAGCTTCCACGCGATGGAGCCCAGCGGCTCCACCTGCCAGTCCGCGGCGAAGGGCTCGAACTCCCCGCGCTTGATCTCCGAGCGTGAGGCGCCGAGCACGCGGCCCTCCGCCGCCCGCACCGGCTTCCCGTCGCGGAAGCAGCCGCCGCCGCGCACCGCGGAGACGACGGACCCGGTGGAGGGGTTGAGGACGACGCCGAGGATGGGGATCCCGTCCTCGACGAGGCCCGCGGCCACGGAGTAGTGGGGCACCCCCTCGACGAACTCCTTCGTCCCGTCCAGGGGATCCACGACCCAGAGCCGCCGCGCCGAGAGCCTCACCGGGTCGTCCACGGTCTCCTCCGACAGCCAGGCCGCGGGGAGGATGCGGGGGAGGGCGTCCTTCAGCAGCGCGTCGGCCTCCTGGTCGGCGCGGGTGACGGGGCCCTTGTCCCCCTTGGAGAGGACCTCGAAGCCCTCGGCGCGCACGCGTTGGATGACCTCGCCGGCGCGGCGGACGGCGGCGACGACCTCGGCGAGCGCCTCGGGGGGGATTCCTGCGGGGTTGGACATGGGGGGAGTCTACCGAGGGGGCTCCCGCCGTCCGATGGATACCCCATGCCCCTGCGCCGTCCCCGCTGGCTGAAGAAGGTCTCCCGCACCCTCCCCGGGCGGGCGCTCCGGCTCTCGACCCTCGCCTCGGGGTGGACGGCCCAGCCCTGGCGCATCGGCGTCACCGACGTGGCCCTGCCCGCACCCCCTGCGGCGCCGGGGCTCGCGGGGAAGCGGGGGATCCTCGTCACCGACCTCCACCTCCGCCATCCCGGGAAGGGGGTCGGGCCGAAACTGCGCCGCATCCTCCGGGACGAGGCGCCGGACATCGTCCTCGTCGGCGGCGACACCCACGACGCCCCCTCGCGCACCTGGGCCGCGGTGGAGCACATCGGCGGGTACCGGGCGCCGCTCGGCGTGTTCGTCGTGCCGGGCAACCACGAGCACCGCTGGGGCGTGGACATGGAGACGTTCCGCGGCGCGCTCGCGGCGAAGGGGGCGACGCTGCTCCTCAACGAGCACCGCGTGGTCGGGGAGGGGGAGGGGAGGATCGTCGTGGCCGGGACCGACGACCCCTCGACGAAGCGCCACGATCTCGAGGCGGCGCTGCGCGGGGCGCCGGCGGGGGCCTACGTCCTCCTCCTCGCCCACGCCGGCATCCTGTTCGACGAGGCCGCGGCGCGAGGGGTCCACCTCGTGCTCGCCGGCCACTCCCATGGCGGGCAGGTGCGGCTGCCGTGGATAGGGGCGCCCATCCTCCCCCGCCGCGTCGGCCCCTGCGTCCGCGGCGTCCACGAGCGCAACGGCACCACGATGATCGTCTCCGCCGGCGCGGGCACGTCCATCCTCCCCGTGAGGTACGACTGCCCGCCGGAGGTGGTGCGGATCCGGTGGGGAGTCAGCGCAGGTACGCCGCCGGGTCGGTCCTGAAGAACTCCTCCAGCGGGATCCCTCCCTCGCCGACGAGGAGCTTCCTGACCCCGTCGAACCGGCCGGCGAAGGCGTCGAGTCCCGGACCGCGCCGGGGGCGGCCCCCGCTCTTCACCTCGATGGCGGTGATGCGCTTCCCCCGCGACAGGACGAAATCGACCTCCCGGTCCCGCTCGAGCCAGTAGTGCACCTCGAACCCGCCGTCCGGCGCGGCCCCCAGCAGGTGGGCCCCCGCGGCGGTCTCCACGAGGCGGCCCCGGTACTCGCGATCCGCCATCGCCTCCGCCATCGTCCTGCCCGAGGACGCCGTCATGAGTGCCGTGTTGAGGGCGAGGAGCTTGGGGCTGCTCCCGCGCACGCGGACCCGGTTGCCGGAGTACTTCTGGAGGCCCGCGAGCATCCCCGCGCCGCGGAGGAGGTCGAGGTAGTGGGCGAGGGTCGTCGTGTTGCCGGCGTCGAGGAGCTGGCCCAGCATCTTCTGGTAGGAGAGGACCTGGCCGGAGTGCTCGCACCCGAGGTGGAGGAGGTGGCGGAGCAGCGCCGGCTTGTCCACCCGGGCGAGCAGGAGGATGTCGCGGGAGAGGGTGGTCTCCACGAGGGAATCGAGGATGTAGCGGCGCCAGCGGTTCGTGGAGTCCTCCTCCCCGGGAGATCCCTCCGGACCGCGCAGGGTGCGGGGGAGTTCCGCCGCCGCCGCGGGGCATGCCTCGGCCAGGGGAGCCGCCCCGGGGTACCCGCCGAAGAAGAGCCACTTCTCCATGTCCCAGCCGAAGGCCTCCTCCATCTCCGGCAGGGTCCAGTGGCCGACGCGGAGGACTTCGAAACGTCCGGCGAGGCTCTCCGACAGGCCCCGCTGGAGGAGGAGCGGCGCGGAGCCGAGGAGCAGGACCTTGAGGGGGCGCCCCTCCGCCGTGTCCTCGTCCCAGAGCCGCTTCACGACGTCGGACCAGCGGGGGACCTTCTGCACCTCGTCGAGGACGAGGAGGGCGCCCCGGCGGCCGTTCCCCCCGGCGGCGAGGCGGCCGCGCTGCCACTGCTGCTCGATCCAGTCGCGATCCTCGAGGAGGGCGGAGTCCGCGGAGGCCATGACCGACGGGAGGCCGAGGGCGTCCACCGCCTGGCGCGCGAGGGTGGTCTTTCCCACCTGACGGGGGCCCGAGAGCACCTGGAGGTGGCGCCGGGGTCCGCGCAGGCGGAGGAGGAGCCTCCGCAGGTGGGGCCGCAGGACCGGGACTGCGGACGGGTCAGACAGTTTGCTCATTACCTTGAGTAATTTTACTCAAGATATTGAGTAAACGGTAATGGAAAATCGCCGTCGCCTTGACATCCCTCCCCGCTCCTTCCACCATGGACGGGACCGTGTTCGAACTCACCTCCCGCCTGCGTGCGACCCTGCCGGGCCGACTCCTCCTGGTCTGCGCGGGCATCGGTGCGGGCGCGGCCGCGGGTTCCGTCGCCGGGGCCCTCCTGCCCCTCGTGCTCCCGGTCCACCCGGAGGTCCTCCCCCATCTCCCCGGCTGGATGACCCTGACGGGGGTCTTCCTGGGCGCGGTGGCCGGTGACGCCCTCGTCGGGATTCCACGGATGTCGGTTCCGTTCATGCCTCTAGGCATCGCCATGTTCGCCAAGACGGTGCTCGGCCTCGGCGCCGCCCTCGACCCCGGCGAGTGGCTCCGGATGGTCGTTCCTCCCCTCGCCTGCCTTGTCGCCCTCGCGGCGGCGATCCCCTCTCCCCGCCCGGGCGAGAGGCCCTCTGCCCTGTGGGATTCCCTGAGGGGCTTCCCCGCGCCCCGACAGCCGTAGTCGCCGAGGAAGTCCCCTCCCGCCATCCCGGGTAGCATCTCCTCGTGCCCTCCCCGCGCCCCGACCGCGCCGCCGTCGTCCTGTGCGGGGGGGAATCCAGCCGCATGGGGCGGGCGAAGGCGCTCCTCCCCTTCGGGCCGGAGACGCTGCTGCAGCGGGTGGTGCGCATCTGCGGCGAGGCGTGCGGGGAGATCGTCGTGGTGGCGGCGAAGGAACAGGAACTGCCACCGCTCCCGGCCTCCGTCGTCGTCGCGCGGGACGAGCGGTCGAAGCAGGGGCCGCTGGAGGGGATCGCGCGGGGGCTCGCGGCCATCCGCGCGGACGCGGCCTTCGTCACGCCCTGCGACGTGCCCTTCCTGCGGACCTCCCTCGTCGCGGGGCTCTTCGAGGCCCTCGGGGGGGCCGCCATCGCGCAGGCCGTGGCCGACGGGTTTCCCCAGCCCCTCCTCGCCGTCTACCGCAGGAACCTGGCGAAGCGGGCCGCGGAGCTCATGGCCGCGGACCGCCGCCGCGTGATCTTCCTCGCGCACGGAGTCGAGGTCGTCGCCCTTCCGGAGGCGGCCGTGCGCCGGCTCGACCCGGACCTCGCCTCGTACCGCAACTGCAACACGCCCGCCGACTACGCCGCCGCGCTCCGCGACGCGGGATTCTCCCCGTGAACGATCGCCCCCTCCGCGTGGAGTTCTTCGGCATCGCCCGGTCGAGGACGGGGCGCGACGCCGTCGTCCTCCGGATCCCCGCCGCCGCCACCCTCGGCGACGCCCTGGAGCGGCTCGCCGCGGCGGAGCCGCTCCTCCTCGGCCCGGTCATCGCCGCAGGGGGGAGGACCCTCGCCCCGGGGTCGGCGGCCTCCCTCGACGGGCAACGCTTCGTGAGCGATCCCGCCGAGGCGCTCCCCGCCGGCCTTCCCCTCCTCCTCGTGCCCGCGACGGCGGGGGGCTGACGGTGGCCGTCCCCGGCTTCCACGGCCGGTGCCTCCGCGTCGACGCCGGGAGCGGGAGCGCGGCGCCCGTCCCGATCCCCGAGGCCGACCTCCGCGCCTTCGTGGGAGGGGTGGGGCTCGGCGCGCTCCTCCTCTGGAGGGAGGCGCCGGCCGGCGTCGAGCCGTTGTCGCCGGCGGCGCCCATCGTCTTCGCCGCCTCCCCTCTCGTCGGGACCCCCCTCACCACGAGCGCCAAGTTCGCCGTCGTCGCGAAGAGCCCCCTCACGGGGCGCATCACCGACGCCCTCTCCTCGAGCCGCTTCGCCATCGAACTCAAGCGGTCCGGCGTGGACGCGTTGGTGATCGCGGGGCGCGCGGAGCGGCTGTCCGTCCTTTTCGTCCGCGACGGGGAGGTGGAGATCCGGGAGGCGCCGGAACTCGCGGGGCTTTCCGCGGCGGAGGCGGAGAAGCGCCTTCGCGATGCGGACCCCGATCCCGGCCTCCGCGTCGTCGCCTGCGGACCCGCGGGCGAGAATCTCGTGCCGTATTCGAACCTCTCCAACGAGGGGCGCCACGCCGGCCGCGGCGGGCTCGGCGCGGTGCTCGCCGCGAAGGGCCTCAAGGCCGTCGCCGTGCGCGGCACGGGGGCGATCCCCCTCTTCGATCCCGAGGGCGTCGTCGCCGCGGCGCGGGACCTCTCGAAGCGCTCCTTCGGGCCGGCCACCCTCAAGTACCGCGAGCTCGGCACCGTCGCCAACCTCCTCGTCCTCAACCGCCTCCGCGCCCTCCCGACGCGCAACTTCCGGGAGTCGGAGTTCGCCGAAGCGGAGCAGGTCTCGGGCGAGGCCCTGGCGGCGGCGGGCAGGGTCCGGCGCGAATCCTGCGCCGCCTGCACCATCGGCTGCGAGCACGTCTTCCGCGACGCCGCCGGGAACGAGGGGCGGATGGAGTACGAGTCGCTGTTCGCCCTCGGCCCCCTCTGCGGCGTGTCGGACCGGGAGGCCGTCCAGCGGGCGGCGCGGTTCTGCGACGACGCCGGTCTCGACACCATCTCCGCCGGCGGGACCGTGGCCTTCCTCATGGAGTGCCGGGAGCGGGGCCTCCTCCCGGAGGGGGACCTCGACGGCGTGGACCTCCGATTCGGGAACGGGGAGGCGCTGCTCGAGGCGCTCCGCCTCGGCGTCGAGCGGCGGGGCCGGCTCGGGCGCCTCGTGGCCATGGGCTCCCGCGCCGCCGCGGGGGAGATCGGCGGCGGCTCCATCGACTTCGCCGCCCAGGTGAAGGGGATGGAGATGCCGGGCTACCACCCCGGCTCCATGCGCACCATGGCTCTCGGCCTCGCCGTGGCCGCCCGCGGCGCCGACCACAACCGCTCCGGCGCCTACGAGGCCGACCTCTCGGAGGAGACCGACCGCACCGTGGCGGATCCCGGGAAGGGGGCGCTGGCGGCCCGCTCCGAGGATCGCGCGGCGCTCCTCGACTCCCTCGTCCTCTGCAAGTTCCTGCGCGGGGTCTTCGCGGACCTCCCCGCGGAGACGGCGGGGCTCCTGCGCCTCGTCACGGGCTGGCCCGTGGACGGCCCGGCCATGGAGGCCCTCGGCGAGCGGGTGGTCAACCTACGGCGCCTTTTCAACCTCCGCGAGGGGGCGACCCGTGACGAGGACACGCTCCCGGCGCGCTTCCTCGACGGCGAGGGCGGGTTGGGCCGCGGAGCGCTGGCGGCTATGATCGCCGCCTACGACTCCGCCCGGGGGTGGAGCGAGGACGGCGTACCGACCCCCGGCACCCTCCGTCGGCTCGGGCTCGACGGGCTCGCCGCGGGAGGGGAACCGAAGAGGGAGGCCGCTCCGTGACTCCGGTGACCGCCGCCGCCGCGCCCGCCGTGAAGACCGCGACCCGCATGCTGACGCTCACCGTGGACGGGCGGACGATCACCGTCCCCGAGGGGACCTCCGTCTGGGACGCGGCGCGCCTCCTCGGCATCGACATCCCCGTGCTCTGCCACGACCCGCGCATGAAGCCCGTGGGCGTGTGCCGCATGTGCGTGGTGGAGGCGAAGGGACAGCGCGTCAACCCCGCCTCCTGCGTGCGCGCCTGCGAGGAGGGGATGGACGTCCGCACCGACTCCCCGGATCTCGAGCGGCGGCGGAAGGTGCTCGTGGAGCTCCTCCTCGCGGACCACCCCATCCCCTGCGAGCGGGAGAGGGCGTCGAAGGACTGCGAACTGGAGGCCCTCGGCCGGCGGTACGGCGTGCTCGCGAAGCAGCGCTGGCACCGGGGCGGCGGCGGGGCGGTGCGACCGAAGGACGGCTCCTCCGCCGTCATCGACGTGGACCACGCCTCCTGCATCCTCTGCGACAAGTGCATCCGCGGCTGCGACGACCTCCAGTCCAACGAGGTCATCGGGCGCAACGGGAAGGGGTTCCTCACGCGGATCGGGTTCGATGACGACCGGTCCATGGGCTCCTCGACCTGCGTCTCCTGCGGGGAGTGCGCGGCGGTCTGCCCGACGGGGGCGCTGGTAAGCCGCCCCGTGGGGAGGACGACGACGGCGGTGGACGCGCTCAAGGCCGTCAAGTCGGTCTGCCCCTACTGCGGCGTCGGCTGCGCCATCACCTACTTCACCGACGGGAGGACCGTGGTCAGCGCCGAGGGGCGCGAGAGCCCCGTCAACCACGGGCGGCTCTGCGTGAAGGGCAGGTACGGCTTCGACTACTCCCAGCACCCCCAGAGGCTGACGAAGCCCCTCATCCGCGTCTCCTACCCGAAGGGTGCCCTCTCGGCGGAGGTGAAGGACTCCCGCCAGCAGGAACGGCGCCGGCGCAAGGTCGTGGACTACGCCGAGATCCTGCCCCACTTCCGCGAGGCGACCTGGGAGGAGGCGCTGGATCTCGTGGCGGAGCGCCTCGGCACCATCCGGAAGGAGAGCGGGCCCGGGGCGCTGGCCGGCTTCGGGTCGGCGAAGTGCTCCAACGAGGAGGCCTACCTCTTCCAGAAGATCGTTCGCGCCGTCTTCGGCACCAACAACGTGGACCACTGCACGCGCCTCTGCCACGCCTCCTCCGTCGCGGCGCTCATGGAGGGGATCGGATCCGGCGCGGTCTCCAACGTCTTCGCCGACGTGAAGCACGCCGACGTGGCGATGCTCATCGGCACGAACACCACGGAGAACCACCCCGTGGCGGCCACCTTCTTCAAGGAGGCGGCGAAGAACGGGACGAAGCTCATCGTCATCGATCCGCGACGGCCCGGCACGGCGGACTTCGCGACCCACTTCGTGCAGTTCCGCCCCGGCACCGACGTGGCCTTCCTCAACGCGCTCCTCCACGTGATCGTCGAGGAGGGGATGGTGGACGAGGCCTTCGTGGCGGCGCGCACCACGGGGTTCGAGGCGCTGAAGGCGACGGTGGCGAAGTACACGCCGGAGTTCGCCGAGGGGATCTGCGGCGTGCCCGCCGACGAGATCCGCGCCGTGGCCCGCACCTACGGTTCGGCGAAGTCGGCCATCATGTTCTGGGGGATGGGCATCTCCCAGCACACCACCGGGACGGACAACGCCCGCTGCCTCATCGCGCTCTGCCTCGCGACGGGGAACATCGGGCGGCCGGGGACGGGGCTGCATCCCCTCCGCGGGCAGAACAACGTGCAGGGCGCCTCCGACGCGGGGCTCATCCCCATGGTGTTCCCGGACTACCAGTCCGTGGAGAATCCCGAGATCCGGGGCCGCTTCGAGAAGGCCTGGAACCGCACCCTCGATCCGAAGAAGGGGCTCACCGTCGTGGAGATCATGAAGGCGGCGCTCGACGGGAAGGTGCGCGGGATGTACATGATGGGGGAGAACCCCTTCATGTCGGACCCGAACCAGAACAAGGTGCGGAAGGCGCTCTCGCATCTCGACTTCCTCGTGGTGCAGGACATCTTCCTCACGGAGACGGCGGAGTTCGCCGACGTGATCCTCCCGGCCTCGACGGCGCTCGAGAAGGACGGGACCTACACCAACTCCGACCGGCGGGTGCAGGTGGGGCGGAAGGTCGTCGAGCCCCCCGGCGAGGCGCGGGAGGACTGGCGCATCCTCTGCGACGTGGCGACGCGCATGGGCTACCCGATGAAGTACGGGAGCGCGGCGGCGATCTTCGACGAGCTGGCCTCGCTGTCGCCGTCCCTGACCGGCCTCAGCCACGCGAACCTCGGCGACACGGGGAAGCTCTGGCCCTGCCCCGACCTGGAGAGCGACGGGATCAACGTGCTCTTCGACGTGGACTTCCCGACGCCCGACGGGCGGGGGAAGTTCGTGGCCGCCGAGTGGATGCCGGCGGCGGAACTCCCCGACGGTGAGTACCCGATGGTGCTCAACACCGGACGGGTGCTCGAGCACTGGCACACCGGCTCCATGACGCGGCGTTCGAAGGCGCTGGACGCCATCGAGCCGGCAGCCTTCGCGGAGATCCACCCCGAGGACGCCGCGCGCCTCGGCATCGCCGACGGGGACGCCATCCGGGTGACCACCCGGCGCGGCTCCATCGGCACCACCGCCCGCATCGGGGACCGCACGCAGCCCGGCAGCCTCTTCATCCCCTTCCACTTCCGCGAGGCGTCGGCCAACTGCCTGACCAACGACGCGCTCGATCCCGTGGGCAAGATCCCGGAGTTCAAGTTCTGCGCGGTGAGGGTGGAGAAGGCGTAGGGGATACGGTACCCGACCCAATTCATCGGAGTTGGGGCAAGGGGCCTCCAGCCCGGCGACGACGGTCGTTCAACTCCGATCAAACGGGTCGGATACCGTATTCCCCTCCCGCCAGCTACAGCAGCGGAACCTGGATCGCCTCCCGCTTCCCCTTCCGAACCACGACGAGCCTGAGCGTCTGCCCCGGCAGCCTCTCGCGCAGGACGTGGTCCAGGAACTCCGTCTCCGTCGCCGGGGCGGGCTTCCCGTCCACCTCGACGACGAGGTCCCCCTGCTGGAGCCCGGCCTTCCGCGCCGCCTTCCCGGATTCCTGGTTCGGGAAGATGAACTTGACGGAGAGCCCGCCCTCGGCGGGCACGCAGTTGAACCCGGGGCGGACTTGCCAGAAGGACTCCCGCCAGGTGCTGTCGTACTTCCGCCATCCCGGGGCGAGGGCGAGGGCGATCTCCTCCTCCTTCCCCGACTTCCGCAGGATTCGCGCCCCGATCCTCCCCTCGTCGGGGGCGTGGTGGAGCACCCACTGGACGTCCGCCGTCGAGAGGAGGGGCTGTCCCTCGAGCGAGAGGAGCCGGTCCCCGGCGGCGAGGCCCGCCGCCGCGGCGGCGCTCCCCTCGTCCACGGACTTCACCACCGCCCTCGTGTCCCGATCGAGCCGGAGGCCGAGCCGCTCCGGCATCGGGTAGGGGTACATGAGGGGCTCCGGAAGGGGCTTCCGCGCCGCCCGCGCCGCCTTCCGCTCCGCCTCGGGCACGTTGTGGCAGTGGATGCAGCCGCGGGGGAGGTCCTCCTTCATGCGCTCCCGGAGATCCGCCACCTGCTCGACGCGGGAGAAGGGCACCTTCCCGCCCTGCTTCCCCGCGAGGGCCTCCCGGTTGCCCGGGAACCCGGCGTGGAGTTCCAGCGCGCCCTCGAGGGCCGCGCGGAAGCCCGCGAGGGAGATCTCCTTCTCCGACTCCTTCCGCCCCGCGGACCGCGAGCCCCAGCGGCCGAGCACCGTCCCGTCGGCCTCGAGGAGGAAGGCCGCGAGGGTCTGGTCCCCGTCGAACTGGAGCCGTCCGAGGTCGAGCCCCTTCATCTGCACGAGCCGCACGCAGACGAAGCGGTCCATCAGGGAAGCCAGCGCCGGGTCACCGCGACGCGCCAACTGCGCGTCGAGCTCCTTGCAGGGTCCTCAGGGGACGCAGCGGAGCACGGCGAGGACCGGCTTCCCCTCCTTCCCGGCCCGCTTGAGCGCCCCGTCGAGATCGTCGTAGACCCAGTCCCCGGAGAGTTCGCCGTCCTTGAGGAGCGCCCGGAGCTTCTCGCCGGAATCCGACGCGGCGGCGAGGAGCGGCAGCGCCGCCAGGATCACGAGAAGCCAACGACCTGCGGAGCCGCGGTTCATGGGGTCCCTCCCGGGCGCGCCACCGGGTTCCGAGGGTACCACCCCGGCTCCTCCCCCCTACTTCGTGACCTCGACCTGCAGCGCGTTGGCGAGCCGGTTGTACATGGCGAAGGCGCCGGCCACGGCGGCGATCTCCACGATGGCCGTCTCGGACCAATGGGAGCGGACCTCGGCGTAGAGGTCGTCGGGGACGCGGCCGCCGACGGCGGTCATGGCGGAGGCCAGGAGCAGCGCCGCTTTCTCGGGAGGCGCCAGGGCCCCGCAGGTCGCGTCCACCGCCGCCGCGAGGTCGGCCTCCGTCGCTCCCGCCCCCCGGGCGAGCTTCGTGTGGGAGGCGATTCAGTACTCGCAGCCGTTGAGCCGCGACACGCGGACCGCGATCAGTTCCTTCAGCCGCACCGGGACCTCGCCCGGGGCCAGCGCCTCCCGGAGCAGCGCCGCCGCGGCGCGCATGTAGGCCGGGCGGCGGGCGAGGGTGGCGAAGAGGTTGGGGACGTTGCCCCGCGCCTTGAGGAAGGCCTCGAAGTCCGGCTTCACCGAGGCATCGACCTCGGCGGCCGCGAGGGTCCGAAGCCGGGGCTTCACGGCTTCCGCGGCGGCTTCTTCCGGGCCGCCGTCCTGCGGGCCTTCACGCCGACGCCGGAGGGGCGCCGCATGGCGAAGGCCTTGCCGTGCTTCACCGGGCGCACCGCGGCCGCGGCCTGGTGCTCGATGTCGATGAGCCAGGCCTGGCTGCGGAGCACGGGCCTGCCGTCCACGGGCCGCGCCCGCTCGTAGTTCCCGTCGGGGCGCAGGTTCCAGGCCTTGCGGTTGTCGTTGAAGGAGGCGTGGAGGATCTCGTCGAAGATGCGCTTCTGGATGGCCCTGTCCTTCACGGGCCAGCAGAGCTCGACCCGGCGGAGGAAGTTGCGGGGCATCCAGTCGGCGCTGGAGAGGAACATGCGGGTCCGCTCCCCGGTGCCGAAGACGAAGATCCGCTCGTGCTCGAGGAAGCGGTCCACGACGGACCGGATCCGCAGGCGCTCGCTCACCCCCTCGACGCCGGGCCGCACGCAGCAGATGCCGCGCACCACGAGGTCCACGTCCACCCCGGCCCGGCACGCCTGGAGGAGGGACTTGATGACCTCGCGGTCCACGAGGGAGTTCATCTTGGCGAGGATCCGCGCGGGGCGGCCCTCCTCGGCCTCGCGGCGCTCCGCCTCGATGAGCTCGAGCATCCGGTCCTTGAGCCCCTGGGGCGCCGTCATGATGCTCCGCCACTTCGGCGGCCGGGCGTAGCCCGTGAGCAGGTTGAAGAGGTCGCTGATGTCGGCGGTGATGTCCGGGTCCGCCGTCAGCATCCCGAGGTCGGTGTAGAGCCGCGCCGTGACGGGGTTGTAGTTGCCCGTGGAGAGGTGGGCGTAGCGGCGGAGCCCCCCGTCCTCCCGGCGGACGACGAGGGTCTGCTTGCAGTGGGTCTTGAGCCCGACGAGCCCGTAGATCACGTGGGCCCCGGCCCGCTCCAGGGCGCGGGCCCATGCGATGTTGGACCCCTCGTCGAAGCGGGCCCGCAGCTCGATGATGGCGGTGACCTGCTTGCCGTTCTCGGCGGCCCGGGCGAGGGCGTCCACCACGGGGGAGTCGCCGCTGGTGCGGTAGAGGGTCTGCTTGATGGCCAGGACGCCCGGGTCCTCCGCCGCGGCGCTCACGAAGCGGACCACGGTGTCGAAGGACTCGTAGGGGTGGTGCAGGAGCACGTCCTGCCGCGCCACGAGGGCGAAGAGATCCTCCTCCTCGCGGAGGGGGGAGCGGACCCCCTGCGCGAAGGGGGGATCGCGGAGCGCGGGTAGGTGGTTGAGGGTGGCGATGGCCATCAGGTCCGACATCTGGAGCGGGCCGGCGACGGTGTAGGCGTCGAGGCCGTCCACGTCCAGGGCCTCCTTCAGGACCCGCTCGACGTTCTCCGGCATCCCCGCCTCGACCTCCAGGCGCACGGCGATCCCCCACTCCCGCTGGCGCAGCTGGCGCTCGATGGCGTAGAGGAGCGGGTCCTCCTCCTCCTCCTCGATGGCGAGGTCGCCGTCGCGGGTGACGCGGAAGTAGTGGGCGCTGCGCACGGCGTAGCCGGCGAAGAGCTCGTCGAGGTGCATCCGGATGACGGCGTCGAGGAAGAGGAAGTGGTGCTCCCCCTCGGGGGCCGGCAGGCGGACGAGGCGGTCGAGGGTCCGCGGCACCTGCACGATGCCGAAGTGCTCCGAGCCGTCGTCCCGTTCCAGCATCACGGCGAGGTTGATGGTCTTGTTGAAGAGGTGGGGGAAGGGGTGGCCGGGATCGACGGCGAGCGGGGTGAGGACGGGGTAGACGTCCCGGTGGAAGAACTCGCCCACCTGGGACCGCTGGGCGGCGTCGAGATCCGCCGGGTCGAGGAGGCGGATCCCGTTGCGCGCCAGCTCCGGGCGGAGCTCCTCCCGGTACACCCGCATGCCCTCGTCGATCATGCGGTGGACCTCGGCGGAGAGCTCCTCCCTCTGCACCTGGGGGGTGCGGCCGTCGGGGGAGGCGGAGTTGTCCCCGGAGAGGACGGCCCGAAGGAGGCCCGCCACCCGGATCATGAAGAACTCGTCGAGGTTGCTGGAGAGGATGGCCAGGAACTTGAGACGCTCGAGGAGCGGGACCTCGGGATCCTGGGCCTCGCCGAGGACGCGCCCGTTGAAGGCGAGCCACGAGAGCTCCCGGTTGAGGAGGTACTCGTGCTTCTTCAGGGGGATCTTGGCGGGGCGGGCGGCATCGGCGGTCATGGGGATCCCCCTAGGGTAGGCGGGGAGGGGGCTCTCCTCCAAGCGAGGGGCGGTGGGCTTCGGGAGCATTCCGTAGATTTCCTTCAGGATCCGGCCGGATCCGGCCCTGCTTCACCCGTTATTCTCCCCTCCGGGGCCCCGCGGGGGCGCCCCCGGGGCGCCACCAAGTGACGCCCGGCAACCCCCGGGGCGTGACTCCTCCCGGGGGGCGGGGAGGTGGTTCCCGGGGCCGGGGGAGGGCAGAATGGGACGGATGATCCCCGCGGGTTCCGTCGCCCTCGTCACCGGCGCCGCCGATCGCATCGGCCGCGCCGTCGCGTTCCGCCTCGCCCGGGGGGGCTGCCGGGTGGCCGTGCACTGCCGCTCCGACCGGGCCGGCGCGGCGGAGACCGTGCGCCGCATCCGCGCCGCCGGCGGCGAGGCGCGGGCCTTCCCCGCGGATCTCTCCCGCCCCGGCGCCGCCGCGCGCCTGGCCGCCGCCGTGGAGAAGGGGCTCGGGCCCGTGGCGGTGCTCGTCAACAACGCCTCCGTCTTCCGGCGGACCCCCTTCCTCGAGTCCACGGCGGCGGACCTCGCGGAGCACCTCTCCGTGAACCTCGTCGCGCCCTACCTGCTCTGCCGCGCCGTCGCGCCGGGCATGAAGCGCCGCCGCCGGGGGAAGATCGTCAATCTCGGGGACATCCACGCCGAGCGTCCGCTGGCCGACCACCCCGCCTACGCGGCGAGCAAGGCCGGGCTCCACGGGCTCACCCTGGCGCTGGCCCGGGACCTCGCCCCGGAGATCCAGGTGAACGCCGTGGCCCCGGGGGCGATCCTCCTGCCCGCGGGCGCCTCCCCCTCCCTCAGGCGGACCCTGGAGAAGCTCATCCCCGCGGGCCGCCTCGGGACGCCGGAGGAGGTCGCCGAGGCGGTGGCCTTCTTCGTGGAGGGGCCGGACTTCGTGACGGGGGAGATCCTCCGGGTCGATGGGGGGAGGCACTGCCGGGGGTGAGGAAGGGCGCTCCCCTCCGATTCCCGTGACTCCCGCCGCCCCGGCGGGGGTGGAGTTTCCCCCGCGCGCGGGGACGATCTAGGATCGCGGCCCCATGACCGATCCCGCCCCCCGCACCGTCTCCCTGAACCCCGGGAAGCGGGTCCTCTTCCTCACCAAGGACCCCGCCCTCATCCGCCGCCAGCTCCGCGGCGAGGTCGACCTGACCATGGACGCGGTGAAGGTCGAGGACCTCCTCGACGACGTGAACACCGACGCCATGACCCCGGCCTGGGTCTGCTTCGACTACCGGCCCGAGGACATCGCGCGCAACGCCTACGCCGGGCTCGTCGTGGACGGGAAGCGGCTCTTCGAGCAGGACGCGCTCCGCGACGGGAACTTCGAGGTCATCGTGTCCGGCTTCCGCAAGGGGACCGGCTCCTCCCGCGAGACGGCGGTGCAGGCGGAGAAGTGGAGCGGCATCCGCATCGCCGTCGCCGCCTCCTTCGCCCCCATCCACGCGCGCAACAACATCAGCCAGGGCGTGCTCATGGCGGACCACGCGGTGCTCCGCCGCCTGCAGAAGGGGGAGAAGGTCCCCCTCGCGGAGTTCACGAAGGGCATGGACCCGGTGGAGCGGCTCATCGTGGAGCACGGCGGGCTCTTCCCCTTCAGCAAGGCGCTGGCCGAGGGGCGGGTGAAGGTCCCTCCCCTGCCGGAGAGGAAGCCCCGCCCTCGCACCATGGCGGAGAAGATCCTCGCGCGCCACCTCGTCGGGCTCCCCGAGTCCACGGTGCTCGAGCCCGGGGACGCGGTGATGGTGAACGTGGACGCCGGCTACTCCCACGAGTTCACGACGGCCCAGGTCCACCACTTCCTCCGCGAGGAGTACGGGCCGGGCTACGGGGTGAAGAACGCGTCGAAGCTCGCGGTCTTCGAGGACCACCTCATCTACGCCGACGGGGTGCCCCGGATGGCGCCCTTCTCCGCGAAGATCCAGCTGCTGCGCGACCTCCAGAACGAGTTCCAACGGCACACCGGGGTGCGGGACTACGCGGCGAAGGACGGGGTGTCGCCGGGCATCTGCCACCAGGTGGCGCGGGAGAAGTTCCTCGACCCGGGGGACCTCGTGCAGGCGACGGATTCCCACACCTGCATGGGCGGGGGGAACAACGCGCTCGCCTGGGGAGTGGGGGCGACGGAGTACGCCGCACTCGCCCACGCGGGGTTCACGAACGTCACGGTGCCGGAGTCGATCCGGTTCGAACTGCACGGGAAGTTCCGCCCCGGGGTCGCGGCCAAGGACCTCATCCTGCACATCCTCGCGACCTTCGCGCGGCGGCAGGAGACGCTGGACCGGGTGATGGAGTTCGGGGGTCCCGGGCTCGCCTCCATCTCCATGGACGAGCGGGCGACGCTGACGAACATGGCGACGGAGTGCACGGCGAAGACGGGGATCTGCGAGGCCGACGAGGTGGCGATGAAGTGGCTCGCGGAGCGGCGGCCGGGTTTCGACGTCGCGGTGGCGCGGAAGCGGGCCGTGGCGCCCGATGCCGGGGCGACGTACCACGGCGGGGTGCACCGCATCGATCTCGCGGAGATCAAGCCCATGGTGGCGACGCCGGGGGACCCGGACAAGGGGATCCCCTCGGACCCGACCAACGGGGCCGAGGTGGAGGCCATCGGGGACGTGCGCATCGACATCGCCTACGGCGGCTCCTGCACGGCGGGGAAGCGGGACGACCTCGACATGTACGCGCGGGTGATGAAGGCGGCGCTCGACGCCGGGAAGCGGGTGGCGCCGGGGGTCGCGTTCTTCATCCAGTACGGGTCCGAGGACGTGGCGGCCTACGCGAAGGCGAAGGGGTACGTGGAGATCTTCGAGAAGACCGGGGTGACGGTGATCCCGCCGGGCTGCGGCGCCTGCATCGGCTGCGGGCCCGGCGTGTCGGCGACCGCCGACCAGGTGACCGTCTCCGCCATCAACCGCAACTTCAAGGGCCGCTCCGGCCCCGGCAAGCTCTGGCTAGCCTCCCCCCTCACCGTCGCCGCCAGCGCGGTGGCAGGGAAGATCGCCGCCTTCGAGGAGTAGCGAAAAGGCGGGGACGTTCTCAAGTTATAAAGTTATTCCGCAACCCCCCGTGGCAGGTCCCGGGGGGAACAGTGGAATAACTTTATAACTTGAGAACGTCCCCGCCTTTCGCCGTTGGAACCTTCCTCTTGCTAGGGTTCCCGGTTAGATTTCTCGCATGACCGAATACCGGCTCGGCGAGGCGGCGGGGATCCTCGGGGTCTCCGCGGACACGGTGCGGCGGCTCGCGGACGCGGGCACGCTGAAGGCGAAGCGCACGAAGGGCGGGCAGCGGGTCGTGGACGGCCGCGACCTCGCGCGCTACGCGGCGAAGCGGGCGCCGACGGAGGACCCGGAGACCTCCCGCGAATCGGCGCGCAACCGGTTCCCGGGGATCGTGGTCCGCGTGGTGAAGGACCGGGTGAGCGCCCAGGTGGAGATCCGCAGCGGGCCCTTCCGCATCGTCTCCCTGCTCACGCGGGAGGCGGTGGAGTCCCTCGGGCTCGCGCCGGGGGTGGCGGTGTCGGCGGTCGTGAAGGCCACCAACGTCGTGGTGGAGAAGGCCCGGTGAGGATCGCCGTCGCGGCCGCGCTGCGCGGCGCGGCCGCCGGTCTCGGCGCCTGCGGGAAGGAGTCCCCTCCCGAGGTCCGCGTCTTCGCGGCGTCGAGCCTGACCGACGTCCTCACACGCCTCGCTCCCGTCTACGAGAAGGAGACCGGCACGAAGGTCGTGCTGAACCTCGCCGCCTCCTCCACCCTCGCCCACCAGATCGTGCAGGGCGCCCCCTGCGACCTCTTCCTGTCGGCGGACGAGGAGTGGGTCGAGTTCGTGAGGAGCAGGATAGGAGGGCACGACGGGGGCGTGCTCCTGACGAACCGGCTCGTCGTCGTGCTCGCCGGGCCTTCCGCCGCGCTTCTGGTGGGACGCATCGATATCGACCGATCTGGAGTGATCGGTGGAGGCGACGCGATCTTCGGTGCCCTGTCCGCGGACGGGGATCCAGCGTTCGCCAGGATCCGGCGAATCGCCATCGGGGATCCGGAACACGTCCCCGCGGGCCGGTACGCCCGGCGGGGCCTCGAGAGCTTGGGACTCTGGGAGGAATGCCGGGACCGGCTCGTCTCCTGCGAGTCGGTGAGGGCGGCCCTGGCCTTGGTCCAGCGGGGCGAGGCGGACGCGGGAATCGTCTACAGGACGGATGCAGCGGTGTCGGGCCTTCCGACGGTCCAGGCGTACCCGAGGATCCCCTCCGAATTCGTGCCCGGAATCGATGCGGCCGAGTTCCCCGGCATCGAGGCCCGCGTCGCCGCCCTCCTCCTCGACGGGAGCGACGGTCCGGGGGGGCGCTTCCTGGTCTGGCTCCGCGGCCCCCATGCGACGGCCGCCTTCCGCGCTGCCGGCTTCGGCATCCCCGGCGAGGAGCGGTAGTGACCCCCCTCCTCCTCAGCCTCTTCGTCGGCGCGGTCGCCACGCTCCTCGCGCTCCCCTTCGCCGTCGCGGGGGGATGGCTTCTCGCGCGGCGGACGTTCCCCGGGAAGGTCCTCGTCGAGACCGGGCTCATGCTCCCCCTCGTCGTGCCGCCGGTGGTGACGGGATGGGGGCTCCTCCTCCTCTTCGGCCGGCGGGGCGTGATGGGGCCGGTCCTCGAGAGCCTCGACCTCGACATCGCCTTCACCACCGCCGCCGCGGTCATCGCCGCCGCGGTCATGGGGTTCCCCCTCGCGCTCCGAGCCTGCCGCCTCGCCTTCGAGCAGGTGGACCCGCGCATGGAGGCCGTCGCACGGACGCTGGGCGCGGGCCGCATCCGGACCTTCCTCGCCGTCTCCCTTCCGCTGGCGAAGGGGGGCGTCGTCGCCGCGGCGATCCTGGCCTTCGCCCGCTCCCTCGGCGAGTTCGGCGCGACCATGGTCTTCGCGGGCAACGTCGCCGGCGAGACGCGCACGCTCCCCCTCGAGGTCTGGACGATGCTCCAGACCCCCGGCGGGTTCGGGGCCGCCTGGCGGCCGGCGCTGCTGTCCGTCGCCATCGCCCTCGGGCTGCTGGCCGCCGGCGAGTGGGCGCTCCGGCGGAGGCCCGCGTGACGACCCTCGACGTCCTCGCCCGCCGACGGGTGTCGAAGGAGTTCTCCCTCGACGCCGACTTCAAGGTCCCCTTCGACGACGCCCTCCCCGTCGCCGCGCTCTTCGGCCCCACGGGGTGCGGGAAGTCCACGACGCTGGCCGCCATCGCCGGCATCCCCGACCCGGAGCGGGGCCGCGTCGCCCTCGGGGAGTTCGTCCTCTTCGACTGGGACCGCGACTACCGCCTCCCCCCCGAGGATCGCCGCGTCGGCTGGGTCCCCCAGGAGGCGCTCCTCTTCCCCCACATGACCGTCGAGCGGAACCTCCGCTTCGGCGAGGGCCGCGCCGCCCGCGGCGGGGCCCTCGACTTCGACCGCGTCGTCGCCGTCCTCGAGATGGGACCGCTCCTCGCCCGCGCCCCCGGCGCCCTCTCCGGCGGCGAGCGGCAGAGGGTCGCCCTCGGGAGGGCGCTGCTGTCCGGCCCCCGCCTCCTCCTCCTCGACGAGCCGATCTCGGCGCTGGACGAGGCGGCACGCCTCCGCGCCCTCGCCTTCCTCGAGCGCGTTGCCGGGGAGTTCCGCATCCCGGCGCTCTTCGTCAGCCACCAGCGCACCGAGGTCCTCCGCCTCGCCCGCACCGTCGTCCGCATGGAGGCGGGGAGGGCCGTCGAGACCGGGCCCGCCGCCGAGGTCCTCGGCCACGGGCCGGTCCACGGGAGCGTGGACAACCTGCTGCGCCTGGAGCCCCCGGTCGAGAAGGGGGCGCCGGGGCGCGCTCTCCTCTCCGGGCGGGAGGTCTCCGTCGCCGAGGGCGCCGTGGTGGACGGGCCCCGGTGGGGCCGCCTCCCCTCCGCCGCCCTCCTCCTCGCCCGCCACGCCCCGACGGAGCTCTCCGCCCGCAACGCGCTCCACGGGCGGGTAATCGCCGTCGCGGTCGCGGGGCCCGTCGTGCGCGTCTCCGTGGACGCGGGGCAGGTCCTCGTCGCGGACCTCACGGAGGGGGCGGTGCGCGAACTCGGGATCGCCCCCGGCGCCGAGGTGGTCTGCGTTTTCAAGGCCCAGGCGCTGGAGGTGCTCCCGTGAGCGGGGAGCGGCGGGACGTCGTCGTCATCGGGGCCGGGGCCGCGGGAATGTTCGCGGCGCTGGCGGCGCGGGGGGCGCTGGACGCGAAGGGGAGGAGCGTGCCCGTTCCTGGCGACGCCCCCTCGGTCCTCCTCCTCGACGGCAAGGAGCGCCCCGGCCGCAAGATCCTCGTCAGCGGCGGCGGCCGCTGCAACGTCACCAACGTCCTCGTCCGCGACCGCGACTACGACACCGACGCGCCGCCCGTCGTGCGCGGGATGCTGGCGGGGTTCCCCGCCTCCTCCGTGCGGGAGTTCTTCCGCGCCCGCGGCGTGCACCTCGCCGAGGAGCCCGTCGGGAAGCTCTTCCCCGTGGAGGGGGGCGCGAAGGCGGTCCTCGGGGCGCTCCTCGGCGCCCTGGAGGAGGCGGGCGTCGAAAGGGAGTTCGGCGTCGATACGGCGGCCGTCGTCCGGGACGGGGAGGGCGGGGGCTGGCTCGTGGACGGGCGGCCGGCCCGCCGCGTCGTCCTCGCCACGGGGGGGAAGTCGGTCCCCGCCACGGGCTCCACGGGATTCGCCTACGGCCTCGCGGCGGGGTTCGGGCACGCCGTGGCCGAGCCGGTGCCGGCGCTGGCGGCGCTGCGCTGCGGGACCCCGGAGCGGCTGGCGGGAGTGACCCTCCCCGCCATCCTCACCGTGGAGGACGAGGCGGGCCGGAACCTCGGGCGGACGGCGGGGAGCCTGCTGTTCACCCACGGGGGCGTGAGCGGCCCGGCGGCCCTCGACGCCTCGCTCTGGTACGCCCGGGCGCGGCGAGGTGCGGGGGAGATCCGCGTGCGGGCCGACTTCTGGACCCTCGCCGATCCCGACGGCCCCTGGGGGGGCTTCCTCGGGCTCGCGAAGGCGCCGGGGTCCTGCCTCCCCGACGCGCCGGTCCCCGCGGAGCCGCGGGTCGTCGAGGAGTTCCTCCTCGCCGCGGCGAAGCGGACGCCCCGGCTCACGGCGGGCGCGGTCCTCGCGGGGAGGGTGCCGCGCCGGCTCCTCGAGATCGCCGTCCCCGCGTCGGGGAAGCCGCTCTCCCAGCTCACCCGGGAGGAGAGGCGCGCCGCCGGGGACGGGCTCTGCCGCCTCGACCTCGAGGTGCGCGGCACCGAGGGATTCGCGAAGGCCGAGGTGACCGCCGGCGGCGTCCCGCTCCGCGAACTCGATCGCCGCACCCTGGAGAGCCGCTTCGCCCCGGGGCTGCATTTCTGCGGCGAGGCCTGCCACGCCACGGGGAGGCTCGGGGGCTTCAACTTCCAGTGGGCCTGGTCGAGCGGGTTCGCGGCGGGAAGGGGTGCGGGATCGGGGCTCGGGAAGAGCGGAGACGAAGTGCATCCAGCGGAGTTCCGGTGACTTCAAAGCACGAACGGTGAACGCCGTCCCCTGGATCCATGCCCCGATACCGGGGATCCCCCCGCGGCGCCGGAGGGCGTCCCGGATCCACCGCCTCTCCAACGGTCCCGGAATGGAGGCGTCCCGTCGTTCAGGGACGCATCCATTCCGGGACCCGCGCGCAACCGCGAGGAGACCCGTCGGGGGCCGGATGTCTCGAGCCCAACCCCGATGAATCGGGTCGGGTACCGTATCCCCCTCTAGGCGGGCCGCTCCCGCTCCGCCCGCAGCGCCTCGAGGGTGCGGGCCAGGAGGGATTCGATCTCCGGGAGTCGGGCGCCGGCGGCGGCGAGGTCCCCCTCGATGGCCGCGGACTCCACCGCGGCGGCGGCCTCCCCGAGGGCGCGGGCGCCGGCGTTGTGGCTCGAGCCGCGGAGCCCGTGGGCCGCCCGGCGCGCGAGGGGAGCGTCGCCGGCGGCGACGGCCGCGGAGAGTTCCGCGACCAGGCGGGGCCCGTTCACGAAGTAGAGGTCGAGGATCTCCCCGAAGAGCCTCCCGTCGCCGCGATGGGAGAGCCCCCGGAGGCCGTCGAGGATGGAGCGGTCGAGGAGGGATCCCTCCCGCGCCCGCGCGGCGGCGGCGGAGCCGAGGGCCTCGGCGGCGCGGGCGAGGGCGGCGCGGAACTCCTCGGCGCGCACGGGCTTGCCGACGAAGTCCTCCATCCCCGCGGCCTCGCAGGCGGCGCGGTCCTCCGCGGAGGCGCCGGCGGTCATGGCGATGATGCGGGGGCGGCTCCCCCTCGGGAGGCCGGCGCGCAGGATCCGGGCCGCCGCGATGCCGTCCATCTCCGGCATCTGCACGTCCATGAGGACGACGTCGTAGGCGACGCGCCCCGCCGCGTCCACGGCCTCCCTCCCGTCCACGGCGACGTCGGCGGTGGCGCCGAGCCTCGCCAGCATGCCGAGGGCCACCTGCCGGTTCACGGGATTGTCCTCGGCGAGGAGGATGCGCATGGGGGGGAGCTGCGGGAGCCCCGGGGAGCCCGTCGCGGGCCGGCGGGGGGGGCGGGCCGGGGTGCGCCCCTCGAGGACCGCGTGGACGGTCTCGAGGACGGCGGAGTGGCGCAGGGGGATCGTGAGGACGCCGGTGCTCCTCTCACGCAGCGATGCGAGATCGCGGACGCGGGCGAGGGGGGAGAGCACGAGGACGGGAACGGCGCGGCCCGCCGCCGCGTGCAGGGTCCCCACGGGATCCCCCTCCGCGGCTCCGGGGGCGTCCCGGTCTAGGATCAGGAGGTCGGCGCCCTTCCCCGACGGGAACGCGCCGGCGGCCTCGGCGACGGTCGCGGAGACGGCGACCTCCGCGCCCCGGCCGCGGAGGAGATCCGCGAGCACCCTCCGGCTCTCCGTCTCCGGTGCGACGATGCCGATGCGCCGGCCCCCGAGGTCGGGGTCCCCCGAACCGGGCGCCCCGACGGCGCACGCCTCGAGGGGATCCACCGCCACGGTGAACCGGAAGCTCGACCCGCGGCCCGGCTTGCTCGACGCCTCGATGGTGCCGCCCATCCGCTCGCAGAGCCCCCGGCAGATGGCCAGTCCGAGGCCCGTGCCGCCGAACCTCCGCGTCGTGCTCGCGTCCACCTGGCTGAAGGAGCGGAAGAGGCGGCCGACCCGGTCCCCGGGGATGCCGATGCCGGTGTCCGTCACGGTGAAGGAGAGGAGGGCGCGCCCTCCGGCCGCCGGGGCGGAGCCGAGGGACACCGTCACGGATCCCCTCTCCGTGAACTTCACCGCGTTGCCGACGAGGTTCACCAGGATCTGGCGGATGCGGGTCGGGTCGCCGGAGACCACCTCCGGGGTTCCGGGGGCGACCTCGTAGGCGAGGTCGAGGCCGGCCAGGGAGGCGAGGGGGGAGGCCAGCTCCAGCGCGTCCTCCACGCAGGAGACCGGGGGGAAGGCGCTCTCCTCGAGCTCGATGCGGCCGGACTCCAGCTTGGAGAAGTCGAGGACGTCGTTGACGAGGGAGAGCATCGTGTCGCCCCCCCTGCGGATGACCTCGGCGTACTCCCGCTGCTCCGGGCCGAGCTCCGTGTCGAGAAGGAGATCCGCCATCCCGATCACCGCGTTCATGGGGGTGCGGATCTCGTGGGTCATGTTGGCGAGGAAGGCGGACTTCACGCGGGTCGCCTCCTCGGCCTCCTCCTTGGCCCGCATCAGGGCCCGCTCGGCGGCCTTCTGGCTCGTGACGTCCCGGCCCGCGGCGTAGATGAGGCCCGTCTCCGGGGCGAGCACCGCCGTCCACTCCATCCAGCGGGCGGATCCGGAACGGGTGAGGAAGCGGTTCTCGAAGCCGATGACGGGCACCCCCGAGGCGGCCCGCACCGTCGCCTCCGCCGTGCGCTCCCGGTCCTCGGGGTGGACGAAGTCGAGGAAGGCCCTTCCCTCGAGGGTCGCGGGGTCGTGGCCGAGGACCTGGGCGAAGGCGAAGTTGACGCGCCGGAAGCGCCCCTGCGGGTCGGCCACGCAGAGGAGGTCCATGGTGATGTTGAAGAAGCGGTCGCGCTCCCGCTCCGCCGCCTTGCGGTCGGAGACGTTGCGGAGGGTGGCGATGAAACGCGGCCCCTCGCCGCCGGGGAGGAAGCCGATGGCCGCCTCCACGGGCACCGGGGGCCCGCCCCGCGGGAGGAGGGTGAACTCGCGGAGGCGGGGCGCGGCGTCGCCACGATGCGAGGGGGTCCGCGCCTCCCGGAGGAGATCGTCGAGGCCCGGGTGCTCGGCGGCGGGGAGCAGGGTCCGGAGGTCGCCGCCCGCGAGGTCGCCGGCGGGCACGCCGACGAGAGCCTCCGCGGCGGGGTTGAGGGACTCGATGCGCCCGGCCTCGTCGAAGGTGAGGATCGCGTCCACGCTGGAGAGGAAGAGGCTCCTCGCCCTCTCCTCCGTCCTCTCGAGGGCGCGGGTCCTCTCCCGGACCTCCCCCTCCAGCCGCTTCCTCCGGTTCCGGTCCCTGACCCGCGCCCTCAGGAGGAGGAGGACGATGCCCGCGGCCGCCCCGGTCAGAAGGAGGAGGATCCGGACGAGGAGGGGGTGCTCCGTCCAGATGCCGGCCGCAGCGCCGAGAACGACGGCGAGCAGCACCAGGATCGGGATCCGGACGTCGCGGCGGGCCGGCGGGGGGGGGTCCTCGGGCATGGGGGGGCCACGGAACGGTAGCAGATCGGCGGGGATCGGCGTTCGGTGAACGGAGTCGGGCGGGTGCTCCCGGGCGTGGCACATCGCCCGCGCGCCGGACCCCCCCCGGGGGGGACGGGGGAGGGGGCGCAGGATCCCCCCGCCGG